>DATMGE010000076.1:0-54996 GCA_035555795.1 Rhizobiaceae bacterium | reverse complement strand
GGTCGACGAGGTCATTCTCGGCCAGGTGCTGGCCGCCGGCCACGGCCAGAACCCGGCGCGCCAGGCGGCGATGAAGGCCGGCGTGCCGCAGGAGGCGACCGCCTGGGGCCTGAACCAGCTCTGCGGCTCCGGCCTGCGCGCCATCGCCGTCGGCATGCAGCAGATCCAGACCGGCGATGCCGGCATCATCGTCGCCGGCGGGCAGGAATCCATGTCCATGGCGCCACATGCGCAGCACCTGCGCAGCGGCACCAAGATGGGCGACCTCAAGCTCATCGACACGATGATCAAGGACGGCCTGACCGACGCCTTCTACGGCTATCACATGGGCAATACGGCAGAGAACGTCGCGCGCCAGTGGCAGCTCACCCGCGACGAGCAGGACGCCTTCGCCGTCGCCTCGCAGAACAAGGCCGAGGCCGCGCAGAAGGCCGGCCGCTTCAAGGACGAGATCGCGCCGGTCACCGTCTCGTCGCGCAAGGGCGATACGGTCGTGGATGCCGACGAATATATCCGCCATGGAGCGACGCTGGAGGCGGTGCAGAAGCTCAGGCCCGCCTTCGACAAGGAAGGTACCGTGACGGCAGCGAACGCCTCCGGCATCAATGACGGCGCGGCCGCCGCCGTGCTGATGAGCGAAGCCGAGGCCGTCAGGCGCGGTATCACGCCGCTGGTGCGCATCGTCTCCTGGGCCACCGCCGGCGTCGACCCGCAGATCATGGGCACCGGGCCGATCCCCGCCTCGCGGAAGGCCTTGCAGAAGGCCGGCTGGAAGGTGGACGACCTCGATCTCGTCGAGGCCAACGAGGCTTTCGCCGCACAGGCCTGCGCGGTTAACAAGGACATGGGCTGGAACCCGGACATCGTGAACGTCAATGGCGGCGCGATCGCCATCGGCCATCCCATCGGCGCCTCGGGCGCGCGGGTGTTCAACACGCTGGTCTACGAAATGCGCCGCCGCGGCGCCAGGAAAGGCCTCGCGACCCTGTGCATCGGCGGCGGAATGGGCGTCGCCATGTGCGTGGAAGCGATGTGAACCAAAAAGCGAATAGCGAGTAGCGAATAGGGGAGAAAAAAGGCGGAGCCGGGCTAGGGCCAATCCCCTACTCGCTATTCGCTACTCCCTATTTGCTCTCCGACCAAGGGGAGGAGACTTCATGACACGAACCGCACTCGTCACCGGCGGCACGCGCGGCATCGGCGGCGCCATCGCTATCGCGCTGAAGAATGCCGGCTATCGGGTTGCCGCCAATTATGCCGGCAATGACGAGGCCGCGCGGAAGTTCAATGCCGAGACCGGCATTGCCGTCTTCAAATGGTCCGTCGCCGATTACGAGGCCTGCGTGGAAGGCATCAAGGCAGTCGAGGCGGAGCTCGGGCCGGTCGATGTCCTGGTGAACAATGCCGGCATCACGCGCGATGCCATGTTCCACCGCATGACGCCGCAGCAATGGCGCGAGGTGGTCGACACCAATCTCACCGGTGTCTTCAACATGACCCATCCGGTCTGGCCCGGCATGCGCGAGCGCAAGTTCGGCCGCGTCGTCACCATTTCGTCCATCAACGGCCAGAAGGGACAGGCGGGACAGGCGAACTATTCGGCGGCGAAGGCGGGCGACATCGGCTTCACGCGCGCCCTGGCGCAGGAAGGCGCAAGGGCCGGCATCACGGTCAATGTCGTCGCGCCCGGCTACATCGCCACCGACATGGTGATGGCCGTGCCGGACAAGGTGCGCGAGGCGATCATCGGCCAGATCCCCACGGGCCGTCTGGGCGAACCGGAAGAAATCGCCCGCTGCGTGGTCTTCCTCGCTTCCGACGAGGCCGGCTTCATCAATGGCTCGACCATTTCCGCCAATGGCGGCCAGTTCTTCTCGTAACGGATAGAAGGAGGCCGCGGGAGCCTTGGTTCCCGCGGCTTTCCAGCTTTACTCGGCAGGCGCAATGCCGGCGACGATCGGCGACTTGTCCTCGAACAGCATGTTGTGGACCACGCCCGCAATCGCGGCGCCGGCGATTGGCGCGACGATGAACAGCCACACCTGCTGCAGCGCCCAGCCATCGGCGAAGAGCGCGACGCCCAGCGATCGTGCCGGATTGACGGACGTGTTCGTCACCGGGATCGAGATCAGGTGGATCAGGGTCAGCGTCAGGCCGATGGCGAGCGGGGCGAAGCCCGCCGGCGCGTTCCGCCCGGTCGCACCCAGAATGACCATCAGGAACATGAAGGTGAGCAGCACCTCGATGATGAGCGCCGAGCCCAGCGAATAGCCGCCGGGCGAATGCTCGCCATAGCCGTTGGAGGCGAAGCCGCCGACGCCGGCGAAATCGGCCTTTCCGCTGACGATCAGGTAGAGGATCAGGCCGGCCACGGCGCCGCCGACCACCTGCGCGGCGATGTAGGGCAGGAGATCCCTGCCGGGAAGGCGACCGGCCACGGCAAGCCCGACCGACACGGCGGGGTTGAAATGCGCACCCGAAATACCGCCAAAGGCATAGGCGCCGGTCACGACCGTGAGGCCGAAAGCCAGCGCGACGCCAAGAAAGCCGATCCCCAGTTCGGGAAACGCGGCGGCCAGCACCGCGCTGCCGCAACCGCCGAACACCAGCCAGAACGTACCGATAAACTCCGCTGCAATCTTCTTCGACATGAACCCCTCTCCCTCGCAATTGAGAGGTGAACTAGGCGCGAATTCTTGCCTCATTGGCAATTGCCCCTAGGTCAGCAAAGACTTTTGCCACAGGTTAATTTGCACTCGACGAGAAGAAGGCTTGCCCGACGCAATCTGTATCGGTCCGGCACAAGAGGTTAACGCCATGCGGCGGAAGCCGTGGTCAGGCCTGTGCATAAACTGTGAATCATTGGTGGATGAGCTGTGCGTAACACAATATCTAGCGGTGAACGGAAGCGGAACATGACGCAAACAGTGATTCGTCGCCGATTCGTTCCGGATTTGGCCGATTCCTTAACGAAACCCGCTTCTGCGGCCGTCGAGCCATTAAGGTTCGGTTCAAAAAGATTAACGAATTTCAGCGTTTAGGCGGAGTCGAACAGCATTGCGGGCGGCAGCCGATTCAAAGGTTAACGCACTGCCTCAAATTGTTCCGGTTTCGGTAAGGCTTGATTCAGCATGTGGTGAACGACACCGTCCCGGCCCCCTATATATAGCCGTGAACGAAGCGTGAATCGTGCCGAGTCAGTGATTCGTCGCCGATTCGTTCCAGACTCGTTCCAGAAGTTAATCGGCATCCCATTTGCGCCGGATGGATGCCTGCACCATATGACACCACGATGAAGGCGAGCGCCTTGGATTGGCGCGCCGCGCATGGTAGCCCGTTGCAACCGCCATGGCCGGGAAAGGCCCTCTTCCTGAGATGAACTTCGCCTCGCCCCAGAAACAGCCGCTGCTGGTCTCCGGCCGCGACGTGACCGCCGTTTTGGGTCCCACCAATACCGGCAAGACCCACCTCGCCATCGAGCGCATGGTCGCTCATGAGAGCGGCGTCATCGGCCTGCCGCTGCGGCTGCTCGCGCGGGAAGTCTATGGCCGCGTGGTGGAAAAGGTCGGCGCGTCCAAGGTGGCGCTCATCACCGGCGAGGAAAAGATCGTCCCGACCGGTGCACGCTATTCGGTCTGCACGGTCGAAGCCATGCCGCGCCAGACGGACGCGGCCTTCGTGGCGATCGACGAGGTGCAGCTCGCTGCCGATTTCGAGCGCGGCCACATCTTCACCGACCGCATCCTGCATCTGCGCGGTCGGCAGGAAACGCTGCTGCTCGGCGCGGCCACCATGCGCGGCATCCTCGAAAAGCTGCTGCGCGGCGTGAATGTGGTGACCCGGCCGCGACTGTCGCATCTGGCCTATGCGGGTTCGAAGAAGCTGACCCGTCTGCCGCGCCGCTCGGCCATTGTCGCCTTTTCCGCCGACGAGGTCTACGCCATCGCCGAACTGATCCGCCGCCAGCGCGGCGCAGCCGCCGTGGTTCTAGGCGCGCTTTCGCCGCGCACCCGCAATGCGCAGGTCGAGCTCTACCAGTCGGGCGACGTCGATTTCCTCGTCGCCACCGATGCCATCGGCATGGGCCTCAACCTCGATGTCGACCATGTCGCCTTCGCCCAGAACCGCAAGTTCGACGGTCACCAGTTCCGCGAATTGACGGCCGCCGAGATGGGCCAGATCGCCGGCCGCGCCGGCCGCCACCTGCGCGACGGCACGTTCGGCGTGACCGGTCAGGTCGATCCGCTGCCCGACGAGTTGGTGCGGCGCATCGAAGGGCACGATTTCGAGCCGGTGAAGGTACTGCAATGGCGCACCGCCGAGTTCGATTTCGCCAGCATCGACGCGCTGCGCCGTTCGCTCGACACCATTCCGCCCCTCGAAGGGCTGACCCGGGCGCTGCCGGCCGACGACCAGCGTGCGCTGGAACATCTGGCGCGCGACCCCGAAATCGCCGCGCTCGCCACCTCGCGCCAGCGCGTGACGCAATTGTGGGATGCCTGCGCCCTGCCCGACTACCGCCGCATCGCGCCTGCCCAGCATGCCGACATCGTCGGCCAGATCTTCCTCGACCTCGCCCGCCGCGGCCATGTGGATGAAAACTACCTGGCCGAACAGGTCGCGCGCGCCGGCTCCACCGAGGGAGACATCGACGCCCTGTCGATGCGGATCGCCCAGATCCGTACCTGGACTTTCGTGTCGCATCGGCCCGGCTGGCTTGCCGATCCGGCACACTGGCAGGAAAAAACGCGCGAGATCGAGGACAGATTGTCGGATGCGCTGCACGAGCGATTGACGAAACGCTTCGTAGACCGCAGGACTTCCGTGCTCATGAGGCGCCTGAGAGAGAATAGCATGCTCGAAGCTGAAATCGGTCCGTCCGGCGATGTCCTGGTGGAAGGTCACCATGTCGGGGAATTGCAGGGATTCCGCTTCACCGCGGACCAGAGCGCCGACGGCGAGGACGCCAAGGCGGTGCGTGCCGCCGCGCAGAAGGCGCTGGCGCAGGAATTCGAGGCGCGCGCCGAACGCTTCGCCAATGCCGGCAACGGCGATTTCGCGCTCGGCTCCGACGGCCTGCTGCGCTGGATCGGCGCGCCGGTAGCGACGCTGGCGGCGACCGACGATTCGCTCAAGCCGCGCGTCATCCTGTTTGCCGACGAACAGCTCACCGGTGCCGCGCGCGACAAGGTGGCCGCCCGCGCCGAACGTTTCGTCGCCTGGCAGATCGAGAGCCTGCTGAAGCCGCTGGTCGATCTCAAGGCGGCGGACCAGCTTACCGGTATCGCACGCGGCATCGCCTTCCGGCTGGTGGAGAATTACGGCCTCATCAACCGGCGCGACATTGCCGAGGACGTGCGCGGGCTTGACCAGGAAGCGCGCGGCGCGCTGCGCCGGCTGGGCGTACGCTTCGGCGCCTATCACGTCTTCATGCCGGCGCTGGTGAAGCCCGGCCCGGCGGGCCTCATCACCCTGCTGTGGTCGCTGGCCAATGAGGGCAAGGAAAAGCCGGGCTATGGCGATGTCGTCCATGCGCTCGCCTCGGGCCGCACCTCCGTCGTCATCGACCCGGCCTTCGAGCGCAGCTTCTACAAGCTGGCCGGCTACCGCAATCTCGGCCGCCGCGCCGTCCGCGTCGACATATTGGAGCGCCTCGCCGACCTTATCCGGCCGGCCATGAGCTGGCAGGCCGGTGCGGCGGCGCGCCCCGCCGGCGCCTTTGGCGGCGGGGCCTTCGTGGTCACGCCGGCCATGATGTCGATCCTCGGCGCGACCGCCGAGGATATGGAAGAAATCCTGAAGGGCCTCGGCTATCGCGCCGAACCGAAGCCGGCGGAAGAGGTCGAAACGCGCCTCGCCGGCTTCGACAGGGAAGCCGCCGAAAAGGCCGCTGCTTCGCGGGCTATTGCACTCACCGAAACGGCAGAGCCGCAGACCGGTGTGGACCCCGAAGCCGCCCCTGCAGAAGATGCCCCCGGTGCCGGCATGGAAACCCCCGCCGCGCCTGTGGAGGCAACCGATGCGCCTGCCGACGCAAGCGTGGCGGAGACCGTAACGGCTGAGGCCGAGGCGCAGGATGAGACGCCTGCCGCGACGGTGGAAGCACCTGCTTCCGCCGTTGCCGAGACCGCCGGGGAACAGCCGGCGGCGGCCGAGGGCGAAGAAGCGCGGCCGCCGGTCCTCGTCTGGCGGCAGGGCCGCCCCGAGGGACGCGGCCAGCGCGGCGGACGACCCGGCGGCCATGCCGGGCGTGGCCAGGGCCGCCGCAACGAGGGTGGCGAATCGCAGCAGGACCGCAGCGGCGGCCGCGAACGCTTCGAGCGCAAGTTCGGCGGCAAGCCGGGCGGGCAGCGCGAAGATGGCAAGCGCAATGAAGGCCGGCAGCAGCGCCACGGCAAGCCAGGCGATGGCAGGCAGGGCGGCAAGCCCGGCGGCGACAAGCGCCCGCCAAAGCCCCAGCGCGAGGAGCGGCCGGCCCGGATCGATCCGGACTCGCCCTTCGCCAAGCTGGCGGCACTCCGCGACCAGCTCCGCAAGTAGATGGCCGGCGAAGGTCGCCAGCGCATCGACAAGTGGCTTTTCTTCGCGCGCATCGTGAAATCGCGCTCGCTTGCCGCCAGGCTGGTTCAAGCCGGCAAGGTCCGCCTCAACCGCGAGAAGATCGAACAGGCGGCGCATGCCGTGAAGCCGGGCGACGTGCTGACGATTTCGCTGGAGCGGCGCATCGTCGTCTGCCGGATCCTCCAGCCCGGCACCCGCCGCGGTCCGGCCGACGAAGCGCGCACCCTCTACGACGACCTGTCCGCGCCCATTGCGGAACGGCCTGCCGCCGATGCGCCGCGCGAGCCCGGCAGCGGCCGGCCGACGAAACGGGAGCGCCGCGAGACCGACCGCCTGCGTGACACGCATTGATCAGGATGCAGGGCCAGCGGAAACTTGTTCCGGCAGCGCCCGCCTGCGCGCAATAGCCGCCCTTGTTTCACGTGGTCAAAGGCGATAGTTCACCAACCAAACTCTCTCCGCATGCCATATGCGAGCGGCCGCAACATGACCTATGTCGTCACCGACAACTGTATCAAGTGCAAGTACACCGACTGCGTGGAAGTCTGTCCGGTGGACTGCTTCTATGAAGGCGAGAACATGCTCGTCATCCACCCCGACGAGTGCATCGACTGCGGCGTCTGCGAACCCGAATGCCCGGCCGACGCGATCCGGCCGGATACGGAACCGGGTCTGGAGAAATGGCTCGGCATCAACACCGAATATGCCACCCAATGGCCGAACATCACGGTCAAGAAGGATGCGCCCGCCGACGCGAAGGATTTCGACGGCGAGGAAGGCAAGTTCGAGAAATATTTCTCGACGGAGCCTGGTTCAGGCGACTGAAAACCCTCCGGGAGGACATCGGCTGACGCTGCGGAAGCAGGCCGCTGCGCGGCATGCACCGCCGCCGCGCAGGTGAGCACATGCGGCAAATCGTTGATTCGCGCGACTTTTTGTGGTACCTTCACAAAATATGCCGCTGACGCAACATCATTGATGGCTCTCAAGCCCTAATCACTGAAAGGTGGGACCAAGCTCGGACCAGGGAAACCTGGCCAGGATGACCGTTCGCGCGGATGACGTCCTCCGAAGCTTCAACCCGGCGCAAACGCATATGGCTGGCCGGCCTCCCCGGCCAAGATCATCAGCGCAGCCGCCAGAGCTGCGCTGTCAACAGGAGTAATGGCGTATGGCAACCCAGCAGAAGAAATCCGCGGTGCGCAACGGCTTCAAGACCGGTGAGTTCATCGTGTATCCGGCGCATGGCGTCGGGCAGATCGCCGCTATCGAAGAGCAGGAAGTGGCGGGCATGAAGCTGGAGCTGTTCGTCATCGATTTCCAGAAGGACAAGATGCGCCTCAAGGTGCCGGTCGCCAAGGCGGCATCCATCGGCATGCGCAAGCTCTCGGAAACCGACTATGTCGAGCGCGCGCTGAAGGTTGTGCAGGGCCGCGCCCGCGTGAAGCGCACAATGTGGTCGCGCCGCGCGCAGGAATATGATGCGAAGATCAATTCCGGCGACCTGATCTCGATCTCCGAAGTGGTCCGCGATCTCTATCGCGCCGAGAACCAGCCCGAGCAGTCCTATTCCGAGCGCCAGCTCTACGAGGCCGCGCTCGACCGCATGGCGCGCGAGATCGCCGCCGTCAACAAGGTGTCCGAGACCGAGGCGGTCCGCCTGATCGAGATCAACCTGAACAAGGGCCCCAAGCGCGGCGCCAAGGCCGAAAACGACGAGGCCGAGCAGGAAGAGGCCGCCTGATACGAGGCGTCCATCCCATTCGAAAACCCGGCCCCCTGGCCGGGTTTTTTGTTGCCCCATTCCATGCCGCACGACAGCGCTGGATTTTAGCTTTCCTGGCCCTGTAGAGTGCATTCCGGCCGGAAACATCGCAGGCGCACCGGCACGATTTCACGCAGCACAAGGGCGAATATTCATGCTGACCGGGAAGACCGCCATCGTCACGGGCTCGACCTCGGGGATCGGCTTCGCAATCGCGGAAGCGTTCGCCGCGGCCGGCGCGAACGTCGTCCTCAACTCCTTCTCCAACAGCGAGGCAGACCATGCCATCGCGGCCGGGCTGGCAAAGGAGCACCGCGTCACGGCGACCTATGTGAAGGCCGACATGGCCCGGGCGGACGAATGCCGCGGGCTGGTGGAACAGGCTGTCAGCCGTTTCGGCGGCGTGGACATATTGGTCAACAATGCCGGCATCCAGCATGTCGCACCGCTCGAGGAATTTCCGGTCGAGAAATGGGATGCCATCATCGCCATCAACCTCACATCGGCCTTCCACACCACGGCGGTCGCCGTTCCCCATATGCGCGATGCGGGCTGGGGCCGTATCATCAACATCGCCTCGGCCCACGGCCTGCGCGCCTCGCCCAACAAGGCCGCCTATGTCGCCGCCAAGCATGGCGTAGTCGGCCTGACCAAGACGGTGGCGCTCGAACTCGCCGGCAGGGGCGTGACCTGCAACGCCATCTGCCCCGGCTTCGTGCTGACGCCGCTGGTGGAACGGCAGATCCAGGATCGCATGAAGGCCGGCGGGATCGATCGCGAAACCGTCATCCGCGACGGCATCCTCGAAAAGCAGCCATCGAAGCAGTTCGTCACGGTGGAACAGGTCGCGCAGGCGGCCATCTTCTTGGCCTCGGAGGCCGCTGACCAGATCACCGGCACGACCCTGTCGATGGATGGCGGCTGGACCGCGCAATAGCGCGTTTTGCAGTCAAGCTGAATTGTCTCGCTCCAAAGCAACGAGATAAGCCGGATTTTCAGGAACCCTTGCAGCTGCCCCGCGCCATCCGGGCGATGACGCTCAGATAGGCCGAGACGCAGGCTGACTGCTCTTGATGACGCGGCATGCGGGCCTTCATCCCGTCGATCGCATCCAGCAGCATATTGGCGAGCAGGCTTGCGGTGACGCCACGCGCCTCCAGCACGTCGGCGGGCGCCCGGCGCGCAATCGCCTCCGTCAGGAGCTCCACCATCTCGCTGCGCCCCTGCGTTACGATATCTCCGGCCAGACTGTTCTTCATGTCCAGAATATCGGCGCCGTGCGGCGATTGCTCGATTTCCGTCATCACGCCCATCACGCAGCCGAGCATGCCGCCGAGCACCTCGGGCAGCGGGCCGGAACTGGCGGCGGCTGCACGGGAATTGCTCAGCGTCTCGTTCAGGAACTGCGATGCAAGCGCCCGGTAGATATCGGTCTTGTTGCGGAAGTGGAGATAGAGCGCAGGGCGCGAGATTTCGGCCGCGCGCGCAATGTCGTCCATCGTCGTGCGCTGGAACCCGTAGGCCAGGAATGTCTGCAACGCGCCGCGCAGGATCTGCACC
Source organism: Rhizobiaceae bacterium (assembly GCA_035555795.1). Lineage (GTDB taxonomy): Bacteria > Pseudomonadota > Alphaproteobacteria > Rhizobiales > Rhizobiaceae > RCIO01. The sequence goes on along the minus strand of DATMGE010000076.1, from coordinate 45,110 downwards.
CGCCGTTCGTCAGCAGCGATATCGTCGAATTTGAGCACCATATTCCATGTCTTGACAGAAAGACAAAATTTGTCAATGTGTACGGAGAGAGGCAGCGGTTACGCAACTGGACCCATGGTCCGTGCATGACTGCCACCGAAGCGAGCGCTCGGCTGCGGCCCATTCGACGTTTGGAAACTTTCTCGGTGCATATGTCTGCCCGCGGCGGCCTGAAGCGTCCTTGATGGCAGGAGCGATGAGCGCCCGCCTTATGTGCGGTGCAGGAATATTGTAGAAACCCGCCTGCCTGCGATTGGCGAGCGACCTTGATGAGCGAGCAGGGCGCTCCGATATCTCCACCCTGACGATATCAGCAGCGACCGACCTGTCGAACGGACAAAGCGAATGGCCAAGTTCAAATTCCACAAATTCGCGGCAATCGCTGTCGCAATCGGAACCGCCATCTGGGTGGCGACCGGTGAATTCTCCTCGGTCGGCAGCGCGGCCACCGAAGGCCCCGGGCCGACGGCTCCCGAAGCCAACGAATCCGCCCGGCCCGTTCGCACGGTTTCGGTCGTGAACCCGCCGCGTGTCGAACATTCGCGCGCTATCCGGCTATCCGGCTATACGGATGCGGATAAGCGCGCCGTGACGGCGACGCGCGGCGCCGGCATCGTCGCGGAACTGCCTGTATCGCTCGGCAGCCGCGTCAAGGCCGGCGACCTGATCCTGAAGCTCGAGAGCGAGGGCAAGGAAGCCGCGGTCGAAACGGCGCGCCAGCTGCTGGTTCAGCGACAGGCGGAAGCCGATGCGGCCGAGCGCCTGGCGAAGGGCGGCAGCATCGCGAAGCTGCAGCTCGACGCCGCCCGTTCGGCGCTGTCGCAGGCCCGGTCCCAACTCGAGGCGGCACAAGCCGACCTGGCGCGCATCGACGTGCGCGCGCCCTTCGCTGGTGTGATCGACAAGGTCGACGTGGAGCTCGGCAGTTCCGTACAGGCCGGCGCGCCGGTGGCGACCGTCCTCAGCCTCGATCCGCTTCTCGGCAAGGGCGAGATCAACGAGCGCGATCTCGGCCATATCAAGCCCGGCGACGAGGCTGAAATCCGGCTGGTGGACGGCAAGACGGTCAAGGGCAGCGTGCGCTATGTGAGCCGCGACGCCACCGCCGCAACCCGCACCTATCGCGTCGAGGTAGCGATCCCCAATCCCGACGGCGCCATTCCCGCCGGCATGACGGCCGAGATCACCCTGCGCGCCGAGCCCGTTGCCGCCACGACGCTTCCGCGCTCGGTGGTGACATTGTCCTCGACCGGTGACCTCGGCATTCGCGCCGTCGACAAGGAGAACAAGGTCGTCTTCTTCCCCATCGACCTTGTCGACGACACGCCCGAGGGCATTGTTCTCGGCGGCATCCCCGCCGATGTGCGCATCATCGTGGCAGGCCAGGAACTCATCGCCGAGGGCGACGTGGTGAACCCGGTCGAAGCCGATGCGGAAACGCTCCGCAAGCTGTCGGGCCAGAACGGCCAGACCCAGTAGGAAAGCGACGAGTCTATCATGGACATCGTGAAACTTGCGATCCGCAATTCGCGGCTGACGATCTCCGTCCTGTTCTTCCTGCTGATCGCGGGAGCGGTGTCGTATATGTCGATCCCGAAGGAGGCGGAGCCCGACGTCGCCATCCCGATCATCTATGTCAGCCTCGCCTATCAGGGCATTTCGCCGGAAGATTCCGAGCGCCTGCTGCTGCGGCCGGTCGAGACGCGGATGAAAAGCCTCACCGGGGTGAAGGAGATGCGCTCCGCCGCCTATCAGGGCGGCGGCTTCGTGCTGATCGAGTTCGATCCCTCGCGCGACCTGAAGGCGGCTTTGGACGACGTGCGCAACAAGGTGCAGGACGCCAAGCGCGACCTGCCCGTCGCGGCCGAGGAACCGACCGTCAACGAGGTCAATATCTCGGAATTCCCGGTGCTGGTGGTGACGCTTTCCGGCCATGTGCCCGAGCGGACGCTGACGGCGGCGGCGCGCAAGCTGCGCGACCAGTTCGAGGAAGTGCCCGGCGTGCTCGAAGCGACCATCCAGGGCTCGCGCGACGACCTCGTCGAAGTCATCATCGACCCGATGAAGCTGTCCTCTTACGGACTGCGCCTCGACCAGATGATCCAGGGCGTCGGCGCATCGAACAGCCTCGTCGCGGCCGGCAATATCGAAGGTTCGGAAGGCAAATACGCGGTCAAGGTGCCGTCGCTGATCGAGTCGGTGGAGGATGTCGCCAACCTGCCCATCGTCGCCGGTCCGAATGCGGTCGTGCGCGCGCAGGACCTCGCGACCATCCGCTCGACCTACAAGGACGCCGAGACGATCACCCGCCTCAACGGCCAGCCGGCCATCGCGCTCGAGATCAAGAAGCGCACCGGCGCCAATCTGGTCGACACGGTCCAGCATGTGAAGGCGATCGCCGACGAAGCGCAGAAGATGATGCCGGAAGGCATGACCGTCACCTATACGCAGGACAAGTCGGTCTTCATCAACCAGCTGCTGAACGACCTGCAGAACCACGTCCTGATCGCGGTCATTCTCGTCTTCATCGTCATCCTCTATGCCCTGTCGGGCCGCGCCTCGCTGCTGATCGGCCTTGCCATCCCCTCCTCCTTCCTGATGGGCATACTGGCGCTCGCCATGATGGGCTACACGATCAACATGATCGTGCTGTTCAGCCTCATCCTGGCGGTTGGCATGCTGGTCGACGATGCGATCATCGTCACCGAATATGCCGAGCGGCGGATGAACGAGGGCATGCCGAAGGAGATCGCCTTCGAGGAAGCGGCCAAGCGCATGGCAGGCCCCGTCATCGCCGCCACCATGACGCGCATCGCCGCCTTCTCGCCGCTGCTCTTCTGGCCCGGCATCATCGGCGACTTCATGAAATACCTGCCGATCACGCTCATCGTGACGCTGGCCGCCTCCATGCTCTATGCGCTGGTCTTCACGCCGACGCTGGGCGCCATGTTCGCAAAGGCGCATGTGCATGAGGAGGGCGAGCGCAGGGACGGGCTCTACATGGCCGTCGTCAAGAAGGCCGTGCACTATCCCAAGACCGTGCTGATCCTCACCATCGCGCTGCTGATCGGCGTGCAGGTGGCCTATACGCGCTTCGGCAACGGCGTCGAGTTCTTCCCGGCGGTCGAGCCCGATTACGGCCTGCTCTACGTCCATGCGCGCGGCAACCTTTCGCTGGCCGAGATGGACCAGGCGACGCGCGAGGCCGAGAACCGCCTGCTCGGCTGGCCGGGCGTCAAGTCGGTCTATACCCGTGTCGGCAAGACGCAGGGCGGCGGCCAGGACATCCCCGAGGATGTCGTGGGCGTCATCCAGTACGAGTTCACCGACTGGCGCGAGCGCAAGCCGGCGCACGACATTCTCGACGACCTGCGCAAGGTGATGGCCAACATTCCCGGCGTCGATGTCGAGGTGCGCGTGCCGGATGCCGGCCCGCCGCAGGGCAAGCCGATCCAGGTCCGCCTCTCTGCGGTCAATCCCGAAGGGCTCGAGAATACGGTGCGCCAAGTCGCGGCCAAGGTCGGCGAGATTCCCGGCGTCATCGATATTTCGGACGGCCTTTCGCCGCCCGGCGTCGACTGGGCGCTCAATATCGACCGCACCAAGGCGGCGCAATATGGCATCAGCCCGGTCGCGGTCGGCACCGTGGTGCAGCTCGTCACCACCGGCCTGAAGCTGACCGACTACCGGCCGGCCGAAGCCGACGACGCGGTCGATATCCGCCTGCGCCTGCCCGAAGATCGGCGCACGCTCGCCACACTCGACCAGCTTCGCGTCGAGACCGCGCAGGGCGCCGTGCCGATCTCCAACTTCGTCACCCGCAAGCCGGAGCCGCGCGTCGGCATCCTCAACCGCATCGACGGCCAGCGCACCGTGGTGGTGACGGCCAATGTCGCCAGCGGCATGCAGGTGGCGGAAGTCCAGCAGCAGGTCGCGCAGGCGGTCGGCCAGATGGATCTCGGCAACGCTACCTTCAAGATGGCCGGTTCCAGTCAGGAGAGCGAGGATGCCAGCGCCTTCCTCATGAACGCCTTCGGCGCCGCCATCTTCCTGATCTTCGTCGTGCTTCTGGCGCAATTCAACAAGTTCACCAGCGTGTTCCTCGTGCTGATGACCGTGGTGATGGCGACGATCGGCGTCTTCCTCGGCTTGCTCATCACTGGCCAGTCGCTGGTCATCGTCATGACCGGCATCGGCATCATCGCGCTGGCCGGCGTTGTGGTGAACAACAATATCGTGCTGATCGACACCTATGACCGGTTGCGGCACGAAGGCTGGAACAAGATGGACGCCGTGCTGCAGACCTGCCGCGAGCGCGCCCGTCCCGTCGTCCTGACGGCGCTTGCCGCCATTCTGGGCGTCATGCCGATCGCCTTCGGCCTCGGGCTGGAACTGTTCCACCACGAGACGACGATCAACGCGCCGTCCACGCAATGGTGGATCGCGCTGTCCTCGGCGATCGTCTACGGCCTCGCCTTCGCCACGGTGCTCACGCTCGTCGTCACGCCCTCGGCGCTGATGATCTTCACGCGCGAGCATCGCGAGCCCGGCGAGGAGCGGCGCGGCCTGCTGTCGCGGCTCTTCCGCCGCCGCACCAAGGCCACCGCAGTGGAAGATGCGAAGACGGACGAACCGGATATCGCCTACCCCAAGGCAGCCGAATAGCCGGTTGGAGCAGTGAAGGGCGCGGGAACCTCCCGCGCCCTTTCGCATTCTCTTCCCGTAAGATCATCTGAAGCGGGGGTAGCGATGACGCTCGGCACAATTCTCATCATCATTCTGATCCTGATCCTGCTCGGCGCAGTGCCGGCATGGCCGCATTCGCGCTCCTGGGGTTACGGCCCCTCCGGCATTCTCGGCGTCGTATTGGTGGTCATCCTCATCCTGGTCCTGCTCGGTAGGATCTGATCCGGCATCTTCCGGACCGGACGCCGGCGGCGAGGGTTGTCGGCATCCGGGGCTGACGAATGTCGGCCACATTCATGCGCGAAGGTGCACCCCATCAGGCAAGACGACAGACAGGGCCGGCCGGCGATGCGCGCCGCCCCGTCTTCCTTTCGGGAGCGCCAGGTGCAGAAATTATTCGATCGTTTGAGGCCCCCCCGCATTCGCACGGGGCGCACGCATGGCGGCTTCGGCTTTGCGCCGCCGCCGCTCATTTCGCGAACTCACGCGACATATGCTGCGCTCAGCATCGGCATGCTGGCGCTTGTCGTGGCGGGAGCGGCCGCCCTCGGTCCCTCGAACACGGACGACGCCCCTACCCGCCTCGCGCTTGCGCCGGACGAGCCCTTTGCCGTCGCTCCGGAAACACAACCTGCGCCGGCCCCCGCCGACATGCCGCCGGCTGCATCGGCAATCCCGGTGACGGAGCAGGTGAATGCGGCCCCCGAACCGCTCCAGCCGAGCGCGGCGGCAACGGTCCGCGCCGCGCCACCGACCCTTGCCGACGCACAGGCGATGCAGGGGCAGGCGCAACCGGCTGCCCCGATCCTCTCCTTCCAGTCGCCCTATGAGGGAATGGCGCCGGTCGCAGCAGAAGCCGACACCACCGCTGCCATCGAGGACGAACCGGCTTCCGACGAGACCGTGCCCGTCGCGGAATCCGAGGCGGAAACCGCCCAGCTCGAAGCGCAGCAGCAGGAGCAGACCGTGATCCAGGAGGAGAACGGCAATGCCTTCAACTCGCCGATCATGGGCGATGCGCGCGCCAACCAGCATGTGAACCTGCGAGCCGGTCCTTCCGATGGTGCACGCGTGCTGATGGTGGTTCCTGCCAATGCGCGGATACAGGCGGCAAAGGACTGCGCCTACTGGTGCGAGGTCGTCTATGAGGGCAGGCGCGGCTTCATCTACAAATCCTTCATCGCGCGCAGCGACTGAACAAGAAAAGGGCCCGGCGTTCAGGCCGGGCCCCCTTGGATGCGCGAAGCTGCAGCCTACTGCGCGAGATAGTCGTACTTGCCGTCCTTCCACTCGTAGAAGACGTAGCCCGGCAGCGTGACGTCGCCCTTGTCGTCGAATTCGAGCTCGCCCAGCACTGTGTTGAACTTGCCTTCGTCGAGCGCCTTCACCACCGCATCGAACTCGGTCGACTTGGCGGCATTCGCGGCTTCGGCCCATGCCTGGACCGACGCATAGGTGTAGAGCGCATAGCCTTCTGCCGTCTTGCCGGCGGCAAGCAGCTTGTCCACCACCGGCTTGGCGATGTCGTTCTTGCGCGGATCGGGCGAGAAGGTCATCAGCGTGCCCTCGCCGGCATCGCCGGTGATGGCCCAATATTCGTCGGTGACCAGCGCGTCGCCGGAGACGAGCACGGTATCCATGCCCTGCTCCTTCATCTGGCGTGCCATCAGGCCCGCCTCGGTATGGTAGCCGCCGACATAGAGAACGCCGACATTCTCCGCCTTCAGCTTCGAGACCAGTGCGCTGTAGTCCTTTTCGCCGGCGGTATAGGCTTCGTAGAGCGCGGGCTTGCCGCCGGCTGCCTCGTAGACGGCCAGCGTCGCGTCCGCCAGACCCTTGCCATAGGCGGTCTTGTCGTGGACGAAGGCGACCTTCTTGTCCTTGAAGTGCTCGGCCAGGAACTTGCCGGCGACATCGCCCTGCTGGTCGTCACGGCCGCAGGTACGGAAGATGCCGGGGCCGGGACGCTTGTCGGTCAGGTCCGGATTGGTCGATCCGGGCGAGATCTGGATGATCTCCTCCTCGGCATAGACGGCCGAAGCAGGGATCGACGAGCCGGAGCAGAAATGGCCGGCAACGAAGACCACGCCTTCGCCGGCCATCTGGTTCGCCACCGCGACCGCCTGCTTGGGATCGCAGGCATCGTCGCCGACCGTGAGGACCAGCTTCTCGCCATTGACGCCGCCGGCGGCGTTGATGTCCTCCACCGCCTGTTCAGCTCCGGCCCTGAACTGGGCGCCGAAGGACGCGTACTGGCCGGTCATCGGGCCGGCAACGCCGATCTTGATGTCAGCCAGCGCCGGGCCGGACATCAGAAGGCCAAGCGCTGCGCCGGCCAAGAGCATCTTCTTCATGGTAACTCCCCTGCAAACACCCGATGTTCCCTGTAGCGACCCGGATCGGTGTTAAAGGTCCGGTTGCCGCGATGCGGGGACCAGACCCCGCTTGATCGTCATGAAAGCCCAATTCCGCAACGAAATAAAGACATTCTCCCGAGATTGGCGGCCGACATCGACTGCCCGGCGTCAGCTCTCCTGCCGGGCGAGAAATCCGTATTGGCGCGCCATCTGCTGGCGACGCGTGATGATCTTGCCGAGAAAGCCGATCGCCAGCAGCACGATCAGGTCCACGACGTAATAATGAAGCGACAGCAGCGAGCCCGAGAACAGCGCGAAGTGGATGAAACGCGTCGCGGCGGCCAGCAGCAGCATGTAGAAGACCAGCCTGACATTGCTGCCCCATGTGCGTGCCACCGCCCGCCCGGTGAGATAGGCCGCGCCGCCGGCGAGGATGACCGTGACGATAAGGAACTCCCAGATCGTCACTTCCCAGATGAGCGTGTTCTGGTTCTCGATCATCAGTGCCGTCCGCCTTCCAGATAGGCCGCACGAACTTCCTCGCGCTTGAGAAGCTCCGCGCCGGTGCCGCTCATGGTGATCCTGCCATTGACCATGACATAGCCGCGATGGGCGAGCTTGAGCGCATGGAAGGCATTCTGCTCGACGAGGAACACCGTGAGCCCGTCATTGCGGTTGAGCTCGCGGATCGCATCGAAGATCTGCTTCACGATCAGCGGCGCAAGCCCCAGCGAGGGCTCGTCCAGCAGAAGCAGGCTGGGCCGGCCCATCAGCGCCCGCGCGATGGCCAGCATCTGCTGCTCGCCGCCCGACAGGGTGCCGCCGCGCTGGAGGGCGCGCTCCTTCAGGCGCGGGAAAAGATCGTAGACGCGGCGAAGATCGTCCTCGAAATGCGCCGGGTCGACCAGCGACGCGCCCATTTGGAGGTTTTCCAGCACCGACATGCGCGGGAAGATACGCCGCCCCTCCGGCGACTGCGCGATGCCCAGCCTGATGATCTCATGCGTCGGCATGGCGGTGATGTCCGTGCCGTCATAGGTGATGGATCCGGCGCGCGCCTGCGGTGAGCCGCAGATCGTCATCATCAGCGTCGACTTGCCGGCACCGTTGGCGCCGATCAACGTGACGATCTCGCCGCGCTCGACCTCCACGTCCACCCCGCGCAAGGCGATGATGTTGCCGTAATAGGTCTCGACGCTCTTGACCGAAAGCAGCGCGCTCATCTGGCCTCTCCCGATCCGCCGTCTCCGGCCAGCCGTCTTGCCTGCCCGGCCCAGTCCTCGCGCTCGATGCGTCCGGGAAATGCGAGATGGGCGCCCACCCAGCGCATCTCGGCCGGCGTCCATGCGGCGATCTGGTCGAAATGATAAATGCCGAGCGCATGGAGCTTGCGCTCATTGACCGGCCCGATGCCGTCAATGTCGGTCAGCCGGTCCGCACCGCCCGCGCGCGGCGTGGCAAGGCCGGCTGGCTTCGTCTCTCCCATCAGGTCGAGCGGCGCGTCGGCCAGCGCCTCGGCGGCCAGCGCGGCCACCTCGGGCTTTTCGGCGATCTCCTCGTCATCGACGCCGAGATAGGCGGCGATGACCCTCGGATCGCTGCGCACATAGGCCGCGTCGCCGTCGGAGATTTTCGTACCATAGTCCAGCACGACGATATGGTCGGAAATCTCCATGACCACGCCCATATCGTGCTCGATGAGCAGCACGGACGTACCGCCGCCGCGGATGGATTGCAGCAACTCGTTGAGTTCCGCCGATTCGCGCGGATTGAGGCCGGCCGCCGGTTCGTCGAGGCACAGAAGCTGCGGATCGGTGCACATGGCGCGCGCGATCTCCAGCCGCCGTTGCGCGCCATAGGGCAGGTCGCCGGCCGGGTCGTCGGCGCGGTCGACAAGGTCGATGCGTTCCAGCCAGCCGACGGCCTTGTCGATCGACGCCGCCTGTGCGCGCCGGTAGCCGGGCAGGCCGACAATGCCGCCCAGCGTGAAGCCCGACGCGACCATCAGCGGATTGTGCTGCGCCACCAGCAGGTTTTCCAGCACCGTCATGCCGCCGAACAGGCGGATATTCTGGAAGGTGCGCGCCACCTTGGCCCGCTTGGCGATCTCGAAATCGGCCATTCGCTCCAGCAGGAACACCGCCTCCTCGCCATTGGTCCGGTAGCGCGCGCCCGATGCGGTGACCTGCGCCACCTCTTCGGCCTGCCGTCCCGGCCCGTGGCGCATCACGATGCGCCCTTCGGTGGGCTTGTAGAAACCGGTGACGCAGTTGAAGACGGTTGTCTTGCCGGCGCCGTTCGGCCCGATCAGCGCGGTGATGTCGCCGCGTCCCACATTGAACGACAGGTCGTTGACCGCCACCAACCCGCCGAAGCGCATGGTCAGGTGCTCGACGGTCAGCACGGGATCGTCGTCCCACCGCGACACGGCGGCGGTCATCTCTGCCGGAGACGCCATCAATGGCCCTCCCCCTGCGCGACAAGGTCGCCGCCGATCTTCTTGCGTTCCTTGAGCACGGCGGAGGGGTCGCGCGTCGTCACCAGCCCGCGCGGCTTCCACACCATGATGAACACCATGGCGAGGCCGAAGATGAGCATGCGATACTGGACCGGATCGAAGCCCGGCCCGAATATCTGCGTCAGGAAGCCGAGATTGCGCAGCATCTCGATGCCGCCGATCATCACGATCGAGGCGAAGACGACGCCGATCTGCGAGCCCAGCCCGCCCAGCACGACGATGGCGAGGATGATCGCCGATTCGAGGAAGGTGAAGCTTTCCGGCGAGATGAAGCCCTGCCGGGTGGCGAAGAAGGAGCCGGCGAAGCCGCCGAACATCGCGCCGATGGCGAAGGCGGTCAGCTTGGTGTTGGTGGTGTTGATGCCGAGCGAGCGGCAGGCGATCTCGTCCTCGCGCAGCGCCTCCCAGGCGCGGCCCACCGGCAGGCGCCGCAGCCGCATCGTCACCAGATTGGTGACCAGCGCAAGAATGAGGATGATGTAGTAGAGATAGATGAAGCGGTGGATGGTCGAATATTCGATGCCGAGAAACGCCGCGACGCCATCCTCGCCGCGCGTGAACTCCATGCCGAGGAAGGTCGGCTTGGGAATACCCGAAATGCCGTTCGGCCCGCCGGTGAACTCATACCAGTTGAGCAGCACGATGCGCACAATCTCGCCGAAGGCGAGCGTCACGATGGCAAGATAATCACCGCGCAGGCGAAGCACCGGAAAGCCGAGGATGACGCCCCAGAAGGCGGCCAGCAGGCCGGCAAGCGGCAATGCCGTCCAGAAGCCGATGAACTCGAACTGCGTCGAAAGCAGCGCGAAGGAATAGGCGCCCACGGCATAGAAGGCGACATAACCGAGGTCGAGCAGGCCGGCGAGGCCGACCACGATATTGAGCCCCCAGCCCAGCATGACATAGGTCATGATGAGGATGCCGAGGTCGATCAACTGCCGCTGCTGGCCCGGAAATAGGGTGATGATCAGGAATGGCAGCGCGGCGGCGATGACGAGAAGCACGATGCCGATCAGCCGGCTGAAAAGGCTGGGACCGGCCGCCGCCGTCTTGCCGCCCTGACGCCGCGCGAACAGGCCTGTGATCGGCCTGTCGCTGCGGAACACGAACAGGTTGAGCAGCAGCCGTCCGGCGAAGACGATCGCCATGGCGGTGAACCAGAGCCCCCAGCGCGTGGTGATGTCGAGGCCGCCTGGCGCAATATCGGTGCGCAGCGCCAGGAAGAAGAAGCCGAGCACGCCAGTAAGCGCGGCGGCGATGAGCGCGTCCTTGACCGAACCCGCGAAGCTGTTTTGCGCGGCCTGCGCCTGCGCGACTGCCGGCGCCGCCATCAGACCTTCTCCACTTCGGGTTTGCCGAGCAGGCCCGACGGCAGGAAGATCAGCACGATGGCGAGGATCGAGAAGGCTGCGACATCCTTGTATTCGACGGAGAAATAGCCCGACCAGAAGACCTCGATCAGCCCGATCAGAAGACCGCCCAGCATCGCGCCCGGCAGCGAGCCGATGCCGCCCAGCACGGCGGCGGTGAACGCCTTCACCCCGGCGAGGAAGCCGATATAGAAGTCGATCACCCCATAGAGCAGCAGGAACATCAGGCCGGCGACGGCGGCCATCGCCGCGCCCATCACGAAGGTGAGCGAGATGGTGCGGTCGACATTGACGCCGAGCAGCGCCGCCATCTTGCGGTCCTGCTCGCAGGCGCGCTGCGCCCGCCCGAGCGAGGTGCGGTTGATCAGCAGCGTGAAGCCCGCCATCAGCACCAGCGTCGTGACGATGATGATGATCTGCATGTAGGAGAGCTGCACGCCGTCCATGATGCGGATGCCGCCGGTGATTTGCGGCGGCAGCGGCTTGACGCGTGCGCCCTGCGTCACCTGGACGAAATTCTGCAGCACGATCGACATGCCGATGGCCGTGATGAGCGGAGCCAGCCTGAACGAGCCGCGCAATGGCCGATAGGCGAGCCGCTCCACGGTCCAGCCCCAGGCCGATGTGAACAGCATCGCCACGATCAGCACGATCAGCAGGACCAGCGGCAGGAAGGCGAAGCCGAGCACCGTGGTTAGGATCAGGAACGTGGCCAGCGCGATGAAGGCGCCGATCATGAAGATGTCGCCATGGGCGAAATTGATCATGCCGATGATGCCGTAGACCATCGTATAGCCGATGGCGATCAGCCCGTAGATCGATCCCAGAGTCAGCCCGTTGATCAGCTGCTGGACGAAATATTCCATATGTTTAGCGGCTCCCCGGAGATGTCGCGGCTGCGCATCCCTCTTCGTATCCCCGTTCCCCGCGAGCGGCGCCTTGCCGGCGCTCTTGGCCCGCTGCCCGTCGCACTGCCATCGAATCTAGCAGCGCGGCGCGGCAATGTCGCTCAAACTATATGGTCAGTTCCCGCCTTCGTCTCTCTGAATTTTTCGGGGCATCCGGAAACATGAAAAAATGCGCCGCTGGCTGGCGGCGCATCGAATGGGAAAACAGCCTGGTGGCGGGCGCGGTCAGGCGCCGACGCCGATCACCGCGCTCTTGTTCTGCCAGGCCTCGCCGGAGGAGACGAGGCAAGAAATACCGTCGGTGCCGGTTGCGAGCATCGTCCAGCTGCCGGTTTCGGAGACGAAGAGTTCCATCACCGCATCCTTGTCGACCATGCCGACCGCCTGCGGACGCTCGTTGAACTGGTCGGACAGCGATTTCACCACGGCGTTGCGTTCGCCGCAGATAGGCTCCGGCTGCGATTCGGCGGTGGAGTCCGACCATGCGGTGGTCGCCATGACGGCCAGTGAAGTTGCCGCTGCCACTACGATGACTGGAAAGGCTGCGCTTTTCATCTCTCATCTCCTTTGCCGCGCGGACAAAGGCGATCGTCGCCTGCCCGGCTGCGTCAGGTCGGAAATATCCGTTCGTCTGGCACTCGCTGCTCCTCTGCGATCAGACGTGAAATGAAGTCGGATGGGAGGGTCGGCGTTCCATCACGTTTCGGTGACGAACTGCAACAAACGCCTCTGCGCATCCCTGCCCTCACGGCTCATTTCATCGTCGGGATGACGAACTCCGCGCCCTCCCTGACGCCGGAGGGCCAGCGCGAGGTGACGGTCTTGGTCTTGGTATAGAAGCGGAAGGCGTCCGGCCCGTGCTGGTTGAGGTCGCCGAAGGCCGAGGCCTTCCAGCCGCCGAATGTGTAGTAGGCGATCGGCACCGGGATCGGCACGTTGATGCCGATCATGCCGGCCTGCACGCGGGCGGCAAAGTCCCGCGCCGCATCGCCGTCGCGGGTGAAGATGGCGACGCCGTTGCCCATCTCGTGCTCGTTGGGCAGGCGCAGCGCATCCTCATAGGTCGCGGCGCGGACCACCGACAGGACCGGCCCGAAAATCTCCTCCTTGTAGATGCGCATGTCGGGCGTCACCTCGTCGAAAAGGCAGCCGCCCATATAATAGCCGTTCTCATAGCCCTGCATGGTGAAGCCGCGGCCGTCGACCACCAGCTTCGCGCCTTCCTTCACACCGGTATCAACATAGGACTTCACGCGTTCCAGCGCCTGTTTCGTCACCAGCGGGCCGAAATCGGCGGAGGCGTCGAGCGAGGAGCCGACCTTGAGGCTCTCGACGCGCGGTATGAGCTTTTCCATCAGCCTGTCGGCGGTCTCCTTGCCGACGGGGACCGCGACCGACACCGCCATGCAGCGCTCACCGGCCGAGCCGTAGCCGGCGCCGATCAGCGCATCGACGGTCTGGTCCATGTCGGCGTCGGGCATGACGATCAGATGGTTCTTGGCGCCGCCGAAACATTGCGCGCGCTTTCCCGCCGCCGCCGCGCGGCCATAGATATATTGCGCTATGGGCGTCGAGCCGACGAAGCCGACCGCCTTGATGTCGGGGTCGTCGAGGATGGCGTCGACGGCCTCCTTGTCGCCATTGACCACATTGAGGATGCCCGCCGGCAGGCCTGCCTCGAGGAACAGTTCGGCGATGCGCATCGGCACCGACGGGTCGCGCTCGGAAGGCTTGAGCACGAAGGCGTTGCCGGCAGCCAGCGCCGGCGCGATCTTCCACAGCGGGATCATGGCCGGGAAGTTGAACGGCGTGATGCCGGCGACCACGCCGAGCGGCTGGCGCATGGAATAGACGTCGATGCCGGGGCCTGCGCCTTCCGTATATTCGCCCTTCATCATGTGCGGCGCGCCGATGCATACTTCCACCACCTCCAGCCCGCGCTGGATGTCGCCCTTGGCGTCGGGAATCGTCTTGCCGTGCTCCCGCGCCAGCATCTCGGCCAGCGCATCATTGTCGCGCGCGGCGAGTTCGAGGAACTTCATCAGCACGCGCACGCGCCGCTGCGGATTGGTGGCCTCCCATGCCGGCTGCGCCGCCAGCGCATTCTCCACCGCCGCGCGAAGCTCCGCCTTCGAGGCCAGCGCCACGCGGCCGCGCACCGAGCCGTCCAGCGGCTGCATCACATCGGCCGTGCGGCCGCTTTGCCCCGCAACCTGCTTGCCGCCGATGAAATGTCCGATCTCGAGCATGACCGTCTCCCTTCCTGTTTCCGCTATCTTCCCCGCGTGGAAGACGAAATCAACGGCCACAGGGCGACGCGCCTTGCGCCAGCGATCTCATGGCTGTGGCTTGTCTTCTCGCGCCCCCGCCGCCATTTTGGCCAACCCGGGAGAGGAACGCAGCCAGCCGCATGTCCAACCGCACGCTTCACGGATCGCGCCTGTTCGCACCATCCATGCTGCGCGCAGCGCTGCTGGCCGTGCCGCTCGCGCTTTCGGCATGCGGACACCGGATGGATGTCGCGCAATCATGCGCCGCGCCGGGCAGCAAATGGAACTGCCTGACGCCCGCGACGCCGACGGAACCGGCACCGCAGGCTGATCCGGTGCCGGCAGCCTATGAGCAGCGCATGCTGGCCATGCTGGCCGCCGACCGCAAGGACCGGATGGAGAAGGCCAACGGCATCGGGGTGCAGGGCAAGACCTTCCTCGACGTGCGCAGCCATGCCTTCCAGCAGGATTACCGCGCCGTGGCGCGGCAGGCCGCCGCCCTGGAAGAATCGCCGCCCGTCGCCACCTCGAAGCCGGCCGGCCATACCTTCCTGCGGCCATGGCGCATTTCCCGCCAGACCCTTTATCTCGGACCCGGAAGCGGATCGGCAGCACCCCGCATATTCCATTTCAGCGGCCTGCAGGCGCGCCGGACGGAGATCTCCCTGCTGCCCGTGGGCACGAAGAGCGTGGTGCTCGACGGCACCTGTGACGGCGCGCTGCAGGTTCTGGGCAATGAGGTCGATCTGTCGGTTCCCGCTGGCCGCGCCATGCGCATCGATGTCACCAGTGCCGCACGGATCGTGCTGCAACCGGCGGCGAAGCTGAACCGCTGCGATCTCGTCGCCAGCATGAATGGACTGACCGTGCCGCTGACGCTGCTGCGCGAGGAGACGGTCCGCCCCGACCTTGCCCGGCTGGACAGCCGGGTCGCAATATGCCGCCTGCCGGCGCTGGCGGGCCTGCCGCCGCTCGACAGGGCCTTTTTCGAGGATCGCTGGCTGTCGCAGACCTGCCCCATCGACATCGGCACGCCGCGCCTTCTCGACGGCGAGCGCAAGGGCTTCGACGCCAAGGTCGAGGCTCTGCTCGGCCGGCCGCTTCCCGCCGCCTTCTACGATCGCGGCGATCCGACCTTGCCGCTCGACTTCGCCGCCGCGCCGAAGCTCGACCTGATCTACCTCTCCTATCTCGACATCAAGGCCGACTTCTCCGGCCGTGTCATCGAGCGGCTGGTGCGCCACCACGCGGCGCGCGGCACACCGGTCCGCATCGTCGTCACCGGCATTCTGGAGCGCGAGAAGGACAAGGCGCTGCTGCGCGGACTGGCGGTGGATTTCCCCAATGTGCAGTTGCAGGAATTCGCCTGGACACCGCCGCGCGGCGCGGAGGCGACGGAGCAGCTCTCGCGCTTCTTCAAGACGCATCATGTGAAGATGCTGGCGGCGCTGTCCGACCAGCCAGGCCGCTCGCGCGTCATCCTCGGCGGCCGCAACATCCATGACGGATTTCTGTTCGACGCGCCGCTCGACCTGTCGCGCTTTCCGGAGCTCCAGCAATACGGTCCCCGCAAGGGGCTCAGCCTCAACTACTACGCCAATTACGACGATTTCGACCTGGAGATCCGCGAACCGCAGGCCGTGCGCACGCTTGCCGCGCATCTGGCGACGCTATGGCATCGCGACGGCGCGACATCGATGGTCCGCCCCTTCTCCATCGCAACCCGCGCCGGCAAGACCTCACGCCAGGGCAATATGCGCCATTTCATCTCGGTTCCCTATGCCGACGGCAATGCGCTGGAGCGCTTCTATGTCGAACTGATCGACACGGCACAGAAGAAGATCGAGATCGCCAATCCCTATCTCAACCCGACGCCGGAGATCATCGCCGCGCTCGAGCGCGCGCTGTCGCGGGGCGTGAAGGTGACGATGGTGGTGCGTGTCGACCTGCGTGGCGATATCGGCGGCAAGCTTCTCACGGCGCTCAACGAAATGTTCGTCGGCCGCTTCGCCGACCGTATCGCGATCTACGAATACAGCGCGCCGAAACTGCTCCTGCACGCCAAGATGCTGATGGTCGACGGGCGGCTGGTGACGATCTCGTCGGTGAACCTCAATCATCGCAGCTTCATCCACGACACCGAAAACGGCATCGTCGTTCTGGACCGCGCATTCTACCGTCGCATCAGCGCCGTGTTCGAGCGTTTCCGCAGCAAGGCCAGGCGTCTCGACGCCGATGTCAGCGTGCCGCTGCGCTACCGGATGTTGTTCTCGTCCGACGTGGTGCGCGGAGCCTTTTGAAGGCCAAGGGAGAGCGAAGATGGAAGCCGGCGTAAGAGCATTCTTCGACCGCTACGAACGCTTCTTCAACCGGGCGCTTACCGGCGACATCGGCATGGACGAGATCGCGGCCCTCTACACCCCCGCCTTCATCGCTGCCTCGCCCGCCGGGGTGATGGCCGGGGAAAATGACGAAAAGTTCAGCCAGGCCATGGCGCAAGGCTATGCGCATTATCGAACGACCGGGACCAAGGAGATGCGGATCCGCAATGTCCGCATTTCGCCGATGGACGAACATCATTGCGTCGCCCATGTCGCATGGACGGCGACCTATGCGCGCAAGGACCGGCCGGATGTCGCAATCGATTTCGACGTCCACTACCTCGTGCAGATGCTTGACCGCGACCCGAAGGTCTTCGGCTGGGTCACCGGCGACGAACAGGCGCTCCTGAAGGAACACGGCATCATCTGACGGACGGATCGCCGGCCGATGCGGCGGTGAACACCGCCAGCTGCGCATCGAAGGCGCGCTGGAAGGCCGGCCGCGCCTCGCCGCGGGCGACATAGGCGGCAAGGTTCGGATATTCTTCCAGAAGCCCGGACCCGCCCAGCCTTCGCAGCACCGTCACCATCAGCAGGTCACCGGCGCTGAACGCGCCGTCGAGCCAGTCGGCATCGCGGAGACGGGCGGAAAGGCCCTTCAGCCGCTTCCCGATACTGTCATGGAGAACGCGCAGGCGCTGCTCGTACCAGGGCTCGTCACGCTCCAGGATCATGGCTAGGGTGCGTTCGAAGATCGGCGGCTCCACCGTGTCGAGCGCGGCGAACATCCAGCCGATCGCACGCGCCCTTGCATTGGCGTCTTCCGGCAGCAGGCCGACATGGCGCTCGGCGATGTGGAACACGATCGCACCCGATTCGAACAGAGCGAGATCGCCCTCCTCATAGGTCGGGATCTGCCCGAAGGGATGAAGCGCCAGATGCGCCGGCTCCTTCATCGCCGTGAAGGAAACGAGGCGAACACCGTAGGGCTGGCCCACTTCCTCCAGCGCCCAGCGCACGCGCATGTCGCGCGCCAGTCCCCGGCCACGGTCGGGTGATCGCTCGAAAGCGGTGATGGTAGGGTTCATCGGAAGGCTCCGTCGGTTTGTCCTCCGAGGACGAACAGGCGGCACGATATCCGACATCGACCTTGAAAATCCGCCGAAATCGACCTCAGGCCGTCCTGCCCTGCTCCTCGGCTTCCGCCCGTGCCCGGTCGCGAAAAATGCGGCGGATCACCTTGCCGCTGGTGGTCAGCGGCATGGAGTCCACAAAGGCCACTTCGCGCGGATATTCATGCGCCGACAGGCGCTCGCGCACGAAATTGCTGATCTCCGCCGCCAGTTCAGCGCTCGGCGTGACGCCATCGCGCAGCACCAAATAGGCCTTGACGATCTCGGTGCGCAGCGGGTCCGGCTTGCCGACGGCGGCGGCCAGCGACACGTCGGGATGGCCGGTCAGGCAGTCCTCGATCTCGGCCGGGCCGATGCGGTAGCCGGCCGAGGTGATGACATCGTCGTCGCGGCCGAAGAAGGTGACATAGCCGTCGCCGTCCACCGTGCCCTGGTCGCCGGTCATCATCCAGTCGCCGATGAATTTCTTCTCCGTCGCCTGCGGGTCTCCCCAGTATTCGAGGAACATGACCGGGTCGGGCCGCCTGACCGCGATCTGCCCGGTTTCGCCCGGCTTCACCGGCCAGGCGTCGCCGTCGAGCACAGCCACCTCGTGCCCCGGCACCGGCAGGCCGATGGCGCCGGCACGGCTGACGCCGAGCGCCGCGCAGGAGGAGAGCACGATATTGCACTCGGTCTGGCCGTAGAATTCGTTGATGGCCATGCCGAGCTCCGACATGCCCCACTCAAAGGTCTCGCGGCCAAGCGACTCGCCGGCGGAGCCGATGGTGCGCAGGTCGAGCGCGAAATGCTTGCGGATGTCCCGCACCGAACGCAGCATGCGCAGCGCCGTGGGCGGGATGAAGGCGTTGCGCACGCCGGCCTTCTCCATCAGCAGCAGGGCCGCTTCCGGATCGAACTTTTCCGCCCGGCTGCACACCACCGGCACGCCGAGCGCCAGCGTCGGCAGCAGCGCATTGAGCAGGCCGCCGGCCCACGCCCAGTCGGCCGGCGTCCAGAGAATGTCGCCCGGCTGCGGCATGAACTCATGATGCATGATGACGCCGGGCAGGTGACCGAGAAGCACGCGATGGCCATGCAGCGCGCCCTTGGGCGGCCCGGTCGTGCCCGAGGTGAAGATCATCAGCGCCGGATCGTCCGGCCCGCTGTCGACCGGCGCGAAATCGCCCACGGGCTCGCCAAGCAGCCGGTCGAAGCCGACGGCTTCGGCATCGTCGCCATCGATGGAAACGATCAGGCCGAGCAGCGGCAGGCGGCCGGCAATGCGGCGCACCTTGGCCAGGCCGGCCCCGTTGGTGATGATCGCGCTCACGCCCGCCGTATGGAGCCTGTATTCCAGCGCCTCGATGCCGAAGAGCAGTGCCAGCGGCACCGCGATGGCGCCCAGCTTGTAGATCGCCAGATGGGCGATCGCCGTCTCGAAACCCTGCGGCAGGAGTAGCGCCACGCGGTCGCCCGCCCTGACGCCCCTTCGCACGAGCGCGGCGGCAAGCACGCTGGAGCGCGCGGCCAGCTCGCCATAGGTCAGAATGTCGGGCGCGCCTTCGGGACGATAGGCGATCAGCGCCGTGCGGCCGGGCGAATGGCGCGCCCAGACGTCGGAAACGGCGGTGCCGATATTGTAGCGCGCAGGAATGTTCCAGCGGAAATCGCGCCGCAGCGCCGCGTAATCGTCCCGCCGCTCCAGCATTTTGCGCCTCCACGCCTGTGACATCCGCGAACCCGGTTCGAGCGGGCGACCGCCCGCCGCCGGCCATCCGGCGCCCCCTCTGGAGCGAAGCGGCCCATGGCCGCGACAGCGTGAAGAGAAAGCAATGGTGCCCCTGGCCGGGATCGAACCAGCACTCCTTGCGGAACTCGATTTTGAGTCGAGCGCGTCTACCAATTCCGCCACAGGGGCTCGCGGCGAGGCCGCAAGTGGGAGCGGACTATACGGGCGGCCCCGGTAGCGTCAACAACCTTTCGTGTAGAGGGGCCGACCCGATTGCAGACCCGATGCGCGCGACTTAAAGCAGGCGGCGAGATTCGCGGGAGAATTGTGAATGTCCCTGACTGCCCCGACCGGACGCACCCAGACGCTGTCGGCGCTCGTGCTCCTCATCGGCATGGCCGCAACCGTCGGCACCGCGCTTGCCTTCCAGCATCTCGCCGGCTTCATCCCGTGCAAATTGTGCCTCGGCCAGCGCACGCCCTATTATATCGGCATTCCCCTGATGGCGCTGGCGCTGCTTTCGGCGGCGCTGCGCGGGCCAGCCATCGTCACGCGCGGGCTGCTGCTGGCCGGCGGCGCGCTGATGCTGTGGGGCACCTGGCTCGGCGGTTTCCATTCCGGCGTGGAATGGGGCTGGTGGCCCGGCCCGACCGATTGCGGCGCCGTCACCCCACCGCCCGCCGGCAGCGGCACGGGCGGCATTCTCGACCAGATCGACGCCTTCGTTCCGCCTTCCTGCGATCAGGCAGCAGGACGTTTCCTCGGCCTGTCATTTGCCGGCTGGAACGTGGTGGCAAGCGTCATTCTGGCGGCCATCGCACTCAACGGCGCCTTCAGCCGGAAATAGGCACACAGGAAATGAGTGCTTTCAGGGGATCGGGCTCGCCGTGACGGCGAGCCCGCAGCGCCCGTAACATTGCCGGGGCGCATCTTCGCAAATGGAGGATGACGTCAGTGACGCGTCGCCTGAAGGCTGATCTTGGTGATCTCGTCCTTGATGGCCAGTTTGCGCCGCTTGAGTGAGTTGATCTGAAGGTCGTCGGTTGAAGGATGTGCGAGCGCCTCGTCGATCTCGCGCTCTATTTCGCTATGCTTGCGGGTCAGTTCCGCAAGATGGGAAACAAGTGACATCGGCTTTTCTCTCCCGTGCTTACCTCATCAAGGCAGTCGGAATTGCGGCGTCCGCCGGCCGCACTCCATGACAGCCAGGTGACAGTCTGCCACTGCCTTTCGGAGAAGTCGAATTGTCCGTAGTAGCATTTCTTAAACCGATGAAATGTGGTAATGGCTCGACGCCGCACGCGCCTGCCTGCCGGCGCTGCAACACAGTGAATGGTCACGCTTCATGTTGGAACAGGAACAGGCCGATATCCGGCTCGAATATGCCCGTGTGAAGCAGGAACATGCCGACTTCGACGCCGCCATCAACGCCATGATCGCAACCGGCTGCGACCCGTTGCAGATCCAGCGGATGAAGAAGAAGAAGCTGGCGCTGAAGGATCGCCTCAGCAAGCTCGAAGACCGTATCATTCCCGATATCATCGCCTGACGCTCGAGCTTCCTTGCCGCATGGCGCGAATTCCGCTATCGGCGCGACCTTGGCATTTTGCAGCCGAGCTGGATCGCTTGGTTTTCGTAAAGACGAGAAGGCTGGAGCTTTCCGCGATTTCTGAAAGGCGGGAATACTCCCGGTACCGGAGCAGCGCATGTCCGCGAACGTCGCCATCATCATGGGCAGCCAGTCCGACTGGCCGGTCATGCGCAATGCAGCCGAGACGCTGGCTGCGCTCGATGTCAGCCATGAATGCCTCATCGTCTCGGCACACCGGACGCCGCAGCGGCTGGTCGAATTCGCCGCCGGCGCGCGCGACAAGGGATTCAAGGTCGTCATCGCCGGGGCCGGCGGCGCCGCGCACCTGCCGGGCATGACGGCGGCCATGACGCCGCTGCCGGTCTTCGGCGTGCCGATGGAAACCAAGGCGCTTTCCGGCGTGGATTCGCTCCATTCCATCGTGCAGATGCCGGCCGGCATCCCTGTCGGCACGCTGGCCATCGGCAAGGCCGGCGCGATCAATGCCGCGCTGCTTGCCGCATCCGTGCTGGCGCTCGGCGACCCCGCGCTGGCGGAACGCCTCGACGCATGGCGCGCCCGGCAGACGGAATCCGTCGCGCTGACCCCGAAGGACGAGGCATGACACCGCTCCCGCCCGGCGCAACCATCGGCATTGTCGGCGGCGGACAGCTCGGCCGCATGCTCGCCATGGCCGCCGCCCGCCTCGGCTACCGCACCATGGTGCTGGAGCCGCAGGCGGACTGCCCGGCCGCGCAGGTCGCCAACGGGCAGATCATCGCGAATTATGACGACCCGCACGCACTGGCGCGGCTTGCCGATGCCTGCGACGTCGTCACCTATGAATTCGAGAACGTGCCGGTCGAGGCCGCCCGCGCGCTGGCGGAAGACGTCCCCGTCTTCCCGCCGCCGCTGGCGCTCGACATGTCGCAGGACCGGCTCACGGAGAAGGATTTCGTCAACCGCGCCGGCATCTCCACCGCCTCCTGGCGCGCCGTCGACGCTGACCCGGACATCGCGGCCGCGCTCGACGCCTTCGGCGGCAATGGCGTGCTGAAGACACGCCGCATGGGCTATGACGGCAAGGGCCAGCGGGTTTTCCGCAACGCGCAGGCTGCGGATACGGCAGGCGTCTGGCAGGCGATGGGCGGCGTGCCGCTCATCATGGAAGGCTTCGTACCCTTCGCCTGCGAAATCTCCGTCATCGCCGCGCGTGGCCGCGACGGCGCCAAGGCGGCGTTCGACATTGCCGAGAACGTCCACCGCGAGGGCATTCTCCGCAGTTCCACCGTGCCGGCGCGCATTTCCCGGGCAACCGCCGATGCGGCGCGCAAGGCGGCCTTCGCCATTCTCGATGCGCTCGATTATGTCGGCGTGGTCGGCGTCGAATTCTTCGTCACGGAAAGCGGCACTTTGCTGGTGAACGAACTGGCGCCCCGCGTGCACAATTCCGGCCACTGGACGGAGGCCGCCTGCACGGTTTCGCAGTTCGAGCAGCATATCCGCGCCATTGCCGGCCTGCCGCTCGGCGATCCGTCGCGCCACAGCGACTGCGTGATGGAGAACCTGATCGGCGACGAGATCGGCCGGACGGTCGAACTGCTCGCCACGCCGGGCGTCTCGCTGCATCTCTACGGCAAGGCCGAGGCGCGGCCCGGCCGCAAGATGGGCCATTTCACGCGCGTGAAGCCGCGCGGCGGTTGACACCGATGGCGGCTTTCGGCTATGAGCCAGCCCGAATTGAGACGCGCCTTCGGGCGCGTTTTGCTTGATGTTCGCGCCCGGCGCGGACCAGACCGACGGACAGAACAATGAAGATCAAGAACTCGCTCAAGGCGCTGAAGGCCCGTCATCGCGACAACCGCCTGGTCCGCCGCAAGGGCCGCGTCTACATCATCAACAAGACCGATTCGCGCTACAAGGCGCGCCAGGGCTGATTTTGCGGCCAGGCGGGATCGTCTGGCACCGCATCCATGCGCCCGGAGAAACCCTGCCTTCCCCGACGGGAACCGGTTTCGGGCGCGCTTCACCCGGCTTCACGCGAATTTCAGTTTGACGTGCTTCGCCGCGGCAGTAGATTCCGCCGCATGCGGAGCTTTTTTGCATTGATCGTCCTCGGGCTGCTTGCCGGCCCGGCCAAGGCCCAGACCGAAACCATCATCGAGCCTGCGCCGGATGTGCCGTCTGTCCGGCGCGAGGCGCGGCTTCCCCAGACCAGCCCGCTTTCCGTTCCCGAAGACCGGCTCGACCGCCTCTACGGCCAGCTCAAGCGCGAGCGCAACGAGCGCGCCGCACAGCAGCTCGCGCGCCTGATCCGTGACGAGTGGACGAAATCGGGCAGCGCCAGCATCGACCTGATGATGCAATGGTCGCAAAAGGCGATGGACGAGAAGAAATTCGATATCGCGCTCGATTTCCTCGACCAGGTCACGCTGCTGGAGCCGGATTTCGTCGAGGGCTGGAACCGCCGCGCCACCATTCATTTCATGATGAACGCCTATCCCAAGGCGATGAGCGATATCCGCAAGGTGCTTGAGCTCGAGCCGCGCCATTTCGGCGCGCTGGCCGGCATGGCGGCGATCTTCAAGGCCTATGACCGCAAGCAGGCCGCGCTCGACGCCTATTCGCGCGTGCTGGCCGTCTATCCGACGATGCGCAGCGCGCAGCAGGAAGTCGGCCGCCTTGCCGATGAACTCGCGGGCGAGGCGCTTTGAGCCCGGCGCGACCGGCGATCATTCCCCGAACTTTGGCGCAAGCCGCGTGACATTCTCCAGAAATCCCTTGAGCTCGGCGGCGATGCGCTGGTGCAGCAGCGCGGCGAGTTCGGGATATTCCTCCAGGATCCGCCGGAACAGGGTGCGGCTGAGCCGCAGCGTCTCCACCTCGGTACGCGCCACGGCACCCGTATGGCGCGCACTGCCCGAAATGAGCGCATACTCGCCGAGCATGGCGCCGGGACCTGCCGTCGCGATGGCCACCTGGCGGCCGTCGACGAAACGGAACAGCTCCACCGTGCCGCTCATCACCACAAAGGCGCAATCGGCCTCCGCGCCCACATCATAAATGCCGCTGCCGGCCCTGAACCGCTTGCTCTCCGCCCCGAAGGCGAGCAGGCGCAACTGCTCCTGCGAAAAATCGCTCAGCAGGCTGACGCGTGACAAGATGCGGATGTCGTCCTCAAGAGCCATTCAAATTCCCGCAGCCGCTCGCCTCATCAACGCGAACGATTCGGCATCGCACGGCACCTCTCTCCGCCCCTCGGGAGGTGAAGCGCAAACCCGCCATGTGCCGAGCCGGCTCAGGGAACGAGCTTGTATCCGCCGCTTTCTGTCACAAGAATTTCGGCATTGGAAGGATCACGTTCGATCTTCTGCCGCAGACGGTAGACATGCGTCTCCAGCGTGTGGGTCGTAACGCCGGAATTATAGCCCCAGACCTCCTCCAGAAGCACGTCGCGCGTCACCACCTTCTGCTCGGCGCGATAGAGATATTTGATGATGGAGGCTTCCTTCTCCGTCAGCCGCACCTTACCGCCCTTCGCGTCGGTCAGCAGCTTCTGGCTCGGCTTGAACGTATAGGGGCCGACGGTGAAGGTGGCATCCTCGCTCTGCTCGTGCTGGCGCAGCTGCGCGCGGATGCGGGCGAGCAGCACCGCGAAGCGGAAGGGCTTCGTTACATAGTCGTTGGCGCCCGCCTCCAGTCCGAGGATCGTGTCCGAATCGGTGTCATGGCCCGTCAGCATGATGATCGGCGCCTTGAAGCCGCCCTTGCGCAGGAGCTTCACGGCTTCCCGTCCGTCCATGTCGGGCAGGCCGACATCCATGATGAGCAGGTCGACCGTCCCGTTTCGCGCGGTGGCGATGCCCTTGGCGGCCGTGGCCTCCTGGAGAACGGCAAATTCCTCATGGAGGGCGAGTTGCTCGACCAGCGTGGTGCGCAGGTCGCTGTCGTCATCGACGATGAGAATGGTACGCGGGGTCATGTTCGTCCCTGATCGTGAAAATGGGGCAGCATATTGACGGTCAAGCGTTTATGCGGAACCTCGCACCACGAATAATCGATCACGCTGTTTGGTTCCTATGCGACCACACTCTGATTTCGCTGGCAAGCCGAGGCCCGGGCGGGCCGCCAGCCCTTGCTGAACAGGCTTTCCGTCCGCCCGCGTCCGGGCAATCCACGGCAGGGTCTGCTCCAGGCCGGCCAGCGCGTGATTCGCTGCGCGCTCGGCAAGGGCGGCATCGGCATCGGCAAGCGCGAGGGCGACGGCGCAACGCCGCGCGCTTCCATGCGGCTGCGCGGTGTCTATGTCAGGCGCGACGGCGGGCTGGCCGGCGTGGCGACCGGCCTCCCGGCCCTGCCGATCACCGAGACGCTGGGCTGGTGCGACGCCCCCGCCGACCGCAATTACAACCGCCCGGTGCGCCTGCCCTATCCTGCCAGCCACGAGAGGATGCGCCGCGCCGATGCGCTCTACGACGCGGTGATCGTGCTGGACTGGAACATCGTGCCGCGCCGGCGCAATTGCGGCAGCGCCATCTTCTTCCATCTCGCCCGTCCGGGCTACATGCCGACGGAAGGCTGCGTCGCCATCAGCCGCCGCGACATGGAATGGCTCCTGCCGCATCTGTCGGCACGGACGGTCCTCACCGTGTCGAGTTGATCGCCCATACCGTGGTGCGCTTGACCTCGGCATCCTCGAGCGCCCGCGTCACCGGCACTTCATGAGTAGAAAGGGGCGCAAGCTGCGCCTTGGGCAGATAGCTGCGGCCCGGATCGCCGACCAGCACCAGCGCGCCGCGCCGATGCAAGGCGCCGAACCACGGCATCAGCCGCTCCGCCATCGCCCTGTCGTAAAAGACGTCGCCGGCGAGCACGACATCCCAGCCATGATCCGCGCCGACAAGATCGGCATCGGTGAAAGCGACTGCAACGCCATTGGCGGCCGCGTTCATTGCCACTGCCGTGCTGCTGAACGGGTCGACGTCGGCCGCGGTCACGTCGGCCGCACCCGCGAGCGCCGCGGCGATAGCGACCAGACCTGAACCGCTGGCGAAATCGAGCACGCGACGCCCGCGCACGCAGTCCGCATCGTCGAGGACATGGCGTGCCAGCCCCTGCCCGCCGGCCCAGGCGAAAGCCCAGAAGGGCGGCGGCAGGCCGATCTCCGCCAGTTCCTCCTCGGTCCGCTGCCATAGCTCATGCGCCTCATGTGCCAGATGAAGCGATATTTCCGGCACATGCGGCGGGGAAAGCAGCGTCGTATTGGCGCGGATGAAGGTTTCGGCCGCGTCCGGCGTCATCAGGGTGCCGGGACGAGCCCGCCCATGCGGCACACCTCGGCCCACTCATCCTCTGTCACCGGCTGTACCGACAGGCGCGAATTCTTCACCAGCACCATCTCCGACAGATGCGGGTTGGCCTTGATCGCATCGAGCGTGACCGGCTTCGGCACATCCTTCACCGCGCGGATGTCGACACACTCCCAGCGCGGATCGTCGGTGGTCGAGTCGGGATGGGCCAGCGCACAGACTTCGACGATGCCGACGACCTCCAGCCCTTCATTGGAATGATAGAAGAAGCCTTTGTCGCCGATCTCCATGGCACGCATATTGTTGCGCGCCTGGTAGTTGCGCACGCCGTCCCACTCCCCGCCGGCCTTGCCCTTGGCCTTCTGCATCTCCCAGGAGAACTTGAACGGCTCGGACTTGAACAGCCACCAGGCCATCAGGCTTCTCCCGGCGCGTTGAACACCCAGTTCCACGGACGGATCTGCACGTCGGCGAAGAGACCCGCCTTGGCATAGGGGTCCGCCGCCGCGATCTCAGCCGCCTGCTCGGCCGATTCGGCTTCGATCACCACCACCGAGCCGTTGGGCTTGCCGTCCGCGCCCAGCGTCGGGCCTGCCAGCTTGAGCGTGCCCTTCGCATTGAGCCCGTTGAGGAAATCGACATGCGCCGGGCGCGTATCCATGCGGACCTGCAGATGGTCGGGCTTGTCGTTGCAGATGAGGACGAAATACATGGGCTTCACTCCGTTTCGGTCTTGAGCGGTCGCGACAGCAGCGCCGTGACGGCCTCGTCGATGGACAATTCTCCGGCAAGGATCCCCGCCGTCGCCGCGATGATCGGGGCGTCGATGTCGCGGCTTTGCGCGATATCAGCCGCCACCGGCGCCGTCGCGACGCCTTCGGCCAGCGGCCGGCCCGCAAGATCCTCGCCCCGGCCGAGTGCGAGCCCATAGGCGAAGTTGCGCGACTGCGCCGAGCCGGTGGACAGGATGAGGTCGCCGAGGCCCGACAGGCCCATCAGCGTCTCCGCGCGGGCACCAAATGAGGCACCTATACGGCGCAGTTCCACGAAGCCGCGCGTCACGATGGCCGCCTGCGCGCTGGCCCCCAGCCCCGCGCCGGAAACCGCCCCGGCGGCCACCGCCATGACATTCTTCAGCGCCCCACCCAGTTCGACGCCGACCAGATCGTCGGTGGAGTAGCAGCGGAAGGCGGGCGAGGAGAGAAGCCGGGCCAGATCGCCGGCAAGGTCGCCGTCGCGGGCGGCGACGGTCACCGCGGTCGGCAGGCCGCGCGCGACATCGGTGGCGAAGCTCGGCCCCGACAGCACCGCCACCGGATTTTCCGGCAGCACCTCGCCGGCAACGGCCGACAGGAGCTGGCGGCTGGTGCGCTCGATGCCCTTGGCGCAGAGCACGATCGGCGTGCCCGCAGCGAGATGCGGCGCGAGATCGCCGAGGAAGCCGCGCATCGCCTGCGCCGGAACTACCACCAGCACGCAATCGGCGCCCTTCACCGCGCCGGCAAGGTCGCCGGTGGCCGCAAGCGCTGCGTCGAGCGTGATTCCAGGCAGATAAGCGGGGTTTGCATGGCGCAGGTTGATGGCATCGACCGTCGCGCGGTCGCGCGCCCACAGCACGCCGTCATTGCCGGTTCCGGCGACCACCGATGCCAGCGCCGTACCCCATGCACCACCGCCCAATACCGCGATCCTGCTCACGCCTTGGCCCCCCTGCGTCCCGAACCCACCATCGGCGCGGCCGCCTCGTCAAGCGGCCAGCGCGAGCGGGGGGCGAAAGCGAATGCGTCCGCATCGTCGATCAGGCCGGCGCGCAGCCGCTCCAGCCCGGCCCATGCCACCATCGCGCCATTGTCGGTGCACAGTTCCATCGGCGGCGCGATGAAACGGAAACCGTTGCGGCCGCACAGATCGAGCAGCATTGCACGGATCGCCCGATTGGCGGCAACGCCGCCGGCCACCACCAGAGCCGGCTCGGCGACGCCGGGAAACCGTTCATGGAAGGCGGCAAGCGCCCGGCGAACCCGATCCGCCAGCGTATCGACGATTGCCATCTGGAACGCGGCACAAATATCGGCCACGTCGCCATCGCTCAGCGGGCCGATCGCCGTCGCGGCCTGCCGCACCGCGGTCTTCAGGCCCGAAAAGCTGAAATCGAGCCTGTCGGTGCCCTTGAGCGGCCGAGGAAAGTCGAAGCGGCTGCCATCGCCCGCCAGCGCCGCGCGCTCGACATTCGGACCGCCCGGATAGGGCAGGCCGAGCAGCTTCGCCGTCTTGTCGAAGGCCTCGCCAAGTGCGTCGTCGATTGTCGTGCCCCAGCGCTCATAGCGCCCGACGCCCCGCACCAGCACGATCTGCGTGTGCCCGCCGGAGACGAGAAGCAGGAGATAGGGGAAGGCGATGCCGTCCGTCAGCCGCGCCGTCAGCGCATGCGCTTCCAGATGGTTGACTGCCGCCAGCGGCTTGCCGCTCACCTTGGCCAGCGCCTTGCCGGTCATCAGGCCGACGATGAGCCCGCCGATCAGCCCCGGCCCCGCCGTGGCTGCAATCATGTCCATGTCGGAAAGCGTCAGACCGGCCTCGTCCAGCGCGGCGGCGACGACGCCGTCGGTCGCGGTGACGTGCGCGCGCGCGGCCAGTTCCGGCACCACGCCGCCAAAGGCCGCATGCTCGGCCACCTGAGACAGGACGATATTGGAGAGGATCCGCCCGCCACGCGCATCCATTTCGACCACGGCGGCGGCCGTTTCATCGCAGCTCGTCTCGATGCCGAGGGCGCGAATCGGCCCGTCACTACCCTGCAACATTGCCCGACCAGTCTTTCCCCGATAGGTAGACGCCCGGAGCCCGCCGGACAGGCGGGGGTTATCACGGACCGCGCGCGCCATGCAAACACCAGTGTTGAGGATCGGAACCCGCAGCAGCGTGCTGGCCATGGCGCAGGCGACGGAGACACGCGCGCGCCTGATGGCGGCGCACAAGCTGCCCGAGGACGCCTTCGAGATCGTGCCCATGTCGACCAGCGGCGACCGGATCCAGGACCGGTCGCTGGCCGATATTGGCGGCAAGGGCCTGTTCACGCAGGAGATCGAGGACGGGCTGCTCGCCGGCCGCATCGACATCGCGGTCCACTCCTCCAAGGACATGCCGACGAAACTGCCGGACGGGCTGGCGCTTTCCGCCTTCCTGCCGCGCGAGGATGTCCGCGACGCCTTCATCGGCCGGCCGGCCAAGCGCCTGCTCGACCTGCCGGAAGGCGCCAAGGTCGGCTCCTCCTCGCTGCGCCGGCAGGCGCTCATCCGCCGCCTGCGGCCCGACCTCCGCGTCGACACCTTTCGCGGCAATGTCCAGACGCGGCTGCGCAAGCTCGATGCCGGCGAGGCGGATGCGACGCTGCTCGCTTATGCCGGCCTGCGGCGGGTCGGGCTCACCGAGGTCATCACCGAACTCCTGCCGGTCGACCTGTTTCCGCCCGCGCCGGGACAGGGCGCGATCTGCATCGAAAGCCGCATCGGCGATGCCCGCGTCGCAGCGCTGCTCGCCCCGCTCGACCATGCCGACACCCACGCCGCGCTGGATTGCGAGCGCGCCTTCCTTGGCGCACTGGACGGCTCCTGCCGCACGCCCATCGCCGGCCATGCCACCATCGACGGCACGCATCTGCGCTTCGCCGGCATGATCCTCACGCCCGACGGCCGCACCGTCCATGAGGTGGAGGGAGAAGGCCCGGCCGCCGAAGCGGCTGCAATCGGCCGGCGCGCGGCGGAGGAAGTGCGCGCCCGCGCAGGCGCCGCCTTCTTCACGAGCTGGGCCTGACCATGGCGGGGCTGCGGGTTCTGGTCACCCGGCCCCAGCCCGGCGCGGACCGCACGGCGGGCCGGCTTGTCCGGCAAGGACATGTGCCATTGGTCCTGCCGCTCACCGCGACAGCCGCAACGGATCCCGGACCTGCCCCCGAAGCGGACGCCTACGATGCCGTCGCGGTGACGAGCCAAGCTGCGCTGCGCCATTTGCCCACCGCGTGGCGGCAAGCGATCGGCCACCTGCCGCTCTATGCGGTGGGCGCGGCAACCGCCGATGCGGCCCGGCCGGACTGGCAGGGTGAGGTCGTCAGCGCCGATGGCGATGCAACAGCGCTTGCTCAACTGCTTCGCGCGCGCATCCCCCATGCCCGCCTGCTCTATCCATGCGGGCGTATACGCACCCCTTTCCTGGAGGAGAAGCTGGCCGCCGCCGGAATGACGGTTCGCGCCATCGAGGTCTACGACACAAGGCGTCTCGCCATGTCTCCCGACAAAGCCGAATCCATCATCGGCGATCCAATCGACGTCGTGCTCGTCCATTCGGCGCAGGGCGCGGCCGCCCTGGCGGATTTCATGTCGCAGGCCCCGCTTGCGCCATTGTTTGAACAATCCCGCCTGTTGTGCATTTCTCCACGGGCGGCGCGGGCACTGGGCGACGGGTTCGATGATCGGATCGCGGTCGCGGCACATCCCGACGAAGCGGCTTTGCTCGCGCTGCTGGAGAGATGAGTGGCGCCCCGCCACGAGGCAGGGCTATGGTGACGTTGAGGCAGCCGGCTGCGGCAGAGGGAGAATCGCGATGGTCAAGTCTCCGAGGATCAATCACGCCAAGGACAAGAAGGAGCCGCTGACGATCGATCTCGGCACCGACGAGGTGAAGCGGATGCCGAAGGAAGGCGAACCGTCGGCGCAGACCTCGGCCAGCGCCAATGCGTCATCGAAGGCCAGCGCGACAGCCGACCTGGCTCCCGGCGGCGACAAGCCAAAACCGGCTGCAAGCGAGGCCAAGCCGGCAGCCTCCGTGAAGGACACACCCACGCCATCGGCATTCGGCCGCGACGCGAAGCCCGGCACGGGACCGACGCCGCAAATGTCGCCGCCGCCCGTGCAGGCCACGCCGCGGCGTGGCGGCGCTGCCTTCGCCGGCGGCATTCTCGGCGGCCTCATTGTGGCGGCTCTGCTCGGCGGCGCTTACTTCGCCGGCGGCATTCCGCAGCGTGCGACGGGCGATGGCGCGTTGCAGGCCGAGTTGCAGGCATTGCGCGATTCCACCGCACCCTTGCAGCAGGGCATCGCCAGCCTCACCACGCAGCTCTACGAAATGGGCCTGGTCGTCAATCAGAACAAGGACGAGATCGCCGCGCTCAAACAGGCCGGCCCGGAAGCCGCCCCTGCCGACATCGACGCGCGGCTGGCGGCATTCCAGCAGCCGATCGATGAGCGACTGGCCGCGCTCCAGCAGCGCATCGAGGCGCTCCCCCAGCAAGGCGCGGCACCCGATCTCACCCCGCTTCAGGGTGAAATCGCCCGTATCGACACCGCCGCGAAGGAAGCGGCGGCGGCGCAGCAGGCGCTGGCCGGCCGCATCGACGGGCTGGAGCGGCAGGTCGCCTCCTTCTCCGAACGCCTTGCCGAACAGGCCGAGCAGCCCGGCGTGGCGCTCGCCATCGCCGCCTCGGCGCTGAAGGCGGCGATCGATCGCGGCACGCCCTTCATGAGCGAATTGGAGACCTATGCGGCGATCGCTCCCGATTCGCCCGAAATCGCGGCGCTGCGCGAGCTGGCCGCCGCCGGCGTGCCGACGCGCGCGGCAATCGAGGCGCGTATGCCCGCGACGGCGACCGCGATGATCGATGCGGGCCGGCAGATCGACCCGCAGGCGGGCATTGTGGACCGGCTCCTGTCGAGCGCGCAGTCGCTCGTCTCGGTGCGCCCCGTCGGCATGGTGGAAGGCAGCGATACGCCGGCAATCGTCGCCCGCATGGAAGCCCTGCTTCGCAATGGCGACCTTGCGGGAGCGCTGGCCCAGTACGATACCCTGCCGCAGGCGGCCAAGGATGCGGGCGCGGACCTCGCAGCGCAGATGAGGGCGCGCCATAGCGCCGACGAGGTCGTCGGGCGCGCGCTGGCCGCGGCACTTCGCGCCTGAAGGAGACCACCGAATGCTGCGTTTTCTCGCCTTCCTCGCCCTCGTCTTCGTCGTCGGCCTCGGCTTCGCCTGGCTCGCCGACCGGCCGGGCGACATGGTGGTGACCTTCAATGGCTATCAATATCAGGTGACGCTGATGGTGGCGGCGGCGGTGCTGGTCGCCGTCATCGCCGCGGTGATGCTGACCTGGTGGCTGGTCAAGTCGCTGTGGAACAGTCCCTATACGATCGGCCGCTATTTCCGCGTGCGCCGCCGCGACCGCGGCTATCAGGCGCTGTCGACCGGCATGATTGCCGCCGGGGCCGGCGATGCCGCGACGGCCCGCAAGAAGAAGAAGGAGGCGATGAAGCTCATCAGCGCCGACCAGGAGCCGCTCATCCACCTTCTCGATGCGCAGGCATCGCTGCTGGAGGGCGACCATGCGGGCGCCCGCGCCAAGTTCCGGGCAATGGCGGAGGACCCGGAGACACGGCTTCTCGGCCTCAGGGGCCTCTTCCTCGAAGCCGAGCGGCTGGGCGAGCGTGCGGCCGCGCGGCACTATGCCGGCCAGGCGGCCGACGCCGCGCCGCAGCTTGCATGGGCGGCCGAGGCGACGCTGGAGGAACGCGCCGAGCAAGGCGACTGGGACGGTGCTTTGCGCCTGATCGACGCGCAGCGCGCCACGCGACAGGTCGACAAGACATGGCTCAACCGCCGCCGCGCCGTGCTGCTCACCGCCAAGGCGATGAGCATCGTGGAAGCCGATCCGACCGCCGCTCGTCATGCCGCGCTGGAAGCGATCAAGCTGGAGCCTGATTTCGTGCCGGCGACGCTGGTCGGCGCACGCGCAGCCTTCCGCCTCGACGACCTGCGCAAGGGCGCCAAGCTGCTCGAAACCCTGTGGAAGAAGGACGCGCATCCCGAGATCGCCGACCTCTATGTCCATGCACGGCCGGGCGATTCGGTCCGCGACCGGCTGAAGCGGGCACAGAAGCTGCAATCGCTGCGCAACAACAATCCGGTCGCCAGCCTCGCCGTGGCGCGCGCGGCCCTGCAGGCGGGCGATTTCAAGCTGGCGCGCGAGGAAGGCGAGGCGGCGATCCGTCTCGACCCGCGCGAGGGCGCCTTCCTGCTGATGGCCGATATCGAGGAGGCCGAGACCGGCCAGCAGGGCAAGGTACGCGAATGGCTGGCCCGCGCGCTGCGGGCGCCGCGCGATCCCGCCTGGGTGGCCGATGGCTATATTTCCGAGCGATGGGCACCCCTTTCGCCGGTGACCAGCCGGATCGACGCCTTCGTCTGGAAGGTGCCGGTCGAACGCACGGCCCAGATGATCGAACAGGACGATGACCGCCATCCCGCATTGATGCTCGCTCCGACAGAGAATGAAGGCGTGCAGGAGGTTCCGCCGCGCGAGGCCGAGGGTGCCGTCCTGCCCGCCGCGCCTGTCATGCCCAAGGAACCGTCCGTTGCGGAGCCGCCGAAGGAAGATGCGGTGATCGAGGCACAGCCGGCGCGACCCGTCGCCGACGACCTGCCGCGTCGCCAGCCGCTTGCCGCCCGCACCGGCGTGCAGGAGGCACATGAGGCCGAAATGCTCCACCTCACCCGCCCGCCCGACGATCCAGGCGTCGATGACGACGAGGTGCTGCCAGATTCAGGCCGGCAGCGTCTGTTCTGACCAGCGATTCCCCAGCCGGCCCGCATTTGCGCAAAATGGCGCATGGTCTAGGCTTGTGCATCGCAATATCGAAATGTGATTCGCGACGGACCCGGCCATGCTCGACCGCATCATCGCCTTCCTGAAGGACATTCCCGCCGACGGGAACAGGCGCGACGCCGGCGACGATCCGGTCCTGGCGGCCGTCGCGCTGCTGTTCCACGTCATCGATGCGGATGGCGAACGCGGCCAGCAGGAGGTGGAGCGCCTGCGCGCGCTCGTCGCCGAGCGCTACGCCCTGTCGGGCCGCGAGCTCGATGCGCTGCTGACCCGGGCCGAGAAAGCCGACCGCGAGGCGATCGACCTCTACAGCTTCACCAGCATATTGGAGCGCCATCTGGACCAGGAGGCCAGGAAGGCCTTCATCGGCCTGATGTGGGAAATGGTCTTTGCCGACGGCGAATTGCACGAGCTGGAGGACAATGTCGTCTGGCGGGTCGCCGAACTGATCGGCGTCGAGCGTGGCGAGCGCGTGGCGCTGCGGCGCGGAGCCCGCTCGGCCGCGACGGGGGACGTGGACTGACATGCCGCAGCCGGCGCCGCATTCCCGCATTCTCGTCGTCCTGCATCAGGAACATTCGAGCCCCGGCCGCGTCGGACAGTTGCTCACCGCGGCCGGCTTCGACCTCGACATCAGGCGTCCGCCGCTCGGCGATCCGCTGCCGGAGACGCTTGCCGGACATGCCGGCGCGATCATCTTCGGCGGCCCGATGAGCGCCAACGATCCCGACGAATTCGTGCGCCGCGAGATCGACTGGCTCGACGTGCCGCTGCGCGAGAACGCGCCCTTCCTCGGCATCTGCCTCGGCGCGCAGATGCTGGTGAACCATCTTGGCGGCAAGGTCGGCCCGCATGATGACGGGCTGGTCGAGGTGGGCTGGTATCCGCTCGACGCCACGCCGGCGGGGCGCGAGCTGTTAGACTGGCCCGACATGGTCTACCAGTTCCATCGCGAGGGCTTTTCGCTGCCGCGCGACGCCACCCTGCTGGCCAGCGGCGAGACCTATCCCAACCAGGCGTTCCGTTATGGGCAGCGCGCCTATGGCATCCAGTTCCACGCCGAACTGACCCGCGTCATGATGCATCGCTGGGTGGTGCACGGCGCGCAGCGCTTCGAGCTGCCGGGCGCGCAGATGGGGCGCCAGCACCTCGACGGCCGCATGATCTGGGACACCCGCCTCAAACTGTGGCTGGACGCCTTCCTCCAGCACATATTCGGCACGCCGGGCAGTCTGCGCGCCCGGTAGGCTGGAGCAAGCGTGCGCCGCTCCAGCCTGGTTTCCTGGCCCCATTTTTTGCGACGCCAAGCGATTCCGTCCGCTTGGCTTGCAAGATGGCCTGAAGATCAAGTCCGGCCGTCGAGCCTGCGGGCCTTGCGCAGGCCGGGGAAGGCCCAGGCCCAGATGCCGGCCACGGCGATTGCACCCACGCCGCCGATGACGACAGCCGGCATCGCCCCGATCAGCGCCGCCATCGTGCCGGCACGGAATTCGCCCAGCTCGTTCGACGCGCCGATGAAGACCATGTTGACGGCATTGACCCGGCCGCGCACCCGGTCGGGCGTCCACAGCTGGATCAGCGTTTCGCGGATATAGACGCTGACCATGTCCGCCGCGCCAAGCCCCGCCAGCGCCGCGATCGACAGCCATGGAATGGTCGACACGCCGAACAGGATGGTGAAGACGCCGAACAGGCCGACGAAGAAGAACATGATGATGCCGGCATGGTCCCGCACCGGATGGCCGGCGATCCACACGGCGACGAGCAGCGCCCCCATGCCCGGCCCGGCGCGCAGCAGGCCCAGCCCCCATGGTCCGAGGTCGAGGATATCGCGCGCATAGACCGGCATCAGCGCGATGGCGCCGCCCATCAGCACCGCGAAAAGATCGAGCGAAATGGCGCCGAGCACGACCTTCTCGTGCCAGATATAGCGGAAGCCCTCGAACAGCGACGACAGCGTCGGCCGTTCCGTTTCCTTCATCTGCTGCGGCTTGGGAA
Source organism: Rhizobiaceae bacterium (assembly GCA_035555795.1). Lineage (GTDB taxonomy): Bacteria > Pseudomonadota > Alphaproteobacteria > Rhizobiales > Rhizobiaceae > RCIO01. Next base: position 9,272 of record DATMGE010000076.1, on the reverse strand, counting down.
TGCTGAAGACGAGCAGCATGGAGGCCGCCATCATGACGAAGGCGACCGTATAGGCCGACTCCGCCGACAGGCCGTAGAGCAGGCCGCCCGCGACGGGTCCCAGAATGGCCGCCATCTGCCATGCGGTCGAATTCCACGCCACCGCATTGGCGAAGTGCTCGGTCGGCACCAGATTGGCCACCAGCGAGGCCGAGGCCGGGGCGAAAAAGGCGCGCGCCACGCCGAAGATCGCCAGCACGACGAATATTTCGAACGGGCCGGTCAGTCCGCGAAGGGTCAGCAGCAGGATCGCCAGCGCGCACAGCGCCTCGACGCCCGCCGCCAGCCCCATGATCAGCCGCCTGCCGAAGCGGTCAGCTGCCGATCCCGTCACCAGCACCAGAAGCAGCGCAGGAAGAAATTGGATGATGCCGACTAGGCCAAGATCGAAGGGATTGCGCGTCAGGTCGTAGATCTGCCAGCCGACGGCCACCGACACGATCTGGGTGGCGAAACTGGCGAAGAACCGCGCCGCCCAGTAGCGCAGGAACGCCTTATGTCCGAAAGCGGCATATCGGACCGAGCGGTCCGTCATATCTGCGGGTGTCATGGGAAGCCTGTTCCGGCGCAGGGATGCGATATCGCTCGATAGCGCAAATCCGCGATGCAGGCGCGCAAAAATTCACATCGCCATGCAATGCCGTATCGGCGGCCTATTGTGGCCCGAGCGGCACCGAGGATGCGACACGCCGCGCCGCTTCGATCAGCAGCGGTCCGCGTGCCTCCACATCGTCGATGACGTTTGGAAAGAGCACCGTCACGCAGGCGCGGCTCGGCCCGTCGCGTTCGCGCACCGGCGCCGAGATGGCGGTCGCCTGATAGCCCATCACGCGATCGCGCGCGGCGAAGCCGCGCCGGCGCGCCATCAGCAATTCCGCGTCATCGTCGGGGCGGGGCGGCAATGTCATGCGGATCGCCAGGCCCGACGTGCTGTCGAACGGCCGGCGCGAGCCCTCGCGCGAGCGTACCGCCATGCGCGCCAGCTCCGCCTCGACGGTCAGGACATAGACGATCTCATTGCCGTCGAGCAGGCCGAGCACGGCGGTAGTGCCGACCTTCTCGGCCAGTTCCCGGATGATCGGGAACGCCGCCTGCCGCAGGTCCCGCTTGACGTTGCGCGTCAGGCTGAGAAGGCCCAGCCCGAGCTCGAAATGCCCGTCGCGCGTCTGCGCGCCGAGAAGCTGGTGCTGCTCCAGTGTCTTCAGCAGCCGGTAGACGATCGGCCGCTTGAGGCCGAGGCGCTGCGAAATCTGCTGCACGGTCATCGGCTGGCCGGCCTCCGCCAGCACTTCGAGCACCTGGATGCCGCGGCTCAATGTCTGCGACACCGACCGGTCAGCCACACCCTCTGATGCATCTTCCGGACGCGCCACTTGCCTGCCTGCCACGTTTGCCCCTGCCCCTGTTGCGCCGCGCGATCATAGCGCCGGCGGCGGTTCAGCCAAGACCGGGCGCGCGCCGCGCGCTGCGCCATGCCATGCGCAGCAGGGGCAGCACAAGCACGAGCACCGTCAGCGCCAGCAAGGTGACCGTGATCGGCCTCGTATAGAAGATGTCGACCGAATTCGCCGACAGCAGAAGGCTCTGGCGCAGGTTCGTCTCCAGCAGCGGCCCGAGCACGACGGCCAAGATCAATGGCGCGAGCGGATAGTTATAGATCCGCATGAAATAGCCCAGAATGCCGAAGCCCAGCATCACGCCTACGTCGAAGAACTGGAAATTGTCGAAATAGACGCCAATCACGCACAGCACGGTGATGAAGGAGATCAGATAGGGCTGGCACCAGCGGATGAGCATGGTGAAGGCCGGGACGAAAGCGGTGTTGAAGACCAGCAGCATCGCATTGGCCAGGAAAAGGCTGGCAATAGTGGCCCAGATGATGTCGCCCGAGGTCTGCATCATGCGCGGACCAGGCTGGAGTCCCACGGTGATCAGTGCACCGAGCAGAACGGCGGTCACCGCGCCGCTGGGGATGCCGAGCGTGAACAGCGGCACGAGCGACCCGCCGACCGAAGCATTGTTGGCGGCTTCCGGAGCGCTGAGGCCCTGGTCGGCGCCGTTGCCGAATTTCTCCGGCGTCTTCGACAGCTTCTTCTCCACGCTGTAGCTCATGAAGGTGGCGATGGTCGCGCCGGCGCCCGGCAGCACGCCGACGACATAGCCGATGATGGAGCCGCGCAGGATCGAGCCGGTATTGTTGGCGAGATCGCGCCGTCCCGGAATCAGCTCGCGCAGCTTGATGTCCGGCAGCTTCTCCTCAGGCCGGCTGCGCTCCTTCAGCAGCGCCAATGCTTCGGAAATACCGAACAGGCCGACCGCGATGGCCACGAAGCTCACCCCGTCCCATAGAAGGAAGGTGCCGTAGGAGACGCGCACGTCGCCGGTGATATTGTCGAGGCCGACGACCGCGACCAGCAGGCCGAGCCCCAGCGAGACGAGACCCTTGAGCATATTGTCCTGCCCGAAGCCGCCGGTCGAGACCAGCGCGAACAGCATCAGGGCGAACATTTCCGGCGGGCCGAATTTGAGGCCGAGCGCAGTGAGGTAGGGCATCAGGAAGATGAGGCCGGCAAAGCCGATCATGCCGCCGACGAAGGAGGCGATGGCGCTCAGCGACAGGGCATAGCCGGCGCGGCCCTGGCGCGTCATCGGATAGCCGTCGAAGGTCGTCACCACGGCGCTCGGTTCGCCCGGTACGTTGATGAGGATCGAGCTGATGCGGCCGCCATACATGGCGCCCTGATAGATGGCCATCAGCAGCACCAGCGCCGGAACGGTCTCGAGCGTGAAGCTGAGCGGCAGCAGGACCGCGATGCCGGCGACGGGCCCCAGTCCGGGCAACGCGCCGATAAGGGTGCCCAGCAACACGCCGACCACGCTCCACAGCAGGACCTCGAGCGTCGCCAGATCGGCGAAGCCCTGCATCAGGCTGGCGAGATTATCCATGAGAAAGCAACTTCCTGATTTGACGCGCGGCTATCGCAAGAGGCCGCGCAGGCCGACATCCATGCCGAGCCAGAAATCGAAGACGAGATAGACGCCGACAAGCGTGCCGAGGGTGAACAGGATGCCCGCACGCCAGCCGACGCGCTCGATGAAGACGAGGCCTGCAAGCAACAGGACGCCTGCGACGGCCAGCAGGCCGACATATCCGCCCAGCAGCGTGGCAAGGACGAGCAGGCCCACCATCATCAGCTGGTCGCGGGTGACGATGGGCTCGTCCGCACCCTCTTCCTTCACCGCCGGTCGCGGCTGCTTCGTCCATATCGTGAACACAAGGAAGGCGCCGACCATGGCCATCATCAGCACCGACAGCACCATGGGAAAGAGGCCCGGCCCCACGGTGCCGTCACTCTGGACGATGGATAGCGGCAATGCCTGGACGAAGACGGTCAGGATAAGCGCCAGGAGGGCGAGCGCGAAGGCGATCTCGCCGACCGGGCGGCGGGCACTGCCCGCCGCCTTGGCGTCATCCGGAGCGGTGTTGCGCTCGGCCATCGGGCTCAGTTTCCGCTGTTCATGAGGTCCTGGAGAACGGCGCGCGTGTCGGTAATGTACTTCACCACCGCATCGCCATACTGGAAGTTCACGGCGACGCCGATCTTGGCCAGCGCGTCCTTGAATTCCTCATTCTTCTCGAGATTGGCCAGCGCGGCGTTCAGCCGCTCCTTCACCTCTGCGGGCAGACCGGCCGGCGCATGCAGCGCCGACAGCGATTCCAGCGACACGTCATAGCCCGCCTCCTTCATGGTCGGCACGTCCGGCAGGAAGGGCGAACGCTTGGCCGAGGCGACGGCAAGCGGCGTCGCGCCTTCGCCGACATAGGGAAGGATGGTGGTTTCCGGCCCGACATAGGCATTGATGTCGCCGGCGAGCAGCGCGGTCAGGGCTGCAGCGCCGCTTTCGAAGGGAATCTGCTGGGCATTGATGCCGGCTTCCTGGAAAAGGCGCTGGCCTGCGAGCTGCAGCGTGCTGCCGGCGCCCGGATGGCCGTAGGTGATGCGCAGATTGTTCGCCTTGGCGTTGTCGAGGAAGGACTTGAGGTCGGTGAAGCCGGACTTCTCGTTCACGCTCAGCGTCGGCGAGCTGCCGCCGAAGGAGACGATGAAGTCGAAATCCTCGACCTTGTAGGCGATATCCGGGCGGCGGATCAGCTCGGAGGTGAACAGGCTGCTCGGCGAATATTGCAGCGTATAGCCATCGGCGGCGTCACGCACCAGAGCGGTGGTGGCGATCACGCCGCCGGCGCCCGGACGGTTCTCGACCACGACGGTCTGGCCGAGCTCCTGGCCGAGATATTGCGCGATGACGCGAGCGGCCGTGTCCGTGGAGCCGCCGGCGCCGAGCGGCACGCGCAGCGTGATCTCACGCTCGGGCCAGGACTGGGCCATCGCGCCCGCCGCTCCGAAGACGAGCGGGGCCGCCGCGAGAATTGCAGTGATAAGTTTCATGATATGCCTCCCGGTTGGCGCGGCGGCAGGGCCGCCGCGGTTTCGATCACGTATTGATGACGAAATGATCGTCAGCGAATGTCACGACGTCCGACGACGTCTTCTTCAGATGCGCCACCTCTTCCGGCACGTCGGAGAACGGGGCGATATAGGGCTCCAGCGTATCGTGGTCCGGCTTGACGAAACGCGCCGTCCAGCGGCGCTCGTCGCCATCGATCGCCAGTTCGGCGATCAGGCCCGGTCCGCCCGGATGCTTCAGCCGCGCCACGAAGGGCCAGCCGAAGATGACCTGGCTCAGGCCGTAGAAGAGCGGCTTGCCCTTATAGACCTCGATCGGCTGGACGACATGGGCGTGCGAGCCGAAGACCGCATCGGCGCCGGCATCGACCACCGCGCGTGCGACCGTGCGCTGATACTGCACCACGTCGCGCTGCGACGACACGCCGAAATGGAAATAGCAGAACAGCAGGTCGACCTGGCCGCGCAGCGCCTCCACGTCGGAAACCAGCTCCGCCAGTTCCTTCGCGTCGGGCGTCGTGTGCACGATGGCGGGCGCGCCCGGCAGCTCGATCAGGCGCGGATGCGGCTGGTAGGCCGTGGTGACCCGCAGCGGGACGACGCCCGCCTGGTCCTCCAGCGCCTCATGACCGTTCGGCCAGAAGACGGAGGTGCGCGAGATCATGCCGATCCTGTAGCCATTCACCTCGATGATCATCGGCTTGCGCGCCTGCGCGCGGTCCATGCCGGCTCCGGCATGGCCGATGCCGGCCGCATCGAGCTGCTTCAGCGTCGCCTCGATCGCATCGCGGCCATAGGTGACGTTGCTGGCGAGGTTCAGCGCCTTGAAACCGGCCCCGGCGAGGTTCGCGGCATGGCCCTCGCCCACATGGGTGAAGCCCGGCTTGTAGAACAGCTCTTCCGGTTCGGCCAGCAGCCCTTCCAGCGTTCCCGCCGAAACGTCGAGCCCTTCGAGATAGGGCATCATGCGCTGGAACGGATTCCGGTCGGTGGGGAAGTCGAGCAGGTTGATGTCGCCGACAAAGCCCATTTTGAACGTATTCGAAGTCCGTGCCAAGAGTTCCTCGCTCCATTCTGTCCGATAATCGGATTGATGTCCGTTATTTTGGTACGCAAATATGAAAGGCCGGTCAAGCATGTTTTGGCGCTTACCGGCGGCGCGGTCGCTCCCGGGCATGATTGACTCCTGCCGCAAAGCGCGTAAAAGCCGGCACTTATTCCCCGCGCATTGCGCGCGGGAGCGGAGTTCGTCTTCCCATGCGCGGCCTTCTCTCGGCACTTCTTGCAGTCGGTTCTGCCGGTTTCCCGGCGGATGATGCATGTGCGCGGCTTCGCTCGGGCAAGACCCCGGCCAAAACCTCGACCAAAACGGTCTGACGTCCCTGGCCTGCTCACCCTCTCCCGGGTACGGCCCGGGATGAAGGAGCCGAGCGGCGCAGCTATTGCGGCAGTCCGGCAGGCGCGGAGAGGAAGCAGGAGCAAGCACAATGGGTTTCAAGGTTGCAGTCGCCGGCGCCACGGGCAATGTCGGCAGGGAAATGCTCAATATTCTGGAAGAGCGCGGCTTTCCGGCCGATGAGGTCGTGCCGCTTGCCTCGCGCCGCAGCCAGGGCACGGAAGTGTCCTATGGCGACCGCACGCTGAAGGTTCGCGCCCTCGACAGCTACGATTTCTCCGACACCGACATCTGCCTGATGTCGGCCGGCGGCGAGATCTCGAAGGAATGGTCGCCCCGGATCGGCAAGCAGGGCTGCGTGGTGATCGACAATTCGTCGGCCTGGCGCTACGACCTCGACGTGCCGCTGATCGTCCCTGAGGTGAACCCTGACGCGATCGACGGCTTCACCAAGAAGAACATCATCGCCAATCCCAACTGCTCGACCGCGCAGCTCGTCGTGGCGCTGAAGCCGCTACACGATCGCGCGACGATCAAGCGTGTCGTCGTCTCGACCTACCAGTCGGTGTCGGGTGCGGGCAAGGAAGGCATGGACGAGCTTTTCACGCAGACCCGCGCCGTCTTCGTCGCCGATCCGGTGGAAGCCAAGAAGTTCACCAAGCGCATCGCCTTCAACGTCATCCCCCACATCGACGTCTTCATGGAGGACGGCTCCACCAAGGAAGAGTGGAAGGTGGTGGCCGAGACCAAGAAGATGCTCGACCCGAAGATCAAGGTCACCTGCACCGCCGTGCGCGTGCCTGTCTTCATCGGTCACTCGGAAGCCGTGAACATCGAGTTCGAGAAGCCGATCACCGCCGACGAAGCGCGGAACATACTCCGGGAAGCTCCCGGCTGCCTGGTCGTCGACAAGCGCGAGAATGGCGGCTACATCACGCCGCTCGAATCCGCCGGCGAGGACGCGACCTATATTTCCCGCATCCGCGAGGATTCGACGATCGACAACGGCCTCAACATCTGGGTCGTTTCGGACAATCTGCGCAAGGGTGCCGCCCTCAACACGATCCAGATCGCCGAGCTGCTGATCGCACGAGGCCTGATTCAGCCGAAGCGCAAGGCTGCCTAGAGCACCAAGCGGAATCGCTTGGCGTCGCACAATGCGGCTAGAGCGACAGGCAACGGCTCGCAAGAAAAAGGCCGCCTTTCGGGCGGCCTTTTCCATTTTGGATATGTGGCTTACTGCGCCGGAGCGGGCTGCGCAGGCTGCGGGCTCGAAGCCGGCGGTTCTGCGGGCGCCGCCGGGGCCGGAGCGCTGGGCGCGGCATTCTCTGCCGGAGCCGGGCTGGAAGGCGCGGCATCGGGAGCCGGCGTCGTCGGGCTGGAAGGCGGCACCACCTGCTCCGTCGGGGTGCCGGGCGTCGCCGTCGTATTGGTATCGACATCGCTCCCCGGACCGGAGAAGGCGATGAAACCGATCACCAGCAAGGCTGCGATAACCGCCGCCACAGCCAGGCCCGTACGGCTTCCGCTGCGCGCATCGACATTATTCACCACTTGAGGATCGCTATAAGGCGTGCGGGGCGCCGCCGGATCCAGCGGATCCATGCCAAGCGGGTCGCGCGGGTCGCGATCGGGAGGGAGATTGGTCATCGAACGTCTCCTGTGTTGTCTGATGCTCAACAACGTCGACAGGCCGATGGCGTTCCCTTGCGGCAATCACGCTCGGTGACAGCGCGACATAAAGCCGGCGTCAGTTCACAGCCTCGACGGTGAACCCGGCCTGCCGCAGGCGTTCCACCACGCCGTCCCGGCCCGGCAGATGCAGGGCGCCGACGGCCATGAAGACATTGCCCCGCGCAAGGATCGGCAAGGCGCGTTCGGCCATGGTGCCGTTGCGGGCAACGATCATCCTTTCCTGGAAGGCGGCATATCCCACCTCGCCCGCCGCCGCTTCATCGGGCAGCACGGCCTCGAAGAACGGCCAGAACATGCCCACCTCCTGCGCGCGGTAGAGGACGATCATCGTTTCGATCACATCGTCCAGCCGGTCGCCGAGCCTCGCCGTCTCCACCAGCCCATGGATGTGGAAGTCCATCGGCAGCCCGGCCATGGCCTCGAGCTGGTCGGTGAGCGATTCCAGCCCTTCAAGCCGCTTGCCTTCCGTCTCCGCCGCCTCGGCGAGCGCAAGATCGAGGACCGGCGCGCCCGCAGCCTTGCGCTTGAGCTCGCATTCCGGCAGCGCCACCAATGCGGCGACGAGCCATGGCTTGGTCTTGCGCAGGCTGTCCAGCGGCACGCCCCGCGCCGCCAGCCGCGCGGCAACCATCGCCCTGTCGGCTTCCGGGATGAGGTCGGTGAGCGTTTCCGATCCGGTGAACATGGTCAGTTCCGGCCGCTCCAGCATAAGCGCGGTCATCTTCGCCGGATCGAGGACGTCGAGCGTCTCGATCACCAGCGTATCCGCCTTGTCGAAGGCGGCCTGTGCCGGGGCCGGAAGCGTCGCCACGCGCGGATCGGCCATATGCATCGTGCCGAAAAGCCAGGAGGGCGCGACACCCTCTTTCGAAACGCGCCACAGAAGGCCCCGCCCGTTCGGTTCCGCCTCCGCCGCCTGCCGCAGCGAGGCCAGCCGCGCAGGATCCTCCTGCGCCATCGCCGCGATCAAGTCGCGGCCGGAACAGGCGAACCGCTCGGCATGGACGGGCGCGGCGATGGACAATAGCGCCAGGACTGCGATCAGGGACTTGAAGTGGCGGGAAAAGGCGAACGGCATCGGCATCACATCAGGCAGGGACAATTGCGGACATATGAGCCCGGCCGTCGCCATTCGCCATCATGCCCGCGGATGCGCCTTGTCGAAAATGTCGAGCAGCCGCGCCGTATCCACCCCGGTATAGATCTGCGTGGTCGACAGGCTGGCATGGCCGAGCAGTTCCTGTATCGCCCGCAGATCGCCTCCGCGCCCCAGCAGATGCGTCGCGAAGGAATGGCGCAAGGCATGCGGCGTCGCCGTGTCGGGCAGGTTAAGCGCCGAGCGCATGCGCCGCATCTCGCGCTGGATGATCGCCGGATTGAGTGCCCCGCCCTTCGCCCCCCGGAACAGCGGTTCGCCGGGCGCAAGGTGATAGGGGCAAAGCCTGCGATAGGTGGCGGCCGCCTCGCGCGCGACCGGCAGCACAGGCACCAGCCGGGTCTTGCCGCCCTTGCCGGTAACGCGCAGCGCATTGTCGTCCGCCGCGCCGAGATCGCCGCCGGTTAAGGCCAGCGCCTCGGAAATACGCATGCCGGAGCCGTAGAGCAGCGCCAGCACGGCAGCGTTGCGCACCGCGATCCAAGGCTCCTCGGCCAGTTGCTCGCTGGCATCCACG
>DATMGE010000075.1:0-23193 GCA_035555795.1 Rhizobiaceae bacterium | reverse complement strand
CGCGTCGGGATTGTTGATGTCGACACCGCCGATGGTGCCGCCGCCGGCCGCCGTCTGCGAATACTGGCCGGTCGTCGCTTCACCGCCTGACACGAAGATCGTGGCGAGCTGCGCCGCACGCGAGGCGTCCAGCGGCGTCTCCACCGTGCCGGTGAGCACGACATTGTCGTTGATGAGTTCGATATCGATGTCGGAATTCGGAATGAACCGCCGCAGGTGCTCCTTGAGCCCCGACACGTCGCGCTCAATGGCGAGGTCGAGGCTGGCGATCTGCTGGCCGTTGGCGCCGAAGACGAAGATGTTGGTCTCGCCCACCTGCTTGCCGAAGAGGTAGATGCGGCGCGCCGTACGCGTCACCGCGTCCGCCACGGCGGGATTGGCGACGAGGATATCATAGGCATCGGACGGCAGGTCGATGACGATCGACTTGTTGAGCCCGAGCTTGATGCGCTGCGTCGCGTTGGAGCCGCTGACGCGGGCGAGGCCCTGTGCGTCCGCACTCGTCACGGCGGCGAATTGCGGCACGAGGGCGGCGACCGTTCCGGCAAGCAGCAGGGCCACGGCGCGACGCGCGGCGAAAGCGCGGTGCTTGTTGGGCATGAGGCTGTTCCTTGACATTAGCGCGCTCCCACGTCCGAGATCTCGCCGGCCTTGATCATGCGCACGGTGCCGCGACGGCCCGAGCCCGATACGAGATATTCGCCGACGCTCTCCACCGGCTCCTGTGCATCCGCGATCGGCCGCAGCGCCAAAGTGAGGCGGTCGGCCATCTGCTGGGCGACGGTGATGATCTCGCCCTGCTCGGGCGTGAGCTCCAGCGTCGCGGTGTCGCCGACGCGCACCTTCCGGCCTTCCTCGTCTTCCTGGATCGCCTGGTCGATGGCCAGCACGCGTATGTTCTTGAGGATCGTTTCGGTGACGAAGCCGTCGCTGGCGCCCGACGTTCCCGTCGAGGTCGCGCGGCGCGTCATGATGACATCGACATAGTCGTTGGGCAGGATGAAGCCGCCGGCCGAGGTGTCGGCGGCGATGCGGGTCGCCACCGCGCGCTTGCCGGTCGGCAGGATGGACGACATGAAGCTCTGCCCCTCGCCGATGAGCTTGGAGCGGCGCAGCGGTTCGCCGGCATAGAGCGGCACGCGGGCAATCGCGCCCTTCAGTTCCTCCATGGCATTCGCGTCGGAGCCGCGCGTGAGGAATTGCTGGCTCAGCGTGTCGGCCGGCCAGGCCTGCCATTCGAGCGCATCGCCGAGCGTCGAGCCCATCGGCACGTCGCGCGCCAGTATCAGCACGTCCTGCAACTCGATCGCCGGCGCGGCCGGGCCGCTTTCGACGATGATCTGCGCGGGCGGCGGCGCCATCATGTTCTTGGCAACATAGCCAGCGCCGACCGCGGCGGCGACCGCGACGCCGAGAATGACCAGCCTCGATGAATTCATGGTTTGACCTAGCCCCCGGCAACCCGATGATGTGCAGGGAGATTGAGGATCAAACGTCAAATTAAGGTTAATGAACCGCTTACGATCATCATTAATTTAAAGTTTAACGGCGGGCTTCGGCCCGTCCGGTCCGGGCAGCCAAGCATTCGCCGGGCCGCACATCTTTACCTGCGAAGGTTTCAGGGGTGGGCCAGAGAAGAAAGCGCCCACTGCACAAGCGCCGTCTGCGGGAAGGTGAGCAGGCCGGCGACGCCGAGCGCAAGCCCGTAGGGAACCCCGGCCTTCTCGTCGGCGACATGGCGCAGGAACATGTTGCCGCCGGTGAAGATCGCCACGGGCGATCCGCGATAGCGCAGGATCAGCAGCGTCAGCAGGCCGCCCAGGACCGAGCCGAGCACCAGATATTCGAGCAGGTTCCAGCCCAGTCCCATCCAGACGGCCGTGCCGGTGAGGAGCTTGGCGTCGCCGCCACCCATGCCGCCGATGGCGAAGATCGCGAAGGTGACCGCCAGTACCAGCCCGCCGGCCGCGAAATGCATGCCATAGGTCGCCCAGTCCATGCCGGTCAGCGGCGCGATCAGCGCGAAGGACGCAACCAGCAGCAGCGAGACGCGGTTGGCGATCGTCATCGACAGCATGTCGGAGATCGCCGCGAAGAGCATGCAGAAGGGAAACACCACGAAGATCGCTGCCGCAAGCATGCCCGGAAATCCTGTCGCCTCTATACGCAGCGCATCATATGTGCGCGCGCTTAACCCTTGGTGAAGCCGAAACGAAAAAGGCCGCCCAAAGGCGGCCTCGTTCGACGCAAACGACTGTCAATTACTCGACAGTGTTGTCCAGCTTGCCGGCGATGCGGTTGAACTGGTTGCTCAGCGAGTTGCCGAGAGCACCGGCGCCGGCAACGATGGCGAGCGCGATGAGGGCGGCGATGAGGCCGTATTCGATTGCGGTAGCGCCAGACTCGTCCTTGGCGAAACGTGCAACAAGCTTAGACATGTGAGAGCTCCTTACTCAACGTGTGTTACAGCAATTCCGTCAACATTCTGGTCGCGTCGATCGGATGAGCCGAAATTACCCGGGAGCCGTTGCAATCGACTTAAGAAACAGGATTACCGAATCCTTTCGCGGCCAAACGCGGCCATGTGGTTAACCACGGGATAATGCGCGCCATTCGCCGCCGGGCGGCCCGAACCCCTGTTCCGCAAGGTATTCGCCGCGCATGCATATGAAACATCCGAGGTGAAATACCCTGCGCCGACATGCTCTCTGGCGGGCACTTAACCGTTGCTTCACCATTCGCGTTCATTCTTCGTGAAGTCTATCCGCCACGGAGCATCCTATGGCCCGCCTCGCCACCGTCATCCTCGCCGCGGCTTGCGTCGGTGCGGGCATTTCCGCTGCGTTCGCCAATCCCGGCATCGAAGTGGTCATGAACCAGGCCAAGATCGTCAAGCTGGAGCGCCCGGCGGATACGATCGTCGTCGGCAATCCCGCCATTGCGGACGCCGCCGTCCAGGACTCGACCACGCTGGTGCTCACCGGCCGCGGTTTCGGCGTCACCAACCTCGTCGTCATGGACTCGTCCGGCACGCCCATCATGGACGAGCAGGTGATCGTCTCGCGCAACAATCCGAATTCGGTGCAGATCTATCGCCGCGCGGCGATCCAGACGCTCTCCTGCACGCCCTATTGCGAAAGCTCCTACAAGAACGAGGCCGAGCGCAGTTCGGACCAGGGCGTGAGCGCAAGCGAATAGCGTCGGGCATTCGGTTAACCGGTGTTGAACCGAAGGTGAAAAACTCTCCGCATTGCCAAAACGGGACGTCAACCCGGACGCGCTAGTATCGGCCAGACGTCGGGAACGATCCGATCGGGGTGGATCATGGGGCAGCGGATGCACGATTTAAGGGAGGCCGGACCCGGCGCGCCGGGCCAACGGCGCAGGAGGCTGCGCTTCGGGCGCGACAGGCGCGGCAGCGTGGCGATCGAATTCGCCATTCTTGCAATCCCCTTCTCCCTCCTCGTCTTCGCCATACTGGAAAGCTGCATCTCCTTTGCCGGCCAGCAACTGCTCGCCAATGCGACGGACAATGTGGCGCGCCAGTTGCGCACCGGGCAGCTCAAGGCCGGCAGCGTCACCGAAGCCTCGCTCAAGAAGCTCATCTGCGACGATATCGGCATATTGGTCGCCAGCGGTTGCCCGGAACTCGTCGTGGACCTGCGGGAGTTCGCCACCTTCGAGGCCGCCGCCGCCGTCAGGATCAAGTTCACCGCCGACAACGATATCGACACGACCGGCTTTGCGGTGACGCCCGGCCCCTCCATGTCGAAGAACATGCTGCGCGTCTTCTATCGCTGGCCGGTCATCACCGACTTCATGCGCAAATCCCTGTCCAACCTGAAGGGCGGCAAAACGCTGCATTTCGCAACCGCAACCTGGCAGAACGAGCCCTTCGATGATTGAGCGCGCCAGACAGAGCCTGCATCGCCTCCTGCGCGACCGGCGCGGCGTCGCGGCGATCGAATTCGCCATCATCGCGCCGATCCTGCTGTCGCTCTATTTCGTCACAATGGAAGTGGCGCAGGGCATCGAGGTGAACAAGAAGGTCGGGCGCGTCGGCAGCATGGTCGCCGATCTCGTGACCCAGCAGCAGAAGGTCACCCGCTCCGAGGTCGAGGCGATCCTGAAGATCGGCGAGGCCATCCTGCAGCCATATAACCGCACGCGCCCGACGATCATCGTCACCGCCGTGCAGATGAGCGATACGGCAACGCCGGAGGCGCGCGTCGCCTGGTCGCGCAAGCTGGCGGATGGCAGTTTCTCCGTCGGCGCCAAGAAGGACACATTGGCCGACGTCCCCAGCCAGCTCAGGATCCGCAACACCTTCCTCATAAAGGTGGAAAGCCAGCTCGGCTATACGCCGGTCATCACATGGACGGCGGGCCAGAAGGAGGCGCTGGGGCTGCTTGCGGCATTCGACGGCATTTCCATGAACGAGGTCTATTATCTGCGCCCGCGCATGAGCCAGGCCATCGGCTGCGCCGATTGTTGAGGCGGCGTTTGCCAAGCCGGCGATCGAAGCCTATCTCTTGGGCCCAGGGCATGTGCGCACGCCACGAAAGCGGAGCGGGCACGCGCCTGAAGAAACGGGCTGAGGCGTGGCAAGCGGATCCGGAATTCGCCCCGCGCCGGCCTTCCTGAACGGCCAGCCATGTCGCGCGCTTTCGTCTTCGTACTCGACTCCTTCGGCATCGGTGGTGCGCCGGATGCCGCCGCCTTCGGCGACGAGGGCGCCGATACCTACGGCCATATAAGGGATGCCTGCGCGAAGGGGCGCGGCGACCGCGCGGGCCTGCGCGCCGGCCCGCTGCGCATGCCCAATCTCGAACGCCTCGGCCTCGCCCATGCCGCAGCGCTCGCCACCGGAGCACCGCAGCCCTCCTTCACACCGCAGGGTTTCCATGGCGCGGCAACAGAGATTTCGACCGGCAAGGACACGCCGTCAGGCCATTGGGAGATCGCCGGCGTGCCGGTGCGCTTCGGCTGGGGCTATTTCCCCGACACGATCCCGGCATTGCCCGCCGAATTGACCGATGCCGTCATCGCGGAGGCCGGCCTGCCGGGCATCCTCGCCAACCGCCATGCGCCGGGAACCGGCGTGATCGAGGATTTCGGCGAGGAACACATCGCGACCGGCAAGCCGATCTTCTACACCTCGGTCGATTCCGTCATCCAGATCGCCGCGCATGAGACACATTTCGGCCTGGAGCGGCTCTATGAACTGTGCCGCATTACGCGCAAATATGCCGACCGTTGGAATGTCGGACGCGTCATCGCCCGGCCCTTCGTCGGCGAGGATCGCGCCAGCTTCCAGCGCACGCCGAACCGGCGCGACTTTGCGGTGCCACCGCCCGAGCCGACTCTTCTCGACCGCGTCGAGGAGGCCGGCCGCAAGGTCTTCGCCGTCGGCAAGATCGGCGACATCTTCGCCCATCGCGGCGTATCGGACCTGCGCAAGGCGCCCGACAATATGGCTATGTTCGACAAGGCGCTGTCGGCCATCGCCGAGGCCGACGACGGCGATTTCGTCTTCGCCAATTTCGTCGATTTCGACACCAGTTTCGGCCATCGCCGCGACGTGCCCGGCTATGCCGCCGCGCTCGAAGCCTTCGACCACCGCGTGCCGGAGGTGCTGGCGGCGCTCAGGCCAGGCGACCTTCTGATCTTCACCGCCGATCATGGCTGCGACCCGACATGGAAAGGCACCGACCATACGCGCGAGCGCGTGGCGATCGTCGGCTCCGGCCCCGGCATTGCGCCCGTCAATGTGGGCGTGCGGAAAACCTTCGCCGATATCGGCGAAACGGTCGCCGCGCATCTCGGCCTCGCGCCGGGTTCCCACGGCACCTCCTTTCTGCCGGCGCGCAATGCCTGAACTGCCCGAGGTCGAAACAGTCCGGCGCGGCCTGCAGCCCTTCATGGAGGGCGCGACCATCCGCCATGTGGTGCAGCGGCGGCCGGACCTGCGCTTTCCCTTCCCGCCGGATTTCGTGCAGCAACTGGAAGGACACCGCATCGCCGAAATCGCCCGGCGGTCGAAATATTTGCTTTTCCATCTCGACGGCGGCCCGGTGCTGATCGCCCATCTCGGCATGTCGGGTTCGTTCCGGATCGAGATGGGGGAGGACGAGGCGACGCCCGGCGTCTTCCATCATGAGCGTGGCAAGCTCGCCGCACATGACCACGTCGTCTTCGACCTCGTCTCCGCCCATGGCGAGGCAGGACGCGTCGTCTTCAACGATCCGCGCCGGTTCGGCTTCATGCTCTTCGGCGACCCGGCACGCCTGCATGAACATCCACTGCTCGCCGGTCTCGGCATCGAGCCGACCGGCAACGCGCTCGACGGCGCGGCGCTGAACGCGCTGTTCGCCGGCCGCCGCGCGCCGCTCAAGGCCGCCCTGCTCGACCAGCGCGCCATTGCGGGCCTCGGCAATATCTATGTCAGCGAGGCGCTGTGGCGGGCAGGCCTGTCGCCGCGCCGCAGCGCCGGCTCCATCGCCTCGACCGTGAAGCCCTTCACGGCACGCACGACACGCCTCGCAACCGCCATACGCGACGTAATCGGCGACGCCATCGCAGCCGGCGGCTCCTCGCTGCGCGACTATGTCCATGCTGACGGCTCGCTCGGCTATTTCCAGCATTCCTTCAGCGTCTACGACCGCGAGTGCGAGCCGTGCCGGCGGCCGGACTGCGGCGGCACGGTCAGCCGCATCGTCCAGTCCGGGCGCTCCACCTTCTTTTGCAGCGCCTGCCAACACTGATCGTCAGGGAGAGACCTATGAGCTTCGAGACCATCATCACCGAGACGCGCGGCAAGGTGGGGCTCGTCACGCTCAATCGCCCCAAGGCGCTGAACGCCCTCAACACGACGGTGATGCGCGAACTGGTCGAGGCGCTGAAGGCGTTCGACGCCGATGCCGGTATCGGCGCGGTGGTGGTCACCGGCTCCGAAATGGCCTTCGCGGCAGGCGCCGACATCAAGGAGATGCAGGCGAAAACCTATGTGGACGCCTATCTGGACGACTTGTTCGCCGGCTGGGAGGAAATGGGCCGCATCCGCAAGCCGGTCATCGCGGCGGTGGCGGGCTATGCGCTGGGGGGCGGCTGCGAGCTCGCCATGATGTGCGACTTCATCATCGCTGCCGACAATGCCAAATTCGGCCAGCCGGAGATCACGCTGGGCGTCATGCCCGGCATGGGCGGCTCGCAGCGGCTGACGCGCTTCGTCGGCAAGTCGAAAGCCATGGACATGTGCCTGACGGGCCGCATGATGGATGCGGCCGAGGCCGAGCGCAGCGGGCTGGTCTCACGCGTCGTGCCGCTTGCCGACCTTCTCGACGAAGCGCTGGCGGCGGCTCAGAAGATCGCCGCCTTCTCCCTGCCCGCCGTGCTCATGGCCAAGGAGGCCGTCAACCGCGCCTATGAGACCACATTGTCGGAAGGCCTGCGCTTCGAGCGGCGCGTTTTCCACGCCATGTTCGCGCTGGAAGACCAGAAGGAAGGCATGGCCGCCTTCACGGAAAAGCGGCCGCCCGTTTTCCGCAACAGATGAGATGAAAGAAAGCCGCCGGCGGCGTTGACGCTGCGCGCAAGCTGAACTATAAGCCGCGCACCAATAGGCGGCCCGTGGGCTGCCTGATTTATTTTGTGCACCTCCCCCTTTCCGAAGGCTGGTGCGTCCCGGACGAGACAGAGAGGCATAATGGCCAATACATCTTCGGCCAAGAAGGCAACGCGCAAGATCGCAGCCCGCACCGCCGTGAACAAGAACCGCCGCTCGCGCGTGCGCACCTATGTGCGCAAGGTCGAGGAGGCGCTGGCCGCCGGCGACAGGAATGCGGCCGAGGAAGCCTTCAAGGCAGCCCAGCCGGAACTGATGCGCGCCGCCTCCAGGGGCGTGGTGCACAAGAACACCGCGTCGCGGAAGGTTTCGCGCCTGGCGCAGCGGGTCAAGGCGCTCAGCGCCTGATTCCATTCATAGCCGACAGAAAGTTACCCGGCGCAGTGCGCCGGGTTTTTTCGTTTGTATGCAGTGGGTTGCATCCCGCCGCCAGGCCCTTTGCCGGCTGCATCCTGATTCCGCCCTGCCGCAACGGCACCCGCTGCCAAAATCCCCTATCCTCTGTTTCTCGTTTAAAATCAGCATCTTGTCTGCTGGTTATCCACAGCTCGTCCACGTAGACGGCTGCCTTATATTCGCCCCAAAGAGTCAAGCGCTTTTTTTAACTTTTTTTGTGGAGACGGCTATGGCGCGCAGGTCGCGCGGAAGGTTTTGATTCAAAACGAATTAACCTTCAGCGCCTGCTTTTTCGGCCATATGTCAATGCCTCCGCGGCGCCTTAAACATGAAAAATCTCTTACCGCGCCCTTGCTCTGGCCGACCAGTTTTCGCTAGTGTCCAAGCATCGAAGGACGGGCAGCGCCCTACCGGAAAGTCCCCGAAAAGAAGCGGGTTCCGGCGCGGATATATTCTCCGCGGGCGCACGGTTTTGTCCTATCGCGTTGTGTACATCGTCGCCATCGCCGCTCGCGGCAGCGCCGACCACTAGGTCGGTGTTCGATGACGCATGTGCAATCGATGGTTGAGTGAGGGGCCGACCGGATCGGTCGCGTGACGGGAAGGAGCGTACACGAATAGCCGCAAGGCTGAACGAGGGCACATGCCCGCAAGGCGTAGCGGCGAGGCCGCCGGCGGGCATATCAACGGTAGGGACAAGAAGAAGATGCAACGCGTCATCGCAGCGAACATCCAGGCGGATACCTCTCAGGACAGGGACGATTTGACGGCAGATGCCGTACAGGATGGCGGGGCAACACACATCTTCGACAGGGTGAAGGCGCAGCTCAAGGCGCGCCTCGGCACGGAAGTCTATGCGAGCTGGTTCGCCCGCATGCAGGTGGCGGAACATTCGCGCGGGCTGGTCCGCATTTCGGTGCCGACCGCCTTCCTGAAATCATGGATCAACAGTCACTATATCGAGCTCATCACGCAACTCTGGCGCGAAAGCGACCCGGCGCTGCTGAAGCTCGAGATCGTGGTGCGTAGCGCGGCGCGCCACATGCGGACCGATGAACAGCCGCAGCGCGCCCAGCGCCCGCAGCAGGCGGCGCTGGCAAGCGGCACGGTCCCGACGCCGCGCATCGAGCGCCCGGCGGCGGCCCGCACCACATCGGCCGAGCCCGAGGTTCGCGCCAATTTCGTCGGCTCGCCCCTCGATGCGCGCTATACGTTCGCCTCCTTCGTGGAGGGCGCGCCGAACCGCGTCGCCTTCGCGGCGGCGAAGACCGTCGCGGAATCGGGCCCCGGCTCGGTGCGGTTCAACCCGCTTTTCCTCCATGCCTCGGTGGGGCTCGGCAAGACGCATCTCCTGCAGGCAATCGCCTCGGAATCGCTGAAGCGCCGGCCGAACTCGCGCGTCGTCTATCTGACGGCGGAATATTTCATGTGGCGCTTCGCCACCGCGATCCGCGACAACAATGCGCTGACCCTCAAGGAGCAGCTGCGCGACATCGATCTCCTGATCATCGACGACATGCAGTTCCTGCAGGGCAAGTCGATCCAGCACGAGTTCTGCCATCTCATCAACATGCTGCTCGATAGCGCCCGCCAGGTCGTCGTCGCGGCGGACCGTCCGCCTTCGGAGCTGGAATCGCTGGAGCCGCGCGTGCGCTCGCGCCTCAATGGCGGCGTGGCACTCGAAATGGCGTCGCCCGACTACGAGATGCGGCTTGCGATCCTGAAGCAGCGGCTTGCCGCGGCGCAGGAAGAGGACGCCTCGCTGACCATCGGCGACGACATCCTCGATTATGTGGCGCGGTCGGTCACCGGCAGCGGCCGCGAGCTGGAGGGCGCGTTCAACCAGATGCTGTTCCGCCACTCCTTCGAGCCGCAGCTCACGCTGGAGCGCGTCGACGAGATTCTGGGCCATATCTGCCGCAGCGGCGAGCCCAAGCGCGTCCGCATCGAGGACATCCAGCGCATCGTCGCCCGGCATTACAATGTGTCGAAGACGGAGCTGCTCTCCAACCGGCGCACGCGCACCATCGTCAAGCCGCGCCAGATCGCCATGTATCTGGCCAAGGTGCTGACGCCGCGCTCGCTGCCCGAGATCGGCCGGCGCTTCGGCGGACGCGATCACACGACGGTGCTGCATGCGGTGCGCAAGATCGAGGGGCTGACCGACAGCGACAACACGCTGGCGCAGGAGCTCGAACTGCTCAAGCGGCTGATCAACGACCAGCCCTGACCGCACGGGCCAGCCTGCGGGGGAGATATCCCCAGCCGCAGGCGCCGCTGCCAGGCATGAGAATGCCGCAAGACTTGCCTTAACGGCCCTTTTGCTGGCAGTCTGCGGCTCAATCCGGTTTGACCCGGCCATGTGGGAACGGCTGTCGAAAGACGGTCGTTCCCTTCTTGTCAGTGGACCACCCGTCATGCGCGTCATCCTCGAACGCTCGAACCTCCTGAAATCGCTCAATCACGTCCACCGGGTGGTGGAACGGCGAAACACGATTCCGATCCTGTCCAACGTTCTGCTTTCGGCGCAGGGTGCGAGCCTCGAAATGAAGGCGACCGATCTCGACCTCGAAGTGACGGAGGCGACCGCCGCGACCGTCGAGCAGGCCGGCGCCACCACCGTGCCGGCCCACCTTCTCTACGACATCGTGCGCAAGCTTTCGGACGGCGCGGAGGTGATGCTGAAGACCGACGAGAGCGGCAATGCCATGTCGGTGGTTTCGGGCCGCTCCTCCTTCCGGCTCCAGTGCCTGCCGCAGGCCGATTTCCCCGAATTGTCGGCCGGCTCGTTCAGCCACATCTTCCGCATGGAAGCGCCGCTGCTCAAGGCGCTGATCGAGAAGACCCAGTTCGCCATCTCCACCGAGGAGACGCGCTATTATCTCAATGGCATCTACCTGCATGCGCACGAAACCGGCGGCCAGCTCAAGCTGCGCTCGGTGGCGACGGACGGCCACCGGCTGGCCCGCGCCGAGATCGACGCGCCGGCGGGTTCGGAAGGCATGCCGGGCATCATCATTCCGCGCAAGACGGTAGCCGAGTTGCAGAAGCTGGTCGACGATCCGGACGTGGCCGTCACGGTCGAGCTTTCGGACACCAAGATCCGCTTCACCATCGGCTCGGTGGTGCTGACCTCGAAGCTCATCGACGGCACCTTCCCGGACTATCAGCGCGTCATCCCCACCGGCAATGACAAGCGCCTCATCATCGACCGCCAGAGCTTCGCGGCGGCGGTGGATCGCGTCTCGACCATTTCGTCGGAGCGCGGCCGGGCGGTGAAGATGTCCATCGCCAATGGTCAGGTTACGCTTACCGTCAACAATCCTGATTCCGGCAGCGCGACGGAAGAGATCCCGGCCGACTACGATGCCGACCCGATCGATATCGGCTTCAATGCGCGCTATCTTCTGGATGTCGCAGCGCAGCTCTCCGGCAGTGAGGCGCGCTTCATGCTGGCGGATGCCGGTTCGCCGACGCTGATCCACGACACGGCCGACGAGCGCGCGCTCTATGTGCTGATGCCGATGCGCGTCTGACGCCGTGACGAACGGCGCGCCGCCGCAGGTCCATGTCGCGCGGCTCAGGCTCACGGACTTCCGCAACTATCGCGCGCTGTCGCTCGACCTGCGGCCGGGCGCGGTCGTCTTCACCGGCGAGAACGGCGCCGGCAAGACCAACCTTCTCGAAGCAATCTCCTTCCTGTCGCCGGGGCGAGGGCTGCGCCGCGCACAGCTTGCCGACGTCGTGCGCCAGGGCGGCGGCGAGGGCTTTGCCGTCCATGCCGCGCTCGAAGGCCCGTTCGGCGAATGCGAGATCGGCACCGGCACGATCGGCGCCGGCGGCGAAAGCGAGACGACGCGGCGCGTGCGCATCAACGGCGCGCCTTCCCGCAGCGCCGACGAGATACTGGAATGGCTGCGCGTCATCTGGCTGACGCCCGCCATGGACGGGCTCTTTACCGGTCCCGCTGCCGACCGGCGGCGCTTCCTCGACCGCATGGTGCTGGCGGTCGATCCCGCGCATGGCCGCCGCGCGACGGACTATGAGCGGGTCATGCGGTCGCGTAATCGTATGCTTACGGATGGAGTGCAGGACGCCGAATGGTTCGATGCCATCGAAACACAGATGGCGGAAACGGGCACGGCAATCGCAGCCGCCCGCGTCGAGATGGTGCGGCTGCTTTCCGCCATGATCGCGCGCGTCGCCGACGACAGCCCCTTTCCGCGCGCCACGATCACGCTTGAGGGAGCGATCGAAAGCGACGTGGCCGGCCGCGCCGCGGTCGATGTGGAGGAAACCTTCCGCGCGAGCTTGCGCGAAGGCCGCCATCGCGACCGCGCCGCCGGCCGCACGCTGGAAGGTCCGCACCGCACCGAACTGCTGGTGCGTCACGCGCCGAAGGACCAGGCGGCGGAGCTTTGCTCCACCGGCGAGCAGAAGGCGCTGCTGGTCGGCCTCGTTCTGGCGCATGCGCGCCTCACCGGGGAACTGACCGGCTCCGCGCCGCTTCTGCTGCTGGACGAGATCGCCGCGCATTTCGACGCCGGCCGCCGCGCCGCGCTTTTTGCCATCCTCGACGATCTCAACTGCCAGTATTTCATGACCGGCACGGAAGCTGTCCTGTTCGAGAGCCTAGCGGGCCGCGCGCAGTTCCTCACAATCGCCGGCGGCACCGTGTCCGGCGACGGCGCATGACATTCCCTCCGTCGCAACCTACCTTGAGGCCATGAGCACACAGCCGCTTCTTCCCGAGGAACTCGAACGCTATGCGCGCCACATCGTGCTGCCGGAGATCGGCGGTCCCGGCCAGCAGAAGCTGAAGCGCGCCCGCGTGCTGGTGCTGGGCGCCGGCGGGCTCGGCGCGCCGGTGCTCGCCTATCTGGCGGCGGCGGGGGTCGGAACGCTCGGCATCGTGGAGGACGACACGGTTTCGCTCTCCAACCTGCAACGCCAGATCATCCACGACACGGGGTCCGTCGGCATGGACAAGATCGACAGCGCCGCCGCTGCGATCAGCCGCATCAATCCGCATGTCAGCGTCGTGCCGCACCGGCTGCGTCTCGATGCCGACAATGCCGAAGGGCTCGTCGCCGGCTATGACGTGGTCGTGGACGGGTCCGACAATTTCGATGCACGCTATGCGCTGGCGGATGCGTGCGAGCGGGCCCGAAGGCCGCTGGTGACGGCGGCCATCGGGCGTTTCGACGGCACGCTCACCGTGCTTCTCCCCTTTGCCGAGGGGCCGGACGGCCGCCTCAATCCCGGCTATCGCGATCTCTTCCCCGAGCCGCCGCCGGCCGGGCTGGTGCCTTCCTGCGCCGAGGCCGGCGTCATCGGCGCGCTTCCGGGCGTCATGGGCACGCTGGAGGCGATGGAGGTCGTCAAGCTCATCGCCGGCATCGGCGAGCCGCTGGTGGGCCGCCTGCTGATGTATGACGCGCTCGCCGCGCGCTTCGAAACCGTGCGCTACCGCCGCGCCACCTGATGCATTTTACAGCCAGGCGAAACCGCCTGGCCTCGTACAGAGGCGGTCAAGCAATTCAGGTCAGAACTGCCACTTCATGCCCTGTTCGGGGATGATGAAGTTCACGCCCAGATCATTGCCGGCGGTGAGTTCGCCGAGGATTTCCTCCTGCGGGAGGGCACCCTTCTTCAGCGAATATTTGATGTGGCTGATGACGACCGGCAGGTCTTTCAGGCTGCCCGCACCCGCCTGCTCTTCCAGCCCCTTCAGCGATTTCAGCAGCCAGGCCGGCGTCAGGTGGCCGAACAGAAGATTGTCCGGCTGGGCGTTGGTGTAGGACACCTCGATGATCACCGCCTTGAGCTGCTTGTCGCGAACCTTGTCGGCAATGGCGGTCCATACATCGGCGATCGCGGTCGACTTCTCGACCTCGTCGGGTCCGGTGTCGCCGAAGCACAGAAGCGCGTCCTCGCCGCTTTCGATCAGGAAGGCGGTCGATTCCACGCCGCCATGGCTGAGCGGAAACGCCGTCACGCTCATGCCGGTTTCGGCCATGTCCACCTTCTGGCCGGCTGGCAGGTCCCGATAGTCGTATTTCTTCAACTGCGGTTCCTTGCCGCGATTGCCGAAGTTCGGCCAGGCTTCCCAGTTGAAATAGGTCTGCTCGATATCGGCCGTCACGGAAGGCAGCGCATAGATCGGCTTCTTGCTGTCGTCGGGCGACGCGGCGATCATGCCGGCCAGATGGTCCATATGGGCATGGCTGATCAGGTAGCCCCTGATCTGATCGGTCAGCACATGGCCGATCCTTGTATAGGTGGAATCAGCCGGCACGGTCACGCCGTCGAACACGCCCTTTTCGTCGGCGACGCGAAGGCCGTTCACAAGCGCGCCCACGTCGCACATCACGGCGCGCTGGTCGCCGCGCGGGGCGATCATGTAGGCGCTCAGATTGCCGTCCTCGATACCGCCGCGCGCGCCGATGGAAACGACGTCGAAGCCCTCGCCAGCCATGGCAGGCAGGCCGAACGACAGGGAAATGAGAAGCAGTGCTGTCCGTTTCATGATGACACCCCTTGATGCATTGCGGACGTCTTTGCCGTCCTTTCATGACATGGATGCGTCAGGGCCGCCACTTGCCGAGTGCGCCGGGACTACGCGCGCGCGGGCAGGACCCGGTCGGGCGGACGGTGGCCATCGAAAAAGGTGCGGATGTTGATGATGACCTTCTCGCCCATGTCGATGCGGCCCTCCAGCGTGGCCGATCCCATATGGGGAAGCAGCACCGCCTTGCCCTTCTGCGCCAGCTTGGTGAGCTTGGGGTTGACCTGCGGCTCCTGCTCGAACACGTCGAGCGCCGCGCCGGCCAGCCTGTTCTCCTGCAGCATTTTGATCAGCGCATCCTCGTCGATGATGCCGCCGCGCGCGGCGTTCACCACATAGGCGGTCGGCTGCAACAGGGCCAGCCGGCGCGCCGAGAGAAGATGGTAGGTCGCCGGCGTCGAGGGGCAGTTCACCGAGATGAAATCCATGCGGGCCAGCATCTGGTCGAGGCTGTCCCAATAGGTCGCCTCCAACTCGTCCTCGGTGGTGGCGGCCACGCGGTTGCGGTTGTGATAGTGGATGGACAGGCCGAAGGCCTTTGCGCGGCGCGCCACGGCCGTGCCTATGCGCCCCATGCCGACGATGCCCAGCCGCTTGCCCCAGATGCGCCGCCCGAGCATCCATGTCGGCGACCAGCCGGGCCATTTCTGGCCGCTCTTCAGGAATTCCGCGCCTTCCGTCAGCCGGCGCGGGCCGGCGAGGATCAGCGCCATCGTCATGTCGGCGGTGTCCTCGTTGAGCACATTGGGCGTGTTGGTCACGGTGATGCCGCGCGCCGCGGCGGCGGCGATGTCGATATTGTCGACGCCATTGCCGAAATTGGCGATGAGCTTGAGCGCCGGTCCAGCCTGGGCGATCACGGCGGCGTCGATCCTGTCGGTGACGGTCGGCACCAGCACTTCGGCCATGCGCACCGCAGCCACCAGTTCGGGCTGCGTCATCGCATGATCGTCCAGGTTCAGCCGGGCGTCGAAAAGCTCGCACATGCGCGTCTCGACCTGGTCGGGCAGCTTGCGCGTCACAATCACCAGGGGCTTCTTCCTGCCGGCCATCGTCGCTCTAGAGCGCGATGACTTCTCGTTGAATCGTCATCGCCCTCCACCTCCTTGTTTGAGCATGATCGTTCCCGAAAACCGGCGCCCACTTTTCGGGATCATGCTCCAATCCGGGCTCTTGTTGAGACCTCTTTAACCAAGATGGACGACACTTCCCATCGTGCTGCCCGAGCTTTCTCTTACTAGAGGGCCCGACGAAAAACAAAGGGGCGGCGGCACACGCCCCGGTCCATCTGTCAGGCAACGAACGTCATGTGGCCGCTCGCATCGCGTCTTCTCACCATTCCCCTGCTGTTCATCGGCGTTGCCGGCACGGCGCCGGCCAGCGCCAATTCCGCGCAGGCGCTCACCATGGGGCCGAGCGGCCTGCCGCTGCCGCGCTTCGTCAGCCTCAAATCGGGTCGCGTCAACCTGCGCGTCGGCCCCGGCATCAACTATGCCGTCGACTGGATGTATTTGAAATCCGGCCTGCCCATGGAGATCATCCAGGAATATGACAATTGGCGGCGCGTGCGCGATGCCGACGGCACCGAGGGCTGGATCAACCAGTCGCTGCTGTCGGGCCGCCGCACGGCCATCGTCGCGCCATGGCAGCGGGGCAAGGACAATCCGCTGCCGCTGCATGCCGAGGCCCGCAAGGAGGCCCAGCTCGTCGCGCATATAGAGCCCGGCGTCATCGCCACGCTGCGCGTCTGCAATGGCGACTGGTGCCAGATCGAGGTGTCCGGCCATCGCGGCTGGATCAGCCAGTCGCTGCTGTGGGGCGCCTATCCGGGCGAATCCATTACCAACTGACGCCGTCGCGATGGCCGCTATTCAGTCGCGGCCGATGCGGCCCATATGCGTGTCGCGAAAGCCGGTCGGCAGTTTCAGCCCATAGCCCAGCATCCGGTCGGCCGCGATATGCGCCAGCCAGATGAGCGCCACCGGCAACATCCAGCTGCCCAGCCCGAAATGGGAGGCGAAGGCGAGCAATGCCGGACCTGCAAGCGTATGGAACAGGTTGTAGACCGCCGCGCCGATGCGGGGACCGCCGGCATAGCCCGCCATGGACAGGTCGGGCGCCAGGATGAGAACCGCAAAAAGCAGCCATGAGCCGCCGATCGCGGCATAAATGAAAATGGCCGCGACGAGCACGGCCAGCCATTCGAGCCTGACGAGGAGATCGACGGGCCGCAGCGCCGCTCAGTTCCCGCGGCGCGGGCGCAGCCGCACGACAATGTCGATATTGGCGATTTCCATGCCTTCCGGCGGCTCCGGAAGGTTATGGATGCTCACCGCCTCACCCTCGATATCCACGACGCGATTCTCGCCTTCGATGAAGAAGTGGTAGTGGTCGGAGGTGTTGGTATCGAAATAGGTCCGCTGGCCTTCCACCGCGAGAATCCGCAGCAGGCCGGCGCCGGTGAACTGGTGCAGCGCATTGTAGACGGTCGCGAGCGACACGGTGACGCCGGCAGCCAGTGCTTCCTCGTGCAGTTCCTCGGCGGAAAGGTGGCGGTCGCCCTTGGCGAAAAGCAGCTCCGCCAGCGCAATGCGCTGCCGGGTCGGCCTCAAGCCGGCCTCGCGTACCCTTTCTTCCACAGTGGTGATCTGCATGCAGCTTCCCGGACAGTCATCGGCGAATGCGGCGCATTGCCTGGGTTTTTGCCAGTATCGGCATGATTTGTATATATTCCGTCACGCATAGGCGATCAATAGCGACCCGCGGTCGCGCTTTTGCCATCTTGATCCATGTCTTTGTCCCAAAACCGGTTCCCACTTTCGGGGGACATATGTTTCGGCATGCATGTCCTTGTCCCGAAACCGGTTCCCACTTTCGGGGGACATGTGTTTCGGTATGCATGTCCTTGTCCCCGAAACCGGTTCCCACTTTCGGGGGACATGCCTTAAAACGCAAATGGCGACGGATTAGCCCTGCCGCCTGTTCCCTCCCGCGAACCGTCTGTGTTAGAGGACGGCCAAGTCGAGGCTGATGAGGAGCGAAGATGGCCGACCGGAAATCCAGCTACGGGTATGAGGATCTGCTCGCCTGCGCGCGCGGCGAACTCTTCGGTCCCGGCAATGCCCAGCTTCCCGCCCCGCCGATGCTGATGTTCGACCGCATCACCGAGATCAGCGAGACCGGCGGCGCCTTCGACAAGGGTTTCGTGCGCGCCGAATTCGCCATCAAGCCCGATCACTGGTTCTTCCCGTGCCATTTCATCGGCAATCCGGTCATGCCCGGCTGCCTCGGCCTCGATGCGCTGTGGCAGATGACAGGCTTCTTCCTCGGCTGGCTCGGCGAGCCGGGCAAGGGCATGGCGCTGTCCACCGGCGAGGTGAAATTCAAGGGCATGGTCACGCCGTCGGTCAAGACGGTCGAATATGGCGTCGACTTCAAGCGCGTCATGCGCGGCCGCCTCGTGCTCGGCATTGCCGATGGCTGGCTGAAGGCCGATGGCGAACAAATATATACTGCCACCGACCTCAAGGTCGGACTGGCAAAACAGGGCGCGGCCTGAGCCCGCCCGCCTTCGCAAGGAGCAGACCATGAGACGAGTCGTCGTGACAGGCCTCGGCATCGTGTCCTCGATTGGCAATGATGCCAATGAGGTGACGGCATCGCTGCATGATGCGAAATCGGGCATCACCTTCTCGGAGGATTTCGCCGAGCACGGTTTCCGTTGCCAGGTCTGGGGCAAGCCCACGCTGGACCCGACCGAACTGGTCGACCGGCGCGCCATGCGCTTCCTGCACAAGGGCGGCGCTTGGAACCATGTCGCCATGCAGCAGGCGATCAGCGACGCCGGGCTGGAAGATGGCGACGTTACCAATGAGCGCACCGGCATCATCATGGGGTCGGGAGGCCCTTCGACGAAGATCATCGTCGAGGCGGCCGAAACCACCGTCAAGAACAACAGCCCCAAGCGGATCGGCCCCTTCGCGGTGCCTAAGGCCATGTCGTCCACCGCATCGGCCACTTTGGCGACCTGGTTCAAGATCCACGGCGTGAACTATTCGATCTCGTCCGCCTGCTCCACCTCGGCGCATTGCATCGGCAATGCCTATGAGCTCATCCAGTGGGGCAAGCAGGACATCATCTTCGCCGGCGGGCACGAGGATCTGGACTGGACCATGTCCAACCTGTTCGACGCGATGGGCGCCATGTCGTCCAAGTTCAACGACACCCCGGCCACCGCCTCGCGCGCCTATGATGTCGACCGCGACGGTTTCGTCATCGCCGGCGGCGCGGGCGTGCTGGTGCTCGAGGAGCTGGAACATGCCAAGGCGCGCGGCGCTAAGATCTATTGCGAGGTCGTCGGCTATGGCGCGACCTCGGACGGCTTCGACATGGTCGCCCCCTCCGGCGAGGGTGCCGTGCGCTGCATGAAGCAGGCGATCGCCACGGTCGAAGGTCCGGTGGACTACATCAACACCCACGGCACCTCCACGCCGGTCGGCGATTCCAAGGAAATGGGCGCCATCCGCGAGGTGTTCGGCGAGAAGATGCCGCACATCACCTCCACCAAATCGCTGACGGGCCATTCGCTCGGCGGCGCCGGGGTGCAGGAGGCGATCTATTCGATCCTGATGATGCAGAACCGCTTCATCGGCGAAAGCGCGCATATCCAGAATCTCGACCCTGAATTCGAGGGCATGCCGATCGTGCGCAAGCGCATCGACGACGCGAAGATCGACACCGTCCTGTCCAACTCGTTCGGCTTCGGCGGCACCAATGCGACGCTGGTCATGCAGCGCTACAACGGCTGACACAGCGATAACAAGAAGACACGCCGGAGCATGGGCATGGATGGACTGATGAAGGGCAAGCGGGGCCTGATCATGGGCGTCGCCAACGACCATTCGATCGCATGGGGCATCGCCCAGAAGCTGCACAGCCAAGGTGCGGAACTCGCCTTCACCTATCAGGGCGAAGCCTTCGGCAAGCGCGTCAAGCCGCTGGCCGAGAAGGTCGACGCCAAGCATCTTCTGCCTTGCGATGTCGAGGATATCGCAACCGTCGATGCGACCTTCGCCGCCTTGCAGGACGCCTGGGGCAGGATCGACTTCGTGGTCCACGCTATCGGCTATTCCGACAAGAACGAGCTCAAGGGCCTCTATGCCGACACCACGCGCGAGAACTTCGTGCGCACCATGGTGATCTCCTGCTTCTCCTTCACCGAGGTGGCGAAGCGCGCGGCGGCGATGATGAGCGAGGGCGGCAGCCTGCTGACGCTGACCTATGCCGGCTCGACCCGCATCATGCCGAACTACAATGTGATGGGCGTGGCCAAGGCCGGGCTGGAGGCGAGCGTGCGCTACCTAGCCAATGATTTCGGCCCGCGCGGCATCCGCGTCAACGCGATCTCGGCAGGGCCGGTGCGCACGCTGGCCGGCGCCGGTATTTCCGACGCCCGCTACATGTTCTCCTATCAGCAGCGCAATTCGCCGCTGCGCCGCACGGTGACCAAGGACGAGGTCGGCGGATCGGCCCTCTATCTCCTGTCCGACCTCGCTTCAGGCGTCACCGGTGAAGTGCACTATGTCGATTCCGGCTACAATATCGTGTCGATGCCGACGATGGACGAGCTGAAGAAGTCCGACGTCTGATCCCTTTTGCGCATGTCTTCATCCCGAACCGGCATCCACATTCGGGAGACATGCGCTATCGCCGCCCGTAAAGCACCTTGAAGCCGCGATCACGCGCGACTTCGCCATGCGCGGCAAAGGAAGCCGCGAGCACGGGTTCATAGGGCAGATGCCGGTTGGCGACCATGAAGAGCCGGCCGCGCGGCTTCAGCGCCTTTGCCGCCGCCGCGATCATCTTCGCCCCAAGATCGGGTTCCGCCATTCGCCCGGCATGGAAGGGCGGGTTCATGACGATCACATCATAGCGGCCCGTGACCGGTTCACCGGCGAGGTCGATCCAGTGGAAGTCCGTCGGCACCGCCGCGCCGGAGAGATTGGCTTTTGCCGCCATGAGCGCTGCGTGGTCGGCCTCCAGCAGATCGAGCGTCTTGATCCCCGCACAGCGCGAAAGCAGTTCCGCCGCCAGATAGCCCCAGCCGGCGCAGAAATCCGCCGCGGCGCCCTTGAGGTCCGCTGGCAGGCTTTCGGCCAGCAGGCGCGATCCAGGGTCCACGCGATCATGCGAGAACATGCCTGGTGCGGCACGAAAGCGGCCTTCCACCAGCACCGGCTCCCCTTCGTCCGCAAAGGGCGCCGGATGGTCGGCCCGCCGCGTGAACCAGAAAACGACGCCATGATATTTGGACAGCGAACCGTCCAGTGCGACCTTGCCGGCGGTACGTTTGCGCAGGCTGTCGATGCCGTCGTCCTTTGCGCCGGCGACGAGGATCACGCCGCCTTCACGCAGGCGCTGCCATGCTTCGGCGATGCGCGCCTCGTTGAGCCCGCGATGCTTCTGGGCCAGCACCAGCGCGATGTCGTAGCCCTCGCCCTCGGCATCAGCGACGGTCGTCCAGCCCTCGCGTTCAAGCTGCAGGTATGACGGCCGGAAGCCGTTCACGCAGGTCACCTCAGCGCCACCCTGCAGCAATTCGCGCAGGCCCGGCTCGGCACCGAGGAACAGGATGCGCGATGCCTTCCCCGGCAGGTCCAGATGGCCTGCGTCGAATGGATGGAAAAGGGTCGAGAGCATTCCCGGCTTCATCTTCTGCCTATCGTTTTGATATCAGATACGAGAAGGGGCGCGGCCTTGCAGCCGCGCCCCTTCTGAAACAATCCCAGCGAAGGATCAGGCGTCGGCCTCTTCGGCGTCGGCGCCCTTCTTCTCCTTCGCGAGTTCCTTGCCGGTCGCCTGATCGACGACCTTCATGGAGAGGCGGACCTTGCCGCGCTCGTCGAAGCCCATCAGCTTGACCCAGACCTTGTCGCCTTCCTTGACGACGTCCGTGGTCTTGCCCACGCGCTCATTGGAGAGCTGCGAGATGTGGACGAGGCCGTCCTTGGGACCGAAGAAGTTCACGAAGGCGCCGAAATCGGCGGTCTTGACGACCGTGCCCTCATAGATCTCGCCAACTTCCGGCTCGGCCACGATGGTGTGGATCCACTTCTTCGCCGCCTCGATCTCCTTGGCGTTCGACGAAGCGATCTTCACCGTGCCGTCATCCTCGATGTTGATCTTCGCGCCGGTCTTCTCGACGATCTCGCGGATCACCTTGCCGCCGGAACCGATCACGTCGCGGATCTTGTCGGTCGGGATGTTCATGACCTCGATGCGCGGTGCGAACTCGCCCAGCTCGGAACGGCCCTCGGTGATGGCCTTGGACATCTCGCCCAGAATGTGCAGGCGTCCGTCCTTGGCCTGTTCGAGGGCGATCTTCATGATCTCCTCGGTGATGCCATCGATCTTGATGTCCATCTGCAGCGAGGTGATGCCGCCGTCTGTGCCGGCCACCTTGAAGTCCATGTCGCCGAGATGGTCCTCGTCGCCAAGGATGTCGGAGAGCACCGCGAAGCGCTCACCTTCCTTGATGAGGCCCATGGCGATGCCGGCCACCGGCTTCTGCAGCGGAACGCCGGCATCCATCAGTGCCAGCGAGGTGCCGCAGACGGTCGCCATCGAGGACGAGCCGTTCGACTCGGTGATCTCCGAGACGATGCGCAGCGTGTAGGGGAACTGCTCGGCGGCGGGCAGCATCGGGTGGATGGCGCGCCAGGCGAGCTTGCCGTGGCCGATTTCGCGGCGGCCGGGCGAACCCATGCGGCCGGTCTCGCCGACGGAATAGGGCGGGAAGTTGTAGTGAAGGAGGAAGGTCTCCTTGTAGGTGCCGGTCAGGCTGTCGATGTACTGCTCGTCCTCGCCGGTGCCCAGCGTGGCGACCACGATCGCCTGCGTCTCGCCGCGGGTGAACAGCGCCGAACCATGCGTGCGCGGCAGGATGCCCACTTCCGACACGATCGGGCGGACCGTCTTCAGGTCACGGCCGTCAATGCGGCTGCCGGTGTCGAGGATGTTCCAGCGCACGATCTTGGCCTGGAGTTCCTTGAACACGGTGGCGACCTGCTCGGGCTTCCACTTGGGCTCCTCGCCCTCGGCCGGTGCGAAATGCGCCTTGACCTTGGCCTTCACCGCGTCAACCGCCGTGTAGCGGTCCTGCTTGACGGTATTCTTGTAGGCGGTGCGCAGCTCGTCCTCGACCAGCTTCAGCATTTCGCCTTCCAGCTCGGAATAGCTCGGCGACTTGAAATCGCGCGCGTCCTTGGCGGCAACCTCGGCCAGCTTGATGATCGCATCGATCACAGGCTGGAAGCCCTTGTGGCCGAAGGTGACGGCGCCGAGCATGACTTCTTCGGACAGCTCGCGGGCTTCCGACTCGACCATCATCACCGCGTCGCCGGTGCCGGCGACGACGAGGTCGAGCTTCGACTCCGGCATGGTGTCGACCTGCGGGTTGAGCACATATTCGCCGTTGATGTAGCCGACGCGGGCGCCGCCGATCGGACCCATGAAGGGAACGCCCGAAAGCGTCAAGGCCGCGGAGGTAGCAACGATCGCCAGAATGTCCGGGTCGTTCTCCAGGTCGTGCTGGACGACGGTCACG
>DATMGE010000074.1:0-1915 GCA_035555795.1 Rhizobiaceae bacterium | reverse complement strand
GCTGACCACGACGCGGGTTTGCGCCATGCCCTCCTTCTTCACCAGCGCGAACAGCGTGCTGGCATTGTCGCGGGAGAGCCGCACGCAGCCTTTCGAGGCCGGGCCGCCGAGCCGGCTGCGGGCATCGGTGCCATGGATGGCATGGCCGCGTTCGGTGAAGAAGATGGAATGGGGCATCGGCGCATCGTCCCATTCGCGGGAATAATGATCCTTCACCATGCGGAACGCTTTCCAGGAGCCGTTCGGCGTGTCGTATTTGCCGATGCCGGTGGAGACCGGCCATGTATGGCGCGTCTCGCCATCGACGATGACGGTCATCTGCTGCGTGGTCTTGTCGACGTTGATGAGCACCGCGCTCCAGGCGGAAGGTGCGGAGGCCAGCATGGCGGCGGGCAGCATGGCGGCGGCCATGGCCGCCCAGAGAAATCCCCGACGCATCACACACCTCGCTCACGCAACAACACGGACTTCAGACGGCCGGCATTTTACCACATGCGAATTGGCCCGGACCATGCGGCAGGCCGTCCCGCTGCCATCTTGCAGCATTAGGATTAACGCGCATTTCCGCGACAGCGCGATAACGGATACGTGAGCGGCCGTCGGAATGTCCGCTCACGCTCTCTGGAGGAAACTGTCGATGACGCGCTTCTCGCCGGCCTTGTCGAACTGCACGGTGAGCTTGTTGCCGTCCACCGCCGTGACATTGCCGTTGCCGAACTTGATGTGAAACACGCGATCGCCGAGGCGGAAGGGCGAAACCGCGCCGGTCGATTTGGCGACCAGCTCGCCCTCGATGGTCAGCGGCCCGCCGCGCCGCCCCGGAAAGGCCGAGGCCGCGAAGCCGGGCCGGGCCGCGCGGCGCGAGCGCGCGGTCCGGGCAGGATTGTTCTCCGCCTCGTCATCCTGCGACACATCCTCGAAGCCGATGTCCGGCAGGGGATCGACATGGTCGGCATCCTCGCGGGAGAAGCGCGCGGGGCTCTCGGCAGCGTGCTGGAGCAGGCCGGCCCCGCCAAAACCACCCATGCCGGTTCCCTTGCCGCTGCCGAAGCCGGTGGCGTTGCGGATGTTGCCGGCCTCGCGCGCGGCCGTTTCTCGCGCCATTCTGGCGCGCTGCCAGCCCGGCGTGGTGTAGCTTGAGCCGCCGAAGGCGGTCATGTCGTCGAAGCGCGATGCGCCATAGCCGGATGCGCCGCCATAGCCGCCGAACCCGCCCTTGGCCTCCATCACCTCCACATGCTCGGCCGGAAGCTCGTCGAGAAAGCGCGAGGGAATGTTGGACTGCCACATGCCGTGCATCCGCCGGTTGGTGGCGAAATAGATCCGCGCCCGCCGCCGCGCGCGGGTGACGCCGACATGGGCGAGGCGGCGCTCCTCTTCCAGCCCGGCGCGGCCCTGCTCGTCCAGCGCGCGCTGGTGCGGGAACAGCCCTTCCTCCCAGCCGGGCAGGAACACCGTGTCGAATTCCAGCCCCTTGGCGGAATGCAGCGTCATGATCGACACCGCCTCCTGCCCCTCGGCCTTGTCGCGGTCCATCACCAGCGAGATGTGTTCGAGGAAGCCGCCGAGATTCTCGAATTCCTCCATCGAGCGCACCAGCTCCTTGAGGTTTTCGAGCCGTCCGGCGGCGTCCGCCGAGCGGTCCTTCTGCCACATCTCGGTATAGCCGCTCTCGTCCAGCACGATCTCGGCAAGCTGCTGGTGCGGCAGGCTCTCGCGCTGGGCGCGCCAGCGGTCGAAATTCTCGATGACCGTGCGCAGCGAGTTGCGCGGCTTGGGCTTGAGCAGGTCGGTGCCGACCACCAGGCGCGCGGCCTCGGTGAGCGGGATGCGGGCCTTGCGGGCATGGTCGTGCAGAAGCTGGATGGTGGCGTCGCCAAGGCCGCGCTTGGGCGTGTTGACGATGCGCTCGAAG
>DATMGE010000073.1:0-72225 GCA_035555795.1 Rhizobiaceae bacterium | reverse complement strand
GCCCTTGACGTTCTCGACGAAGACGAAGGGACCGGTGCCGTTGACATGGGTGGCGGGGAAATTCGGATCCTTGGCGAGGTCTTCAGCCGAATAGACGCAGTTCCACGGGCTGGCGAACAGCGCCGTCACCGCGGGGTTCGGTTGCTTCAGCGTCACCGTGAATGTCTGCGGATCGGGTGCGCTCATCGCCTCGATCTGGGCGAACTGGCCCTGCCGCACCGAGGTGATGCCCTGCGGCGGGCTCTTCAGCCGCTCCCACGAGGCCAGCATGTCGGCGGAATCGAAGTCCGACCCGTCATGGAATTTGACGCCCGGCCGCATCTTGAAGGTGTAGGTCTTGCGGTCGTCCGATAGCGTCCAGGATTCCGCCAGATCGCCGACGATCTCGGGATAGTTGTCGTGCGAGAATTTCAGCAGCGTGTTGTAGTGCGGCGCCAGCACCTGCAGCGAGAACGAGGTTCCCGTGGCATGGCAGTCATAGGTGTTGCTCTCCTGGTCGACCACATGGCGCAGCGTGCCGCCGCGCTTCGGCGTCTCCTGCGCCGTCGCCGGCAGGGTCAGCGTCAGTCCGATCAATGTGCCGCCAATGGCCGCGGCAAGGCGCATTCTTGTTCCCTTAGGCATGTGTTCCTCTCCGGCTGAGCGATGGATGAATGTCATCGTAAAGGCTGCTTGCTCCTCCCAGAGACAGCCTTCGACTGTCAGGCGCAGGCGCGCGGCTGGCATGCTGCCGCTGCGTCATGCGCATCGAAATCCAGCACGATTTTCCGGAATGGTCGAGTGGTGCACATGCAGAAAGGGGCCGTGCGATGCACGGCCCCTGAAAGCAACGGGCTAACTGCGTGACGATCAGCGGTCGAGCCAGACCGTGTCCAGTTGCAGGTTGAGCACCGTGGTCGGCGGCAGCTTCCAGCCCTTCATGCTCCTGTGGTAGCCGACCTGGCGCTGCGACTTGAAGCCGGGGATCGTATAGGCCTGGTCGAGAATATAGCTCTCAATGTCCCGCACGATCGCGGCGCGCTTGGCGTCGTCGCCCGCCGCATCGGTTTGAGCATCGAACATCTCGGTCAGCTTCGGGTCCTGCAAGCCCGAATAATTGTTCGGGCTGCCGGGCATGAATTTCACCAGAACCTCGTTCGGATCGACGCTGACCGTATTGTTGAAATCGATGGCTACGTCGTAGTTCTTGCTCTGGAGCGCGGCGAAATATTGCGGCGTCTCGGCCTGGATCTGGTCGGCCTGCACGCCGATCTTGCGCCACTGGTCGAGGACGAACACGCCGAGCGGCTCCCATGGCTGGCGCAGATTGCGGTTGAGAAGCGTCAGCTTCAGGCCGGCATGGCCGGATTCTTCAAGCAGCTTCTTCGCTTCCGCGCGCTGCGCCTCGACATCCGTGCGGAAGCCCGGCAGCGTCGAAAGCTCTTCGTCGGAGCGCTCGGCGATGTAGCCGGGCGGGAAGTAGAGGCCAAAGCCCTTCAGAACGGAGATGCGCGGCAGGACCTGGTCGCCTTCCACGCGGCTGATCGCCATGTTCAGCGCCTGCCGCACCTTGGCATTGTCGAAGGGCGGCTTGGTCAGGTTGAAGGTGAGGAAGTTGGTGATGTTGAACGGGCTCTGCTGGAAGGCAATGTCCGGATTCATCGCTTCCAGCCGTTCACGATCCGGCGGCGAGACGAGGAAGAGGGCCGCGTCGACCTGATTGCCGGCCAGCGCATTGATCACGCCGGCGCCATTGATGAACTGCGCGCGGATGCCGTCCAGATAGGGCTTGCCCTCATCCCAGTAGTTCTCGTTGCGCTTGGCGTCCCAATGCGAGCCCTTGACGTTCTCCACGAAGGTGAAGGGACCGGTGCCGTTGACGTGGGTTGCCGGGAAGTTCGGGTCCTTGGCGAGGTCCTCGGCCGAATAGACGCAATTCCAGGGGCTTGCGAAAAGCGCCGTGGCTGCGGGGTTGGGTTGATCGAGCGTGACCACGAAGGTTTGCGGGTCAGGCGCCGACATGGATTCGATCGGGGCAAACTGCCCCTGCCGCACCGAGGTGACACCCTGCGGCGGGTTCTTCAGCCGTTCCCAGGTGGCCAGCATGTCGGCGGAATCGAAGTCCGACCCGTCGTGGAACTTCACGCCCTGGCGCAGCTTGAACGTATAGGTCTTACGGTCGTCGGAGAGCGTCCAGGATTCCGCCAGGTCGCCGATGATTTCGGGATAGTTGTCGGGATGGAAGCGCAGCAGCGTGTTGTAATGCGGGGCGAGCACCTGCAGCGAGAACGACGTGCCGGTGGCGTGGCAGTCGAACGTGTTGCTCTCCTGCTCCACCACATGGCGCAATATGCCGCCGCGTTTGGGCGTTTCCTGCGCCATGGCGGGCAAGGCGAGGCCAAGCCCGATCAGCGCGCCGAGCGCTGCAATGGTTGCTATTGATCTCTCAGACATATTTTCCTCCCTGCTGAGCGATGAAATCCGGATCTGTGTCGAGCCGCTGTTCGATCTCGTCGAGCAGCGATTGAAGCTGGAGCAGCCGTTGCGTGCCGAGCGCCTGGCGCAGGCGGGCTTCCAGCAGGTCGATGAAGGGCTGGCACAAGGCGACGATCTGCAAGCCGCCCGGTGCCAGGCTGGCGACCTTGCGGCCGGCTTCCCCCGCGGCCGAGGCTTCGACCTGCACGCAGCCGCGCCGGCCAAGCTCCTTCAGGATGCGCGATGTGGAGGGGATGCCGAGGGCTGCACGGGCAGCCAGTTCCGAAACGCAAATGCGCTCATCGTCGGCCAGAACCGAGAGGATGCGCCAGTGCTGCTCCGAAAGGCCGAATGCGGAAAGATGCCGCCGCAACACCGCATTCAGCGCCTCTCTGGCGCGCGCAAGGGAGATGGGCAACTCGCGCGGTGCGGCCGCTTCGAGATTCCGTCTCTGTGCGCGATGGTGGGACAAGGCGATAGGCTCCCGTTCGGATAGTCTGTGCAACGAATATATTTCCATTGAACGGATAGCAATTGCATCCAGTAGAAAAATATGGGAGGTGCCTTTGGCGAGAAAAGTGAAATCCGGGGGAGACGAGATGGCTGGCGGCGCGGCGCAAGTTCAGGCGGACGAGACTGTCGGGCCGGTCGCTCGCGCCTTCCGCATGGTGCGCGCCATCGCCGATGCGCCCCGGCCGGTGAGCCTGACCGAACTTGCCGAAGCGGTGGAGCTTGCGCCCAGCACGGCGCATCGCATGCTGCAATTGCTGGCGCGCATCCAGATCGTCGGCCGGGCCGGCGAGCGCCAGCATTATGCGCCGGGGCCGGAACTGCGGCGCATCGCCATTGCTGTGGCGCGCAATGCCGATGTCTCGGAGCGCGTGCGCGAACATGTGCAGGCGCTCGTCGCCGTGCTGAACACCACGGCCGTCTATTGGAACTACGATACCGGCGCGCGGATGCTGGTGGCAGGCGAAATCCAGTATTCGACACATCTGATCGACTTTCGCGAGGGTGCCTTCGCGCCGCGCCCGCTTCTATGGGGCGCGCAGGGGCGTGCCGTCCTGGCCTTTCTCGACGAGGCTGAATTGCGCGCGCATCTGGCCGTTGCGGGGGCGGCGTCCCCGACCGGCCGGCGCATCGAGGATGTCGATGCGCTGCAGGCCGAACTGGCCGAGATCCGCGAGCGCGGCTTTGCGCGTTCGCAAGGCCACACTATCGCCGATGCCGTCGGTTTTGCCGCTCCCGTCTTTGGCGGCGATGGCCGCGTGGTGGGCTGCATCGGCATTCCCATGCCGCTGTCGCGCTTTCGCGAGGAGGATGCGCCGCTGCTCTCCCGCGCGGTGGTCGATACCGCCGCCGCGATCAGCGCCGAATTTGGCGCGTCCGTTTCAACGCACAGGAAATAGCAGGGAAGAGGAAGCCCATGAATCTGTTGCCATCGCCGTTCAGCGTTCCCGCAGCGACGCCTTATTATCCGGAGTTTCCGCTCTACGCGCTGCGCGTGCGCTCGGCGGTGCCGTGGGAGTTCAACGGCTGGAAGCCGGAGAGCCTGTCATGGAAGAAGGGCTGCTACATTCACGGCGGATTGTCCGGTCCCGGCGGGCAATATCTGTTTCGTGGCCCGCAGGCGGCCGAATTCCTTGCCTCGATCTGTGTCAACGGGTTCGAAAAATTCCGTGTCGGCACGGCCAAGCACGCGGTCATGTGCACCGATGACGGGCTGATCGCCTCGCACGGCGTGATGCAGCGCCTCTCAGCCGACACGTTCCGCCTGTTCGCGGCGGGGCCGTGGGCGGCCTACCAGCACAGCCGGACGGATCTCGATGTCGAGATGATCGCGGAGAGCAACTATCTGTTCCAGGTTGCGGGGCCGACCTCCCTGCAGACGCTCGAAGCGGCGACGGGCGAGGACCTGAAGGACATCGCCTTCCTGCGCTACCGTGACAGCACAATCGCCGGCCACAAGGTGCAGATCATGCGCATCGGTATGGCCGGAACGCTGGCCTATGAAATCCATGGTCCGATGGAAGAGGGGCCGGAGGTTTACGAAACGGCGTTCCGGGCGGGCGCGCCCTTCGGCATCGAGCGGCTCGGCTGGCAGACCTATACGGTCAACCATGTCGAGGGCGGGTTCCCGCAGGCAAACTGGACTTTCTTCGGCGCCGCGCAGGAGGACCCGGACTTCATCGCCTTCGTCAACAGCGCCAAGAATGTGCGCTGGGCGCCGCCGACCTATTCCGGCAGCGTCGATCCGGCAGACCGCCGCGCCCGCTATCGCACCGTGACGGAAGTGGGCTGGGAAAGCTCGGTCAAACTCGACCACGATTTCAAGGGCCGCGCGGCCATCGAGCGTGAACTGGCCGATCCGCAGCGGACCATCGTGACGCTGGAATGGAATGCGGATGACGTGATCGATGTCTACGCCTCGCTGTTCCGCGAGGGGCAGGAGTTCAAATATGTGGAACTGCCGACATCGCCGCATTTCCGCATCATGCTGGCCCATGCCGACAAGGTGACGATCGGCGGGCGCGAGGTCGGCATCGCGTCAGGCACCTGCTACAGCTACCATTTCCGCAAGATGATCTCGCTCTGCACCATCGACCGCGCCAGTGCGGCGGAAGGCACGGAGGTGGTCGTGCACTGGGGCGATTTCGGCGGTCGCATCAAGGAAATCCGCGCCCGCGTGGCGCGGTTCCCCTATCTGACAGAGGGTCGCAACCAGGCCGTGGACGTATCTGCCCGGTAGGAGCGTCGCATGTTCACCGGGCGGCGGGCATTGCGTCCCTGCCGCCCGGATGCAAGCATTGAAGCGGGAGGAGACCGCAATGAACATAGACGATTATCGGAAATATCTCAGGGCCTTCGTGAAGCCCGACTATGATGCGCTGCATGAGTTCTTCAGCGAGGACGTGAAGCTGCAGGTGAAAGACCGCATCCTGCAGTCCAAGGCGGGCCTGCGCGCCTTCTACGATACGTTCCACCAATATGTGCGCGAGGAAGCGAAGCTGATCCAGTTCGTGGAGGGGCCGGTCGCAAATGGCAGGCAGACCTGCGCTGTCGATCTCGTCTTCCGCTTCACCGGGCTCAGGGATTTCACCGACGAGGTGCGCGCCGATCTGGAGAAGCGCTCCGGCTATGGCTGGCGGCAGGCGCTGGCCAAGGGCGAGACCTTCTATATGGAGAACCTGATCTTCTACGATCTGGTCGACGGCAAGGTGGACCGCGTGCGCGCCGCCGTCACCCAGCCACCGGGCGGTGCAAAGCAGATCTGGGACGCCACGCCGGAGGCGTGATTAGAGCATTTTGCAGCCAAGCGGAATCGCTTGGCGTTGCAGAAATGCGGCTAAAACAAAGTGCTGGAGCGGGTCGGCGTTTCCGTGAAATGCTGAACCGCTCTAGCGCCGGCTTGTGTAGATCCACAGGGTCAGTGGCGCGAGCAGCAGGGTCAGGATGACGGGCGCCAGCAAGGCGAGGCCGATCTGACTGATGGTTGCGCCGCCGCCCATCAGGCCGCGCATGGCGGTCGTCATCAGCGAGACCGGGTTCACATCCACGAAAGTGCGCAGCCAGGACGGCATGGTCGCCGGATCGACCATGATGTTGGAGGCGAAGACGATGGGGAACAGGACGCTGAAGCCCAACGTCATCACCGTCGTTGGCGTACGGATGAGCAGGCCGAGCACGATGAAGATCCAGCCGGTGCCGAAGCCGATGGCGACGAGCAGCAGGAAGGCGGCAAGCACGCCGGCGATCCCGGCATCCGGGCGATAGCCGAGGATCAGACCGATGGTGAGAATGATGCCGCCGGCGATGAGATGGCGCATCACATCGCCCACCATCAGACCGGCGAAGGGCGCCAGCGGCCAGATGGGCAGCGAGCGGAAGCGGTCGAACAGCCCCTTGCCCAGGTCGGTCGAGAGCCCCATACCGGAATAGACGGCGTTGAACACAACCGTCTGCACGAGGATGCCGGGCAGGAAATACTGCAGGTAATCGCTGCTCGAACCCGCCAGCGCGCCGCCAAACACGAAGGTGAACAGCAGCGTGAACATGATCGGCGTCATGACCAGATCGAAAAGCTGCTCCGGCACATGGCGGAATTTGAGCACCGCGCGCCAGCCGAAGACGAGCGCGTTGGACAGGCCCGAAGGACGTGGCGGCCGGGCGACGGCGGTGAGCGCGCGCATGGCTGTGTCTTCGCTGGTCATGGCGTGGGTTCCCCGGAAGGCTCGGCCGCATGGCCGGTCAGCGCGAAGAAGACGCTGTCGAGGCTGGGCTGGCCCATGGTGAAATCCGACAGTTCGATGCCGGCCGCGAGCAGGTCGGCGACGGCTGCATTAGCCTCCTTGGCGCTGCTGGCTGTGACGGAAAGCTCGCCGCCCTCGACATTGGGCTGCGGCGCGTGACCCAGCCGTGCTTCGAGCAGGCGTGCGGCCTCGTCGAGCTGTGACGGGTCGTAGAGTGCGACGCGCAGCGAGCCGGAACCGGTCTGCGCCTTCAACTCGCGGCTGGTTCCCTCGGCGATCTTGCGGCCGCGATCGATCACGGCGATGCGTGCCGCCAACTGGTCGGCTTCGTCCAGATATTGCGTCGTCAGCAGGATGGTGACGCCGGAATCCGCCAACTGGCGGATCATGCGCCAGACATCCTGCCGTGCTTTCGGGTCGAGGCCGGTCGTCGGTTCGTCGAGGAACAGCACGCCCGGCGTGACGATGAGCGAGGCGGCGATGTCGAGCCGCCGGCGCATGCCGCCGGAATAGTCCTTCACCTGTTTCTGCGCCGCATGGGCGAGATCGAACGCGGCGAGAAGGTCGTCTGCCCGGCGCTTTGCCTCGACGCCGCGAA
Source organism: Rhizobiaceae bacterium (assembly GCA_035555795.1). Lineage (GTDB taxonomy): Bacteria > Pseudomonadota > Alphaproteobacteria > Rhizobiales > Rhizobiaceae > RCIO01. The sequence continues at coordinate 64,923 of DATMGE010000073.1, read as the reverse complement.
AGCCCCAGAGTCGCGCGAGAAGCATCAGGTTCTCGCGACCTGTCAGGTCCTCGTCCAGCGACGCGAACTGCCCGGTCATGGCAATCGCGCCGCGCACCTCGTCGGCCTCCGCGACCAGGTCATGACCCATGACCGTCGCATTGCCCGCATCCGGCGCCGTGAGCGTCGCGAGCATCCGCATCAGCGTCGTCTTGCCCGCGCCATTAGGACCGAGGATGGCGAAGATCATGCCGCGCGGCACATCGAGATCGATGCCGGCAACGGCGGTCAGTTCACCGAAGCGCTTGACCAGCCCACGCGCCGACACGGCCATCGCCATGGCACTTTCTGTCGCGGCTGAATCTCGGTTGGCATGCATGGTGGAGCTCTTTCGGGAGGGTGCGCAGTAGCGAAACGGCATACGTTTCGCAACGATCCAGTTTCTCCTGCCACGCAGAGCCAGTGACAGCGACAGGCGGCGAAGGTCAATCCGTCCGCGCCGTCGCCAGCGCTCGGGGAAGCTCTTGCGCGAACAGGTCGAGCTCCTCATCCGGCCCGACGCTGACGCGGATGCAGCGGTCGAGGCCCGACGCCATCGGCTTGCGCACGAACACATCCTGCGCCAGCAGCGCCTGCATCAGTCTGAGCGCGAAGGCAGCATCTCCTCGCGTATCGATGGTCACGAAATTGGTCGCCGAGGGCAGGGCGGCAAGCCCGTTGTCGCGCGCGATTTCCGCGATGCGTTCGCGCCCACGCGCGACCTTGGCCACGACCTCGCGCAGATAGTCCTGGTCCGCCAGCGCCGCCAGGCACGCGGCCTGCGCCATACGGTTGACGCCGTAATGCGCGCGGATCTTCTCGAATGACTGGATCAATCGCGCCTCGCCGAACGCATAGCCGCAACGCAGGCCGGCAAGCCCATAGGCTTTCGAGAAGGTCCGCAGGCGGATGATATTCGGTCGTGAGATGTCGATGGCCGGAACCGCGCCATCGGGAGCCGTCTCGCCATAGGCTTCGTCCAGCACCAGCAGCGTGGTGGCGGGCAGGGCATCGGCGAAGCGCATCACCGCGCCGGCGTCCCACCATGTGCCCATCGGATTGTCGGGATTGGACAGGTAGACGAGCGGCGCATTCTCGCGCTCGACGGCCGACAGCAGCGCATCCAGATCCTCGCGATCATCGCGATAGGGGACGGTGACGAGCCGGCCGCCAAAGCCCGCGACGTGGAAGTTGAAGGTGGGATAGGCCCCCAGCGAGGTGACCACCGGCGTGCCGTCGCCGACATGCAGCCGCACGACGAGGTTCAGCAGCCCGTCAATGCCTTCGCCGACGACGAGATTGCCGATGTCGATGCCGAGATGCGTGGCCAGCGCCGCGCGCAGCTCATGGCTCTCCGGATCGCAATATTTCCACATCTGGCCGGCCGACCCAGCCATGGAGGCGATCACCGAAGGCGATGGCCCGAAGCCGCTTTCATTCGCGCCGATGCGAGCCCGGAAGGGTCGCCCGCGCTGGCGCTCCTGCGCCTCGGGGCCGACGAAGGGGACTGTCGCAGGCAAGGCTTCGACGAGAGGCGTGAAGGGAGGGCGTGGCGACATGCGGGACGTTTCCGGTTGTCGCAAATGTCTACGCCGGGAGCGTGCAGGCCGCAATCGGCATCCACACCGCATGGGGAGGTTCAAGGCCAAAGAAAAAGGGCCCGGCGAAATCGCCGGGCCCCTTAAGCTCAGATGATCCTGAAGGGATCAGAAGCTGCGCTGAACGCGAACCGCCGCGCCCCAGAAATTGTCGCCGTTCGAGCTAAAATAGTGCACGCCGGGCGTGACGGTGAGGTTCTCGACCGGGGTGTACTGAACCTCGGCGCCAGCCAGCCAGCCGGCATCGTCGCTGAACCACTGCGCGGTTCCGGCGAGCGTGACCTTCTCGCTGAACTTGTGCGCAAGGCTGCCCAGCACGGACCACTCGGCCACATTGCCGAAATTGTTGATCGCGTACCAGCTCGCACCAGTCATGTCGCTATTGTAGAAGCCCTGCAGCTTGGCGGTGGTGTTGCCGAAAGTGCCGGTCAGCGCTGCGGTCACGCCCCATTCGCCGGCGAGGGTGTCATAGCCGGCGATGGCGCCGATCGAGCCCCAGCCCTGCTGGACCATCAGGCCGCCTTCGAAGTTGGAGTCCCAGCTATCGCTGTTCGGGTTGTCGAGGACGGCGACGATCGCCGAGAAGCCGTTGGCACCGGCGAAGGTGTACGAAATCTCGGTCGTGTTCTGGAAGGCGTAGCCGTTGGAGATGCCATAGACGTCAGCGCTGACATCGAGAATCGAGTCAAGACCGGCATAGCCGAGGAAGCGGGTATAGGGCGTGTCCGCCTTACCGATGCGCAGCGTGCCGGAAGCGCCGATCAGTTCGATATAGCCTTCGTTCAGGATAGCGCCCTGGCCGAAAGAGCTGCTGTACTGGACCCATGCGTCGGCATAGGCGCGCAGCGTGCCCCACTCGGTCTCGCTGCGAGCATCGGGCTGCAGCGCGAAGCGCGCATAGGTGGCATAGCCGCTCTGGAAGCCCGGCACGTTCGAGGAAAGCCCCGCCGCAGTCTCGAAGCGGACATAGCCGCCGATCTTCAGGCAGGTCTCGGTTCCGGGAATGTAGTAGAAGCCAGCGCCGTAGACGTCGCAGATGCGCACATATTCCATCGGCTCCGGGTCAGCATAGACGATTGCGTCTGCTGCCTGCGCGCCAGTGGCCAGGACCGTCGCGGCGGCGGAGCCGATCAGAAGGCTCTTGAGGTTCATTTAGTCTCTCCGAGATGCAAATTGTTTCGCTGACCGACCCGGTTGGGAGCCCGGACCAGATATGGCCTGACTATTCGTCCCTTTCTTTGCCGTTTCAACAAAAAAGCTCGGCTTTGGCCGCAGTCCGGCCATGCAAGCAGCGCGTGTGTTGCAGAAAAGCTGCTACGGCTTGCCTGCCATTTATGCATTTGCCCACGGCATGGTGCATTGCATCAGGGAAATGCATCGCCTTGCATAAATGGCAGGCAGGGTAACAGCCTGATCTTACAGGCATATGACGGTCGACACCGATCCGCGACGCATGGATTCGGCTGGTCTATCCTAGCGGAAGCCCGTCACGCGGACCACTTCGGCGGGCGATGTGAGGCCCTGCCGCGCCTTGTCGACGGCGTCGTCCGACATGGTGGACATGCCGTCCTGGAGGGCCGCCGCCTCTATGCGGTTGTTGTCGGCGCCCTGCGCGGCGAGATCCATCACGCGGTCGTTGAGGACGAGGATCTCGAATACGGCGATGCGGCCGCGATAGCCCGCACCGTTGCACCGCGCGCAGCCCGCCGCCTCATGGACGGTCTCACCGGCGCGGAAGCCGACCGCGGCGAAACGGGGCTCGGCCGCCAGATGCGCCTCGGTCATGGTGAAGGGCCGCTTGCAATGGTCGCAGAGCCGCCGCACGAGGCGCTGCGCCACCACGCCGCGCACCGCGCCGACCAGCAGGTAGTTTTCCACGCCGAGGTCGCGCAGGCGGGTGAAGGCGGCGGCCGATGTGTTGGCGTGCACGGTGGTGAGCACGAGATGGCCGGTCAGCGCCGCCTGGATGGCGACATGCGCAGTTTCGCCGTCGCGGATCTCGCCGACGAGGATCACGTCGGGATCCTGGCGCACGAAGGAGCGGATCGCGGCGGAGAAGGTGAGCCCGATCGCCGGCTGGATCTGCGCCTGCACGATGCCGGGGATCTGGTATTCGACCGGGTCCTCGATAGTGACGATCTTGCGGCCGGGATCGTTGAGCCGCGAAAGTGCGGCCGCAAGCGTCGTGGTCTTGCCGCTGCCGGTCGGGCCCGCCACCGCGATCATGCCGTGCGTGTGGTCGAGCAGGCGCAGCAATGATTGCCGGTCGCGCTCGTTGAGGCCCACGGCCGTCAGGTCGAGAAGCGTGCCCTCGCGCTGCAATATGCGCATGACCAGCGTCTCGCCATGGATCGAGGCCAGCGTCGCGACGCGCAGTTCCACGTCGCGTTCGCCCACCCGCATGCGCATGCCGCCATCCTGCGGCTTGCGCCGCTCGGCGATGTCGAGCCCAGCCAGAACCTTGATGCGCGACACGATCGCCTCGCCCATCTCGGCCGGCGGCGGCGGCATGACGCGCAGCACGCCGTCGATGCGGTAGCGCAGGATGAGGCGGCCGCGCATCGGCTCGATATGGATGTCGGTGGCGCGCAGGTCGAGCGCGCGGCGCATCATGTCGTCCACCGCCACCACGACGGGCGCGCCGCTGGCGAGGTCGCGCAGCCCCGCGACAGCATCGGCATTGCTCCGGTCCGTTGCCGGGCCCGCCTCGGCCTCGCCGGAGCTTGCCAGACGCTGCAGGCAGGCCTCGATATCGGGCGCGGGAATGGCACAGAGCTCCGCCGGCTTGCCGAGTGCGGCCACCAGCGCTTCGATGGGCTCCATGTCGCCGGGATGCAGCGCGCCGATCAGCACCTCCTCGCCGGGGCCGGTGAGGGGCACCAGCCAGTTCTCCGTGAGGAAGCGCAGTGACAGGCCGCCGAGCGCCGGCTGGCAGTCGCGCACGGCCTCGCTGTCGAGAAGGCGCACGTCGCACAGTTGCGCTAGCCGCGCGGCCAGCGCGTCTGGATCCGCCATTTGTGTTTCCACGAGGCGATGGATATCGGCTGCCCGGAGCGGGCCGTCGCCGAGCAGGGCAAGCATGGTCGCCCGCTCGGCAATGCCGCCTGCCGCGAGCACGTCCACCGTCACATCCGGTATGGCGCGCAGGTCGAGATGTGGATCATGGCGGTTCACGGCTGCTGATTCCGCAGGACGATTCTCATGCGCGATGCCGCGTTGACCTCATGGCTGGCACTTCGGATACGACTGTTCACAACAAATCGCAGACCGAAAACTGTGGCTATCCGGCAACCGGGCGCCCGCCCATTAACAAAGTATGAACAGAAAGCAGCACCGGGCGGTTGTCAAGCTCGAGGGGCGTGGATACGGTTTTCTCAGGTCGCGCGGTGGGTGCGGCATGGGGTGAGGGTTCAGGGTTGAGTTTGCGTCGGCCAGGCGAAGCGGGGGCGGTCAGGCGGTTTTTCGCTCACCTTGCGCTTTTCATCGCCGCGGCCGTCCTGATGACATCCTGCAATTCCACCTATCTGGAGGAAACCGCGCAGCGTCCCGACCCGCTCGACAAGGTGCGCAATGCGGATCTCTCGGCGCGGGATCCGAAGGGCGGCGGCTTCTTTTCCAGAATGGGTTTCGGCGGCGGCAATGAAAGACGTCGCGGCGGGGCGGTCTATTACGGTGCCGAAACGACTCTGACGACAGGCGAGCGCCGTTCGCTCGAACGTCTCAGGGGCGAGGAGTTCGAGGTCAATCTCGAAAATGCCGACATTTCGGTCGCGGCGCGCTCGGTGCTCGGCGAGGTGCTGGGCATCAGCTACACGCTGGACGAGCGGGCCACAGGCAGGGTGTCGATCATCACGTCCAGGCCGACGCCGGCCGAGGACATATTGCGCATGTTCGAGGGCTCGCTGCGCGCCAATGGCGTGGTGATGGTGCGCGAGGGCGACCGGCTGCGGCTGATGCCGGCAACCGAGGCGCTGGGCGTGGCCGAGCTCGACCAGAACGTGACGATCTCGCCCGGCTATGGCGTGACGGTGCTGCCGCTGCGCCACGTCTCGGCCAGCACCGTGCTGCCGCTGCTGGAAAACTTCGTCGCCCGCTCCGGCATGGTGCGCGAGGATCCGGGCCGCAACGCGCTGATCTTCCAGGGCACGGCGCAGGAGCGCGGCGCGGCGATCGAGGCGGCGAAATCCTTCGACCAGGACTGGCTGAAGGATCAGTCGGTCGGCATCTTCCCGGTGCAGAATTCCAGCGCTTCGGCCATGATGCCGGAGCTCAGCCGGGTGCTGGATCTGGGGCAGGGCGGACGCGGCAGCAACACGATCCGCGTCCAGCCGATCGATCGCAGCAATTCGCTGCTGGTGGTGGCGAAGTCGCGCACCATGCTGCAGCGGGCCGCGACCTGGATCGAGCGTCTCGACGGGGCGGCCGCATCGGCCTCCAACCTGCGCGTCTATCAGGTGCAGCATGTCGATGCTCGGCGGCTGGCCGGCATGGTCAACGAGATTTTCCTCGGCGAAGCATCGACAGGTGAGGATCCGGGAGCGCAGTTTCCGCCTGACGCCGAGCCTGGCATCCAGCAGGCCAGCGCCCTGTCGGGCGTCGATGCCAGCCCCGGCAACCTCGCGCAGCGCATGGCCGACGAATTCCCGCGCACCGATCAGGCGCCGATCACCGGCGGCTCGCCCATCGGGGGCGGGAGCAGCGGCGGCCAGCGTTCCGCCGAGGGTGTGCGCATCACCGCCAATCCGGACAATAACACCCTCCTCATCTATGCCCGGCCCGACCAGCAGCGCCTGGTCGAACAGGCGATCGCAGCGCTCGACCGGCCATCCGCCCAGGTGGCGATCGAGGCGACGATCGCAGAAGTCTCGCTGACCAACGACCTGCGCTACGGCGTGCAGTTCTTCCTCAAGAACAATTCCGGCTCGATCGGCAATTTCCGCAGCACGACGACAGCCGCCATCGGCCGGGTGCTGCCGGGCTTCAACCTGCTTATCGGCCCCGAGACCGATCCGCGTGTGGTGCTGGATGCGCTGCGCGGCATCACCGAGGTCAAGGTGCTCTCTTCCCCCTCGGTCGTGGTGATGGACAACAAGCCCGCCACGCTGCAGGTGGGCGACGAGGTGCCAATCGTAACCCGCACCGCGCAGTCGGTGACCAATCCGGATGCGCCGGTGGTCAACAATGTCGAGTTTCGGGACACTGGCGTGATCCTGCGCGTGCTGCCGCGCATCACTGCCAACGGCACGATCAACCTGAAGATCGAGCAGGAGATCAGCGCCGTATTGGGCGGCGCGCAATCGCTTACGCCGACCATCTCGCAGCGCAAGGTGGATTCGACCGTGGCAGTGTCCAGTGGCCAGACCGTGCTGCTTGGTGGCCTGATCAGCGAGAAGCAGGACAAGGGCCGCAGCGGCATCCCGGTGCTGGGCGAAATCCCCGTCATCGGCGGCGCCTTCCGCAACACGACCAATTATGCCACGCGCACCGAGCTCATCGTGATGATCCGCGCGCAGGTGATCCGCGATACTTATGATGCGCAGACCGTCGCCGAGCAGATGCGCTCGCAGCTTCGCATCATGAACACCCCCTCGCGACCGCTGCCGCTGCCGCGACCGGTCAATACGCTGATCGAATGATCTGGCGCGCGCCGCGCCTGAGGGCGGCAGCGCTTTTCGCGCTGGTGCTGGCGGCGTCGCTCGCGCCGGCGGCGTTCGGCTGGCCGGCATGGAAGATCGCGGCGGGGCTGGTCCTGTGCATTCTGGCGGCGCTGATCGCGGTAGAAGACCTCGCCGCCATGACCATACCCGATTGGGGTGTCGGCGCGATGGCGCTTGTGGCCTTGGCGGTGCAACTGGGCGAGGGAGCGTCGATGCGCGACGCCGCATGGGCGCTTGCTCTCGGTGTGGTGACCGCCGCAGCGCTTTTCCTGTCGACATGGGCCTATGGGTGGCTGCGCGGCACCGATGTCCTCGGTTTCGGCGACGTCAAGCTCGTCGGCGCGTCGGCGGTCCTCGTCGGACCATGGGGCGTGGCGATGCAACTGATGCTCGCTTCGCTCGCAGCGATCCTTTTCGCGGCGATACGCGCCTGGCGGAAGGGCAGGCGGCTGCGGGCCGCGACGCGCCTTCCCTTCGGCACCTTCCTCGCGCCCGCCGCTATCATCGTCTGGGCATGGTTCCCCCCGCCATGATCTCTTCCGGCACGATGCGGCATCGGCGGCGCGGCGTCATTCTCGTCTCCGTGCTGTGGATCCTGATCTTCCTCGCTTTCCTCGCCGTGGTGCTGCGCCTGCATATGAGCGGCGTCGTGGCCAGCGTGCGCGCGACGGAGGACAAGGCGGCGATCCGCGTGCTGGCCGATGGAGGGCTTGCCATGGCCGCCGCCCTGGTCCGCGCCGGTCCGGAGGGAGGGTTGGGCAGCCTGCCGGACACGGTGCAGGGCGATCTGGAACTCGATACCGGCAATGTCGGCGTGTCGGCCGTCAATGAAGCATGGCGGATCGACCTCAATACCGCCGCGCGCCCGCTCGTCGTCGGCGGCTTGCGCGCCGCGGGGGCTTCCGATGCGCTGGCGCGGCGGGTCGCCGACGAAATCATCCGCGACCGCGGCACGCGCGGACCGGCTGCGCCGCAACAGGCCGCCGGTCGCCGGCTGCTGCAATCGGTTGCCGAGCTCACCGCCGTGGCCGAACTGCCGGACGAGGTCGCGGTGGCGGCAGAACAATACTTCACCGTCTCGTCGGGCTATGAAGGCGTGCGTGTGAATGCGCTGGACGACCGGCTTCTCGCGGCGATTCCCGACCTGCCGCCCTCGATCGTCACGACGATAAGGGCCTATCGGCAGGGGCGCATCTCCTACCAGCAGATGGAGGCGACGCTCAGCCAGGTGAACTATCATACGGCCGAACAGGCGATCTCCTGGCGGGTGACGCTGTCGGCGCGCCTGTCGTCGGGCTATGCGGAGAACTATGAGGCTGTGGTCATCATTTCGCCGGAAGACAATGCGCCCTATCGCGTGGTCGACTGGCGCCGGGTTCCGGATGAGATAAAGTAGGGCGTGCGATCTGATGGATCGCGACAGGCCGTCAGGCATGGCCTTGCAGGCCGACAGGGGTGGGATATGGCGGGCGCAGTCGCCACATGGGCGCAACGCTTCGATGGCTGGATCGACGGACCGGCAGCGCTGGTTGCCGAGATGGCCCGCGCGGGTCGCCCGGGGCGCGCCGTATCGCTTGCCCTTACAGGCGACGGCGGCACCGTGTCTGTCCGCGGTGGGCAGGCAAAAGCCGCGTCGTTGACGTTGCCGTTGCATGCGGACGCAGCCGACAGCAAGGCCCGCATCGCCGCGCTGGTCGAAGGGCGATCGGTGACCATCACCGTGCCGGCGGCCTGGACGATCGAGCGGCGGCTGGAATTGCCGCTGGAGGCCGCGAGCCATGTCGACGGCATCGTCGCTTCGCGCCTGTCGGCGTTGTCGCCCATTCCGCCGGCCGAAGTGCTGTTCGGCCATCATGTGGCGGAGGTGGATCGCACCGCCCGCAAGCTGCGGCTGGAAGTGTCGATCCTGCCGCGCGCGCGTATCGCCGGATTGCTGGACTGGGTTGCGGTGGGCAAGGCGCGCGAGGTGGAGATCGTCGCATCCGGTGCCGGCGGCAAGCCGGTCGTGCTGATGCCGCGGCGGCTGGGAAGCGTCGGCCGCAACCGCGCTGCAAGGGTGCTGTTGACGGGGATCGTCGCGCTTTCGGCCGTCGCCATCCTCGGCGCGCTTGCCGTGCGACCCGTGCTCGCTCCGGGCCTGACTGCGGAGCGCGCGCGACTCGAACTGCGCGCCGATGTGGCGCGCCGCAAGATCAGCGATGCGACCCTGCCTGCCAATGGCGCGACGCTGCCCGAACAGGCGGCGCTGGCGATGAAGAACGAGGCGGTGAGCGCGCTGGGTGCGCTGGACGATCTCGCCGCCGCCCTGCCGCTGCACGCCCATGCAAGCGAGATCCTGCTGAGCGACGGGCTGCTGCGGGTGAGCGGCCGCACCACCGACCTGCCGGATGTCCTGACATCGCTGGAATCGTCGGGCCGCTTCGTGCAGACGCGGCAGGTCGGCGCGGCCACGCGCGAAGATGATGGCCCGCTATCCGATTTCGTCGTCGAGACGCGGCCGCTGATCCGTACGGGAGGCGCGCTGAAATGAGCTTCATGCGCCGCATTTTCGATGCTCGCCTGGCCTCGCTGGCCGTGATCGTGCTGGGCTTCGGCGCGGCCGTCTTCCTGGCGTTTGACGCCTATGGCTGGTGGCAGGCCGAGAAAATGGCGCTTGCCGATCTCGACCGCCGCACCGAACTTCTGGAAGAACGCGCGCTCGCCCTTGCCCAACGCGACCAGGACGAGGGCAAATCCACAACGGACGGTCGGGTGCTGGTCTATGGCGACACGCCGGGGCTGGCCGTGGCGGAATTGCAGCGCATCCTGACTGTGAGCACCGAGAAATCGGGTGCATTGCTGCGCTCGGTGGACACGCCGCAGGGCGAGACGATCGCGGATTCGCATGACGCGCAGGGCAATCTGTTGCAGCGCGTGCGGCTGAGCGCCGAGATCGAGGTGATGGAGCAGGCCCTGCCCGACCTCCTCTATGCGATCGAAACCGATATACCGGTGATGATCGTGGATGCGCTGACGCTGCGCGGGCGGCGCATGGCTTCGAATGACGCAACGACCGGATGGACCACGGACGACCGGCCGCTGGTGCTGCGCGTCGACATTTCGGCATTCCGCAGCGGAGCGGAGCAATGAAGCGCGCCCTGACGATCGCACTTGCCCTGTCGGTATGTGGCGCCGGTGGGATCGCGCTTGCGCAGGACGTGGCCGAGCGGGCTATCGCCTCGCGCCTGCCGCAGGACTATGTCGCCCTGCGCGAGCGGCCGCTTTTCAGCCCCGACAGGCGGCCACCTGCGCCGCCGCCGGTCGAAGCGCCCCCGCCGGCCATCGAGCCGCCCCCGCCGGAGCCCGCACCGGTCGCGAGCGCGCCCGATTGGGAACTCATCGGCGTCGTGCGCTCGCCGCGCGTCAACAGCGCCCTTTTTCGCGCCCCGGGCGAGCCTGCCTCCTTCAGCCTGCGCCAGGGCGAAAGCCGCGACGGCTGGACACTGGCCGAGGTCGGCCGCTTCGAGGTCTCGCTGGAAAACAGCGCCGGCCGTGCCAGAATGCGGTTTCCGGAACGGTCGGGCAGCGCGGGCGGCGTTCCCACGGGAATGCCTTATATGTCGCCGCCGGCGCCGAATGGACCGCGAACGCCTTCCGCTGTTGCGCCGCCACCGCCGGCCGCGCCGGCAATGCCGATGGGCGCCACACCCCAGATCGTCAATGAGAGCGGCGCAGCGGTTTCCATGCCCACATTGGAGGCGCAATAGTGGTGACCGTGCCTGCCGGGCATAGCTCACTGGCGTGGCCGCAGTAACAAGGGAGGACGACGATGAAACGCATCATGTTGGCGGCCGTGCTGTCGGCCGTGATCGGGCACTCCGCCTGGGCCGTGTCCTTCACCATCGAAGGCGACGCGCGGTCGCTGACGCTGGTAGCCGAGGGCGCGACCCGGGCCGAAGTCGTGGCGGCGCTTGCCGAACGCTTCGACATGGAGATCGTCGGCGGAAGCGTCGAAGATGGTGTGCTCGATGGCCGTTACGCCGGATCCCTGGGACAGGTGCTGAAATCCATCCTGCCAGCCAATGGCTATGCGCTCGCCTATCGCGACGGCAAGCCTTCGCGCGTCACCTTCACGGGTGTGGGTGGGAGCGAAGTGGCGGCAGCCACGCCTGCTGCACCCGCAACGCCGCCACCAGCAATGCAAAAGCCGAAAGAGGCGGCGCCGCCCGAGCGCCTGACGCTGGAAGAGCGGATGCAGCGCGATGCGTGGACGCAGGTTGCGCCACCGGCACCGCCCCAGGACAACGATACATCCCAGCCCGACCGCGAGCAGATCAAGGCCATGACCGACGCCGCAGTGGAGGAACTGAAGGAACTGGCACGCGGTATCCGCCAGATCCGGATGCCCTGACGAACCGATAGCAGCTTTGCTTATTGCGGGCGGCTGAGTTCGTCGCGCCACACACGAATACCGTCGATCTGCTGCAGGCGGCGGAAGCCGCGCTGATTGGTTTCCACCACGATCATCCGTGAGGCTTCCATATGGCGCGCAATGGTGAAGGGCAGGCCATCCATGGCGCGGCGAATGCGGCGGATCTCGCGGCGCGGGTCGCCGCCGCCATATTGCACGATGTAGCGCTGGCTGGAGGGCGCCGGCTGCGGCGCCGGCGGCTTGCCGCCTTGCTGTACCACCACCGCGCTCTGAACGATATCGAGCGCGCCGACAATCGGCATGTCGCGCTCGGAGATCGAAATGACGATGCGGCGCTTGCCGGGATCAGTGCTGACGATCTCATGCCGCACGCCGTCGAGACGGCGCCGGATTTCGCGTAGCGCGCGATCGAAGTTCGTGCCGGATCGGATGGTGAGCGCACAGGTGAGGAGCGGTCCACCCGGCTGCTGCGGGCGAGGGGTCTCGCCGCCAGGCAGCGGTGTGACTCCGTCCTGCGACACCTGTGCGACCATCGGCAATTCACGCAGACGGCGTAGTGCCTGTGCATTCACGTCGAGGATCAGCACCGGCCGGTCCTGATAGGCTTCGATCAGCCGGTATTCCATGCCGCTCAGGGCGTTGAACAGTTCCTGGACCTCGCGGTCGCGGTCGCGGTTGCGCAGCGTGACGATGACGCGGGTGAACTGCTGGGCGGAGGCAGGGATGGCCATGGCCAGCGGCACGGCGAAAGCCGCCATTGCCAACAGGCCCCCGAGCACGCGTCGGCGCGGTGCGACGGATATATCGTCTTCATTGCACGCAATCATGTCGGCTTCCTCTTGGCTGGCAGCATGCCGTGGCGTTCTGGACATATGATACATGCCGGCGCTGAACGCCGGCTGAACGGAACCCCGTATCGCACTCCTAGAGCAGGTCTCCCGAAAGTGAGAACCGGTTCGGGATAAAGACATGCGTAAAAACAAAGATCTAAGCGTGGAAAGCGAATCTGAAAGATCGCGGCACGCTTTAGAACCGGCGCAGGAAACCCTGCATCCGGCGGTAGGTGCCGAGGCCGATACGCGCCGCGCCGATGAGCAGCGGAGATTTGGTGGCAAGCACCCGGTACTCCATCGCGATCTTGCGCTTGAAGCCCGATTTGACTCCGCGATTCGCCACGACGATGTCGACATATTCCTTGAATATGCCGAGCAGTTCGTCGGTATAGGGCTTCAGCCGCGCATCGCGCTCCGGAATCGGGCAGACGATCGCATTATAGGCGTCCGATACGAAGAGGCCGTGGAAACGCGGGATCAGCAGGTCGCGCAGGTAGAAGCGGGCTTTTGAAGCGTCATCCGGAAAATTGGCCACCAGCTTCTTGAAGTAGCGTATCCGGCTGCGGCTCATGCGGATGCTGTAGGACGTGCTTTCGGTGTTCATGCACCAGACGGTGACCGCCTTTGGCACGAAATAGTTCGTAAAGCCGCGACGGAAGATACGCAGGAAGAGGTCGTCGTCCTCGTAGCCCATGAATTGAGGGTCGAAACCGTCGACGGCCTCGAATGCCTTGCGCGAGATGAGCGAGGCGGAAGGCAGTACGAACATGTCATTGCGCAGCAGGTCGTAGGCATTGCTCTTGGGGTGAACTGAGTGCGCCGTCACCATCGAGGTGCGCAGCACGTCGCCATTGCCCTCGGCCTCGAAAAGATCGCCATAGACCCAGCCCAGATGTGGATCGTTGGACGGGATGGCATCGAGCAACGTCTCGATATGGGTGTCGAGGTAATAGTCGTCCTGATCGAGAAAACTGATGAACGTCGAATGCGTGGCCGTGACGCCGGCATTGCGCGCCGAGCCCTGGCCGCCATTTTCCTTGTCGATGATGCGGAACTTGTACTTGCGGGCGACCTTGCGCAGATAGGCGGCCTCTTCGGGGCGCGAACCGTCATTGACCACCACGAATTCGTCAGGCCGCACGGTCTGGTCCAGCACGCTCTGGGCAGACCGGTCGATATATTTCGAGCCATTATAGTAGGGGATCACGACAGCCACGGTGGGCCGCTCTGCGTCGATCCGTTTCCTGCCTGCCATGCGTATTCGTCCCCAGAAAGCGCTGGCCACATGAGAGCCGCGGTTCGCTTATACTATTCGCACCGGTCGCGAGAATCCGCCGTGCCCCGCATCTAGCGCGACATCGCATCCTTCAGGCGCCGTAGCGGCGCGGTGAGACGCCAACTGCTGGAATTCAGTACGGCAGCCTTGTGCGCCTGCGTTATCGCAAGCTCATTGCGGAGCGCCGCCAGTTCGTCGTCCCGGCCAGCTGTGTTGTCGCGCTCGACTTTCAACTGCCACTGCGCCTCGCGAAGCGCCTCCAGGATCGTCTCGACATCCGTCTGGCCGGCATTGCGCGGCATTTGCGACGAAGCGTGGCCGGCGACGGTAATATCGCGCAGTTCCTTGTGTGCGGCCTTGAGCAGGTCGAGCGTCGGCTTGTCGGGTCCGCTGCCTGTGCGCGACAGCGTGATGTAGAACTCGTGCAGGTGGAGATGGATGGCGTCGTTCTTGTGGAAACGGGATTCGCGCAGACCGATAAAGCCGGTCTCCGCGAGCACATGCACGAAGTAGCGGAAGTATTCCGGCGTGAATTGCCAGCGGTGGATGTCGATGTAATCCGACTGTGTCCGGGCTTGCTCAAGCGCGGCCTTCGCCTCGCTCATGGAATGGATGAAGTCGATGCCGTCGAGGTTGGGTTCCAGCCAGACGATATTGCCATTCTTGCGGCTGACCAGGCTGACATGGTCGAAAACCATGCCGGGCGCATGGCGCTTGGGATTCTCCAGATAGGTCTGGATGGCCGAACCGACGGTGGAGATCGGGCGCAGGACGTCGAAGCAGAAGCGCTTGTCCGGCACGGCCAGGACCAGCACGCCGTCGGGCTTCAGCAGCCGCTCGCAATCGCTCAGGAAACGGACCACGTCGGTGACGTGCTCGATGACGTGGGAGGCGAAGATATAGTCGTAACGTCCGGTCTGGCCGATCAGTTCGACGAGGCTGCCACCGTCGGAAACGTAATCCACCTCTTCGATATTGCTCGCATCGACATTGCCGTCGCTTTTGTACTTCTGCCGCAATTTCTCTGCGTCGGCATGGTCGACTGTCTCGACATTATAGCCGAGACGCTTGGGCAGCAGCGGGCTGTAGCTCGGCCCCACTTCGAGTCCAAAGCCGCTCGCGTCGAACATCGACAGCAAGAGTTCGCGGCGATCCATTGTGTGTCCTGTCGCTTGGTTAGGTCGGATACGACGGAAATGCCGCCGCGCTGGTCAGTAAGCAGGTGAAACGCGCTTTCGCAAGCGTTGTGGCGCTGCCGTGCCGAGCGTCCGCCGTTTAAATGAAAGAGGCGGCCCGAAGGCCGCCTCCTGAGAGCCCTGTCGATCGCTCAATCGAGAGCTGCGGACTTTGTCGCGTTCTGACTGCTTCCCGGAGCCACCGTCATGACCGCGACGCTGGCCGAACCGACGCTGGTGCCGGCCTGGTCGAAGTGGATGTAGACGCGGCGGGTGGCCGGGTCGAGCGGCAGCGCCGTGCCCTGATAGTTGACGAAGGCGCCGAAGGTGAACAGCTCGTTTGCCGTGGCACTGAAGGCGATCGGGCTGGCCGTCGGCGTTGCCAGGCATGCGCCGGTGGTCGGATTGGTCCGGCACATCAGCAGGCCCACCGGCAGCGCCGCCGCCGAGGAGCCGATCGCCACCGACGAGATACGGGCATTGACGGTTGCCGTGGTGCCGATGTTCAGCGCCGCCATGGCCGCGGCATTGCCGCCGCCGGTAGTGGCGGGAATGCGTAGGATGCCGTCATTGGTCGCGGTGACCGCAGTTGCCAGAATATCGGCGCCGGCCGCGGTTGTAGCGACGAGGTTGAACGAGTTCAGCCCCAGCGATGTCGGCGCCGGCGCAGTGTTGGCGCAGTCGAACACCATCAGCAGGTTGGCCGACATGGCCGCCGTGGGGGTGTAGGCGAGCAGGAAGTGGCGCGCCTGGCCCGGTGTCAGCGTGAACGGCGCATTGGTAGTGCCAAGCCCGGTGCTGGGCAGCAGGCGTTCGGCATAGGCGAAGTTGTAGGGCTGGCTACCGGCAGGCTTTGCAATGGTGCAGCCCGTCGCGGTGACGGTGCTGTCTGCGGGGCTGATCACCGTGGCGAAGGCGGTGATCGGCGCGCCGCCCACCACGCCGCGCCGTGCAACCGGCGTGATCGCGGCGACGAGGCGTGCCGTGGTCGGCGTGACCGAGCCACCGCCGCCGGTGACGCGCAGGCTGATGCTACCGCTCGCGGCATTGTAGCCCGCGACGGCAATCTGATACTGAACACCTGCCGTTGCGGTGAATGTCACCTGCGATTGCAGTGTGCCGCCGAAATCGTCGCCCGACACAATCGTGGTAAGTGCAGCGACCGAGCTTCCGGTGTAGACGCCGAGGACCGTGTCAAAGCTTGAGCCTGCCGTGGAGACGGTGACTTGGCCGGAACTGGCGGGCGTGTAGCGCCACCAGCCACTGGTCGTCGCATTGCTCCAGCCCGCATGATTGGGTTCGCCAGCTTCCTTGGTGAAGCCGGCATTATTGCCGGTCACCGTAACGTTGCCACTAGTCGTCGTCGGTGGCGTGATCGCGATGCGGTTGGCGAAGTTGTCATTGGTGACGGGAGGAGGCGTGCCGGTAAGTTGCGCCAATGCGAGGTCCACCCGCACACGCGGCTTGGTATAGCCGGCGGACGAGATATTGAGCCCCGTGCTCTTCAGCGCGTTCTCGATCTGGCTAACCGTGGCGGTCGGCACGCGGCTGCGCAGCGCGGCCCAGACACCGGCCACATGCGGCGTGGCCATGGACGTGCCGTTCAGCGAGGAATAGCCGATATTGCCATTGTTGGTGTAGGATGCGTTAATGCTCGATCCCGGCGCCACGACGTCGATCAGGCTGCCCCAATTGGAGAAGCTGGAGCGGATGTCGGACTTCGTGGACGAGGCGACGGTGATGGCGCCGCTGATGCAGCCCGGCGAACCGACCGAACTATCGAAACCGTCATTGCCGGCTGCGATGACCACCGCGACATTGCTCGCGCGCAACGTGTTGATGATGGAGGTCTGCGACGCCGATGAATCGCAAGCCGAGAAATACTGACCTCCGCCAAGGCTCATATTGACCGACGCGATATTGAGCGTGGCGCGAACCGAATAGACATAGTTAAGCGCGGCGACCTGATCTGACGTGTAAGCCAGGACGCAGCCATTATAGCCGGCCGGCAGCGAACCGCATGCCGACTGCGCGAAGCGTGAGAAGACGTTGATCGCCAGGATGCGGCCGTCGCGTGCGACGCCGTGCGCGGGCTCGCCGGCCTGCCGGTTGGAATTGAAACCGGCAGCCGTGCCGGAGACATGGGTGCCGTGGCCACAGCCATAGACAGGCGTGGAATTGCAATCCTCACCGGAGCCCGTCGCCGTAGACGAGCTTGCACCCCCCGGACAACGGCTGGTCGAGCCCTGACCCGCATTGGTGGTGTTGAAACAGGCCTCGTTCGTAACCCGCGTATTGAGGAACTCATGCGCGCGTCGTGCGCCGGTGTCGAGCACCGCCACGCGGTAGCCGTTGCCGGTCGCACCCTGGGCATAGGCATTGGTCATGCCGATGAGCGGAACCGACTGGTCCAGCAGCGGCGGCACGGCCTCGTCTTCATAGATCTTCACGACCGACGGGTCGGCGGCGATCTTTTCGAGTTCGTCAGCCGACACATTCATCGCAAACTGCGGCGAGAACGGCATCAGCTTGAGGTTCACGTCGTCGGAGGACTGGGCCACCGAAATCGATGCCGGGCCGCTGCCGAGGACGCCTGCGAGAATCTTTTCCTGCACCGCGCGCACGGCGGCAATATGCGCCTTGTCGCGGTCACCTTCGCTGGCTGTCGCCGGCATGGCCGGCAGTTCCGGCATGGCGAATTCGACAATCACCGGAAGCTTCGCACCAGGCGTCGCGAAGGCCGAGGCCCATGATGAGCCTGTATCGACGATCTTGCTCTGCGCGCCCGCTGAAAGGGGCGAGTCGGCGGCAAGCGCCGTCGAGGCCGAATAGCTTGCGGCTGCCAGTGCGAGAATCGCAGCAGCGGCCGTCCGAACGGCACGTTTGTGGCCGTACGCCAGAAGAGTTCGCATGTGGGGTCTCCCCGAAAAAGTCCTTAAGTTGCCTCCGGACCGTGGAGTTGATCGCCCCATCGCAATCTCGCATCGCCATGAAATTCCGCGTGCGACACGGTCCGTTGAAGCCAGACTATTTCCAAGGCCTGACGCAAAGTCAATCGAACAAATAAGGCACGGAAAACAGGTCAAACGCTGATGAAATACGCCGGCAAATGCCTGTTTCCCGGATTTTACCTTGCCATGGCAGGTTCAGGCTGATTCGTCCTGCGAATTCGCAGCGGCGGCAAGCTTTGCGGCTTCGGCGATCCACCAATGGTAGAAGTCAAGCGCATCTTTCAGGGGGGCATCCTGGACGATGGTGCCAGCCGACATGACGATGCCGCGATTGCAATATCGCTCCAATACGCCATCCGAATGGCTGGCCAGCACCATGATCTGCGCCTTTTGCATGAAGTCGGCGAGGCGGCCCTGCACCTTGTCGTGGAAGGCGGCGTCGCCGGCGCCGATCACCTCGTCCACCAGCATCACGTCCTGGCTGACGGCCGTGTGCACGCCGAAGGCGAGGCGGGCCAGCATGCCGCTGGAATAGGTGCGCACCGGCAGGTCCATGAAGGTGCCCAGGCCGCAGAACTCGATCACGCCGGGAATGATCGCCCGGCTTTCGGCGCGGCTGAGCCCGAGTGCGGCGGCCATGAGTAGCGCGTTTTCGCGGCCGGTGAAATCGGGGTCCATGCCGAGCTGCGTGTCGAGCATGGCGCCGATCGAACCCGCCACGCGCACATGGCCCGTGGTTGGCCGATAGATGCCGGCCATCAAGCGCAGCAGCGTCGACTTCCCCGCGCCATTGTGCCCGATCAGCGCGACGCGCTCGCCGGCCTCGATCGTCAGGTTGATCCCGTCGAGCGCGCGGACGGTCGGTACGCCGTCGCCCTGCGAGACGCGGCCGCCGGTCAGCGCCCGGCCGAGCGCGTTCTTGAGCGAGACGGTGCGCGCCGTGAATACCTGCATGTCGACCGTGGCGTCGACGATCTCGATCGATGCGCCGCTCATCGTGTCATACCCATTTCGACAGCCGGTCGAAGATGCGTTCGTAGATCACCGCGACGGCAAGCCAGCCGAGCACCGCGACCCCGCCGACGATGAACCATGCATGCGCTGGCGGCCAGATACCGAGCAGCGGCTCGCGCACGATGGTGACCATCGAATAGAACGGGTTGTAGTCGAGCACATAGGTGCGGTCGCCGATGGCGGCGAGCGGCCAGATGATCGGCGTCAGGAAGAAGAACACCTGCATCAGGTTGGTGGCGATCTGCGGAATGTCGCGGAAGCGCACGGAAACGAGCGCGGCGAAGAAGCCGAGCGACGAAACCGCGACGAAGGTGAGCAGCAGACCGGCAAGCGAGGCGGCGATGCCGGCAAGGCCCGTCTTTCCCAGCAGCAGGCACAGGACGAGGCCCGGCACGATATTGTGCGCGAAGAAGATGAGCTGGTGAAGCTGGTGCCGCAACATGTGGGTCGCCAGCGGCTGGGTGGTGTATTTCACCATCGCCGCAGCCTGGATGAGGCTGTTGGCACCCTCCGCGACGATGCCGGAGATCATCGCCCACAGCGCCATGCCCACCGCGAGATATGGCACGTAGTCGTCATAGCCGCGATTCATGATCGTGGAGAAGACGAAGGACATGCCCAGCACCGTGCCGGTCATGGAGATGGTGATCCAGAAAGGGCCGAGCATGGAGCGGCGATAGCGCGCCTGGATGTCGCGAAAGGCGAGCAACCAGATCAGCCGCGGATTGGCGAGCGCCCGGCGCAGATCGTCATAGCCGCGATGCGTGCGCGAATCATATATCTTCGCGCGCATCAAGCCGTCGGAGGTGGTTCGCGTCTGCATGCGTCGGTGACTTGTCCGGCGATCCTGTCCAAAGAAGGGCTGTCCGCTCGACTGCCGCCTCCCTCTTGCAACGCTGCCGGAAGTGGCGGAATGAGTATCGTGACCCTGGGCGACCCGCACAGGCTCTAGACCAGAATGCCCACTGCGGGCAACGGGATCACGCGACGGGACGATGTTCGAACGCCTGAAACGCAGCATTCACGCAGTCGCCGATCCGTTGCGGGCGCTCTTCGTCGGCGATCGCCGCCGCGCGGTCGTCTCCGTCGAGCAAGGCGATGTGGCCGGCGGAGCGAACCATGCGGTCTATGTGCACTACAATGCCGGCGGCGTTGTGGCCGATTATGTGCTGCAGGCTTTGCTGGAGCTGCGCGAGAACGGCTATGCGGTGACATTCGTCACCAACTCGCCCATCGACGCGCCTGCTCATCTGGCAACCCTGCGCATGCTGGTGCGCGAGATCGTGCTCCGCCGCAATGTCGGTCATGATTTCGCAGCCTATCGCGATGGTATCGCGCGGCTGGCGAAACTGCCGGAACCCGAGCGGCTCATGCTGCTCAACGACAGCGTCTACGGTCCGCTCTTTCCGCTTGCCGAGACGCTCGCGAAGGCGGAGGAGAGCGGCGCGGATATTTTCGGCATCACCGACAGCCGCGAGATCGAATACCATCTGCAATCCTATTTCCTGCTGATGTTCCCGCGGGCCATCGCCTCGCCGCGGCTGCGGCGCTTCTGGCGCAGGCTGCGGGTCGTCTCGCACAAGCCCTGGGTGGTGCGGAACGGCGAGATCAGGCTGTCGCAGCTTGCGGCGCGGGACGGGCTGCGGCTCGACGCGCTCTGCGGCTATGATGCGGTTGCCGCCGACGTGGCGCGCCGCATCGATGCGATCGACCTGCTCGAACTGCCGCAGGTGGAGGCGGAATTCCTGGCCTTTCTGCGCGCCCGCATTGCGGCCGGCATTCCGCTCAATCCGAGCCATTTCTTCTGGGCCTGGCTGATCCGCGATTTCCGCTGTCCCTTCCTGAAGCGCGAACTCATCCAGAAGAACCCGCAATCCATCCCCGGCGCCGGCGCATGGGATGCCTTGTTGCGCCAGGAAACGGGCTACGATACCACTCTCATCGCACGCCATCTGCAATCGATCTGAGCTCGCGTCGGGCATGACCGCGTTTTCCTACAAGGCCCTCACGGCCGAGGGACGGCTCGAACTGGGGCAGCTCGATGCTGCAACGGCAGACGAGGTCGTGCGGCTTCTCGACCAGCGCGGCCTCATTCCTGTCAGCGTCGAGCAAAGGCGCGCGGAGCGCCAGCGCGGTGGCTCCTTCTTCGCGCCCAGCATTTCCGCAGCCCAGGTCACGCGCCTGCTGGCCGACCTGTCGATCATGCTCAATGCCGGCATCCGCATCGACGAGGCGCTGGGCATCATGGAGCGCGAATTCGACAATGGCCGCCTCCAGCCGGTGGTGACGCGCCTGCGTGCCGAACTGGCCGGCGGGCGCGCCTTCTCCCAGGCGCTGGAGGATTGGCCGGCGCTCTTCCCGCCGTTCCAGGTGGCGATGGTGAAAGTGGCCGAGACCTCCGGCAAGCTGCCCATGCTCCTGTCGCGCATCGCCGAGGAGCGCCAGCGCTTCGAGAAGCTGTCGGCGCGCATGGGAGAGGCACTGCGTTATCCCGCCGTGCTGCTTGCCGGCACCTGCGCCGTGCTGATCTTCTTCCTCATCGGCGTCATGCCGCAATTCGAGCCGATCCTCGCCAATACAGGCAGCAAGGATCCGCTGCTGGAAACCATGTTCGGACTGTCGAACTTCATCCGCTCGGAGGGCGAACTGCTGATGGGGCTGGCGGCGGCGATCCTGCTCGGCGGCCTGCTGGCCTTCCGCCGCCCGGCGGTGCGCGAGGGGATCATGTCCGCCGTCACCCGCTTGCCGGGCATTTCCGATATTGCGCGCAGCTACCGCACAGCGCGCTTTTCGCGCCTGCTGGGCATCATGGTGGAGACGGGCATCACGGCGCCCACGGCCATCCGGCTCATCAGCGACACGATCGACCATGGCGCCAAGGCCCGCGCCCGCGCCGAGCAGGCGTCGGATGCGGTGCGGCAGGGGCAGCGCTTTTCCGCGGCGCTGGAAATACTGGAAATGCCGCCGCTGGCGGTGCGCATGCTGCGCATCGGCGAGCAGAGCGGCGAGCTTGCCGGCCTTGCCTACAAGGTGGCGGAATTCTACGAATTGCGGCTCGAGCGCTCGCTGTCGCGGCTGGTGGGCTTTATCGGCCCCGCCGCGGTGACGCTGATCAGCGTGCTGATCGGTGGCATGATCGTATCGATCATGTCGACGCTGATGTCGTTCAACGATATGGTGCGATAGGTTTTCGGGGCTTTGCGTCAGATGCATATTCCGGTTTTCATGTCGAAGCGCACGCGCCGGCGGCGTCGCGCCGGCTTCACGCTGGTCGAGATGCTCGTGGTGCTGGCCATCATCGGGCTCATCTCGGCGCTGGTCGGTCCGCGCGTGCTGAGCCAGTTGACCGATTCGCGCGAGCGGGCGGCAAAGCTGCAAATCGAGGCCTTCTCCAGTGCGCTCGACATCTTCTTCATCGATGTGGGGCGCTATCCGGTGGAGAATGAGGGTCTCGGCGCGCTGATGCAGAAGCCGTCCAGCGTGCAGGTCTGGAACGGCCCCTATCTGCGCGGCGATCGCGTACCTCTCGATCCGTGGGGGCGGGAATATCGCTATGCCAGCGACGGGCGGACATTCCAGATCTCGACGCTCGGACCGGACGGGACGGGCGCCAGTGCGCAACTGGGCAACAGGTAGCAGCCGGCGCCGCCGGCGTGGCGTGGTGCTGCTGGACGTCGTCCTGGCGCTGGCGGTGCTGTCGCTTGCCGCATTCGTGCTGATGCCGCGGCCCCGCGTAGGGCTCACCGATGTCGAACTGCGCGCCGAGGCGGCGCGGGTTGCCGCGCAATTCCGCGAAGGCCGTGCTTCGGCGATCCGCAACCGCGCTCCTGCCGATATCTTCGTCGATCCGCGCAGCGGCCAGGTTGCCGCCGCCGGCGCGCAACATCCGCTGCGCCTGCGCGAAGGCGTGGGGCTCGACTGGATGACGTCCAGCCTCTGCCCCACGGTGGCCGGGGTGAGGGCGCTGCGCTTCCTGCCCGACGGCCGCTCCTGCGGCGGCGTGCTGACGCTGTCGGCCAATGGCAGGTCCGTGCAGTTGCGCGTCGACTGGCTGACGGGCCGCGTGGAGATGTCACGCATATGAGCGCCCGGCCGGCAAGGCGCGCGCGGCGCGGTTTCACGCTGATCGAGGTGATGGCCGCCTTCATCATCGCGCTGCTGATGCTGGCGCCCATCGCCGCCACGATCGGCGGCGTCGCCGGGGCGACGCGTGGCCTCGACCGATCCACCCAGCGCCGTGCTGACCTTCAGCAGGCGATGGCCGCTGCCGCCGCCGTCGCGCCGCTGCGTCCCGGTCGCGTCACCGTCGGCGACTATGAGATCGAGATTGCGCGCTACCGTTTCGAGCGGGAAGACGACCTGCGCGATGCCGGCTGGGTGCTCTATTCCGTCAAGGTGGCGTCGGCACGGGGCGCCGTCCTGGAAACCGTGCGCATGGGGCGCCTGTGACGCGTCGCGCGCGCCGCAAGGGTTTCACCCTGCTGGAAGCGCTGCTGGCGCTGGTTCTGGCGACCCTGCTCTTCGGCGGCATCGCGCTCTATACCGGTACATGGCTGCGCAGTTGGGGCAACATCGTCGCGCTGGGCACGCGCGAAGACACCGCCGCGATCGTGCTCGACCGTATCGTGGAGGATCTCGAGGCGGCGCAGCCCATCCAGGCGGACGGGCCGATGGCTGGCGCCATCGCCTTCAGCGGCCAGGCCGATACCGTGGTCTTCCTGCGGCCCGCACTGGGCTACGGGCCGCGCGCCGGCTTCGACCATGTGACCTATCTCAATGGCAGCGCCGGCGGGGAGGCGGCCGTCATACGCGCGCGTCGCGCCTATCCGCCGCAAGGTGGCGGCGAGGATCTTCCCCTGATCCGTGGCGATGCGCGGCTTGGACTGGCTTATGCGGGTGCGGATGGTGAATTTGCCCAGCGCTGGGCTTTCCCCGACAGGCTGCCCACGGTGGTGCGCGTCACCCTGTCGGGCACGCAGCCGCGCCCCTGGCGGCAGACTGCCTTTGCCCGGCTGCGCGTGGAGCTTCCTGCCATTTGCGGCGCGAAGGATCTGTTTCAGGAATGCATTTCGGCGCTGAATGCACGCCGCTGAACTGCGAGACGATCAGACGTCCCGGTCCGAGGGCAGGGCGCCATCCGCGCCGATCTGGCCGCTCCAGAGCAGGTAGGCCAGCCGCTGCGTCGCGATCAGGTCCTGGCTGGGCGCTTCAGGCTCGAATGGGAGGCCGTCGACGATTGGTGTCGGCTCGAAAGGCAGGCCATCGATGCCGCCGGGTGTCGGTTCGAACGGGAGACCATCGGCAATCGGCAGTTGTTCGAACGGAAGCCCCGACAACTCTTCGGATTTCTCGAATGGAAGCCCTGACAGCTCCGGTTTGCTGTCGGCAACGAAATTCTCGAATCCTTCGTCCGACTTCCTGGGAGCCTCGGAAGACGGCTTGGAAGGGAAAGCCGGGAAAGAAGAGACTGTGGATAGGGTCGTCATTTGTGGAGGCTCCCTCAATGAACATATTCACAATACATGCAAATTTAACGTCGGGAAACATGGTGTTTTGTGTCTGCAAGTTTCACGCAAGCTTCGTGAATTCGGTAAGATACAAGTATATATTTTTATGGCGGGAAAGTATTGTCGCGGAAGATCAGCGCGGCGCTTCGCTGTCAATATGTCTGGATTTAGGCTAGAGGAAGGGTGTTCCGAAAGCGAACGTGGCTCCGATGATTATGGCCGCCTATCCCACTGCCGAGATTCTTCTGTCGACCTATAATGGCGCGCGCTTCCTGCCGGAATTTGCCGAGAGCCTGCGGCGTCAGCATATGGCGGATGTCCGGCTTCGCCTGCGCGATGACGGCTCGCAGGATGGTTCGGTGGAGACCGCCCGGAAACTGTTTCCCGCAGCTGCGATCATCGATTCCGGCAGCAATCTCGGCCCGGCGCAGAGCTTCTTCCGCCTGTTGGCGGAGGCTGACGAGACTGCCGATATCGTCATGTTCGCCGATCAGGACGATTTTTGGCTGCCCGACCGGGTGGCACGCGCCGGCGACATGCTGGCGGCTGCCGGCCCGTCGGACATGCCGCTTCTCTATTGCTCGCGCGTCAGCGTCACCGATGAGCGGCTGAGGATCGTCGGGGCGATACCGCCCGAGGATACGCGTCCCTCCTTCGGCAATGCGCTGATCGAGAATATCGCGATGGGCTGCACGATCGCGATGAACCAGGCAGCGCGCAGGCTTCTGCTGTCGCGCCCGCTGCCCGGCGACGCGCTGATGCATGACTGGTGGTGCTACCTGGTTGTGTCGGCGTTCGGGCGGGTGGTATTCGATCCGCAGCCGACGATCCTCTACCGGCGCCATGACGGCACGTTCACCCATTTTGAGGTGAGCTATGCCCGCAACATCCTGGCCCGCATCGTGCGGCCCGGCGTGCTGCGGCGGCTGCTTGAAATACGCAGCCAGACACGCAGCTTCTGCGCCGCCTTCGGCGACCTTCTGCCGCCGCGCCAGAGGCGCCTGGTCGATCTCGTTGCCGGGATCGGCAGCGCTTCATCTTTGCCGGCGCTTCTGTCGGAGAAGGAAATCACGCGCAATCGCGCCGTCGACACGATGATTTTCCGTGCCGCGGCGATCGTATGTGTGGCAATCGGGAAATGAGGCGTCGCGTGGCGCGACATAGCGATTGATTGTCTCGCCACATTTCTTTATCCAGCGACGCACCGGAGAGGTGGCCGAGTGGTCGAAGGCGCTCCCCTGCTAAGGGAGTAGACCTCAAAAGGGTCTCGTGGGTTCGAATCCCATCCTCTCCGCCATTTGCCGCTGATCGCATTCCATGGCGCAATATTGCCGCCGTTACCGGATCGTCCCAAGTGGCAATGCGCCCCGCAAATCACCGTCGTTTCCAGGCCATGTTCTGACTGCTTTGAAGATCTGCGACGGCAGCAGTCGAACCTCATTTGCATCTATCGCTCGGGATCTTGGCTCCGATTCACCTTAAGCTGCGCACATGACAAGCATCAGATTCGCGAATGATCGCGATGTCTCCGTTTTGCCGGAGATCGAACGCAGTTCCGGTGAGATATTCCGGCAATGGCCGGGGCTGGAATGGATCGCCGACGATGCCGTTCAGTCGAAGGAACGGCATCTTGCCCTGATCGCAGATGGCGTTGCTTTTGTCGCGGAGCTGCAAGGCCATGGCATCGTGGCTTTCCTGAACGGAGAGATGACGCCAGACGCCCTGCATATCTGGCAGATGGCAGTCCATCGCGATCAGCAGAGGCGCGGTATTGGAAGGAAATTGATGGGAGCGGCGCAGCGATTTGCCGCCGATCGTGGAATCGATGCGCTGTCCCTGACCACATTCAGGGATGTACCCTGGAATGAGCCCTACTATCAAAGGCTTGGCTTCATCACACTGGATTGCGAGGAGCTTAATCCCCGGCTGAAGGCCATCCTGGATGCCGAAGAACGCGCAGGGCTACCCGCAACAAAACGTTGCGCCATGAAGAAACCGCTCTGACGGCGCAGGGGTTGCATAATAGCGCGGCGAATGCCCCCCACAGGGGGGAGGCTTCCTCGCCAGGCAAGACAGGACGACAATGCATGCGAGGAGCCGAACGGCCATTCGCTGCGTGCCATGCGCCTGATCATGGCTGAGACCCCTGCTAGAGGCGCCTCTACGCTCAATCCACCTTGCGTTCAGTTGAAGATCGACCGCAAAGCTCGACCGGCGCCCGACAGGTTAGCCAGCATCATTTCGGAATATTTGCGGGCAAGGATCACACCAGGCGCGCCCGCTTGGAACGCATCCAGCACTGCGTCATGAACGCCCTCCGGAGTGGCGGACGACGGCTTCTTCCCTGACGGGATATCGATATCGATGCCCGAATAGCAGGCGAGGTTGCCCTTGCTCGCCGCCATGGCGCGTCTGACCTCGCCGCCGACGAAACTCGACGGCCAGCCGGCCTGCATGTCGTCCTGCTTCGGCAACTCGGAGCCCAGCATGCCGCCCGCCATACGGTAGCGGGTATCGCCGTCCAGATCTGCCCATAACGAGCGGCCCATGCCTTTCAGCCAATTTTCGAACCGAGGACCGGACGCGAAATTGTAGGCGCTGAGCCTTACGAAATCCGCGAAGTCGGCAATCTGTTCGTAGTCGGTATCGGCGCGGAAGAACGGGCTGAAGCCCACTCCGGGATGTGTCGGGAAGCCGACCTGGATGTCGGGCCGTGCGACCTTGACCGAGCCGTAGACCTCCTTGTGGATGCCCCAATACTTGTCGAGCCAGAGCTGTTGCCAGGCGAGTACCTCCGGGAAGCGAAGGAAGATCCGCCAGGCCGTGACGAAAGCGCCATCCCTTGGGATGTCACCCGCAGCGACGCGACGGTTCCATTCGGCAAGCTCGAGAAGGCCGCGGCGGGCGGCTTCCGGATCGATGCCCTTGTCGCGCGCCTGCTTCTGGCAATGCTGGCAGAAGCAACCCGGCTTGCCGCTCGGCAGGTAGAAGCCGGTCCAGATGTCTTCGAACAACGGTTCCTGCAGCATTGTATTGAGCGGTCCGACCCGTTCGCATAGCCACATCAGGCCATTGATCGGATAGCTCTTTGTGAGGTCCTCGACGACGCTAAGCTGATAGTTGCGGTAATCGGGATTGTTCAGGCAGCCTTTCGAACTCGGACGGCCCCAAATGTCGATCTCGGTGCATTTCGCGTAGTTCGGAAGCTTGTGGAAGGCCGGCATGACCGAGCTTTCCTCGACGATCACGTAGGTTTCGAGGTCGCGCTTGCTCGTCTCCGGCAGCATCGCCTCGAGCACGTCCCAGTCGCCGTAGTGGGGTGATTTGGTCAGCGGTCCGAGTGCGGTCTGCGTGTAATATTCGGGGTGTGTGGTAGCAAAGTTGCCGCCATGGAAGTCATGCAGATACTCTTGGGAGCCGTGATCGGCCAGCCTGTTGCCAGGTTTCGCGCGGCCGCCCAGACCGTAGCTCCAGCAGATCGCCGACACCATGATCGTATTGACGGCACCGCGTTCCACGACGGTATCCAGCACTTCGGGAACGCCTTCGTCCTGGAAGGAGGTCGGATTCAGCTGGATGCCGACAAAGGCCTTCTTTCTATCAATGCTATCGCCCATGGCTCGTTCGCCTCTCGATTTCGTCAGCGATGTCTTGGATCGTCCGAAGGGACTGGGAGACCCGGCCGGTCCATCGCAGGTAACCGTGGATCATGTCAGGATGTTCAAGGTAGCGGACGGGTACGCCAGCTAGCGCCAGTCGTGCGGCAAAGGCGCGGTTCTGCGCGAGAAGCACGTCATGTCCGGCAGCGATCAGCAGGGTGGGCGGCTGCGCCGAGAGGTCTGGCGCGCGCAGCGGCGAAAGCGATTCATCGTCCGGAATCTGCCCTGGCTGGAGGTACTGGTCCCAGTACCATTGCATCAGGGCGGAGCCGAGAATGCCGCCTTCGCCGAATTGCCTGAACGACCAGGAATCCATTTCGCGGTCGAGAATAGGATAGATGAGCACCTGCATTGCGGGCGCCGGGCCGCGCAAAACCGCTCCATATGTGAGCGTGGCCGCGATATGGCCGCCGGAGCTGTCACCTGCAACGATGATTGCGCGATGGGCACCGTAACGCTTGCAGGCCCAATCATAGGCATCATCGGCGTCGAGATCGGCACCGGGATGACGCTGCTCCGGCGCGGGACGGTAACCGACTCCGATGACGACAGCGCGGCTCGCTTTGGCGAGCAGCCGCAACTGTGCGTCGTAGAGATCTAGCGTTCCCGTGACCCATCCGCCGCCGTGAAAATAGAGGATCGCCGCGCGTCCAGCATCGTTGTCGGGGATGTAGATACGCAGCGGAACATCGCGCCTCGACGTGGCCACGCGTTCAACGGAAGCCGTGGCATCAGTCGGGGCTGCGAAAGCGAGTTGCCGGCTGGCGCGCTGGCGCATCTGGTTGACGTCGTAGGGATATGAGAGCGGCGTCTGTGCATTCAATTCCGCGAGCACCGCGTGCACGTTCGGATGCAAGCCCCGTGGTGCGAGCACGGACTGCCGGGACAGCAAGCCGAAAATATCTTCCGCCGCGATCGTCACGTCTCCTCCCGTAAGCAATCGAGTTTGAACGGGAGTAGTTGCTGGAGACGGATATCGTCAATGTTGCGCAGATCTGCTGGGGGTAGGAAGCGGGTTGTCAACTCATTGAAAAGTAAAGATCTATGTTCCCAATTTCAGATTATATGAAAACCGATTTCTGATTTTCAGATTGGTCAGCTTGCTATTCGGTGTGTACTCAAAGGGAGTGGGCACAGGCCCGCATGGTCCTGCGCGGCGAGGAGGCTCCGCAGGTCGATATTCTGGGAGGTTACCGATGAAGCGCGCTTCTTTCGCGGCGTTGTCCGCTGCGTTTTTCCTTATGGCATCCGCTGGTACTTTCGCGCAGGACGCGGCGATCACCATCGCCGTGCCAGAAGAGCCGGCTGGCGTGGATTTCTGCAATTCCGACACCACGGCACCCTCGCGCATCCTGCGCGGCAATGTCGGCGAGGGCCTGACACGGCGCAATGTGGAGACCGGCGTGGTCGAGCCGCTGCTGGCTACGGATTGGCGCCAGGAGGCACCGGGCGTCTGGGACTTTACGCTCCGCGAAGGCGTCACCTTCCATGACGGTTCGGCGTTGAATGCGGAAGCGGCAGCCAAGAGCATCAACCGCATCTTCAGCGACAAGGTAAATTGCTCGATCCGTGCCCAGTTGTTCGGCGCCAACAAGGCCATAGCGGAGGCGACCGGCCCGCAGGCGCTGCGCATTACCATGAGCGCGCCTGACCCGATCCTCCCGCTGCGCCTGTCGTCGCTGCCAATCTCCGCACCCAGCACGCCGGAAGACGGTGTGACCGATCAGCCTGTAGGTACCGGGCCCTATCGCATGGCATCATGGCAGCGTGGTGCGCAGATCGTGCTTGAACAATATGCCGACTATTGGGGCGACAAGCCCGACGTCGCAAAGGCGACCTACCTGTTCCGCCCGGAAGGTGCGGTGCGCGTGGGCATGGTCGACACCCGCGAAGCCGATGTCGCGACCAACGTCGCGCTCGACCTTCTCGGCGGAGACGGCGTTCTGGCTTATGACTTGCCGAACACCATCATCATGCGTCTCGACATGCAGGACGCTCCGCTCAGCGATATCCGCGTGCGGCGGGCGATCGGCCACGCAATCGACCGTCAGGGCATGATCGACGGCTTCCTGAACGGCGCGGGCGAGCCCGCTGCGCAGATCATCTCCAGATTCGTGGACGGCTACAATCCGGACCTGAAAGTACCGGAATTCGACCCGGCGCTTGCGGCCGATCTCATCAAGCAGGCCACCGCCGACGGCGTCGATACGAAGGCCGAGATGACCTATTACGTGCTCGGCTCTGCCAACCCCTACAATCCGCTCATTGCTCAGGCGATGGCAGAGCAGCTCAATGCAATCGGGCTCAACGTCAAGGTTGTGTCGCTGGAGCGCGCCGCAATGGGCGATATCCTGCTCAGCAAGGGCAACAATCGCCGCGCGATCCTTCAATATGGCCACGACAATCTGCTGGGCGACGCCTCGCTGACCGTCAACGCGATCTTCCCGTCCTCGCAGAAGCGCAGCCAGATCGGCCCGGAATTCGCGGCCATGATCGATCCTGCCGTGGAGAAGGCAAATGCCGCCGTGGGCGAGGAGCGTACCCGGCTCTATCGCGAACTCATCGAATACTGGACGAACGAGGTTATTCAGGACGTCTACTTCGCGACGCTTCAGGGTGCGATGAAGGTGCGGCCCGGCATCAGCTACGAGCCGAATTTCCAGACCAATGAGATCATGCTGCTGAGCGATTTCTCGGTCGAATAATCATCGCCACTACAGAGAGGCGGGCATCGAGCCCGCCTCCATCCCAAAAGCAGAGGCGACCTGACCCATGCTTCGGATGCTACGCCGCCGGATACTGGAAAGCGTGCTCTCGCTCGTCTTTCTGCTCGTCGTGGTTTTCATTCTTTCGCGGCTTACCGGCGATCCGTCCTCGCTCTATCTTCCGGAGACGGCGAGTGACGCCGTCCGCGAAGAATTCGCCCGGGCCAAGGGCTTCAATCTGCCGATCTGGCAGCAGTTCCTGACCTATATGGGCGATCTCTCCAGGTTCGATTTCGGCGAGTCGCTTCGGCAGCAGCGGCCTGCGCTGTCCGTGGTGCTTGAAGCCTATCCTGCCACGTTGCGCCTCGTGATGTGGACGATCATCGCTGCGGTGACCACGGGCGTGCTGTTGGGATGCCTGGCATCGCTGCGCCCGGGCTCGCTGATTGATCGCCTGGCGGTCGGGCTGACGGTCACGGCGGCCAGTATTCCCGATTTCTGGCTGGCGCTGATGGGCATTCTCGTCTTCGCGATCACGCTTGGCTGGCTGCCGACGTCAGGCATGTCCACGCCGGCGCACTGGATCCTGCCTGTCGTGGTTCTGATGCTGCGGCCGGCCGGCAGCATCGCGCAGGTGGTCCGCGGCTCGATGATCTCGATCCTCGGCGCGCCATTCATCCGCGCGGCACGGGGACGTGGTCTGCCGGTGCGGCGGCTTGTCTTCCTGCATGCGCTGCGCAACGCGGCTATCCCGGTTATCACCCTGGTCGGCGTCCAGACCGCCAGCATCCTGAACGGCGCGGTCGTTGTGGAAACGATCTTCGCCTTTCCGGGCATCGGCAGGCTCATGATCAGCGCGATCCTCGACCGTGACTTCGCCGTGGTGCAGGCAGCCGTCGTGGTGATCGCGCTCGCCATCTTCACCCTCAACATCATCATCGACCTGATCTACGGCTGGGTCGATCCGCGCGTGAGGACCTGACGATGACGCGGATCCTCAAGCTTCTCCTGCGCGACCGCGTCGCGCTCGTCTCGGCGCTCTATCTTGTCTGCATCGTAGTTGCCTGCGGTCTGGCGGCGCTTTTCCTGGTTCAGGAGGCCGCAGCGATGAAATTCGGCAGCGGTCGTCTCGCGCCGTTCGATTTCGCGCGGCCAGTGCGCGATTGGCTGGGAACCGATCAACTGGGCCGCAGCGTGCTCTACATGCTGCTCGTGGCTGGGGCGACGAGCCTCTCCATCGCAATTTGCGCCGCCATCATCGCGGCGGCGACAGGGACGGTTCTCGGCATTGCTGCTGGTTATTTCGGCGGGATCGTCGACACGCTGGCAATGCGGCTGGCGGATGTGATCCTAAGCTTCCCCAGCCTGCTATTGGCGATCCTCTTCGTCTACTTGTTCGAACCCAGCGCGACGAACATCATCATTCTCCTGGTGATCAGCCGCGTGCCGCTCTACCTGCGCATCAGCCGCGCCGAGACGCTGGAGATCAGCCGACGCCTGTTCGTCGACGCCAGTCGCATGCTTGGTGCGAGCAACCTGCGTATCTGCCGCCGCGATATCCTGCCAATGGTAATGCCGAACGTGCTGACGCTGGTCGCGCTCGACATCGGCCTGCTCATGCTGATCGAATCCGCGCTCAGCTTCCTTGGTATCGGCATCCAGCCGCCGTCCACCAGCTGGGGCCTCATGGTGGCATCCGGTCGGGAACTGATGGGGACAGCCTGGTGGCTCACCTTCTTCCCCGGCCTTGCCATCTCGCTGACCGCCGTTGCGTCCAGCTTTCTCAGCAACTGGGTCCGCATCGCGGCCGACCCGGCGCAACGCTGGCGGCTGGAACTTGGTCAGGGATCGGAGGGGCGATAATGCAGCAGCTCGTTTCGATGGAAGACCTACACATCTCGTTCGATACGGTACGTGGCCGGCTTCACGCATTGCGCGGGGTGAATCTGACGCTTGCCGAAGGCGAGACGCTGGCGCTGATCGGCGAGAGCGGATCGGGAAAATCGGTTACCGCGGAAGTTCTGCTGGGCATCGTCGACATGCCACCCGGACGGGTCGACAGAGGTCGCATCTCCTATAAAGGCGACGATCTGCTCACGATGAAGCCGTCGGTGCGTCGCCAGATCCAAGGCAATGAGATTGCCATGGTCTTTCAGGATGCCATCGCGGCGCTCAATCCAGTCTACACGGTCGGCTGGCAAATCGCCGAGCAGTTCAAGGTCCATCGAGGCTGGTCCATGGCACGCGGTCGCGAAAAGGCGGTCGAACTGCTTGGCCGCGTCGGCATTCCCAATCCACAGGAGCGCGTCGACCAATATCCGCACCAGTTCTCCGGTGGCATGCGCCAGCGCGTTCTGATCGCCATGGCGATTGCGCTGGAACCCAGGGTGCTCATCGCCGACGAACCCACGACGGCGCTCGACGTGACGGTGCAGGCGCAGATCATGCAGTTGCTGGCACGCCTCCAGAGCGAGACCAGGATGGGCATGATGCTGATCACGCATGACATGGCTGTAGCGGCGGAGGTCGCGGACCGCGTGGCCGTGATGTATGCCGGACGTATCGTGGAGACAGGATCGGTGGTCGACATCATCGAGAAACCGAGCCACCCCTACACCCAGGCGCTGGTGCGCCTGGCGCTGCACGATGCGCGCAAAGGTTCGCGGCCGCGCATTTCCGGCAGCGCGCCGGATCTGGTGACGCCGCCGCTAGGCTGCGCTTTCGCCCCCCGCTGCGCTCATGCGCAGGCAGTCTGTACCAAGCAGGATCCGCAACTGCACGTCGTGTCCGGTGCACAGTCGGCGGCCTGCCATTTCGCGAGGGAGTTGCACCTTGGCTGAGACATTGCTTCGCGCCGAGAACCTGAAGCGGCATTTCGGGACAGGCAAGGGCATGTTCTCCCGCGGCACGTCCGGTGCCGTACGGGCTGTGGACGGTGTCGACCTGACGCTACATGCCGGCGAGACCGTCGCCCTGGTTGGGGAATCCGGCTGTGGAAAGTCGACCCTGGCGCGCCTTCTCGTACGACTCGACAGGCCTGATTCAGGTGCCATTTTTTTCGAGGGACAGGACGTCAAGAATGTGGAAGGCGCGGGCCTGCGCGCCTACCGCCGCAAGGTACAGATGGTCTTCCAAGACCCCTACATGTCGCTCAATCCTCGCGAGACGATCGGGCAGGCGATTATCAATGCCTGGGAGGTTAACTCTGGCGTTGTGCCTAAGGCGCAGCATCGCGACCGCTGCCTCGAACTCCTCGAACTCGTGGGCATGCGTGCCGATCGCATTGACTGGTATCCGCATCAGCTCTCGGGTGGCCAGCGCCAGCGTATTGCTGTTGCACGTGCGATTGCGCTGAATCCCGCGCTGGTGGTCTGCGACGAGCCCGTGTCGGCACTGGATGTTTCAGTGCAGGCGCAGGTGCTCGATCTTCTGGAGGACCTTCAGGGCCGCCTGAACATTGCCTACCTTTTCATATCCCACGATCTCGCGGTGGTCGAAGAGATCGCGGATCGAGTGGTTGTCATGTATTTGGGCCGTGTCGTGGAATCCGGTTCGGTCCAGCAGGTCTACAACCATCCACGACACCACTATACTGCTGCCCTTCTTGCTGCCGCCCCTGTCGCCGACCCACGCAACAGGACGCTGGAGACCAAACGGCTTCTCCAGGGCGATCCGCCAAGCCCGAGCAACATTCCGAGCGGTTGCCGTTTCCGCACGCGCTGCCCGCGCGCCCGGGAACTCTGCGTGACTGTGGACCCGGTACTGGTACAGCAATCGATGGACGGGCATTTCGCGGCATGTCACTTTCCCTTGGACGGGGCGGAGGTACAGGAAGGCGGGGCGTGACGATCAGCCAGCGGCAGCTGCTATACTTTACCGAGGTGGTCGAGGCCGGTTCGTTTTCACGCGCCGCCAAGGCCATAGGCGTCGCGCAGTCAGCCCTGAGCCACCAGATATCGGAACTGGAAACGCTACTCGGCACCAGGCTTTTGGAGCGCAGGGCCCGTGGCACCGTAACGACGCCGGCAGGCGAGCGTCTTTACGGTCACGCCAAATCGATCACATCGGCGTTCAGCAATGCTGAGTTCGATGTGCGAACGTTCAGCCAGCGGCCGACCGGGCGCGTAACCGTGGTGATGGCCCATCCTGTCGTCGATCCCCTGACACTGCCATTCGTCAAGGCGCTGCGCGAGCGCCTCCCGGACGTGCAGATCGCGCTACATGAATATATCAGCACCGCGGCCGTCGAACGTGTTCTCTCCGGTCTGAGCGATTTCGCGCTCGTCTACGATCCGGCACCCGATCCGCGTATCGAGGCTATTCCGGTGATCGAAGAGGAGCTTTTCCTTGTGGGCGTGAAGGAGCTGATCGGTGACAGTACGACACCTGTAACCTTATCGTCGCTGAAGCACGCGCCCGTTTTACCGCCCAGACCGCCTCGGCATCATCGCGCGCTCAAAAAACGACAGATGCTCCGGGACCGCGTCCAGGCGAACGAATGGATCGAAGTCGATTCGCACAGCGCAGTGAGGCAGATGGCGGTGATGGGCGTCGCATGCAGCATATTGACACGAGCGTCAGTCGCCCCCGAGCTGCGATCGGGCCAACTGCATAGCCGCCCGATCCGCAACCCGAGCATCCTCTGGACCCTTCATCTCCTCTGGTCGGTCGAGCGACCGAGAACGAAAGCATTCATCGCCGTACGCGATCTTCTTCTGGCTGTTATCCGCGAGGAAGTCTTGGCCGCACGGTGGCCGGCACGAGATTTGATGGACGTGTAAAGCCTGACAGAGCTGGCCTATTCGCTGTCCGGCATCGAGAGCCACGGCTCGACAGGTGTCCTGCGCTCGCCGGCCTGGTGGAACTCGATCACCGCGCCCTCGGGTGTGTGAACCAGTGCGCGGAATCCATCGCGCGGCGGCACCTTGAAGCGGTAGCCGGCGTTCGCGACCTTCTCGCAGATGGCATAAAGGTCGGCGACGCGGAAGCAGACATGGCTGATGCCGGGCCTCGCATTCGGCCTTCCAGCATGGCGGACCAGCGCCAATGCCGGTGAGAAGCGCGGCGAGCGCGCCGATTCCTGGTCATCGGGCGCGGCGATGAATGCGGCATGGAAAGCGCCATTCGGATCGCCGATCTCGCGAAAAGCGGTCACGCCCAGCTTGTTTGCGTAGAACGCCTTGGATTGCTCGACATCGTCGGTCACAACCGTGGTGTGGATGTAATACATGATCTCGCCTTTCAGTCGTTCCAGGTGCCGATGTCGGACATCGACAGCCATTTCGCATTCGGCGCCTGTGTCAGCTGGCGCTGGACGAGTTCGATCGTCATACCCTCGAGCGTTTTCAGATAGGCCTTCCGGCCGTCGCGCGGTGGCCGGCTCAGGGTGCCGCCCTGCGCCAGGAAGTGCTCGCACGCGGCGTAGATGTCGTCGACGCGATAGCTGACATGGGCAAAGGCGCGGGCGCCGGGGGCAGGGCGCTTCGCTTCGTCCCATTCGCTGCACAATTTGATCACGGGCGCGCGCTTCTCGGACTGGCCGCTTTCGATGTCGTCGGGTGCGGCGAGAAGAACCAGGGTCGCCTGATCGTCTTCCGATTCGATGCGCTGCACCTCCTGGAAGCCGAGCAGGCCGACATAGAAGGCGAGCGATTCCTCAAGGTTTCGCACCCTGATCATCGTATGCAGATATTCCATCCTGATCGTTCTCCGGTTGGCGCGCGCATGGAGCGATTATTAATTCATGTATCGAACAAAATTCGTATCAGCGCCAGATTGCCTGATGTGAATAAGCTCGATAACAATAAAAACACGGTGGACGACATGAAATAAAGACATAGTCCGAATTAAATTCGCTGGAGGCGGCATGGTTGATGTAAGGGAGCCGGTAAGATGGGGCGTCGCTGGCACTGGTGGCATCTCTGCCACCATTGTCAACCAGTCGCGCGGCATGGATGGGGTGGCGTTCAAGGCGGTCTCGTCGCGCAGCATCGGGCGGGCGCGGAGCTTCGGCGCCGAGCATGGCATTGAGAGCGCCTATGCCGGCCTGGAAGAGCTGATCGCCGATGCGAATATCGAAGCGGTCTATATTGCGCTTCCCCATGCTGTGCATATGCAGGCGGTGTTGGCCTGCCTCGATGCAGGCAAGCATGTCCTGTGCGAGAAGCCGATGGCGTGGTCGGCCGCCGATGCCGCCCTCATCGCCGCGCATCCGCGGGCGCGGGATCTGGTCGTGGCCGAAGGCTTCATGCTGCGCACCCAGCCGCAATGGCGCTTCATCATGGGCACGATCGCCATGGGAGGGATCGGCAAGGTGGAGGCGGTCCACGGCTTCAGCGCGGTTCGCCTTCCGCCGCCGCCGCCGGATGCGAGCCGTGGCGATCTTCCCTTCGACCGGAGCGCCTTGCTCGATTTCGGCAGCTATTCGGTGCATATGGCGCGCTTGGCTTTCGATGCGGAACCGCACCGCGCAACAGCCCGTATCTGGCTGGATGGCGATCGGGACGTGGCCGTCTCGATGCGTCTCGATTTCGATGCCGGCCATGCCGATCTCACCGTCACCACGCGCCTGCGCGGCGCGCGCCGTTTCGATGTGCTCGGCACCGAGGGATCGCTGTCCGTCTTCTCGCCGATCCATGTGCCGCCCGGCCAGCAGGCGCGGGTCCATGCCGTGGTCGAGGGCGGCCCCGATGCCGGCGAGACGCTGACATTCGAGGCGGTGCCGCAATATGGCTTGCAGATGGCTGCCGTCTCGGCCGCCATCCGTGACGGTGGCAGGCCACCCGTCGACCTCGACAATGCGCTGGGAAACGCCTGCGCGCTGGACGCGGTCATCCGCTCGGCGGACGCCGGCGGCGCATGGATGGATGTCGTTCGCTGAGCATCCGTCCGCGCGCCGTCCGGCCCGGATTCAGTCCAGGAACGGATAGGCGACATAGGCGAAGTGGGTGTTGTCGGGTGCCCATGAGTTCACATTGAACGTGCCCTGGCCGCCGAAAAGGCTGACCACCGCACGGCTCTCGCCGCCCTCGGCGGGCATGACGCGAAGCTCGATATTCATGTCGGCGGGATGCGTCACGGTTCCCTGTTCATAGCTGATATAGGCCATCCATTTGCCGTCCGGCGAGAAATGCGGGAACCAATTCACGCGATCGTCGAAGGTCATCTGCTCGATCGCGCCGCCGCCGACCGCGATGCGAAAGATCTGCGCGTGACCCGGACGCTTCGCTGCAAATTCCGAGTTGAAATAGATCCATTTGCCGTCCGGCGTGTATTCGGGGCCGTCGCTGCGGGCCAGCGTGTTGATGACCCAGCGGTCCTCGCCGCCATCGGCGGGGATGGTCGCGATGTTGAGCCGTCCGCGCGGAGCCCCCCCATAGGGCTCGACGGCTGTGTAGACGAGCGTGGCGGCGTCGGGCGAAATCCCGTGCAGGTAGTAGAGATAGCCGGAATCCGCAGGCTTGTTGTTCGAGACCTGCCGGGGTTCGCCGCCGGTGAACGGCAGGCGGTAGAGATGGCCGAGCGACGAGACGAATATCTCGCTGTTGTCCGGCGACAGCACATGGTCGTTGTTGCAGTCCTGGACGCGGCCGGTGAAAATCTCCGTCAGGCCGCCTGAGCCGTCCGCCGGGAGCTTCCACAGCTTGCCGCCGCCATTGATGACCAGCCAGCGGCCGTCGCGCGTCCAGTTGGGAGCCTCGACCAGCGTGTCGAGCTCGAGCACGGTGCGGACCGCGCCGCTATCCTTGTTGACGACCTGGATGCGCGAGACCTGTCCTTCCTGAAGGCTTTTCCGTCCCGGCGTGCGTCCATATTCGCGGCTGGCGGCCATGCGTCTCTCCCTGTTTGATGATTGCGTGATCCCGGCTCAGAGCCGCTCGCCCGTTGCCGCATCGAAGAGCGACAGCCGGCTTGCCGGCAGGCCGACCCGGATCGTTTCGCCTTCCCTGAGGCCGCTATCGGCATCGGCACGCACGCTGAGCTGATGTCCCGACGTGCTGAAGCACCATGCGAGCGTGTCGCTGCCCATCTTCTCGACCATGTCGATCGTGCAGTTCTCGTCGAAATCGGCTGCGGCTGCGGCGTCGCCCAGCAGCGCATGTTCGGGCCTGAGCCCCATCAGCACCCTGCGGCCATCGGCGTGGGTGCCGTCGCGCATGTCGTAGCGCGAAAGCGGCACGCCGCGTCCGCCCCAGCGAAACACGGGTTGCCCGCCGGTGCTTTCCAGCGTTCCCTCGATGAAATTCATCGCCGGCGAACCGACGAAGCCCGCCACATAGCGGCTGGCGGGCTTGCCGTAGATTTCCTCGGGCGTGCCGAGCTGCTCGATGCGCCCCTTGTTCATCACCGCAATGTTGTCAGCGAGTGTCATCGCCTCGACCTGGTCATGCGTGACATAGATCGAGGTGCTGCCGAGATGGCGGTGCAGGCGCTTGATTTCGCGGCGCAGCTCGACGCGCAGCTGCGCGTCGAGGTTGGAAAGCGGCTCGTCGAACAGGAAGACGCTCGCCTTCCGCACCAGAACGCGGCCGATGGCGACGCGCTGGCGCTGGCCACCGGACAATTCGGCTGGCCGCCGCTCCAGCAATGCGCCGAGCTGCAGGGTCTCGGCAGCGCTCCTGACGCGGCTGTCGATCTCGGCGGCGGGCAGGCCCGCCACCTTGAGGCCGAAGGAGAGGTTCTGGCGCACTGTCATTTTCGGGTAGAGTGCATAGGACTGGAACACCATGGCGATGCCACGGTCGCGCGGTTCCGCCCAGGTGACGTTGCGGCCGCCGATCCAGACCTGGCCTTTGGTGACATCCTGCAAGCCGGCAATGGCGTTGAGCAAGGTGGACTTGCCGCAACCCGATGGGCCGAGCAGCACGAGAAATTGTCCGGGCGCGACCTTCAGGTCCAGTTCGGCCAGCGCGGTGAAGTTGCCGTAGCGGACTTCCAGCCCGCGCGCTTCGACTTCCGACATGGTCTATCCCTTTACTGCGCCGGCGGCGATGCCGCGCACGAACCAGCGGCCGGAGACGATGTAGATGAGCAGCGGCACCGCCGCCGTCATCAGCGTCGCCGCCATTTCGACGTTGAACTGGCGCTCGCCGGTCTGCGAGCCGATGATGTTGTTGAGCTGCACCGTCATGGGTGCATTTTCACGCCCGCCGAATGTCAGGCCGAGAATGTAATCGTTCCACGCGCCCGTCGCCTGCCAGATGATGACGACGATGGTGATCGGCGCCGACATGGGCAGCATCACGGACCAGAAGATGCGCCAGAACCCGGCCCCGTCGACGCGCGCTGCCTTGAAGATCTCGATGGGCAGGCTGGCATAGAAATTCCGGTACATCAGCGTCACCACCGGCAGGCCGAAGATGACATGCACGGCGATGACCCCGAAAAGCGAGCCATAGATGCCGAGCGCCGCCCACATCTTGACGAGAGGGAACAGCACCACCTGCAAGGGTATGAAAGCGCCGATCATCAAGACCGTGAAGACGATGTTGGCACCGCGGAACCGCCAGAAGGACAGGACATAGCCGTTGACCGCGCCCAGCAGGATCGACAGCAGGACCACCGGCACGACGATCTTGACCGAGTTGAGGAAGCCGACCTTGACGCCGGAGCAGTCGAGACCGGTGCAGGCGCTGTTCCAGGCGGTACCCCACGCGGCCAGCGTGACCTGCTGAGGCGGCGACAGCACATTGCTGGCGCGTATGTCCGCCATGTCCTTCACCGAGGTCGAGACCATGGTGTAGATCGGGATCAGGAAGAACAGCGTACAGATGAGCAGGAAGGCATAGACACCCGCCCGATCGGCACTCATGCGCCGGGGCTTGCGTCCGGCATGGGCATGGCCGCTGCGGTCCTGCTGCGCGCTGATCACGACATCTGTCATCGGCTCAACCCTTCTGGAGAGCGGCAAGGCGGCGCGCATTGCGGCGCTGCAGATACCAAAGCGGCGTGGCGGCGGCGAACAGCGCAATCAGCATCACCACCGCGCCAGCACTTGCGAGCGCCGCGTTCTGGCGCTCGAACAGGTAGTCCATGACGAATTTGGCAGGGACCTCGGTGGCGATGCCCGGTCCGCCATTGGTCATGGCGACGACCAGGTCGTAGTTGCGGATCACGCCGAAGGTGAGCAGCAGCAGCGAAGTCACGAGCGCCGGGCCGGTCATCGGCAGGATGATGGAAACATAGGCGCGCCAGCGCGGGATGCCTTCCACCCGGGTCGCCTTCCAGATCTCCTCGTCGACGCCGCGCAGCCCTGCCAGCATGATGGCCATGACGAGGCCGGCCGAATGCCAGACGGCGGCCGCGACGATGGTGTAGATCGCCAGGTCACGGTCGATCAAAAGCTTGAACGAAAAGGTTTCCCAGCCGAGGTCCTGCATGAATTTCTGCAGCCCCAGCTGCGGGTTGAGAAACCACTGCCAGGCGAAGCCGGTGACGATGTAGGACAGCGCGAACGGATAGAGGAAGATGGTGCGGAATATGCCTTCGCCGCGCAGGTTCTGGTCGATGAAGATGGCAAGCAGGACGCCGAGCACGAGCGCGCCGCCGATCAGCCCGATCCCGAAGATCGCCATGTTCTTGAGCGAGACGATCCAGCGCGAACTGCGGAACAGCGCGGCATACTGGTCGAGGCCGACGAAACTCCATTCGGGCACGCCGCGCGACGGCGTGAAGGACAGCCCCACGGTCCAGGCGATCGCACCGATGAATACAACGGCGACAATGAGCGCCGTTGGCGCCAGCGCCACTTTCGCAGCCAGAAATCTCATCGCCGTCCCTCCTCGCGGGCGTTTTGCGCACATGCAGGGCAATGCGCCTCGGTCCCGTTGTCTGTATTCGCAAGGCGCTGGTCCGGAGCGGTGCTGACCGGACCAGCGCACTCGATCAGGAGGCCTGCAGCGCCTCGACGAGCCGGTCGATCACCTCGTCGACCGGCATGTCCGGCACTGCGAAGAACTCGTTCATGATATCGCGATATTCGCCGTCGACCTGCGGGTCGATATGCGAGCGCGGGTTAGCGGCGACGGCACCTTCGGTGCGGAACGTGTCGAGGCCGAGTTTCAGGCAAGCGTCGCCATTCTTCGGGAATTCGGCATCGAGGCGGACCGGCATCGCGCCGCGCGGTTCGACATAGGCGGTCTGGATGGCCGGATCGGCCACGACCTCGGCCAGCAGCTTCTGGCCTGCCGTCGCCTCGCTTGCGCCCGGCTGCTTGGGAAACACGAACACGTCGCCGTGGACATGCGTCATCTGGCCTGGAATGAAGCAGCCGAATTCCTTTTCGGCCGAAAGGCCGGCGGCGCGGTATTCGCCATTCGCCCACGAACCCATGATCTGAACGCCGGCCTGGCCGCTCGCCAGCATGTTGGCCGACAGGTTCCAGGGCCGGCCGGCGGCACCTTCGTCGACATAGCCGCGCAGGCGACCGAAGGTCTCGACGATGTGGCGGAACTCGTCGCTGCGCAACGTTGCCTCGTCGCGCTCGACCCAGACCTTGTTCCACATGTCCTGACCGCCCAGGGCCAGCAGCATGCCCTCGAACGGGAAGCGGATGTGGAAGGCGTCGGAGCTGAATGCCAGCGGCACGACACCGTTTTCCTTGAGCTTGTCGAGCGCGGCGAAGAAGGTCTCGTCATATTGCGCCGGAACCTCGATGCCGAATTTGTCGAACAGCGTCTTGTTGTAGAAGACCATGTTCGGCACGTAGAGCGCGGCGGGAACGAGGTAGATC
Source organism: Rhizobiaceae bacterium (assembly GCA_035555795.1). Lineage (GTDB taxonomy): Bacteria > Pseudomonadota > Alphaproteobacteria > Rhizobiales > Rhizobiaceae > RCIO01. The sequence continues at coordinate 22,388 of DATMGE010000073.1, read as the reverse complement.
TTGCCGTCGGCGCCGGAGATCGCGTCGATGATCGCCTTCGGGAACTTCTCGCGCCAGTTGCCCTCGGTGGCAACGGTGTCGATGTCGACCAGAAGGCCCTGCTTGATGAAGTCGAGATGGTCGCGATTGGTCACGGTGGCATAGGCTTGCGGCGGCTGGCCCGCCTGCATGCGGGACGTGTAGACGCGGCGCGAATTTGGCGGCCCGGCGACGGCATTGTCGACCCATGTGCCGCCCATTTCGGTGAATTTGTCCGCGAGGATCTTGAGCGAATCGCGCTCGGTCGCGGCGGTGAAGTGGTGGATGACTTCGGTCTTTTCCTGGGCTGATGCGCTTCCGGCGAAGAGCGAAAGCGCGGCAACGCCGGCCAGCAGTAATTTCTTCATGCCTTCCTCCCTGGGTTGTCTCGTCGGCGGTCATTGCCGCCTGGCGAACAAAGGCTTCTGGTGGAGCAGGCTCCTCCCTGCCATCCAGAATATATTCGTTATCCGAATTAAAATGACGAGTTTCCTCCGATGTCAATGCGCAGTGCGTGATATTTGACCTGAAAATGCTCTGCCGCATTGCAGCATCAGCTTTAGTGCCAGAATGCAGAATGTCACAAAAAACGGGCTAAATTGTTGATGAAAAAGGATTATCGTGCTCGATTAGATCAGCATTTCTCGTTTGCCAGATGTTGGTGGTGAACGGCTTTTCGAGCTCGATTTTGCAATATTTTGTTCGAAGACAGAATTATATCTGGATTCTGCGCCGGATCGCCGCTAGCGTTCTGCGAGCTGCGACCATGGATGTCGCCATCAAAGGACGGGAGACCCTGGAATGTCGCTTCGCTATCTGCACACGCTCATCCGCGTTAAGGACCTCGACGAGTCGCTCAAATTCTATCGCGATCAGCTCGGCATGGTCGAAGTGCGCAGGATGGTGCTGGACGAGTTCCGGATGACGAATGTGTTCCTCGCCGCACCGCATGACGTGGAGGCGGCCAGCTCCACCAAGTTCGCGCCCACGCTCGAGCTCGCCTGGTATTGGGACGAGGAGGCGCGCGACTATTTCACCAGCACCGCGAAGCGCTTCGGCCATCTCGCCTACCGCGTCGACGATATCTACGCCTTCTGCCAGAAGGTGCTGGATCTTGGCCTTACGCTCAACCTGCCGCCGCGCAACGGCATGATCGCCATCTTCACCACGCCGGACGGCACCGAGATCGAGGTCGTCCAGGAAGGCGGTCCGCGCGATCGCTGCGAGCCCTGGATGTCGATGCAGAATGCGGGCGACCGCGCCGCTTGAGCGCAGCTTCGGGAATGAGACATGAGTACTGATTTCAAACCCCTCCGACTGGGTGTTCTTGGCGCCGGCACTGCTGCAAACCTGACGCTGTCGCAACTTTCGGGCAGTCCGCTCGTGTCGGTCGAAACGATTGCGGGCCACGGCGAAGCAAGTTCGCGGGCGGCTGCCGCGCGCTTCGGCATCGGGCGCGTATCGGCAGGCCCTGATGCGCTCATCGCCGATCCGGAGATCGAGGCCGTCTACATCGCCCTGCCCATCGGTGCCCATGCGCGATGGGCGTCAGACGCCTTGCGCGCCGGCAAGCATGTGCTGGTGGAGAAGCCGGCAACCGCGAGCGCCAGGGAGCTGGAAGAGGTCGATGCCGCTCGCCGTTCCTCCGGCAAGCTGTTCATGGAAGGCATGATGGTTCGCCACCATCCGCAATGGCATGCGGTGATGGAGACGATCCGTTCGGGGGCGATCGGGGACGTCCGCGCCATACAGGGCGCGCTCACGCGCGTGCCGCCGGGCGCCGATGATCCTGCACAGGCCTTCAATCGCACCGATCTCGGCTGGAGCGTCCTGCGCGACAATGGCTGCTACATTGCGCATCTCGCGCGCTTCGTTTTCGGAGCGGAGCCGGACCGCGTCGCCGCGATCGGCGAGACTGATCCGCGCTTCGGCACACTTGCGTCTGCGACGGCGCTGATGCACTTCCCTTCAGGGACTGCCAGCTTCACGATATCGACCCAAATGCGCCGTTTGCAACGCTTCAACATTCTCGGGACCAAAGGCCGGATAGAGGTCATGCTGCCTGTCATGCAGGTCGGCGGCCAACCGGCGGTCGTCACGGTCGATTCCGACGACGAGGCGTTGTCACGGGAGCTCGTCTTCCGTGATGTGGCGCAGTTCCGCCTGCAGATGGAATCCTTCGCGCGCGCCGTCAGGGGAATCGAGCCGCCGCTGGTGCCGATGTCCGATGCGATGGCCAATATGCGCGCGCTCGATGCGCTGGCGCATTCGGCGCAGGCTGCCGGGCGGTGGGTGGATGTCGATGCCCTGCCAGCCGAAGGCGTAGCCAGGGAAGGGGCGTTGGCATGACAGGAACTGCGCGCCGGCGGATAGCGAAGGCCCCTGAGGCCGGGACGGATGCGGCGCGGGGCGTCAATACGGGGCTGATCCTTGATGCCATGCGCCGGCACGGGCCCATTTCGCGGGTCGAGCTTTCGGGGCGCACGGGGCTCAGCCGCTCGACGGTGACGGAGATCACCGGCAAGCTGCTTCGCGGCGGGCAGTTGCATCTCGAGGAGACGGCAGCGGCCCCGGAGAAGACCGGACGCGGCCGGCCACGGGTTCTCCTGCGCATCAATCCGCAGGCGGCCTATGCGGTCGGCGTGCGCATCGCGGTCACGCAGATTACCGTTTCGGTGACGGATTTCGTCTGCGAGGTCGTGGGCACGACCAAGATTCCGTTCCGTTCCAGCCGCCAGCCCCCGGCCGTCGTCGCCGACGTCGTGGAGGACGCCGTGCGCAGCGCCGTCAGCGCCTGCGGGCTCACCTTGCAGCAGATCGGCGCGGTTTGCGCCGGCGTGCCGGGCATCGTCGATTCCGAAAGCGGCGTCTGCCATTGGAGCCCGGCCTTCTCAAAAGTGCCGGTGCGTTTTGGCGACCTGCTCGAAAAGCGGCTCGGCATCCCGACCATGATCGAGAGCCATGCCGTTCCGCTGGCCGCCTATGAGCGGCTGTTCGGCAAGGCGCAGGATATCGACAGCGGCGTGGTCATCACCATCGGCTATGGCGTGGGTCTTGGCCTGATCCTCAACGGCATGGTGCATCGCGGCGCGCATGGTTTCGCCAGCGAGTTCGGGCATACCAAGGCCGTCGAAAGCGGCCCGCTATGCGAATGCGGACAGCATGGCTGCCTGGAATCCTTCGCCGGCCAGCGGGCGATCCTGCTTGCCGCCGCGTCCTTGCCCGACAAGCCGTTCGGCGACGGCACGCCGCCCGACGATCCGGTGATCCGCGAGGCGCAGGTCGAGGAACTGGCCGCGCGGGCGCGCGACGGCGATGCCGCGATCCGCAACATATTCGAGCGCGCCGGCCATCAGATCGGCCGATCGCTCGCCAATGTCGTGTCGGTGATCGATCCTGGACGCATCATCTTCGTCGGCCCGACCATGACCAGCGCCGACCTCTGGTTCGACATCATGCGCGATGCACTGTTTTCGAGCCTGCGTCCGGCCCAGGCCGAGCGCGTCGAGCTGGTGCGCGACCAGATCGTCGACGACAGCTGGGCGCGCGGGGCGGCGGCACTCGTGCTGCATCGCCTCTACCGGACAGAACAATCGCGCGGCCGCCGCGCCAGACGCTAATCGAATAGTCAGGAGAGGTTCCATGCCTGGAATGATCAAGGGCCCCGCAATATTTCTGGCGCAGTTCGCGGGAGATGACGCCCCGTTCAATTCGCTTGCCTCGATTGCCGCATGGGCGGCGGAGCTTGGCTACAAGGGAGTCCAGATCCCCACCTGGGACGGGCGCCTGTTCGACCTTCGCAAGGCTGCCTCCTCGAAGGACTATTGCGACGAAGTGAAGGGGATCTGCGCCGACGCGGGCGTCGAAGTGACCGAGCTTTCGACGCATCTGCAAGGGCAGCTGGTTGCGGTTCATCCGGCCTATGACAGCCAGTTCGACGGGTTCGCGCCGAAGGAGGTGCATAACAACCCAAAGGCGCGGCAGGCCTGGGCGGTGGAACAGCTCCAGATGGCGGCGAAGGCCTCGGGCCATATGGGGCTGAAGGCGTCGGTCAGCTTCACCGGATCGCTGGCCTTTCCCTATCTCTATCCCTGGCCGCAGCGGCCAGAAGGGCTGATCGAGGAGGCATTCGCCGAACAGGGGCGGCGCTGGAAGCCGATCCTCGACGTCTATGAGGAGAACGGCGTCGATCTCGGCTATGAAATCCATCCCGGCGAGGATGTTTTCGACGGCGCGACCTTCGAGATGTTTCTCGATGCGGTCGGCGGGCACAAGCGGTGCACGATCAACTATGACCCGTCGCACTTCCTGCTGCAGCAGCTCGACTATCTCGCCTTCATCGACATCTATCACGAGCGCATTTCGGCCTTCCATGTGAAGGATGCCGAGTTCAACCCCACCGGCCGGCAAGGTGTCTATTCGGGCTACAAGGGCTGGATCGAGCGGGCAGGCCGCTTCCGCTCGCTGGGCGACGGGCAGGTCGATTTCGGCGGCATCTTCTCCAAGCTTGCGCAGTATGGCTATGACCGCTGGGCCGTGCTGGAGTGGGAGTGCTGCCTCAAGAGCCCTGCGCAAGGGGCTGCCGAAGGTGCACCTTTCATCGCGGCCCACCTCATCGAGGTGACCGACAAGGCCTTCGACGATTTCGCCGGCAGCACGACGGATCGGGCGGCGCTGCGGAAGATGATGGGGATCGCCTAGAGCATTTTCAGCCAGGCGGAATCGCTTGGCGTCGCATGAATGCGGCTAGAACAAAGAGCGTTAGGCGGATGGAGGGAACAAGTCATGGTGAGCGGCAGAGATATAACGCCTGACAGCGGCCCGATCCGGCTTGGCATGGTCGGCGGCGGGCAGGGGGCTTTCATCGGCGGCGTGCACCGCATCGCCGCGCGGCTGGACGGCGCGTTTTCACTGGTTGCCGGGGCGTTTTCCTCCGATCCGGGGCGGGCGAAGGCTTCGGCTGAAGAACTTGGAATCGCGCCGGATCGCGCCTACGCTTCCTTCGCCGAAATGGCGAAGGCGGAGTCGCAGCGCGCCGACGGCATCGAGGCGGTGTCGATCGTCACGCCCAATCACGTGCACTGGCCGGCAGCCAAAGCCTTTCTCGAGGCTGGCATCCATGTCATCTGCGACAAGCCGCTGACATCGAACCTTGCGGATGCCAGGGAACTGGCGGCGCTGGTGGCGCGCACGGGCAAACTGCTGGTGCTGACCCACAATTACACCGGTTATCCCATGGTCAGGCAGGCGCGGGAAATGGTCGAGAAGGGTCTTCTCGGCGACATCCGCGTCGTGCAGGCTGAATATGCGCAGGACTGGCTGACCGAGGCGGTCAGTTCCAAACAGGCGGACTGGCGCACCGACCCGGCGAAGTCGGGCGCCGGCGGGGCGGTTGGCGATATCGGCACGCATGCCTTCAACCTGCTGCGCTTCGTCACCGGTCTCAAGGTCGACCTGTTGTCGGCCGATCTCGATGCCTTCGTGCCCGGCCGCCGGCTGGACGACAATGCCCATATCACATTGCGTTTCGCTCCGGGGGACGGGCTCCCTGCCGCCAAGGGGGCGATCTGGGCAAGCCAGGTGGCGCCCGGCAATGAAAACGGGTTGCGCTTGCGTGTCTACGGCACCAAGGGCGGGGTGGAGTGGAGCCAGGAACAACCCAACCATCTCTGGTTCACCGAACTGGGGCAGCCGAAACAGCTGATCACGCGGGGAGGCGCCGGCGCCGGCGTGGCGGCTGCACGGGTGAGCCGGATCCCGTCCGGACATCCGGAAGGCTATCTGGAAGGCTTCGCCACCATCTATGCCGAGGCCGCGCGCGCCATCCGCGCCGCGCGTGAAGGACGCACGCCGGATGACGACGTGATCTTCCCGACAGTCGAAGACGGCGTGGAGGGCGTCGCCTTCATCGAAGCCTGCGTGCGGTCTTCGGCCGAAAACGCCGCATGGAAGCGACTAGCCATTTGATAGGGCGGCCTATCGGACAACTATCGCCCGCGCGATGTGAGCCGAGCGGAATACATGCGGAGACGGGCAGCCACGAAGCTCCTATCGGAACTCGATGGCGACAGGCGCTACTCGGCCTTCGGCTTGATAACGATGCCGCCGAGTTTGGTCGGGTCGGATGAAAGTTCCGTATCGCCTGCGGGCACCTTGCTTACCGAGAGCATCACCGCGATGGCATCGGAATATTGCTGGTCGGTCAGCTGGCCGGGATTGTCCTTCGGCATGGTCGACTTCGTATAGTTGAATAGCGCCTCCAGCGTCCGTCCATCCCAGCGCTGCAGGAAGCCGACGCGGGCGATGCCCGGAGACGGAGGCTGGTCGGGCTCGCCGGCGCCGTTCAGCGCGCGGCCGTGGCATTTGGCACAGCTGCCTGAAACGACCGGTGCGCCGCGTTCCGCCTGCGCTTCGGTATAGACCCCCGCCCATATGCTCTGCGAGGCGGCCGATGCTCCTTCTTGCGAGCCTTCGCTGCTTCCCAGCAGCGGCGCGACATCGCTTTCACTCACGCCGCCGAAACTATTGCCCCAGGAATTGCGGATATAAGTCGCCAGCGCGGCGATGTCGGATGCGCCGAGTTGGGGGAAGGGCGGCATGTTGTTCTTGCCTTTATGAATGTTGGAAACGATCGATTCGAGATCGCCAAGCTTGGCATTGCCCGCCAACGCGGGGAATGCCGGCGGGTTGCCTGTGCCATTGGCCTGATGGCAGGCGACACAATCGGTCGTGTAGAGTTTCTGCCCGGCGCTCATGAGTGCGGCATCGGCCGTTGCCGCCGGGCCGGTCGTTGCGTTCTGGGCCTGCGCCGTGGCGCCGATGGGAGCCAGCAGCATGGTGGCGGTGGCGATGATCGCAACTTTGGTGTGCATCTTGAACATCCTTTTCCTGCGCCGGTCGGTGGCGTGGGTCAGTAGAAGTCGTCGGGATTGGCCGGCGGCGGCTCGTGTTCCAGTTCTGCCCGGGTGATGAGGTCGGCAGTCAGCGTCACATCCCTGCGTATCGGCAGATGCTTGGCGGCGGACACAAGGATGGTGTAGTCGCCCCGTGCAACGCGCAGGCGGGCAATGCCGTGCTCGTCACTGACGGCACGATAGGGATGCATCACCACGCGCGCGCCTTGTATGGGCGTCTGTCCGTCCTGAGCGATGGTCTCGACCGTCACGCTGCATTCCGGCGCCGCAACGACATTGAGCGACAGCACCGCCGTCCCTGCGGCATGCGGTGGCAGCCCGGCTTCGTCCGCCGGCACTGCAAGCGTCCATTCGTGGCGCCCCGCATCGACCGGTGCCCGCGCCGCCATCTCCGCGAAAAACAGCGCAGTCGTGCCGGGCCATATGTCGTTGCCCAGTTGCGCCGTGGAGACCTGGCGCTGATCCGTATCGAAGAGTGCCACCGGCTTGCCGGCAAGGTCGCAATCGGCAGAGCATTTGACGCCCACCTTGAAGCGGAACGCCTCGCCGGCAACGATGGCGCTCGGCAGGTCCCAGGCGTTGAGCCGCGCCGCATGCGCCTTCGCGGCGACTTCGAACGCCGCCGGCGGTGCCGCATGCGCCAGCCCCTCGGCCGAAGGGGCAATGGTTGCCGTGAAATGGTGGTGCCCTGCGCTGGCCGGAGCGGCCAGCGTCACTTCGTCGGTGGTGTAGCCGCCGTCATCATCGGCCTCGGCAAGCATGGCTGTCGCCAATTCGCCGCCGGGGGCGTGGAAGGCGATCGTGACGCCGCTGAGGTCGCACCCCTGGGCGCAGCGCGCACTGGCACGGACTCTGAAGCCATGGCCGGCATCCACCTCGCCGTCGAGCACGTCGACGGTGCAGGTGCAATTGTCATGAATGGGGGAATGCAAGACTGACATGAAATTCACGGAGAATTGGCGGGGCTCATCGCCCCGCCGGGTTGGCGTTGGGTTCAACCCTTCATCTGGACGATGCTGTTGCCGGCGATGTAGCCATGCACCAGGCACCGGCCGAGGCCGTGCTGCTGGCCGCCGCCACTTGCTTCACCGCCAGCGAACAGGCCGGGAATGACATTGCCCTCCAGGTCGATCACCTCAGCCTTGCCGCTGATCCGCAGGCCGCCATAGGAGTCGTGCCAGATCGGCGCGATCAGGGCGGCGTAGAAGGGCGGCGTGTCGATCTTGTGCATCGGTGCATCGGCCTCGCGGGCGAAGTCCGGATCCTTGCCGCCATCGACATAGGAGTTCCATTTGTCGATGGTCTCCTTGAGGTGCTTGGCTGGCACCCGCTGGTAGCGGTACTGCGTCAGCTTGACCATCAAGTCTTCGATCGTGTCGGCGGTGAAGAAGGTGCCGTTCTTGTCGCTCGTGAAGGGGAAGGAAATGTCCCAGCCATCGCGATCGAGCGTGCCGGCATCGAAGATTGCCCAGAGCGGCCCCGAATAGAAGTCCGGCGCGGTCGATCCTTCGTTCATGGCGATCGCGGCGTCTATATGGGAGTACTTGTTGTACATCTGGCGGACCCAGTCGGGACTGCAATTGCGCCAGTCGCCCTGCACGTGATCCATCGAGCTGGTCGGCGAGCCGGCACTCTTGCCGCCGGGCCATACCGGCGTCGGGTAGGAAGAACCGAGCGCCATCTCGTTGTAGAAGCGCTTCCCGACCTGGTTGACCGCCACCAGATGCTCATAGGAGGAGCTGCCGAGCGTAATGCCGGTCGAGCCGCGATATGAGAAAGTCGGGTGGCCGGGCAGCATGTCGGTGTAGGAATCGAAGGTCGCGATGCGCGTCGGTATGTGGCCCGTTATATTGGTGCCGAGGTTCTGCTGCATGCCGGCAAGCGTGGCGCCGATCCGCATTCCGGCGATGATGCCGCTGGCATCCTGGCCGTGCGGTCCCAGCAATGCCATGGCGCTCGAACCGTAGGCCGGATCGCGCCATGCCGGATAGAACATGCTGCGGAATTGCGGATTCTGGCTGTGGCCGCCGGTGGAAACCATCACCGCCTTGCGGGCGCGGATATAGACCGTGCTGCGGGTCTCTTCCATGTTGCCCTGCGTCCAGTAGCTGGTCAGCTGCTTGCCGGTATCCGGGTCGAAGCGCGGCGAATATTCCGCCTTGATGCCGATGACGCGGCCGGAAAACGGCTGTTCGCGGATCAGCTCGACCATGCGGCGGTTGAGCATGAACTGGACGCCTTTTTCACGCGCGCTAAACTCCAGCCCGCGCGACAGCGCCCCGCCATTGGTAACGGTGTTCGGGCCGGCGATCTGGCTGCCATCCGCCATGAAGCGCGGAGCGAAGGCGCTCGAGGACTTGCCGTCGATGCCAGCATCCTCGCGCGTCACGGTGCCTGCCTTGATGTCGGTCTTGTCGCCCAACTTGAGGAAGGCGACCGCACGTCGCGCCCGCGAGATGCCGCCATTGGGATGCGTGCCCTGGATGCGGCCGAAGCGGATGTAGTTGTCTATCAGGAACTGCCGGGTGCCGTAGCAATTATCGGCCCATGCCCGGTGCTCTTCGCGCTCATTGTAGCGATAGGGCGCCATCGCCGCGGCGTCGACCACCGACCAGTCTGTAATGTCGTTGAACAGGAAATCGACGTCTTCGGTCATTTCCTCCGGCTTGTGGATCGGAGGTACGGTGATGAAGCCTTCCTTGTCGGCCTGCCCGGCAATGTCGCGCAATTGAACCGGATCGCCACCGCCAAGCGATACCTGGGCGCCGCTATGCAGCATCTTGCCGCCCGGATCGAAATTCTGGTCCACGGCGATGACCGTGAGGCCGCCATCGCGGGCGCGGATGGCCACCGGCAAGCCGGCACAACCGGCACCGACGACCACGACGTCCGCCTCATAGTCCCACTGGATATCATCGGTCGCCGAAACGGCTGCCGAAGCCGCGCCGGTACCTGACATCAATGCCGCGGCGCCAACGCCAGCGGCTGCTCCCTGTGTAAAGAATTCGCGTCGGCTGACGCCCTTGGCGTTTATTGCCTCGGCTTCGTCAGCGTTTTTCAGCCTCTTGGTCATTGTGAGTTCCTCCGCTTCGACCGGTACAGTCGCATCTGGGAAACACAGGGAATGGTCCGCTTGGCTGAAGTAGGACCGGCATAACATCACAAGGAAAATATCCTTGAGGATCAAACTGTTATGGCGGCTATTCTAGTCTATAGACAGATCAAGTCGAGGTGCCCCGGATGTGCAATAGAGATCTCGCTTCTCTAAAAGTTAATATGTTCATCAACCACATCGCTGAACTTAGACCTCGTTTCCCAAGCGGCAATGATGAATGTCCGTACATCACAAGAATGTGAACGTGATCGCCCTCGATCAGATCGAGGTCGGACGGCCCGATGCGATGCCCCTCGCTGCAGTCAGCGCCAAAGTGCTCGCCGGCTCTGAACGGGATAGGTTCGGAAGATCGTATTTGCGATAGTTGCGGACCGGAACCGCTGGCGAAGTCTCTGGAGCAGCAGGCTTTCTGAGAAACGCAGCCTCGCTGCTCCAGCCTGTTTCCCAGCCGCATTTATGCAACGCCAGACGATTCCGTCTGGCTGCAAATGCCTAGTTTTCCTGGCAACTGCTTGGAAGGATATCCTCCAACGGCCCGCTCGCTCCGCGGATTTCGCCTTTGCGGATGCCGATCGGTTGAAAGGGCGGCGTGGCCTGAACCGCGGGATTTGATTGGGAGAGCGTGTAGCATCCGGCAAAGGAAGCGGATGTACCGTTGCCGTGCGTGGCCTCTATCGCAACGGGCACAGTCCAGTACACCGTGCCGGCGGCACCTTCCGACCCTTCATTGCCGATTTCGAGCCGAACAGACGCCGTATCCGCGTATCCCTTGATAAAACTCTCGAGATCAGGTCGCTCGGGCTCGTGGAAATAGCTCCATGCACGCAGATATTCATGTCGGTTGATCGCGTTGTAGAACGAGCGGACGACATCCGTAGCGGTGCTGCGATTGTCGATGTAGCGGGGCTCCTCCTGACCGGACTGGGGATGGGCCGGAAAGGAAAGGAAGCTCGCCGCAAGAATGAGGGAAAGACGGTTCATCGCGAGAGAAATAGGCGGCGGATCGGCGATGGAAACCCCGCCGGAGCAATAGTTTGGGGAAGAACAATCGATCTCCCTCGAGATCAAGGGAACCCAGGCTTTGGACTCCGGAAAACACGGGGCATCGTCGGCTGGAAGGGAGGAGGTGTGGAAGCAGCAGCCCTATGGTGAACCTTATCCTGTTCGGCCAAGCGGCTGATTTGACGAAGCATCTGCCGGGCGGTACGACCTAGTGATTGCTTCGCAGGATCTCATCCTTGGATACGAGCGGAAAACGAGAGAAGACTGGCGGCCGGCCCAAGCTCCTGCTGCCGTTCTACCAGACGATCGCAGACGTTTTGGAAGGTGAGATCGTTGCGGGCATGCCGCCTGTGGGGCAGAAGCTCCTCTCCGAGGCGGAACTGTGCGAACGCTTCGATGCGGGGCGGCATACGGTACGCGAAGCGCTGCGCGTATTGCGCGACAAGGGCCTCATCGAGCGTACCCCAGGTCGCGGCTCGGTGGTCACTTCCGACAATCCTGCCGCATGGCGCTATACGCAGCGCGTGGCGCGGCTGTCGGAGCTTCTGCGCTATCCTGAAGGCGTGCGCCGGCGCCATATAGAGAGCGCGACCGGCAAGCTCGGACCGGACGAGATGGCTCTGGCCGATGTCAAACCGGGAAGTCGATGGATAAGGCTCAGCGGCATTCGCGAACTCGCCGGCTCCGGCGAGCCGATCTGCTGGTTCGATATCTATATCGCGCCCGCCTATGCGCGGCTGACGAAACGCGCCGATGTCGAGTCGATCACGCTGCATGAGGAGATCGAACGCTGCTTCGGCGTCAAGATCGACCGCGCGCAGGTCGACATGCTGGTGACCCGCATTCCCGAACGGATCGCCGGCTTTCTGGGCTGCGAGGCGGATACGCCGGCGCTGACGACCGTCCGTCGCTACTTTGCCTCCACCGGCGAACTGGTGCAGTTCTCGATCGCGATCCACCCGGAGAAGCGCTATACCTACGCCATGGAATTCGTGCGGGCAGACTAAGCGGCGCTATTCCTCGAAGCCGTATAGCCGGGCCGGATTGCGCGACAGGATTGCGGCCGCGAGATCGTCGCCCATCCATTCGAACAAGCGCTCCAGCAGGACATCCGGGCCCGGCGAGGGATTGGCGAAACCCGGATGAGGCCAGTCGCTTCCCCATACGAGCCTGTCCGGTCCCGCCTCGGCGAGCGCGAGGGCAAGCGGTTCGCAGTCGGCCGCCTCCGCCTCCTGCGAGATGCGGTAGGCGCCCGATATCTTGCACCATGCCGACCCGTCGCGAATCATGTCCAGCATCGAGGCGAAGCCCCGTGCATCCATCGCTTCGGATGCCGGCAGATGGCCGAAATGGTCGAAGACAAGCGGCAGGCCCGTGGCCCGCAAGGCGGGTGCCAGTTCGGGCAGGTTGCGGCAGTCGATCAGGAACTGGAGATGCCAGCCGAAGGGCCGCACGCGATCGGCGACCCGGCCGATCAGTGCAGCGTCCGGTCCGCCGGGAAAGAGCAGGTTGAAACGCACGCCGCGAGCGCCGCGCTCATGCATGGCGGCGATTTGCCCGTCGCTGATGCTGTCGTCCACCACGACGATGCCGCGCGCATCGGTACCCAGCGCATCGAGCGCGTCCAGCGTGCAGGCATTGTCCAGCCCATAAACGCTCGGCTGAACGATCACGCTGCGCTGCAACCCGCGCTCGGCCTGAAAGGCGCGGTAGGCGTCGAGCAGTGCATCTGGCGGCGTATAGGCGCGCTCTGGCGCGTATGGGTAATGCGCCGCCGGGCCGAAGATATGGAAATGGCAGTCGCAGGCACCTTGCGGCATCAGCGCCCGCATCCTGCCCGTACTCACGCGTCGGCCCGCCGCACAAGCTCGACCGTGCCGGAGCGGCCGTCGACGCGCAATATGTCGCCGGTACGGAAAATCTCCGTCGGATCCTCCTCGGAATCCGCGACCAGCGGTACCTTGCCCATGATGCAGCCCGACACCACGACGCTGTTGGAGCGATGTACGACGATGGCCGCGGGTGAGGAGCCGTTGCGCACCATCTCGCCGATCTTCCAGGCTGTGCCCTGGCCGCCGGAGGGTGCCTTGAAGACGAAGACGCGTCCAGCGATCGACTGGCCGTCGAGCGTGGGATCGCCGACCGTCAGGCGGCCGGTATTCCAATCCACGCCGCCAAAAAAGGTGAAGGAGCGCGGCAGCACCAGTGCTTCGCCCTCGACCGTGCCCTGCAGGCCTCGTCCCTTGATACTCACCATTCCCGCCTCCCTTCGCCGCGCGGCGATCCGTCATTACGGCCGGTCACGGCCGCGTCGATGCAACGTTCGACCGTGCGCAATTCGGACTCCATGCCGAAACCGCGCACATATTTCACCATCTTGGCCGAGTCGCATACCACGCGTTTGAGACCGTGCTTCTCCACGAGATCGCGCGGCGACATGAACATGAGGCTGACGCCGTAGAGGATTTCGCCGCCGGCCGCCTCGATCTGCTTGTCCCAGCCGATGGATTCGATGATCGCCTTGTATTGCGGGCCGGTGAAGATCCACAGGCGCACGCCGTCCTTGACGCGCTTGCCTTCGAGGGCGGCGAGGATGCGCGGGAATTCGTCCAGCTCGATGTGATGGCCGCCGAAGGCGACCAGATCGATCTCGCCTTCGGGCGTGGAGAGATCGCGGTAGGAGCCCAGCATGTCGGCCTGCGTCACCGTGATCTCGCGCGACACCCCATTGGGCAGGGCCTCCTCGATCGAGCGGGCTTCGGGCGTCAGGCCGACGACGTGGTACATTTCCAGCGTCGAAAGGGTTACCATGCTGACTTCGAAGGTCTGGCGGTTGCCCATGCCGTGGAATGGCGGCAGGTCGAGGAAGACGGGAATTTCCTTCGGGGCCGGCAGCTTCTTGCCGACCGCATAGCCGAGCGCGCTCCAGTCGACCGAATATTCGATATCGGCCTCGACCTTTACGGCTACCGTTCCATAGCGGTTTTCCTTCCGGCGCACACCCATCAGCGGCACGCGCCCGGCGAGGGCGTTCATGAGGCCGCCGACCGTTCCGTCGAGATTGCATCGCGCGCCGAAAAGCGAATTGGCAACGATCGCCGAACCCTGCCAGGATACTTGCTCGCCGAACTGCGGCGTGCGGCAGGGCAGGCTCGAATAGGTCGGTACCGCGCCCATGCGCAGATGCGCCTGCAAATAGCGCTGCTGCTTCTCGATGAGATCCCCAGGCGAATAAAAATGCTCCGGCCGGTACATTTCGGTCGCGAGAAAGGAACTCTTCGTGAAGACCCGGAACCGGCCGCCGCGATCGGCAAGCGCCTCCGCCGTCTCCAGCCCGAAATCGCCATTCATCGCGAAATCGATGCCGGCAGATGCCTCGGCGAGCGGCACCATGCGCTCGGCGCCGTAGAATTCGGCCACCTGGACCTGATATTCCATCGCCTCCCGGGCGACGTCGCCATAATCCCCGCGCAACAGGCGCCGGTCTTCCTCATCCAATTTCATCGGCAGGCATCCTCCCCGATTGCTGTGTCTGGATCGCGTGAATAATATCCGGATAAATTTTCTTCACAAGACCGATGGGCTGTTGCCAGATGAAAATATCCGGATATTATCCGCCGCCATTGCTTGAGGTGAGGAGCCATCTGAATGCCGCGTATTGCATCCGTGTCCTTTGCTGTGTGCCGCGTGCCGCTCGACAAGGTCACGTCCTTCTCCACGCGCACGGTCAGTGCCCGGGAATACTGTCTTGTGAAGGTCACGTCGGATGACGGCATTGAGGGAATTGGCTTCTGCTACGGCGGTCACAGGGCCGCTCGTATCGTCGCCGTGGCGGTCGAGGACCTTCTTGCCCCTCTGCTGATCGGCGAGGAGTCGCTGGAGGTGGAGCGGCTGTGGGAAACGATGTATCGCGCAGCCCTGCTGCATGGGCGCGCCGGCAGCGTCATGCGGGCCATCAGCATCCTCGACAATGCGCTTTGGGATCTCAATGCGCGTTCCGTCGGCCTGCCCCTCCACCATTATCTCGGCAGTGCCGCGAATGGCTCGGTGGCGGCCTATGCCAGCGGCGGATACTATGTCGAGGGCAAGACGAATGAGGATCTTGCAACGGAGCTCGCCGGCTATGTCGCCGATGGCTTCGATGCGGTGAAGGTCAAGGTCGGGCAGGGCGATCCACGCGCGGAGGGCGAGCGGCTGCGCATCGCCCGTGAGGCGATCGGACCCGACGTGCTGCTCATGCTCGACGCCAACAATGCCTGGGACGATCTTCCCACGGCTCTCGCCTATATGCGCGAGTTCGAACCGAGCAATCCCTACTGGATCGAGGAGCCGTTCAGCCCCGACGACATCGACAACCATGCAAGGCTCGCCACGCTGACGCCGGTGCCTGTCGCAACCGGCGAGATCGAGGCCGGCCGCTGGCGATTCAAGGAGCTGATGGAGAAGGAAGCTGCCCAGATACTGCAGGTCGACGCCTGCGTGTGCGGCGGCATCAGCGAGTTCCGGCGCATTGCCGCCACGGCTGCAAGCTATGGGCTGACATTGTCGCCGCACTGGTTCCACGATCTGCACGTCCACCTCGTCGCGGCGTTCCCCAATGCCCGCTATGTGGAGTTCTTCCCGGACGATCAGGTGCTCAATTTCCGACGTCTGGTCGGTACGCAACTCGAATGCCGAAAGGGGCGCCTCGCCCTGCCTACGCAACCGGGCATCGGCTTCGATTTCGACGAGCAAGCGGTGCGCAAATACGATGGCGTATGGGCGAAAGCCGGCGTCTGACGAGAGCTTGAGCGGGAGGTGACGATTGATGGACACGGCATCGATAATAGTTGACCAGGCAACTAGTTCAACTAGTCTTGCCGGCGGGAGGAGATCGCCAATGCATATTGCAAGTATCGAAGCCGTGGCTGTGACGTGCCCGCTTGGCCGCCAGTACCGCTCGAACCAGATGCGACGCCGGGCGCGCGATATCGTCGTGACGCGGCTGAGGACCGGGGACGGCGTCGAAGGCGTGTGCTTCAACGCCGTCTCGGGCACCTCGCCCAAGGATATCGTCGATGTCATCCATAACGAGCTGGCGCCGCGGATCGTCGGGCGCGACCTGTTCGATATCGAGCGCAATGCGGAGCTCGGCTACCGCGCGACCTATCGCTATCAGCGCGATCTGCGTATCGCCGCCCGCGCCCGCGCCTGCGTCGATAGCGCCCAGTGGGATGCCATCGGCAAAGCCGTCGGACAGCCGCTTCATCATCTGTGGGGCGGGCATTCCGAACCCTTGCCGGTGATCGTCTGGGGCGGGCTCGTCGAGGACGACCGCTCGCTGTCCGACTACGGGCGCGAGATGGAGCGCATTCGCGATTCCGGCGCGATGGGCTGCAAGTTCAAGGTCGGATATCTGTCCGGGCTGTCGCCGGCGGAGGATGCCGAGCGCATCAAGGTGGCGCGCAAGGCTGCCGGTCCCGATTTCCTCATCATCGCCGATGCCAACCAGGGCTGGACGGCCGCCGAGGCGATCGACTTCGCGCGACGCGTGGAGGATGTCGATCTCCTCTGGATCGAAGAGCCGTGCCGCTGGTCGAACGATGTGCGCGAGATGGCGCGCGTGCGCGCCGTGACCGGCGTTCCCGTCGCCGGCGGACAGGTCGAGGTGAGCGCCGAGCGCTGCCGCGACATGATGGTCGAAGGCGCAATCGATGTCTGCAACTTCGATGCGACCTGGGGAGGCGGGCCAACCGTCTGGCGGCGCGTTGCCGGAATGGCCGCCGCCTTCGGCGTCAAGATGACCCAGCATCAGGAAGCTCAATATGGCGGTCATCTCGTTGCCTCGGTGAGCAATGCCGGACCGGTCGAGCTTTATCCGCCGGACCTCGACCCTCCCTATTTCGAGATGTTCCTCAATCGCCCGCAGGCGAGCGGCGGTTATCTGACGCTGCCTGAAGGGCCGGGCTGGGGCATGGAGCTCGATTGGGGCTTCATCGAGCGCTATCGGACCGGGTGAGCCATGACCGACGCAACATTACGGCCGGCAAGTCCCACCTTCGTGGAGCCGACGTTCCGCGAGCGCCTGTTCCTTCAGGGCGGCCCTGTCAGCAAACTGCTGATCGGGTTGCTCGTTCTGGTTCTGGCGGCGCTCACGCTCTATCCGCTTGGAATGCTGCTCTATGGCAGCATCAGCACGGTGCCGCCCGGCGAGGTTGGCACCTATAATCTCGACGGCTATGCGCGGCTATTGCGATGGGACGCGCTGGGCGTGCTGACGACGACCGTCATCATCTCGCTGGTGAAGACGGTAATCGGTGTCGGCATCGCCATCGCGCTCGCCTGGATCGTCACCCGCACCGATACGCCATTTCGCGGCACGCTGGAGGTGCTGGTCACCATACCGTTCTTCGTGCCGCCGATCCTGACCGCGCTTGGCTGGTCGATGCTGGGCAATCCGCAGGTGGGCACGATCAATCTTGCCTGGCGATGGCTCACCGGCGTCGACTGGCCGCTGATCAACGTCTATTCGCATGGCGGCATCGTCTGGCACCTCATCCAGTACACGGTGCCGTTCACCTTCCTGCTCATCGTCGACAGTTTCCGTGCGATGGACCCGGCGCTGGAAGAATCCAGCCGCATGTCGGGCGCCAGCCGCGTACAGACCTTCTTCCGGGTCACGCTGATGCTGATGCTGCCCATCGTCACCAGCGTCTTCATCCTCTCCTTCATCCGCGGGATCGAAGCATTCGAATCGCCGCTCTTCTTCGGTCTGCCGGCCAATATTAAGGTAGTCACAACCGAGATTTACCAGGCGATCAACCATCAGGCGGTGCCCGACTACCAATATGCGACCGCTGTCGCGATGGCGATCATGGCGCTCATGCTGCTGCTCGTCTTCTGGCAGTGGCGGGCACTAGGCAGCCGCCGCTTCGAGACGGTGACCGGCAAAGGCTTCACGCCGCGCATCACGCCGCTTGGCCGCATGCGTTGGGTCGCCTTCGGCTTCGGTATCCTCGTCTTCCTGCTGTTTGTGGTAGCCCCTGTGGGTCAGCTGGTCGTGAGTTCGTTCTTCAAGTTCTACGGCTTCTACAGCCGGGACATGATGACCTTCGACAACTATGTCGCTGTCTGGAACAATACGCGCTTCTGGCGGGCACTCTGGAACACCACCATTCTCGGCCTTGTCGGTGCCACGGTGACGATGGTTCTTGGCAGCATGGTCGCCTACATCGTCGTGCGCACCAAAATGCCGATCCGCCGCCTGATCGACCTGCTCGCCTGGCTCCCCTGGATGATGCCCGGTATCGTCGTGGGCCTCGCCTTCCTGTGGGGCTTCGCGGTGCTGCCCAGCTGGATCGCCATCTACGGCACGCTGTGGGCCTTGCTCATCGCCTATCTGACGCTCGGCACGCCGCTTGCGGTGCGCGTCATGAACGGCGCGCTCTCGCAGCTTTCCTACGATCTGGAGGAGTGCTCCCGCGTCCACGGCGCGAGCTGGCTGACGACATTCCGGAAGATACTGATTGCGCTGACCTTGCCGGCCTTCCTGGTCGGCTGGGTGCTCACCTTCTTCATGGTGCTGCGTGAGGTCAGCGCATCGGTACTGCTTTTTTCGGTGGGTAATGAGCCACTGTCGATCGTGATCCTGCGGCTTTGGGAGGAGAGCCGCACCGGCGAGGTCAGCGTCATCGCGCTGTTCATGCTCGCATTGGTGATCGGTCTTCGGATCATCCACCTCATGCTCGTGCGCAGGCTGTTTCGCACGCTCTGAACACATACGATCCAAGGGAGGAAAACATGAAACGGATTGTCAATCTTCTGCTCGCAGCAACATTTGTCGCGGCCATGCCGATGCTGGCGCTGGCCCAGACCGCTGAGGAACAGGCAGAATGGGACAAGGTGGTCGAGGCCGCGAAGCAGGAAGGAACGGTCACGATCTACAGCGGGCAGATGGGCGTGCCCTATCATCCCGAGATCGCGCGCCTGTTCACTGAGAAATACGGCATCAAGGTCGAGATATTGGAGGCCCGTGCCAGCGAATTGCAGGAACGCATCCGCACCGAGCAGACCACCAACCGTGTGGCCGGCGACTTCTCGCACAATGGCGGGTCGTCCGGCGCATTCCTGGAAGCGTCGGGCTTCTACCAGCCGCATGGCTGGATGCCGAACCTCTCCAAGCTCAAGGAGGAGTTCGCCACCAACGGCACCCAGTTCGCCATCTACGTCCAGCCCTATGGTATCCTCGTCAATCCCAACCTCGTCAGCGAGGCGGACATGCCGAAGAGCTGGCATGACCTGACCGACCCGAAGTGGAAGGGCAAGATACTGGCCGACGACTTCCGCGCGCTTGGCGGCGGCAGCGCCTTCTTCAATGTCACCTATCGCAAGCTGGGCCGCGAGTTCCACGAGAAGCTGGCGCAGCAAAACATCGTGTTCAGCCGGCAGATCCGCGACAATCCGCGTCGCGTCGCGCGTGGTGAGTTTGCGATCTACATTCCGCTTTCCGTGCCCGACATGCTGCTCAACGAGGGCCTGCCGCTCAAGGCGGTAATGCCCGAGGAGGGGTTGCCCTTCATCACCTACGACGTCGCGGTCTTCGCTAACGCGCCGCACCCCAATGCTGCGAAGCTCCTGATGAACTTCTTCCTCGAGGACGAAGCTCAGCTTGTCTACGCCAAGTCGGGCCGCGCGCAGACCATCACCGGCGCTGACGACAAGGTGCCTGAAAACATCCGCTACCTGACGGACGTCAAGCTGATGGGCGAACCGGACCCGAGCACGACGACGGAAACCTTGAAGATCGCCAAGGAAATCTACGGCGAATAAGTCCCGTGGCGACCGCAGCCTCAGGCGGCGGTCGCCGTTACGGACCCCACAGGGAGGAACCGACATGCGCAGATCGATCAGGATTGCAGCTGCGGCACTGGCTTTGTTTGCCTCGTCATTGGCCCATGCACAGACGCCGGAACAGCAGGCGGAATGGGACAAGGTCGTGGAAGCGGCCAAGAAGGAAGGCACCGTCACACTCTACAGCGGACAGTTGGGCGTGCCCTATCATCCCGAGATCGCCCGCCTGTTCACCGAGAAATACGGCATCGGGGTGGAGATACTGGAAGGCCGCGCCAGCGAGATACTGGAACGCATCCGCACCGAGCAGACCACCAACCGCGTCGTCGGGGACTTTTCGCACAGTGGCGGATTTTCGTCCTATTCGATGGAGAAGCAGGGCTTCTACCAGCCGCATGGCTGGCTGCCCAATGCAGAAAAGCTGAAGGAGGGTTTCGAGACCGACGGCACGCGCGTGCCGATCTACCTCCAGCCCTACGGTATTCTCGTCAATTCCAACCTCGTGCCTGAAAATGAGCGGCCCAGGAGCTGGAAGGACCTTCTCGATCCGAAATGGAAGGGCAAGATCCTCGCCGACGACTTTCGCGCGCTCGGCGGTGGTGGCCTGTTCTTCGACGTCACCTACCGTACCTTCGGCCGAGAATATCACGATGAGCTGAAGAAGCAGGACATCGTGTTCAGCCGGCAGATCCGCGAGAATCCGCTACGCGTCGCGCGTGGCGAGTACCTGATCTATATCCCGCTGTCGCTGCCCGACATCGTCATGACGAAAGGTCTCCCGATCGCGCCGGTCTCACCGGAGGAAGGTCTCATGTATGTCGTCTACGACGTGGCGGTGTTCAACGATGCGCAGCACCCCAATGCATCGAAGCTGCTGGTCAACTTCTTCCTCGAGGACGAGGCTCAGGCGGTCTACGCACGCTCGGGCCGCGGCACCACGATCAAGGGTGGCGACAAGGATTTCCCGGCCGAGGCCGGCTATCTCGACAACATGAAGCTGCTAGACAAGAGCGACGTGGAGCGAACGCAGGAAATGCTCCAGCTGGCCACGGAAATCTACGGCCGCTGATCAGTCAATCCAGCCCCGGTCCCGCCTGCGGGCGGCCGGGCGTCTCATTCAGGGGAGAGCCCCATGCCTTCAGTCACGATCGAGAATGTAAGCCGGCGCTTCGGAGCAGTCACTGCGGTCAACAATATCTCTCTGGATATTCCCGACGGCAGTTTCGTCAGCCTGCTGGGGCCGTCCGGTTGCGGCAAGACGACCACGCTGCGCATGATCGCGGGGCTGGAGCAGAACAATACCGGCCGCATCGCCATTGGCGATCGCATCGTCTCGGACGCGGATCGCGGGCAGTTCATACCACCGGAATGGCGCAATGCCGGCATGGTGTTCCAGTCCTATGCGATCTGGCCGCATATGACCGTTTTCGACAATGTCGCCTATCCGTTGCGCGTGCGGAAGATGAAGTCCGACATCGTGCGCGACAAGACTATGGCCGCGTTGCGCACCATCGAGATGGAGGCCTATGCGAGCCGGCCGGCCACGGCGCTCAGCGGCGGCCAGCAGCAGCGCGTGGCGATCGCCCGCGCCATCGCTTTCGCACCGTCGGTGCTGCTGCTCGACGAGCCACTCTCCAATCTCGACGCCAAGCTGCGCGAGCAGATGCGGCTGGAACTGCGCGGTCTCCAGAAGCAGCTCGGCATCACCTCGGTCTACGTCACCCACGATCAGGAGGAGGCGATGGCCATGTCCGACTTCATCGTGGTCATGCGTGATGGCAATATTCTTCAGATCGGCGATCCCGAAACCGTCTACTTCCGCCCGGCCAACGCCAGGGTCGCGGCCTTCTGCGGCAGCCCGAACATGCTCGACGCGATCGTCTCGCAGTCGGTGACGGAGGGCAGTCGGCACTTCGTGAATGTTGAGGGCCGGAACTGGGGCGGCTGGGGTGAAGCGGCCGGCCCGATCCCCGTCGGGACGCCTGTCGCGGCGGTGATCCGCCCCGAGGCACTCAAAATTGTTGAAGGCTCTCAGGCCGATCGGGCCATCCAGCTCAGCGGAACGGTCGAGCAGAATATCTTCCGTGGCTTTCGCCGGACACTCATTGTGCGCGTCGGAGATGAGCCCGTCACGCTCGACATTGAGGCCAACCGCAGCGTGGAGCCGGGCAGCACGGTCGCGTTGTCCATCGATGCCGACCGGACCTGGATATTGCCGGGCGCTGTGGAGGCGGTAGCGAACGCGGCCTAGGATGGCGAGGCCCGCCGCATCTGCGAGTGGGACTTGCCACGCCGGAAATGCTATGGCCGCTCGGATTCGTCGGGAGCGCGGGCATGGCAAAGGATGACAGGGGCGCTGGCACGGCAGGTAGTGACCCGTGGAGCGGCCTCGATGAGGATGGAGCCGGGCTGGCGACGACGGAATTCGTCACGGCACGGATCAACCGCGTCTTTCGTATTCTCAACAAGCCGTCATTCAGACCCTACAGCGATATCGGGGTGCTGGAGTG
>DATMGE010000072.1:0-191472 GCA_035555795.1 Rhizobiaceae bacterium | reverse complement strand
CACCATGGACGAGCGTGGTACGTCGTCCAGCGTCATGCGCCAGTCCTGGTCGATCAGCGCCAGCGAGGTCGTCCGCTCCACCTCTTCCGTCGCAGCCGCGATAAGACTGCCGATCAGTTCGTCCTCTGAGCCATGGGCGATACGCAAATTTGCCTTGGCCTCTGCGACCGAAACCGCCATCGCGCCCGGCGCGACCGTCCTGAATAATGTCAATTTGCTGCTCCGTCGCTCGTCATGGAATTTGTCGGCGGTCCCGGCAGGAGAACGACCGGGACCGCCGGTGGCGCGGCGCGCGGGCGAACCCGCCCGCGCCGGAGTCAGGCCGTGCCGAACTTGACCAGCTTGATGGCGTCGAAATCCTGCACGCCGCCGCCAACACGCTTGGTCGTGTAGAAGAGCACATAGGGCTTGGCGGAATACGGGTCGCGCAGCACGCGCACGCCGGTGCGGTCCACCACGAGATAGCCGCGTGCAAAATCGCCGAACGCGATCGGCGTGGCGTCGGTCGCCATGTTGGGCATGTCCTCGGATTCGACCACCTGGAAGCCCATCAGCATGGCGCGGCCGCCCGGAGCGGCCGGCGGCTGCCAAAGATAGTTCCCGTCGCCATCCTTGATCTTGCGCAGCGCCGCCTGCGTGCGGCGGTTCATCACCCAGCTGGCATTCTGGCGATAGCCGGCCTTCAGCGCATAGATCGTGTCGATCAGCACGTCGGCTGGATCGGTCTCGGCGAAATCGCCTGCCTCGCCCGTCGCCACATAGCCGATCTTGCCCCATTCCCAGGCGCTTTCCGCTGCCTTGGCATAGCTGAGGAAACCCTTGGGCTTGTTGGTGCCGTCGCCGGAAACGAAGGCGGTGCCCTCCTGCTCCGCGAAGGCGGTTTCGATCTCCGCCGAAATCCAGCGGTCGAGATCGACCACGCTGTCCTCCAGCAGTGCCGGCGTCGCTGCCGGCATGGCGTAGAGCTCGGCGGTCGGGAACTGCAGTTCATCCAGCGTCGGGCTTGCAGTCTGGCTGCGCGCGGCCGTCTCGGCCGCCCAGCCAACCACCGGGCCCGTCACCGAAAACGGCTTCTTCAGCACCGCGCTCGACACCTGCCGCACCGTGGCGATCGAGCGGATCGGCGAAATCTGCGCCAGCTTGCCACCGATCTCCTGCTCGATCGCCGCCGGCACCAGATAGCCGCCATCGGCAGCCGAGCCATAGGACATCGCCTTCTGCTCGATCGCCTTGAGCTGCCGGTCGTCGCCGCTGCGCAGATAGGCGTGGAAGGCCTCCTTGTGCTCCAGCGCAAGCGGCGCCGCCGCCGCGCCGCCCAGTTCCGGCCGGGCGCGTTTCAGGATCAGGCGGTCCATCGCCTTTTTCTGTTCGTCCATCGCATGGGAAATGCGATCGATCTTCTCCGACGTCACGACATCCGCGCCCATCCGGCTTTCGATCTGGCGCAGGCGCTCCTCATTGGCGTCCTTGAAGCCTTCAAAGGCCGACATGAAGTCGTCGAAGGCCGCGCCGATCTCGCCGTCCGCGCTCTTGGTCTCAGGTGCATGCATGTGGTCAAACCTCATCTGTGGCGGTTCCTCTGCTTGAACAGTCGTGCGGCCCGGCGGATCGTCCCCGCCAGGCCGGATTGGGATTGGAATGGATGTTGCGGAAGGCGCTGTCGCGCGCCCTTCACCTGCGTCACCCGCGCTTCGGGCAGCATGGGAAAGGTCACGACAGAGATTTCCCAGAGATCCGCTTCGCGTATCCTGCGGATGCCGCTCCCGGCCTCGCGACGCGCCCGCACCGAGCGGAAGCCGATCGACAGCCCGTCGAGCGCGCCGCTGCGCATCAGCGCATGCACGTCGCGCGCCCTGGCCGAGCCCAGCGCCAGCCGTCCGCGCACGAACAGCCCACGCTCATCCTCCCGCACCTCCGCCCAGAAGCCGATCGGCTCCTTGGGATCATGCTGGAAGAGCATGCGGATGCCGGCGGCACCCCGTTTGGCCAGCGACGCCGCAAACGCGCCCCGCTCCACCACGTCGCGCCCCAGATCGATCTTGCCGAAAAGGCTGGCATAGCCGCTGAAACTGCCCGTCGCGTTCACTTTCTCGATTGCGACAGGCACGAATTTCCGTTCGCGGACCGCATCGGCCCCCGCATCATCCATGATCGTGCTCCTTGAACTTATTCGGCCGGCGGAACCGGCTTGCGGCCCAGCGCGCGCTGGAGCAGCCCCAGCGCCCACCATGCGCAGAGGCTGGCGGCGGCCGAGCCCATCAACATGCGCTCGCCGGGTCCAAGTGCCGCGCCGATGCCGAGCTCGGTCGCCAGCTTCAGCCCCGCCGCACCGCCGAAGACGAGACCGCATGCGACACCCACGGCAAAGCGTATCGCAGCCTCGCGGCGGCCGTTGGGCAGCACATAGGCCAGCGAGATCGCCGAACCGGCAACCGCGCCACCTGCCTTTGCCACCCAGAGCCACGCGCTCTCGGGAAGGTCGTTCATGAGATGTCCTTTCGGTGGCGAATAGCGAATAGAAATCTGCTCGCATCCGCTACTCGCTATTCGCTACTCGCTTCCCGTACCCCACCGCTTCCCGCTTCTCGTCGTCGCTGAGGAAGGTCGCCGCATTGACCCGCTGCCACAGCGCCTCGCGCTCGCTGGAAAGCCCGTCCACCTGGTCGAGATCGATGCCAAGGCGAAGATCGCCGCCAAACGGGGGCGCCAGCCAGGCGGTCAGTTCGGCTGCGATGCGCATGGCAAGTGGCAGCACCGTCAGCCGGTAGAAGGCGCGGTTCGCCTCCTGATAATTGGCATAGGTATTGTCGCCCGGAATGCCGAGCATCATCGGCGGCACGCCGAAGGCCAGCGCGATGTCGCGGCTGGCGGCATTGCGCGCCTCCACGAAATCCATGTCCTTGGGCGTCAGGCCCATCGCCTTCCAGTCGAGCCCGCCCTCCAGCAGCAGCGGGCGCCCCGCCCGCGCCATGCCGGTATAGCCCTCCTCCAGTTCCGCCTTCAGCCGCTCGAACTGCTCGTCGCTCAGGTTCCCGCCATCCTTCGGACCATAGACCAGCGCACCGGACGGTCGCGCCGAATTGTCGAGCAGCGCCTTGTTCCAGCGCCCGGCCGAATTGTGCAGGTCGAGCGCGGTCAGTCCTGCTTCCAGAGGCGCGAAGCCGTAATGGTCGTCGAGCGGATGAAACAGCGCGATATGCAGCGCGCCGACGCCGCTCTCGCCCATCATGATCCGCCGTCTGTGCGCGCCCAGCCGATAGTCGATCGCCACCGGCCAGCCCTGCGCATCCGGCACGATGGCAACCCTGTCCGGCCGCAGCAGATGCAGTTCGCGCATGTCGCTCACGCCGGCCACCGCCTCGCAAAAGACGTTGCCCGAGATCAGCAGATAGCCATAAAGCGCTTCCTTGAAGCTCTGCCCCGCCTGCCGCTGGTTCGGTCGCGACAGAAGGTTCAGCAGAGGATGGCTCTCCAGCTCTTCCCTTCCCTCATAAAGCAGCCAGGGAATGGCCGCCGCCGCCTCCGCGACGAGCTTCACCGCGCGGTGCGCCACCGGGTTGCGCATGAACCCCTCGCGGGCGAGCCCGGCATAGTCGCGCCGCGTCCAGTTCGCCTCGCCCTGCATGTGAAGCGCCACGAAGCCGTGGCCAGACTTGCGTTCCGCCACCTGCGGCGCATGTTCATTCGTCCACGGCCATCGCCATGCCATTGCCCGCTACCTTTCGCTATTTGAGGTTTCGTACGCGCGGCTTGCCGCCGCGTCCGAGCGCAAGTTCCGTCACCGCCCAGACAAGGGCATCGACCCGGTCGGGCGAACGCCCGTCCGACAGCCCGTCCGGTCCGAAGTCGCACATCTCGTCTTCCAGCGCGGGAAAGCGCCGCGCATGCACCACGCGCCCCTGCGCATAAAGGGCGGCGACAGGCTCGGCGCGCAGCCATTTCCCGCGCGTCGCCCGCACCGCCTTCACCGGCACCGCGGGATCGACGGCGCGCAGCACCGCCGCCACCATGTCGCCGCCCTGGTTGACTTCCGCCACGACGCAATCCGCGCCGTGAACCTCATAGAGAGCCGCCACCTTCGCCGCCCAGGCGTCGGGCTTTGCCGCGCGCAGGGTTGCGTCCTCCAGCACCAGCACGCGCCCGTCGGCCAGCAGGCCGGCCACGACGATCCCGCAGGCGTCGGAGCCCGCATGGCTGCTCGCAGCCGGATCGACGGCCACGACGATGCGCCGCAATTCGCCGCTCGCGGAAACAATCGCCGCTTCCAGCGCAGCCCGCGACCACAGCGCGTCGTCCCTGTCCTCGATCAGCAGCCCTTCCAACTCCTGCCGGCCGAGACGCGTCGCCCCGTAGCGACGCTCCACCGCGTCCATGAAGCCCGGCGCCAGATTGCCGGCATTCTCCCGCGTCGCCATGCGGGAGACCCGTACGCCGGCCTCGTCAAGCAGCCTTCGCAGCAGCGGGATCGGCCGCGGCGTCGTGGTCAATATCTGCCGTGGCGCCTCACCCAGTCGCAGTCCGAACTGGAGCATGTCGAAGCACGCTTCCACATTCTTCCATTTCGCGATTTCATCACACCAGGCGGCGTCGAATTGCGGCCCGCGCAGGCTGTCGGGATCCTCCGATGAGAAGATCTGCGCCACCGCGCCATTGTCCCACAAGAGCCGCCGCCGGCTCGCCTCGAAGCGCGGCCGGTCGCGCCGCGCGATCGTGACGATGCCCGAAGGCCCGTCGATCATCACCTCGCGCACATCGCCGAGCGTTTCGCCCACCAGCGCGATCTGTCCGTAACGCTGCGTAGCGAAGGGCGCGAAACCGCGCACATGCGCATTCACCCATTCCGCGCCCAGCCGGGTCTTTCCCGCGCCGCGCCCGCCCAGCACCAGCCAGATCGGCGCCGGCCGTCCCATCGGCAGTTGCGCCAGCCTCGCGGTGGCGATCCATTCGTCAAGAACCTGAAGCTGCTGGTGCGGCGTCAGGTTTTCCCGCAACCAGTTCGGCTGCATATTCGCGGGCGAGTTCGACGATCCGCTCGTCCAGGCGCCGGAGCGCGTCTGCGATATCTGCATCTGTGCTTCGCGCGGCTTCTCGCCTGTGGTGTCCGCTTTGTGTGAATTCGCCGAGCTTCTCCAATGCCCGCGTCAACGCCGCCACGGCATCGATGCGGCCCTTGTCGTAGCCGGCGCCATCGGCGCTGCGCTCGATCGCCTCCATCTCGGCGATCAGCCGGCCCGCCAACCCCTCGATACGGCTGGCATAGTCCAGCGCCTGAGCCGAGGCCCAGCCTTCCCTGCTTGCGCGCTTGGCGACGGTCGTCTCCGCAAGCCCCGCAATGTCAGCCAGCATCGCCAGGCTGACGGGCATGCCTTCGGCGAGCGCGCGCGCAGCCGCCCAGCGCGCCTGTGTCATGCGAGCCATGAAAACCCTCCAACGATGAAATGAAATCACCCGCGCCAGGTGCCGGAACCCGCATCCGCCAACGGAGAATTCTCCCCGCCGCCCGCAACTATGGGACGATGACATAACCCTACAGAAGCACCGTCACGGTATCAAGGACTATTTTCCTATTTTGTCGCCCGCCGGGCCCCGGATTTCGAAACGTCATCGTTTTTGATCGGCAGGCCGCCGCAGCGTCATGGAGCGTCTGGTAGACAGGCGCGGCCGAATAACGGCGGACCATCTACGAGGAAAAGATGAAAACCTATCTTCTAGCGATCGCAATCACTTTGGCAGCTACCCCCTCCTTCGCGTGCACCGCGGAGGAAGCCACGGCCAAGGCCACCGAGCTCTCCGAGAAGATGCAGCAGCTTGCTGCCACGGATCCGCAGAAGGCAGCCGAAGTCGGCCAGAAAATGTCCGAGGCGCAGACAAAGACGGCCACCAACCTTGATGAGGCATGCGCCTATTACGACGAGCTGCTCGCCGAGCTCAAATAGGCGGACAGCAAGGAAGACTTGCTGCCCTCGCGAATCGCCCGCCGCTTACCATGGCGGGCGATTTCACTTGTGCCCTTGGGCCGAACCCCTAAAATCCGAAACATCGAGCTTGGCTTTGCCCTCAATTCGCCCGTTTGCAATCCGAGCCTGCACCCACACCATCTGGACTGCGCCCGCATGGACGATCCGATCGAAACAAGGAAATCGCGACGTCCGCGCTTCAACTACTTCCTTGGGGCGGATGCCTGGGTCGATTCCTCGCTCTACAATGCCGGTTTCAGGCTTGCCGCATGGTGGGAGGCGGTCACCAAGTTCTTCCGCCGCTTCCGCGTTTCCGGCTGGCGGCGCGGCATCGTCGAGCTGCTGAGCGAAGGCTTTACGCTGGGCACCGCCGGCTCCGTGGTCATGCTGGCGCTGGCCCTGCCTGCCTTCGAGGAGACCAAGGGCGACTGGCGCAGCCAGGGCGAATATGCCGTCACCTTCCTCGACCGCTACGGCAACGAAATCGGCCAGCGCGGCATCATCCAGCGCGACTCCGTGCCGGTCGACGAACTGCCCGACCACTTCGTCAAGGCCGTGCTGGCCACCGAGGACCGCCGCTTCTACGAGCATTTCGGCATCGACTTCTTCGGCCTCGCCCGCGCCATGACCGAGAATGTGCGCGCCAATTCTGTCGTGCAGGGCGGCTCCACCCTTACCCAGCAGCTCGCCAAGAACCTCTTCCTGTCCAATGAGCGCACTGTGGAGCGCAAGATCAAGGAGGCGTTCCTCTCGGTCTGGCTGGAAATGAACCTTACCAAGAAGGAGATCCTCCAGCTTTATCTCGACCGCGCCTATATGGGCGGCGGCACGTTCGGCGTGGCCGCGGCGGCGGATTTCTATTTCGACAAGAACATCAAGGATGTGAACCTCGCCGAGGCCGCCATGCTGGCCGGCCTGTTCAAGGCGCCGGCGCGCTTCGCGCCGCATGTGAACCTGCCGGCCGCGCGCGAACGCGCCAACACCGTGCTTTCAGCCATGGTCGACAGCGGCTTCATGACCGAAGGCCAGGTCCTTTCCGCCCGCCTTCGTCCCGCCACCGCCGTTGATCGCGGGCAGATGGAAAGCCCCGACTATTTCCTCGACTGGGCCTTCGAGGAGGTGAAGCGCATCGCGCCGAAAACCGGTACCCATTCTCTGGTCGCGCGCACCACCATCGACATGGGGCTGCAGAAGGCGGCCGAGGAATCGGTCGAGTTCAACCTGCGCCAGCACGGCTCGCAATATGGCGTCACCGAAGGCGCCGTCGTGCTCATGGAAAACAACGGCGCCGTGCGCGCCATGGTCGGCGGGCGCGACTATGGCGCCAGCCAGTTCAACCGCGCCACCAAGGCGCTGCGGCAGACGGGCTCGTCCTTCAAGACCTATGTCTACACCGCCGCCATGGAAGCCGGCATGACCCCCGATACGGTCATTTCCGACGGCCCCATCAACTGGGGCGGTTGGGCGCCCAAGAATTACGGCCGCAGCTATTCGGGCCGCGTCACCCTCGCAAGCGCACTGGCGAGATCGATCAATACGGTCCCGGTCCGCCTCGCGAAGGACTATCTGACGACGGCGCCGATCAAGGCCATTGCGGAAGCAATGGGCGTCGAATCCGAGATCAGCACGCACAAGACGATGGTTCTGGGAACCTCCGGCCTCACCGTGCTCGATCAGGCGACTGCCTACAATACCCTCGCCGATGGCGGCTTCGCCGGCACCCGCCACGCGATCGTCCAGCTCACCACCCATTCGGGCGAGGTGATCTACGACAATTCGCGCGACGCGCCAGCCCCGCGCCGTGTCCTGCGCCCCGAGACAGTCAGCTCGATGAACTCCATGATGGTGCTGGTTCCGGAATCGGGCACCGCGCGCCGCGCGGCCCTGCAGGGCATCCGCTCGGCCGGCAAGACCGGCACCACGCAGGCCTATCGCGACGCCTGGTATGTCGGCTTCACCGGCAACTATACGGCCGCCGTCTGGCTCGGAAACGACGATTTCTCCACCACCCGCAACATGACCGGCGGCTCGCTGCCGGCCATGGTCTGGCAGCGCCTGATGACCGTCGCGCACCAGCATGTCGAGCTCAAGCCGATCCCCGGCATCGCCGATCCGCTGCTGACCCAGGACAAGGTCGTAGCGTCGGCCGAATCCGGCCAGGGCGCCTCGGCCCCCATCGAACGCCCGCCCATGCTCTCCTCCGCGACCACCGGCCTCCTGCGGGAGATGTCCGATCTCTTCCAGTCCACGCCGGCCCTGTCGGCTCGCCCTGCGAAGCTGAGCGCTCTATAAGCGTCGAGGCCGTTTCCGGCATCGATACATAGTGGAGCCGCTTGGCTATTCTCTCATCCGATGATTCGAACGGTTCTCCTCACCGCGATTGTTCTTGCCCTGTCCGTCGGCGGCGGTGCCGGCAGCGTCTGGTACATCCTCAACGGCACGCGCGGCGTCGGTGCCGTGCAGGTGGGCAGTTGGACCGCCTTTCCCGATTTCGGCACCCCGCAGGCCGACCCCTATTCACGGGCGCGTTTCGCGCGCCAGGGCGGACTCTCGCTGGGCAAGGCCGAAGGGATCGGCTTCGTGGCGGAGCGGGATCGCGACGGCCGCCTGCTGCGGCGCGATTGCGACTATCGCGTCGAGGGCCGCATGCCGGCGGCGCGCTACTGGACCATCTATGCCGGCGACGACAACAATGTGGTGCTGCCGGCGCTTCACAGGCGCGTCCCGGCGCTCAGCTCCGCCGAACTCATCCGCGAAAGCGACGGCCGGCTCGTCGTCACCATCGGCCGCCATGCCGCGCCCGGAAACTGGCTCGGCGTCACCAGCGTCGGCCCCATGCGCTTCATGCTCACCCTCTACGACACGCAATTATCGGGTGCGCTGAACGCGGGCGAGATCGACCTGCCCGTCATCAGCCGGATCAGTTGCGATGTATAGGCTGCTGCGCGCGATATTTCTGGGACTGCTCGGCGCGGGCATCGTGCACATCGCCGTGCTGCTTCTCCTCCCCTACGTGACCGAGCGCGACGCCTGGAGCGAACTCACCACGGCCGCACCGCTCTATACGCCAACGCGCATTTCCGGTTCGGGCTCGACCCTGTCCCTCGGCCGCGCCAGCGATCCGCTGACCGAAGCCGTCGCATGCCGCTTCTCGCTGGAGGACGGCCCGCTGCATGTCGCTTCGGACGACACGGTGCCCTTCTGGGCCATGTCGATCTACGACCGTAAGGGACAGAACATCTTCAGCTTCAACGACAGGACAGCCGTCGACGGAAAGGTGAACTTCGTCGTCCTCACCCCGACACAGACCGTGGAATTGCGAAAGGACATGCCGGCCGGCTTTGAGGAAGCGGTGTTCGTCGAGGCCGACATCGAGGAGGGCATCGTCGTGATCCGCGCATTGGTGCCCGATCGAAGCTGGCGCGAGACCGTATCGTCCTTTGTCGAAACGATCGGCTGCGAGCCGCAATAGGGTCGTCAGCGCCTGCGTTGCCGGCGCTGGGATGAACCGCCACCCGCGGCGGCGTCCGTCCGGTCCGGCGGCGTCCGTTCATAGCGGACACCGGGGAAGATGATGATCTCGGCAGGACCGCGCGGCTCGCCGGCATTCATGCGCGCGGCGGCTTTGCCGTTTCTTCGGATTGGAATGACATGCGCCATCGACCGTGTCCCTCGGAAAGTGCCTTCGTTCTACGCAACGCCCCCAATCTGTGCCTCGTGCAGTTTAGAATCCGAACCGGTTAACGTCGGGTTAATGTTAAACTTTCGTTATTTCCTGCGACCAAATTGTCGCTAAATCGGCATGCCGCCTCACGTCCGGCCATTTGGTTAACAATTGATCTCGGTTAACGGGCCGCTAATAAATTGGGCGTAATTTGACTCGGTGCGGTCACCGTTTTTCAAGGCCGCTTGCGTGTATTCGAGTTGAGCGTGCGTCGTGTCTGCAAGCGATTTTCTTGACATTTCCGCCGGCGCTCCCGGCTTTCGCACCGAGCAGCTTTTTCGCGGTGCCGTTTCGGCCTTTTCGTCCCTGACCCGCCCCTCCCGCAGCGAGGCCAACCAGCTCGAAGATCTGGTCATGCCGCTATTGCCGCGCGTCTCGCAGGCGGCGCTGCGCTTCGCATCGGCGGCCCTGTCCGACATGCGCGAGGCGCCGGCCGGTCTCGTCCGCCGGCTCGCCGACTTCCCGGTAGCCGTCTCGGCGCCGCTGCTGATGCGCTCGCCGGTCCTCACAGACATCGATTTCATCACGCTGATCGGCCGTCGCGGCCTGCCACATGCGCTCGTCATCGCGCGGCGTCCGGACCTCAATGCCGAAATCATGGATGTGATCCGGGCGCTGGCGCGCATCGGTCAGTCCGCCGCCCAGATCGCCGAGAGCGTGGAACCTGCGGATGCCGAGCCGGTCACTCCCGCCCGAACGCCGGCCGAAGCCGTCCGCAACGAACTGCGCGGCATGATGCGCCCGGCGTCGCCGGAGGCGCTTCCCGCACCCCGCGATGAGCCCGATTGGCAGAATGCAGCCGTGGCCTATCCCAATCTCCTCTCGACCGCCGCAACCAGCCGTCGCGTGCTGTTCCAGACGGCAATTGCCGATACATTCGGCCTCGACTTCGCAACCGCCTGCAAAGTGGTCGATGCGGTGGACGGACGGCTTCTCGTCAGCGCCTTCCGGGCACTCGATCTCACGCCGGAGCAGGCGTTCACCCTGTTCGCGCTCATTTATCCGGGCGGGTTCAACAGCACCGAAATCATCGCCGGCTTCCTCGATCGCTACCGCGACATCGACATCGAAGCCGCACGCGAGCGGATCGCTTCCCTCGGCCAGCGGAACACGCTTCTACAGCGGCGCGATCCCCGGCAGGCCGCCAACGATGCCGCAGCCGCCCACAAGAGCCTTACGGCTTGACCAGGTCGAGATAGCGCGCGACATCGGCCTCCTCGACCTCGATCTCGACTACCCACAGATCCGGATCGAAGCGGCTTTCACGCGCCAGCCGGGCATCGAGTTCGTCGGCCGCTTCGGTGCGCAATATCAGCCCGTAGAGGCGACTGACAGGGCTTGCCTCGCCATAGTCCGATTGCGCCGCCGGACCGTAGAGCAGATATTCGCCAAGGCGCGTGCGGCAGCGAATATAGATCGCACCCGCTTCCGTCGCGCCGCGCTTCTCGATCGCGGCGAATCCCCCGTCCGCAAACACCTTGCGAACCAGCGCCGCAACCTCGAAATCGCTTGTCAGCCGCATTGGCCCGCCGATCCTGCCGATCAGTCGGTGAGACCGATCTCGCGCATCTTGTCATAGGTCGCCGCGTCGGCCTCGCCGGTCTCCGGCAATCCGAACAGCGACTGGAATTCCTTGATGGCGCTGCGCGTGCGCGCGCCCACCCTGCCGTCGAGCTCGATCCCGTCATTTCCGAATGCTCGCAGCCCGGCCTGGACCCGAACGATCTTCGGATCGGGAACGGCCGCCGCCGCCACTTGCTGCACCGGCGGCTGGCTCGCTGCCGGGGCGGGAGCAGCAGCTGCCGGCGCGGAGACTTGCGTGGGCAGCGTGTTCACGGTCGCGGGCAGCGCCGGTGCAACTATGGAGGCTGTCGTCTCCGGCATCCTCGCGCGCGTCAAACCCAGCTGGTCAGTCAGCGCCTGGTCTATGCCGCCGGAGCCTAAGCCGACGATGCGCCGATAATTCTCCACCGCCTTGGTCGTCTGCGGGCCGCTCAGACCGTCGATCTCGCCACTGTAGAGGTTCAGTTCGGCAAGCAGGCGCTGCACCGCCAGCACATCCGGATCGCCGGCGGATGTCCTGACGACCGGCTGCGGCTGGGGAATGACGGTTTCCGGCGCGGGCTGCATTTCGGCTGCGGCTTCGTTCGCGACCGGCCGCGGCGCGGGAGCCGGCTCGGCGCGCACCGCAGGAGCCTGCGGCGGCAGTTCGGCCTCGGGAATCAGGCGAACGGACGTCCGCGTCTCGAAAAAGGCGCTGCTATGGAAATGCGGCTGGTACCAGAGCGCGTTGGCGGCCACGAATCCCATCGCGACGAGGAAGGCGGTCGTGCCGCCGACCATGACAGGGCTGCGCGCGACCGCCGCTCCCGAAAGCAGCAGCCCCTCGCGGAACACTTCTCCCAGCCCTGACGCCCGTTCAGGCGATCTTGCGGATCGTCGCATCGGTATCCCCGTTTCTTGTCGCGGGCTTCATCGCCGCTACCTTTTCGGCGCTTTCGCGGCCTTTCTCCTTCGGTCCGCCAACCGGCAGCAATATGCGCACCGTCGTGCCCTCTCCGGGCGCGCTTTCCATGCTCATCTCGCCCTCGTGCAGCTGCACCAGCCCCTTCACCAGCGAAAGGCCGAGGCCCGTCCCTTCATAGCCGCGCGTGATGTCGTTGCAGACCTGCACGAATGGCTGGCAGAGCCGCGCAAGATCGGTCGCAGCGATGCCGATGCCGCTGTCGGAAACGGCAATCTCGACGCGCGATCCATAGCGTGCGGTCTCGATCGAGACATCGCCGCCCGCCGGCGTGAACTTGATCGCGTTGGAGACGAGGTTGATGATGATCTGCTGGACCGCCCGGCGGTCGGCCGTCAGTTCGCCCATATCCGGCCGCTGGCGCACCGACAGGGCCACCCCTTTCGCCTCCGCCAGCGGGGCCATCATGCCCTGACACAGCTCCACCGCCTCCTCCAACGCGAAAGGCTCGGCCTGGATCGCATAGGCGCCGGCCTCGATCTTCGAGACGTCGAGAATCGCATTCACCACCGACAGGAGATGATGACCCGAGTCGCGGATCAGCCCCACATAATCGCGTTGGCGGCCGGACGGCAGCTCGCCGGCCATATTGTGCAGCAGCATATCCGAGAAGCCGATGATCGCGTTGAGCGGCGTGCGCAATTCGTGGCTGACCGCCCCGAGGAACCTGCCCTTGGCAAGCTCCACCTCCTGCGCGGCATCGGCAGCACTCGCCAGTTGGGAACGCAGTTCGGCATTCTCAGCGTCACCCTGCAGAAACGCCGTCACTCCATTGCCGTCGCGCACGAGACGCAGGCTTGCATTGACGAAGCGGTCCGCGGCCGATGCGTGGCTGCGCAGGCGCAGATTCACTTTCCTCACCTCGCTGCCGGCGCGCGCCTCGGCCAGTGCCGCCAGATAGGCGACGCGATCGGCGACATGAACCCGCTGGAGCAGGACTTCGCCTTCGATATGCTGGGCATCGATGCCCAGCGCAGCCTGCAGGTCGCCCTGCACGCCGCCCACGGCACCAGCATCGTCGAGGTCGAGACGGACACCGCCGGCCAGCGCGCAGGTGTCGACGGCCGGCATGGCATCAGTCTTCCGGCCTGCTTCCGCGGCGAAAAACACCCTCATGCGGAAAACGGAAAGGGCAATGTAGCCGAACACCACGATCCAGGCCGATGCAGCAGGCGTCGCCCCGATCTGCGGCAGGAGGGCGCCAATGCCGAACTGCATCGCCATCGTTGCAATCGCGGCGCCGATGCCCGCCGCCACGAAAGGTCCGCGCCGCACCACGAAGGCTGCCTCGACCGCCGGCACAGCTGCAAGCAGCATGATCGGCGAGGCTGCGCCGCCGCCGGCAGCGATCAGCACGGCGAGCATCGCGCTTCCCAGGCCAAGCGCCAGCGCCTCGGCGACGTCCTGCCGCCCCGTCAGCGCGAGGATGAGCGAAACCGACCATCCGGCGGCCGGTACGGCGCAGATAAGCGCCAGCAGCATGCCGACGGAGAGATTCGCGCCTGAAATGAGAATCGCCGCGGCGACGATCAGGAAGGGTGCCGCGAGAGAGAGGGCCACAAGACGCCGCTGGCGCGCGCGCAACCGCCCCTCCGGCGTGCCGGAATGGGCGAAGCGGTCGCATAGCGCCGCAAAGCCGGCCTTCCAGTCACTCTTGCGCAGGGCTGACGTCAACTCATGAACTCGCACTGTACCCGTGGAACCGGGTCGTCTTGCTTTGACCCGGAAAGTCGCATCCAGCATTTAATGAAAGGATAAAGCAGTGCTTTTTCGAGGCTGTCCGAATGCCAATTCTCATCGAATTTGAGCCAAAGGCCGGCGATCGCGTCTGATGGTAAACAGAGGGTGTCCGCCGGCACCCCTCATCCTGCCAGGCCGCTTCGGACAGGATATCCCAATTTCTCCTTTGAAATCATCTACTTGCGAATTCATCGACACATCACGTTTCAGCCCCATCCATCCGTGCGCCGCCATCTCGGCAGATAGATAAAATTTGAATCGAATTTGCCTCAAAAACCGCCTGCTGCGGCAAAGACGTTTTTGCTCCTTCATGCGAGAGTGCAGCCATCGAGAGCGGCAAGACCGCATCACCGATTGAGGCAGGAAAATGGGCTTTCTCATCAAATCCGTGTTCTGGCTTTCGCTGGTCCTTCTCATCATCCCCATCGGCGGGAAGAACACCGATGGCGCGGAGGCGGTCAGCCCGATCCAGGCATTCTTCGCCGCCCGCGAGGCCGTCGGCGACATTGCCGGCATGTGCGAGCGCAAGCCGGAGGTCTGCGATGTCGGCCGCTCCGCCCTCAACACGATCGGCAGCCGGGCGAAAGAAGGCGCACGCATCGCCGTCCACATGATCGGCGACGAAAAGCCGGACATGCCGGCCGACGAGGTGACCGGCAGCATCCCCACGCCCCGGCCGAGCGAGGATGTCACACCGGCTCCCGCACACTGAGGCCAGTTTGCGGGTGACGCGGGCCTGCCGGCGTCCTATATCGCGCCCATGACATCCACGATCGATACAATCCGCGAGGACTTCGCCTTTCTCGACGACTGGGAAGACCGCTATCGCTATGTGATCGAGCTTGGTTCGGGACTTGAGCCCTATCCGGAGACGGCGCGCGACGATGCGCACAAGGTTCCCGGCTGCGCCAGCCAGGTCTGGCTCGCCGTCGAACGCGGCGGCGACGCCGATCCGCGCATCGACTTGAAGGGCGATTCGGATGCCCATATCGTGCGGGGTCTGGTCGCCATATTGCTGGCGCTCTATTCCGGCCGGCGCGCCAGCGAAATCCTTGCCGTCGATGCCGAGGCCACCTTCAGGGAACTGGGGCTCGACTCGCATTTGAGCACGCAGCGCGCCAACGGGCTGCGCTCGATGGTCAAGCGCATCCGCGCCGAAGCGGCTTTGGCGAATACCTAGCATTTTGCAGCCGGACGGAATCGTCTGGCGTTGCAAAAAGCGGCTAAGGAAAGCGCGCTGGAGCAGTGGAATTGCGTTCATCACAACGCCCGCTGCTCCAAGCCTCACTCCCCGGCGACGAGGGACGGGCGATAGTCCGCCGCGCCCCAATGCAGCACCTGCGGGCGTGCCTTCTGCCTTGGCGGCGCATAGTGCCGCGCCAGCACGCCGAGCGCCGTCTTCAGCAGCAGTTTCGCTGATCGCACCGGCCAGCCACGCTCGCGCTCCACGGCTTCGAGCCCTTTCAGGAAACAGCAGATATCGACGAGCACCCCTGCCAGTTCCGGCCCGACCGCATCGAGCGCACGCTCGACGCGCATCCGCGCCGCCATGGCCGTCTCGGTCAGGTCGGCGCTGCCGCGCCCGCCGTCGCGGCGCCCGGACGATACGGCAGCCTGCCAGTTGGCGCCGAGCCGCGGCATGATCTGGCCGCGCGTATAGTCGGATCGCAGCCGCTCG
The DNA here is from genome assembly GCA_035555795.1 of Rhizobiaceae bacterium. Classification (GTDB taxonomy): domain Bacteria; phylum Pseudomonadota; class Alphaproteobacteria; order Rhizobiales; family Rhizobiaceae; genus RCIO01. The sequence continues at coordinate 175,849 of DATMGE010000072.1, read as the reverse complement.
CCGGCCGACACTTCCTCGGCATTCAGGAATGGCCGCCCCTGCCGGTCCCGCCGCGCGGCCAGCGCGCGCAGCGGTGACTCCGCATCGTTCACCGTCACCGTTTCGCGCGTGCCGCCAACCATCATCGTCTGCGTCGAGATCACCCGATGCTGCTCCTGCATCGGGTCGCCCTGCGCGTCGGCGCGGCGCAGATGCGCCCGGCCCGCCGCCGTCAGCACAACCCGCGTGCCATCGCGTTGCAAAAGGTCGGCGCGCGCCATGGCGGCGACGATCTCGCCAGCCAGCGCGAATGTTCCCGACCCCGTTTCCAGCAGGAGCTTTCCATTGGCCGAGGGATGGATCATGGCCGCCCCGCGCGCAAGAAGGCGCAGGACGCGTGAGACGTCCTTGTTCGACATGTCGGCACTCCGGATTCAGATGAATGTGCGGCTACGAAAGGCTGCCTGCACGATGCGTTCGGTCTGGGAAACGATGCGGTCGAACTCCTCCTCGTCGCGCATATCCTCGATGAGATGACAGGCGTGCATCACCGTCGTCCTGTCGCGTCCGAAACCCTTGCCCAGATCCGTCATGTTCAGCCGCAGCACGACATGGGCCACATACATGGCGATCTGCCGCACGCGCGAAATTTCGTCAGGCCCCCGCCCCCGCCGGCGCAGTTCCTTGGAGGGAATCCCGAACAGCGCAGCGGCAAGTTCTATCACGCAGTCGCAAGCCGCCAGAATGTGCTCCTCCCGGCGCTCCAGCGGCAAGTCAAGGCCGGCCCCGTTTCCGGCTGCCTCCGCCAATTCCTCCATCTCGTCCGCTATCCGCTCCGTACATGCCGCCGCCACCTCGACCTCCACCTTCGACATAGGATTACATTCTTATATCGAAGGTCGCCGGCAATGTGAACAAACAGGGAACTTATTGCCCCGCCGAAATTTTCATATGGTTGATATCCCTTGGCTTTTTCATTCATCCGTCTGATCGGCCGAGAATCTTGTCCACGTCCTCCTGCGTCTGCCGATCATTCGGCATCGCAATCAGGAGAATATGGGATGATCGTGGATGCCAGGGCCGTTGCGGATTTCATCGCCGCCCGCGATGCGAGACTGGGCGAAGCGCGGCAGCGCGCGGCACTTCAGCTTGCTTGCGGCATCGATTTCGCCGACGCGCTGGCATCCATCGGTGCCGAGCGCGAAAACAAGCGCAGCCGCATCGTGCGGGCGCTGGAGCGGGAGCGCCTGAAGGGCCTGCGCAAGCACTGGAACTATGATCTGAACCGGCACATCGCCCTCAAGCAGGCGCTCGACCGGTTGGATGGAAAAGGGCCGCTCAAACGAAAAAGGCGCGCCTGACCGGCGCGCCCGAAACATGTTGAACCAATGCCGGGTTTGGTGCCCGCCTCAGCGCGGCGTGCGCTTGCGCCCGAGGCCCATTTCCTTCGCCAGTTGCGAACGCGCCGCCGCATAATTGGGCGCGACCATCGGATAGGAGGCGTCGAGGCCCCACTTCTCGCGGTATTGCTCTGGCGTCATTCCGTAATGCGTCATCAGGTGCCGCTTGAGCGACTTGAACTTCTTCCCGTCCTCCAGGCAGATGATGTAGTCGTCATGGACGGAACGCTTGGGGTTCACCGCCGGCTTCTGCTTTTCGGCCGGTGCTTCCTCGACCGTGGCGCCAATGCGGGCCAGCGCATTGTGCACATCCGCGATGAGGTTCGGCAGATCCGCCACCTGCACGGGATTGTTGCTGACATAGGCGGCAACGACATCCGCGGTCAGTTCGATGAGGATTTCGCCATCTTGCATGAGCGTATCTTTATTTTCCATATTGGGGCCTCGAATTCGGGAAAGCGCCATGTGCTCTGCATCAGAGCCATTAGCGGCGGCACCTTTCATTTCTTTCATTCTTCCTTGCGAAAGGCGCACGACCTAAATGGCGCGCTGTTCTCATGAAGTCAATTCATGATTCTTGTTGAGGCGAAATGCGAAGTGAATACTTTCAAGTACATTGAGACACGGATCGATATCAACTGTTTGGCAGTCCGCTCAATTTACCAGATGTAAATTTTCGCCACATCGCTTCCCTAAGGACAATGCACGAACAGAATTTCGCGCTTGAAGATGGGCAGCGAACATGTTCACTCCCGAACGAAACCGGAGGCTTGGTATCTTGAGATCGCCCTTCCCCGCCACTCCCGCCCCGACGACCGAGAAACGCCCGACGCAGAGCATGATGCACGGCATTGCGCGCGTGGACGAATATGCCTGGCTGCGGGCGGAAAACTGGCAGGAGATGTTCAAGGATCCTTCCGTCCTCGATCCCGCCATCCGCGCCCATCTGGAGGCGGAAAACGCCTATCAGGCGGCATTGCTGGCAGACACGGCCGAATTGCGCGCGGCCCTCTTTGCCGAGATGAAGGGCCGCATCAAGGAGGATGATTCATCCGTGCCGCTGAAGGATGGGCCTTATGCCTATGGCTCGTCCTATCGGCTTGGCGGGCAGCATCCGCGCTATTTCCGCACGCCGCGCGACGGCGGCACCGAGGAGCTCCTTCTCGATGGCGACGCCGAGGCCGGGGACAAGGCCTATTTCAACCTCGGCGGCATCGATCATTCGTCCGACCACCGCCGTCTCCTGTGGGGATTCGACGACAAGGGGTCCGAATTCTACACGCTGAAGGTGCGCGATCTCGCATCGGGCACCGACCTTTCCGACACCGTCACCGATACGGGCGGCTCCGGCACATGGGACGCCACCGACAATGGCTTCTTCTATACCGCGCTCGATCCGAACCACCGGCCCTCGAAGATCTTCTACCGCCCGCTCGGCGGAGAAGCGCGCCTCGTCTACGAGGAGATCGACCCCGGCTTCTTCATGAGCGTCGGCGGCAGCCGCCGCAATGACTGGATCTTCATTGCGATCAACGATCACGAGACGACGGAATACCGGCTGATCCCCGCCGATGACCCGCTTGCCGCGCCGCGCATCGTGGCCGCACGCGAGACCGGCCTGCAATATGACCTCGAAGAAGGCGGCGATGTCTTCTTCATCCTCACCAATGCGGACGGCGCCAAGGACTTCAAGATCATGGAGGCCCCCGTCGCCGATCCGCGCCGCGAGAACTGGCGCGAGATCGTGCCGCATGAGCCGGGCCGCCTGATCCTGTCGGTAGTGGGCTTCGCCCGCCACATGGTGCGCCTGGAGCGCAAGGATGGGCTGCCGCGCATCGTCGTGCGCGAACGCGCGACGGGCGAAGAACATCTCATCTCCTTCGCCGAAGACGCCTATTCGCTCGGTCTCGGCGGCTCGCTCGAATATGACACGACCAGTTTCCGCTTCTCCTATTCGTCGATGACCACGCCGACGCAGCTCTTCGACTACGACATGGTCACGCGCGAGCGCACCCTGCTGAAGACGCAGGAGGTGCCCTCCGGCCATGATCCCGAACGCTATGTCACGCGGCGGCTGATGGCGCCCGCGCCGGATGGCGAACTGGTGCCGATTTCCCTGGTGCATCTGCGCGATACGCCCATCGACGGTTCCGCGCCCTGCCTGCTCTACGGCTACGGCGCCTATGGCATCGCGATTCCGGCGTCCTTCAACACCAACTGCCTGTCACTGGTCGATCGCGGCTTCGTCTATGCCATCGCGCATATTCGCGGCGGCAAGGACAAGGGCTATGCCTGGTATGATGACGGCAAGCGCGCGCAGAAGCCCAACACCTTTCATGACTTCATCGCCTGCGCGCGCCATCTCGTCGCTCAGGGCTACACAGCGCGTGACCGCATCGTCGCGCAGGGCGGGTCCGCCGGCGGCATGCTCATGGGGGCAGTCGCCAATCTCGCACCCAAGGCGTTCGGCGGCATCATTGCCGAGGTTCCCTTCGTCGACGTGCTCAACACCATGCTCGACGAGACACTGCCGCTGACCCCGCCGGAATGGCCCGAATGGGGCAATCCCATCGCCTCGGAAGAAGATTACCGCCTGATCGCCTCCTACGCGCCCTACGAGAATGTCGGCGCGCATGACTATCCGCCGATCTTCGCCGTTGCCGGGCTGACCGATCCACGCGTCACCTATTGGGAGCCTGCCAAATGGGTCGCGCGCCTGCGCGAGCGGAAGACGAGCGATAATCCGGTCATCTTCCGCATCAATCTCGATGCAGGCCACGCCGGCGCATCCGGCCGCTTCTCGCGGCTGGAGGAGATCGCCTACAACTACGCCTTCGCGATCAAGGTAACGGGGGCGCCCCGCGCGCCTCTCGCTTGACCTCCAAATCGTGTCGTGTGAGCGAGAGCGCCGTTCGACGTTGCGACGCCCCTCATCGCCCTGCCGGGCACTTCTCCCCGTGAACGGGGAGAAGAACGCTGTCCGCTGCCTTTCGCCTCTTCTGCCACGCCCCGATTGGCGAAAGTGGAAATGAAAGCTCTCTTCTCCCCGTTCACGGGGAGAAGGTGGCTGCAGCCGGATGAGGGGCGGCGCAAACGGCCGGAATTGGAGAGCTCCGGTGCCGATAAGACACGATGCGCTCTACCGACGCGAAACCGGCGGCACGGCTTTCAGATAGGCGGCGATCGCCTCGCGGTCGCCTGCCGTCAGATTGGCCATGTTCTTCACCACCGAGGCCATCTTGCCGCCGGCCGAATCGTAGTCGGGCGTAAAGCCGGTCTCCAGATAGTTGACGATATCGTCCTCGCTCCAGTCGCCAATGCCGCCCTCGCCGGAAGTGATATTGGGAATATTGCCGCGTCCCTCGGGCGACGGCCCGCCGCCCAGCCAGCGCGCCATATCCGGCCCACCGAGCGCATTGCGTGGCGTATGGCACTCGCCGCAATGGCCCGGCCCTTCGACCAGATATTGTCCGCGCCGCACCGTCTCGCTTGGAGTCTCCAGCGTCACCGCCGGCGCCGGGTCGAGATAGAGCGCTTTCCACAGGCCGATACCGCGCCGGATATTGAAGGGGAATCCCACCTCGTTTGCCGGCGCCTTTCCTTCGACGGGCGGCAAGGTCAGCAGGAAGGCGTGAAGATCGGATATGTCGTTGGGCGTCATCCGCGCATAGGACGTGTAGGGAAAGGCCGGATAATAGTGGCTGCCGCCGGGCGACACGCCCCTGAGCATTGCATTGGCGAGGTCCTGTGCCGTCCAGCCGCCGATCCCGTCCTGCGGGTGCGGCGAGATATTGGGCGCGACGAAGGTGCCGAACGCCGTCGCCAGCCGTTCGCCACCGCCGAGGCGAAGCCGCGCTTCTCTCTCCGCATCGGTCCCGGCATGGCAGGAGGCGCAGCCGCCTGCCCAGAAAACCTCTTCGCCGCGTGCCGCATCGCCATTGCCCAGCGATGCGGCGACGGGTTCGTCGATCCCTTCCGGCCTGGTGACGAACCAGCCGGCAAGCGCGACAGCCGCCACGAGGGTGGCGGCCGCAAGGGCGTATTTTCCGCGACGGGTCACGCCGACACTATCCGGTTAGAGGCGATATTTCTCGTGGCAGGCGCCGCAATCGGCTGCGACAGGGCCGAAAACCGCCTGGAAAGCGGCGAGATCGGCTGGCTTGGCAGCAACGGCCGCCGCGAGATCGTCCTCGAGCTTCGTTTCGGCGGCAGCGAAGCCCTCCCTGTCCGACCAGATGGCGGGCCCCGACTTGGTGTCACCGGTCTCGCTGCCCGCCGGCCACAGCGCCTCGATATCGGTCGCCTGCGCATTGGCATTGAGCTTTTCCAGTGCGTCCAGCACCGCGGCGGCATCGAATGGCGCCTTGCCCTGTGCGATAGGCCCAAGAACGCGCATCTGCGCGCCGCGCTCCTTCATCAGGCTCTTGCGATCGGCGATCGGATCCGCAGACGCCGCGGAGGTTATCAACAGCGCGGCGGCTCCAAGGAAAATCAGCGACTTCATGAAATATTCCTCCTGACGTCCGGTTCGGACCGCGCGATCTTTGGCAGAAGCCCACGCTTGGAGAAGTCAATTGTCGCTGAAGCCGGTCAAGCTTGCGTGAAATACCTGATTGCCTTATTCCACTTAAACGAAAGCCCCGGTGCTTGCCGGGGCTTTCGTCGACATATGGGAGACGGCTCAGGCGGCCTTCTCATACATTTCAAGGACGTGGTCCCAGTTGATGAGATTGTCGATGAATGCCTCGAGATATTTCGGCCGGGCATTGCGGTAGTCGATGTAATAGGAGTGTTCCCACACATCGACGCCGAGGATCGGCGAGGCGCCGTGGACGAGCGGGTTCTCGCCATTCGGGGTCTTCATGATCTGGACCTTGCCGTCCTTGACGGCGAGCCAGGCCCAGCCCGAGCCGAACTGGCCGACGCCGGCTGCGATGAAATCGGTGCGGAACTTGTCATAGCCGCCGAGATCGCTGTCGACCGCCTTCTGCAGCTTCGCCGGCAGGCTCTTGCCGCCGCCGCCCTTCTTCATCCACTTCCAGAAATGGATGTGGTTGTAGTGCTGACCGGCATTGTTGAAGAGCGGCTGGTTCTTGCCGTAGCTCTGCTTGACGATCTCTTCCAGCGAGAGATTTTCCATCCCGGCCTCGGCAGCCAGCTTGTTGCCGGTGTCGACATAGGCCTTGTGGTGCTTGTCGTGGTGATACTCCAGCGTCTCCTTGGACATGTAGGGCTGAAGCGCCTCGTAATCGTAAGGCAGATCGGGAAGTTCGAAGGCCATGGTCTGGCTCCCTTGCAAAATTGATTCGTGATCCGATGTCGCGGCGGAACGCCCGCGACATCTACTATATAAGGCCTGCGCCGCAGGGCTCAACCGCGCCCGGGGTCAAGAATGCGCCCAGTCCCAATAGAGTTTGCGCGCTTTCGCAGCCACCGGTCCGGGCTGCACATCGCGCTCCTCGAAGCGGGAAACAGGCACGACCTTGGAATAGTTTCCGGTCGAGAAAATCTCGTCCGCACTGCGGAAATCATCGACCCGCAATGCCGTCTCCACGACCGTCACGCCCGCCTCCCGCAACAGCGAGATCGTGCGCGCCCGCGTGATGCCGGAAAGGAACGTTCCATTGGCCGCCGGCGTGAAGACGACGCCGTCCCTGACCATGAAGATGTTGGACGACGCCGTCTCGGCGACATTGCCAAGCATGTCGAGAACCAGCGCATTCTCATAGCCGCGCGCCTGCGCGTCGAGAATGGCGCGGCCATTGTTGGGATAGAGGCATCCCGCCTTGGCATTGGTGGGCATGGTCTCCATGGTCGGTCGCCGGAAGGGCGATACGCCCAGCGAAAATCCGCTCGGCGGGAGCATCGGCGATTCGTAGAGGCACAGCAGGAACCGGGTCGAAGCGGGATCGGCCGGCACGCCCATATAGCCGCCGCCCTCGGCCCAATACATCGGCCGGATGTAGACAGCGGTGCGGCCGTCGAATTTCTTCAACCCGTCCCAAGTGAGCGCCACGATCTCTTCGGGCGTCTTCGTCGGTTGCAGGCCCAGCGCCAGGGCGGATGCATTGACCCGTGCTGCGTGCAGGTCGAGGTCCGGTGAAATACCCTCGAACCATCGCGCACCGTCGAAAACGGAAGAACCCAGCCACATGACATGGCTACGAGGACCGACGATAGGAACGTTCCCCTCATACCAGTCGCCGTCGACATAGGTCCAGGTGATCGAATCGGCGGGCGCCGCCAGGTTTCGTGCCATCTTTTCCCTCATGCTTTTCCCTTACCGAAAGGGCTCATGCTCGGAAGGTCAACGGCACAGGCGGGCAAAAGCATAGTCCAGAAGCTTGCTCCGCCTTGACGCCCCGCAGCGGTTGCGATGAATTGCAACCATTCCGCGAGGCACCCCATGCGCTTTTCCGCCTATGTCTTCGATGCCTATGGCACGTTGTTCGACGTCCATTCGGCCGTCCGGCGCCATGCGGCCGAGATCGGACCGGACGGACAGCTCCTGTCCGAGCTCTGGCGCGCCAAGCAGCTCGAATACTCCTGGGTGCGCACGCTGATGGGCTCCTATGCCGATTTCTGGCAGCTCACCGAGGAAGCGCTCGATTTCGCCATGGCGCGCGTGCCCTCGGCCGAGCGCAGCCTGCGCGCCAAGCTCCTCGATGCCTATTGGAAACTCGATTGCTACCCCGAGGTGCCGGCCGTCCTTCGCAGCCTCAAGGCGGAAGGCGCGCGGCTTGCGATCCTTTCCAACGGCTCGCCGGAAATGCTCGAAACCGCCGTGCGCTCCGCGGCCATCGAGCCGTTTCTCGACGAGATCTTCTCGGTGGACCGCATTCGCCGTTTCAAGACGCATCCGGATGTCTACGACATGGTCGCCACCGACTGGCGGCTCTATCCGTCGAAGATCTCGTTCCAGTCGTCGAATCGCTGGGACATTGCCGGCGCGCAGAAATTCGGCTTCCGGACGGTCTGGATCAATCGCAGCGGTCAGCCCGACGAATATTCGGACCTCCAGCCCTCCCTCGTCCTTCCCTCGCTCGAAGCCCTGGTCACGGCAATGTGAACCGGCGGAGAAACCATGCGAGGCCGGGTGTGACCGCGAAAGCCTACCGGCCGGTTAGCACTTCCTTTACCAAGATTGCGATTATTGTTTTGCCAGGTTGCATCGTTCACGAAAACGCCAGTTTCCCTGACAGGGACCGCGCGCGATAGCGTATCTTTGCGATCACGCGTTTGGGGGTATCCACTTTGAAAGACGACAATCAGATTTCGCTCAACCGTCGCCGGTTCCTGTCGCTGGCCGCCGTCGGATCGGCATCCATCGCGGTGTCGGCCTGCACCACCGGCCCCGGTCGGTCACTGCCTCCGCCTGCCGTCGGCCCGGCCCCCGCGCCGCTCAACTATCAGGAGGCTTACGGCCAGAAGGTCGATGAAGGCTTCGTCATCCCGGCAGTGCCGATCGATCGCGTGCCGAGCGAATTCTATCGGCAGGTCGTCAACGATCCGACCGGCGAGAAACCCGGCACGATCGTCGTCGATACGGCCGGCCACCATCTTTACCTCGTCCAGCCGGGCGGCAAGGCGCTACGCTACGGCGTCGGTCTCGGCCGCGCGGGCTTCGAGTGGTCCGGGCGCGCCGTGGTCCAGTGGAAGCGCAAATGGCCGACCTGGACGCCGCCGGCGGAAATGATCGCCCGCCAGCCCGACCTCGCAAAATACAGCGCCGACAATGGCGGCATGAAGCCGGGCATCACAAACCCGCTCGGCGCCCGCGCGCTCTACATCTTCCAGGATGGGGTCGACACGCTCTACCGCCTGCATGGATCGCCGGAATGGAACTCCATCGGAAAGTCCGTGTCGTCGGGCTGCGTGCGTCTGATGAACCAGGACATCATCGATCTCTATGATCGCGTCCCCAACAAGACGCCGATCATCGTGACCTCCGGCGTGCGCCGGATGCGCTTCTTCTCGTGACGAACGTGGCGGGGATGTCTTCTCATCCCCGCTGCTTCATCGCTTGAGGCTTCCCAGAATGCCGCGCACGATGGCGCGGCCGAGCGACGACCCTACCGAACGGACCACCGATTTCATCGCCGCCTCGGTCACGGACTGGCGGTTCGAGGTTCGTGGCGCGCGGCTGGTCGTGGTGCGACGGCGTGGCTGGTCGGCATCGCCACCGCCGCGATTGCCGAAATCCGGCAGCGTCCAGCGTCCATCGGACTGCCCGCCGCTTTCCGCCGGCGCCCTTTCCTGGGCCTTTGCCTGATCGGCGACCTTCGCTGCCGCCCGCTTCTGAAGCAGTTCGAATGCCGATTCGCGGTCGACCGACTGATCGTACTGCATGGCGACCGGGCTCACCGACATGACTTGCTTGCGCTCCTGGTCGGTGATCGTCCCCATGCGTGCCGCAGGCGGGCGGATCAGCGTCCGCTGGACCATGGACGGCACCGCTTTCTCGCCCAGCGTCGAAACAAGCGCCTCACCGGTGCCGAGCTGGGTGATGACCTGGAAACAATCGAAATCCGGATTGGGGCGGAAGGTCTCGGCCGCCGTCTTCACCGCCTTCTGCTCGCGCGGCGTATAGGCGCGCAGCGCATGCTGGATGCGGTTGCCGAGTTGCGCCAGCACGCGGTCCGGCACGTCGAGCGGCGATTGCGTGACGAAATAAACGCCGACACCCTTGGAACGGATCAGGCGCACCACCTGCTCCACGCGGTCGACCAATGCCTTGGGCGCCTCGTCGAAGAGCAGATGCGCCTCGTCGAAGAAGAAGACCAGCCGCGGCCGCTCCGGGTCGCCGATTTCCGGCAGTTCCTCGAAGAGCTCCGACAGGAGCCACAGAAGGAATGTCGCGTAGAGGCGCGGATTCATCATCAGCTTGTCGGCCGCCAGCACGCTGATCGCGCCGCGCCCGTCCGGCGTCGTGCGCATCAGGTCGGCAATGCGCAGTGCCGGCTCGCCGAAGAAATAGTTGCCGCCCTGCTGCTCCAGCACGAGCAGCGAACGCTGGATCGCGCCGACCGACTGCTTGCCGACATTGCCGTAGCGCGCGCTGATCTCGTCGGCGCGCTCCGCCAGATTGGCCAGCAGCGCCTGCAAATCCTTCATGTCGAGCAGCAGCAGCCCTTCCTCATCGGCGATGCGGAAGGCGATGTTCATGATGCCTTCCTGCGCTTCCGACAGGTTCATCAGCCGCGACAGCAAAAGCGGCCCCATTTCGGAAACGGTCGCGCGGATCGGATGTCCCTTCTCCCCGAACAGGTCCCAGAAGATGACCGGAAATTCCTGATGCTCATAGGGATCGAGCTTGATCTGCTTGGCGCGGGCGTCGAGAAAATCCTTCGGCTCGCCCATCATCGCAATGCCCGACAGGTCGCCCTTGATGTCGGCGCAGAACACCGGCACGCCGGCATTGGAGAAGCCTTCCGCCAGCACCTGCAAGGTCACGGTCTTGCCCGTACCGGTGGCGCCGGTGACGATGCCGTGCCGGTTGCCATATTTCAGCAGCAGCTCTTCCGGCTTCTGGTAGCTGTCATCCGGTTTGCGGCTGGCGCCAAGAAAAATAGCGTTGTCGGTCATGCAGGACTCCGATCATCACACCGCCGCTGGCAGGCATCGGTTTCACCTATAATGGTCGCGACGATGAGCCACAATGCCGCGCTTCCCGCCGCAAGCGGTAAGCCTCCATTGCGACCTGTTGCTGTTCCACCTACAGTCGATCCGGGGCAGCATGGACTTTTTACGGCTCCTGCCGGTCTCGGCGCAGTTGCAATGATGCTTGCGGCTGGCGCGGGATCGATTATTGGTGCCGCCAAGAGGAAGTGGAATGCAGGCGTCATTACTCAACGAAGACGAATTTCCTAAAGCCGATCGCGACAGGTGGCTCGCGCTTGTCGCGAAGACGCTTGGCGAGGCGCGTTTCGAAGATGTGCTGGTTTCGCAGACGGATGACGGCCTGCGGGTCGATCCGATCTATGAGCGCGCCGAAGGCTTCAATCCGCTGCTGCGGGCCGACCCGTCGCGTCCATGGTCGGTCGTCCAGCGCGTGGACGACGTCGATCCCGTAAGGGCGAACCAGCAGGCCCTGCAGGATATCGAAGGCGGCGCCACCGGCCTTGCGATCGTGTTCGAGGGCGCGCCCAACGCATTCGGCTACGGGCTCCCTGCAAGTGCCGCAGCGCTTTCCGCCGCGCTCGACGGCATTCCGCTCGCCCGCACGCATGTCCGCGTCGATCTCCATCCGCAGAGCCGCCTTTCGGTCGACTGGCTGCTGCATCTCTTCCGCGCCCGCAAGGTCGATCCGACCAAGCTCGATATCTCCTTCGGCATCGATCCGGCCGCGATCTTCGCCGGCACGGGGCGGCTGCGCATGTCTATCGAGGCGATGCACGCCTCCATGCCGCAATCGCTCGCCCATTATTTCGCGCTTGGCCTGCCCGGCATCCTCATGGAAGCCGACGGCCGCGTGTTCCACAATGCCGGCGCCACCGAGGCGCAGGAACTCGGCGCGATGGTCGCCTCGGCCGTTTCCTATCTGCGCATGTTCGAGGATGCGCGCCAGCCGCTCGTCTATGCCGCGCCGCATATCGGCTTCGCTGTGGCGGTGGATCAGGACCAGTTCCTTTCCATGGCCAAGCTGCGCGCAATCCGCCTCCTGTGGGCGCGCGTGCTGGAAGCCTGTTCGGTGGAGCCGCTGCCCGCCACGATCCATGCCGAGACCTCGTGGCGCATGCTGGCCCACAAGGATCCCGAGACGAACATATTGCGCAACACCATCGCCTGTTTCGCCGCCGCCACGGGCGGGGCCGACACGATCTCGGTGCTGCCTCACACGCTCTCACATGGATTGCCGGACCCGTTCGCGCGCCGCGTGGCGCGCAATATCCAGCTCATCCTTGCAGGCGAAAGCAGCATCGGCTTCGTCAGCGATCCCGCCGCCGGCTCCGGCGCAATCGAAGCGCTCACCGGCTCGCTCTGCGATGCCGCATGGGAGGAATTCCGGCGCATCGAAGCGGAAGGCGGCATTCTCCCCAGCGTCTCCGCCGGCAAGCTTCAGGCCCGTATCAAGGAAGCGCAGGCCGCCCGCGCCGCGAAAGTGTCGACCGGCGAACGCGCAATCGTCGGCACGAACCTCTATCCCGCGTCGGAAGAGCGCATGACGAGCACCCTGCCCGCCGAACGCCGCCCCGATCCGCTCGAAGGCACCATTTTCTGCGAGCAGCTCACGCTCGCCCGCATCGACGAGGCCGCCGGAGGCCAGGCATGATCCCAGACTTCACGCGTCTCGACTGGACGCCGCCGCGCGCCGAGTCGCGCAGCAATGCCGGCCGGTCGGATGAATGGACCACGCCGGAAGGCATCCCGGTCAAGCGCTTCTATGGCGAGGAGGCGCTCAAGGGACGAACCTTCCTCGACACATGGCCCGGCATCGCGCCCTATCTGCGCGGTCCCTACCCGACCATGTATGTCCAGCAGCCCTGGACGATCCGCCAATATGCGGGCTTCTCCACGGCGGAGGAATCCAACGCCTTCTACCGGCGCAATCTCGCCTCCGGCCAGAAGGGCCTGTCGGTTGCCTTCGACCTCGCCACCCATCGCGGCTATGACAGCGACCATCCGCGCGTCGCCGGCGATGTCGGCATGGCCGGCGTCGCGATCGATTCCATCCTCGACATGCGCCAGCTCTTCGACGGCATCCCGCTCGACCAGATGAGCGTGTCGATGACCATGAACGGCGCCGTTCTGCCGATCATGGCGCTCTACATCGTGGCGGCCGAGGAGCAGGGCGTCGCGCAGAAGGACCTTTCGGGGACCATCCAGAACGACATCCTCAAGGAGTTCATGGTCCGCAACACCTATATCTATCCGCCGAAACCCTCGATGCGGATCATCTCGGATATCTTCGCCTACACGTCCGAGCATATGCCGAAGTTCAATTCGATCTCGATTTCCGGCTACCACATGCAGGAAGCCGGCGCGACGGCGGACCTCGAGCTCGCCTACACCATCGCCGACGGCATCGAATATATCCGCGCCGGCGTGAAGGGCGGGCTGGATGTGGACCGCTTCGCGCCGCGCCTGTCCTTCTTCTGGGCGATCGGCATGAACTTCTTCATGGAAGTCGCCAAGATGCGCGCCGCGCGGCTCATCTGGGCTGCCCTGGTGAAGAAGAATTTCGAGCCGAAGAATGCGCGCTCGCTGTCGCTGCGCACCCATTGCCAGACATCCGGCTGGTCGCTGACGGCGCAGGACCCCTACAACAACATCGCCCGCACGATGGTGGAAGCCATGGCTGCCACGCAGGGCCACACGCAGTCGCTGCACACCAACTCTTTCGACGAGGCGCTGGCGCTGCCGACCGACCATTCGGCCCGCATCGCCCGCAACACGCAGATCCTGCTCCAGCGCGAATCCGGCACCACGCGCATCATCGATCCGTGGGGCGGCTCCGCCTATGTCGAGACCCTGACGCAGAAGCTCGCCATCCGCGCGCTCAGCCATATCGAGGAGGTCGAGCAGCTCGGCGGCATGGCGGCAGCCACCGAGAAGGGCATCCCCAAGCTGCGCATCGAGGAAGCGGCGGCGCGCACGCAGGCGCGCATCGATTCCGGCGAGCAATTGCTGATCGGCATCAATGTCCATGCGCCGGAAAAGGACATCGACGTCGATGTGCTCAAGATCGACAATGCCGAGGTGCGCGCACGCCAGTTGGCCAAGCTGCAGCAGCTCAAGGGCACGCGCGACGTGGCGGCGGTGGAAAGCGCGCTCTCCGCGCTGACCGAGGCTGCCGCGGGCGGCGGCAATCTGCTCGACTTCGCCGTCAAGGCCGCCCGCGCCAATGCGACCGTGGGCGAAATCTCGCTCGCGCTGGAAAAGGTGTTCGGCCGTCACGTGGCCCAGGTGCAGACGATTTCCGGCGTCTATCGCAAGGAACTTGGCGAGAACCCCGTGGTCGACCGCGTGCAGGAAAAACTCGCCCGCTACGAGAAGAAGGCCGGCGCGAAGCCGCGCATCCTCGTCGCCAAGATGGGGCAAGACGGACATGATCGCGGCCAGAAGGTGATCGCCACCGCCTTCGCCGACCTCGGCTTCGACGTGACCGTCGGCGCCATGTTTCAGACGCCGGAGGAAATCGCCAAGCTCGCCGTGGAGCAGGACGTCAACATCGTCGGCGCCTCCTCGCTGGCGGCCGGCCATCTGACGCTGATCCCGGAGCTCAAATCCGCCCTCGGCAAGCTCGGTCGCGACGACATCATCATCGTCGCCGGCGGCGTGATCCCGCCAGACGATTTCGATGCCGTCCGCAAGGCAGGTGCAGCGGAAATCTTCCCGCCTGGAACCGTGATCCCCAACGCCGCCGAACGCCTGGTCGACCGCCTTCTGGCCTGAGTCGTTATAATCTCTGTTGCAACATCGCGGATGCGTTGTTATAATCCTAGTTGCAACAGGATGATCAGCCATGAACACCGTCATTCGCAAGATCGGCAATTCCGAAGGGGTTATCATCCCCAAGGACGTGCTGGAGCGGCTTAACCTACGTGCAGGCGACAACATCGTTCTGATCGAGGGCGATCAGGAACTGCGCTTGCGCAGGTCCGCGGACGATGCCGAGGAATTCGAGCGCAAGATGAAGATCGCCCGCGAGCGTATGAAGAAATACGAAAAAGCCTATCGCGAACTCGCCAAGTGATCGATTTTCACTCCCGCGATTTCGTCGAGGCACTCCATGCGGAGCAGTTGCGCCTTCACGGAGGCGCTGCTGGCATCCGTGACGAGGGGATGCTGGAGTCGGCCCTCGCACGCCCTTTGCAAAAGGAAGCGTATGGAACTCCCGACCTGGCAGAACTCGCAGCCGCCTATCTCTATGGCATCGCCAAGAACCATCCCTTCGTGGACGGCAACAAGCGAACCGCATTCGCGGCAGCTGACCTCTTCCTCTATTTCAACGGCCTGAGCGTGGAAGCGAGCGACGAAGACATCATCCAGTTCGTCACGCTCATTGCTGCTGGCGAAATAGATGAAGAAGGTGCAGCCGCCTTCTTCCGCGATCACGCAATTCCTGTCGAGAACGAGGAATAGAGCGCGCCGCGTCTCAATTTCAGTTGTTCATGCCGTCCCTCATCCGGGTGCCGCCACTTTCACCAACCGCCGACGTCGCAGAAGAAATACAAAGTAGGCCGAAAGCGTTCTTGTCCCCATTCACGGGGAGAAGGGCCGGCAGGGCGATGAGGGGCGGCGCAAACGGTGAAAGTGTTCCAACTCGACGCTGCTATCCAACCGCAGGAATACTCATCGAAACAATCTCCCATTCCCGCCCGCTCACCGTCACGACATCACCGGCCTGCTTGCCGAACAGCGCCTGCGCCATCGGCGAGACGTGGCTGATCGAGCCTTTCGCCGGATCGGCCTCGTCCTCGCCGACGATCGTCCAACTCTTCTCGGCTCCGTCCTCCTCCACGAGGCGGACCGTCATGCCGAAGCGGACGACGTCGCTGTCCTTCTCGGGTTCGGAAAGCTCCGCCGTCTCTCGCCGCGCGTTCCAGTAGCGCAGGTCGCGTGAAGCGAGTGCGATCCTTTCGCGGTCGGCATCGGCCTCCGCCTTCGCCAGTTCCCTGCGCAGCCGCGCAACCTCGGCGTCGATATGAGCCAGTCCCTCGCCGGTGACCAGATTGCGATGCTCGCTGACCGGCCTTTCGCCGATGTCGGCAATGGCCTCATTGTTCTCTTCGCTGGTAAACGCCCTGCTCATAACCGAAAATTAGGCATTCTCGGCGGTCGCGGCAAGCGCCTTCGCCGTCTGGCACGCAGCTTGCTGAGTTGTGGTCATGTCGCAGCCGGATGTGCCAGCGCTGGACAGATGCACGCCCTGGTCGCCGCCACGGCCTGCCGCTGTCCCGGCTTCCCCGGCTGCGACAAAACCTGTTCCCTTTCAGGACAGCCTGCCGTCACGCGATGAGCGGCCCCACGGGACGCATGCCGCCGAAGGCGATGCCGTTCCAGTTTTTCATCTGCGGCCGCGCGAGATCGTGGAACGGGCGCGGATCGACCTCGTCCTGTTGCCCCAGCAGGCGCTCGATGACCGCGGCGATCATCACCTCGGCCGCCCTTGCGGTCCCGTCGTCGCATTTCAGCGCAATGCCGAGCCCCTGTCCGGGCAGCGCCGCGCAGAATACGCCCTCCGCGCCGGTCTTGGTGAAGACTCGTCCCCGTCCGGCCGCCATCATCTTCGTATCGTGCCGGTTGGTGCCCGCCACGAACCATGGCTCCGCCATGCAGGCGGCCATCAGTCGGCGCGCCGCGGCGGCGCGGGCGGACGAAAGCCCCTGCCCCGTGGCCATGCGTGCAAAGCCCTGCGCGAGATTGCGCAGCGGCACCGCGTAGGTCGGGATGGAGCAGCCGTCCGTGCCGCACAATTCGGACATATGCGCCGCGCCCGTCACCTGCGCTATCGTCTCGCGCACCATTTCCTGAAGCGGATGGGCGCGTCCGACATAGCCATGATGGTCGATCCCCTCATGGCAACAGACGCACAGGAAGCCGGAATGCTTGCCGGAACAATTATTGTGAAGGCCCGACGGCTGCTCGCCCTCGCGCGCCAGCGCGATCGTGGCCCTGTGGCTGGTCGGCCAATGCGCGCCGCATTCCAGCGCCTCCGGCGACAGGCCGGCCTTCCTCAGCATGCCGGCAGCCGTTTCGGCATGACGCACCTCGCCGGAATGGGACGCACAGGCGAGCGCGAGTTCCTGCACTGTCAGCGCATAACCATCGGCGGCCCCGGATTCCACCAGCGGCAGCGCCTGCATCGCCTTCACCGCCGAGCGCGGGAAGACGGGTCGCTCCACCTCGCCGAAGGCCAGCACCACGCTCCCCGCGGCATCGCAGACCACCGCCGCGCCACGATGGCGGCTTTCCACCACCGCGCCGCGCAACACCTCGACCACCACCGGATTTGCCATTCCGCCCCCATATATGCCGCGCAACGCGCCTACTTGATGCGCTCCAGGATGGAGACGTAATTCGCCACCGCCGCCCCGCCCATGTTGAATATGCCGGCCAGCGTGGCATCGGGAACCTGAATGCCGCCGGCTTCGCCGGTCAACTGCATCGCGCAGAGCGCATGCATGGAAACGCCGGTCGCGCCGATCGGGTGCCCCTTGGCCTTGAGCCCGCCGGACGGGTTCACCGGCAGGCGTCCCGTCTTGTCGGTAATGCCCTCGGCCACCACGCGCGCGCCGCAGCCGGGCTTTGCCAGCCCCATCGCCTCATATTCCATCAGTTCCGCGATGGTGAAGCAGCCATGCGTCTCCACCAGCGACAGGTCGTCCAGCCCCAGCCGCGCTTCGCCGAGCGCCTGTTTCCACGCAAGCGCGCAGCCTTCCATGGCGACGATGTCGCGCTTCGACATCGGCAGGAAATCCTGCACATGCGCATTGGCCCGGAACGCTACGGCGCGGCGCATGGAAAGCGCGGTCGACATGTCCGCCAGCACCACCGCCGCCGCGCCGTCGGATACGAGCGAACAATCGGTGCGCTTCAAGGGTCCGGCCACGAAGGGGTTCTTCTCGCTCTCTTGCCGGCAGAAGTCGAAGCCGAGATCCTTGCGCATCTGCGCATAGGGATTGTCCACGCCGTTGCGATGGTTCTTCGCCGCGATCATCGCCAGCGCGTCGGACTGGTCGCCATAGCGCTGGAAATAGGCCTGCGCGATCTTGCCGAAGACACCGGCGAAGCCCGCCGGCGTGTCGCCATCTTCCGGCAGGTAGGAGGCCTTGAGCAGGTTGCGGCCGATTTCGGCAGCCGGCGTGGTCGTCATCTGCTCGGCGCCGACCACCAGAACGATGCGCGCAGCCTTGGCCTCGATCGCCCTGATTCCCTGCCGCACCGCCGCCGAACCTGTCGCGCAGGCATTCTCCACGCGCGTGGCAGGCTTGAAGCGAAAGTGATCATCCGCCTGCAGCACGAGGCTTGCGGTAAAATCCTGGGCGGAAAAGCCGGCATTGAAATGGCCCAGCACGATCTCGTCGACATCATCCGGGCCGATGCCGGCGTGATGGAGCGCTTCGGTCGTCGCCGCGACGATCTGATCCTCCAATGTCTGTCCATCGGCCCTGCCGAATGGCGAATGGGCCCAGCCCACGATACATGCGGTCATGATCCTTCCCCTTGCAGGCCCAGAATGGGCTTGCGCCCGTCATTCGTAAAGCCGCGCATCGGACCGTTGTGCAGATGCCGATTTTCTTTCCGTGCATTCCCGACTACTGAACGGACATCAACGGAGAGGAACCCGCATGAAACAGAATCAACTCTACCTCCTCATCGGCGCGCTGGTCGTCATCGTGATCGGCCTCGGCATCTATGTGTGGCGCGAGGAATCCAAGCCGGACGGCGTGGAAATCCGCCTCGACCGCAACGGCGTGTCCGTCGAACAGAATTGACCGAAACAGCGGAGCGCGCTGCCGCCGCTCGCCACGCGCTCCGCATCGGAACGTAAGCTGACAGGCTTGCAGGGAATGAGATTCTTGTGATTTTTCTGGTCGGAGTGAGAGGATTCGAACCTCCGACCCCATCGTCCCGAACGATGTGCGCTACCAGGCTGCGCTACACTCCGTGACCAGACGGCGGGCTTATACCGTCGCGCGCGCATCACCGCAAGCGGTTCGATACAGGAGTTTTGCCGACGCAGCGAATTGCAGCCGACGTCCGCCGCCTATCACAGCGGACGGGCGATGACGCGGGCGGGCGCGCCGTCGCCCTGCACGACCTTGATGCCCAGGAACATCGCCTCGATCGGCCCTCCGGCGAGATGCTGATAATTCGTCACATGCTCGGCGATCAGCACTCCGTTCGACAGCAGGATGTTGTGAACGGGCCAGTTGAAGCCCTGCGGGCGGCGGTGGGCGGTCAGGTCCGGCGAACTGAAATCGACCCCGACGAGCTTCGCGCCCTGCCGCACCAGCCAGCCGGCCGCCTCGTCGGTGAGGAAGGCATGGTCCTCATATTCGTCGGTGTTGATGCGCCGCGCCCAGTCGGTATCGATCAGCACGATGTCGCCCGGCTGCATCTTCGGCGTCGCCCGCTCCATATCTTCCACGGTGATCGGCGCGAACGGGCCCTTGTGGATGCGCCAGACCACGCCGCGCCCATAGAGCCGCTCCAGCGGTATCTCCTCGAAGGACGGCCCATCGTTGAACAGGTGACGCGGCGCGTCCACATGGGTTCCGTGGTGAACCACCATGTCGACCGAGGTCACATTTGCCGTGTCGCGCGGCCGTTCCAGCAGCCGCCTGATGCGGGGCTGCGGAAAGGAGGGCGCGCGGGAAAGCTCCTCGGTGATGATATGGGCGAGGTCCGACCATTCGCCGCTGCCGCCGGTCTGCGCCGGATGCGGCACGTCGATCCACCCCTGCCATCCGCTGATTCTCGCTGCACAAACCTCACACATCGGCATCCTCCCCTTCTATCCGGGGCGGCACGCTACAGGCTGCCCGCGCCGTTGTCAGCCGGCAATAAGGTTGTAAACTATCCATTAATACAACCTATGGTTTAGTTCAACGGAACCGGTTCGAAGTGTGTTTTCCGACAGCCTCAGGGGGTGCGGTGCCTTGACTTCGATACAGACCCGTCTTGCCCAGGATCGCCGCGGCACGTCCGCCGTCGAATTTGCGATCCTCTCGCCACTCTTCATCCTGATGCTGACGGGCATGAGCGCCTACGGCATCTATCTCGGAGCAGCCCATGCCGTGCAGCAATTGACGGCCGACGCCGCCCGTACAGCCGTCGGCGGGCTGGACAGCGCTGAACGCAGCGCCCTCGCCACAGGCTATGTCAGTCGCAATGCGGGCGGCTACGCCTTCCTGAACCCATCGCAGATCAGCGTATCCGCCGCACCGAGCAGCACCGATCCGGCGCAATTCGTGGTGTCCGTCCGCTACGATGCGCGGCATCTTCCCATCTGGTCGCTTCTGCCCGACCTGCCGATGCCCGCAGTGGTGATCGAGCGCCGATCCACGATCAGGGCGGGAGGTATCTGAAGATGGCTCGCGACCGGCGACCCGCTCTTTTCCTGCGGCGCCTGCGCCAAAGCCGCAAGGGCAATTTCACCACGCTGACGGCGTTGACGGCTCCAGTCGTTCTGGGGCTGGCGGCGGTCGCGATCGATCAGGGCACGCTCAATCTCGAACGGCGCGAATTGCAGGCGGTGACGGATCTGGCCGCAATCGCCGCCTCTGCAGACCCCGGCCGTGCGGAGACGATCGTGCGCAACATCTTCAGCGACAATGGGCTGAAAGGCGTCCGCCTCGTTTCCTTCGCCTCCGGGATGCCGGGCAGCTTGCAGGACGGCACCGTCGCCATCGAGATTACACACGGCACCTACAGCCCAGCACCTGGCCTGCCGCCGCAGGAACGCTTCACCGAAACGCCCGGTCCGGGCAACAGCGTGCGTGTCCGCGCGCGCAAGCTGGGCGGCCTCTATTTCGCCGGCGCCTTCCGCTCACCGCCGCAGATCGGCACCAGCGCCATCGGATCGAGCGTGCCGGAGGCCACCTTCTCGATCGGATCGCGGCTGGCGCGGCTCGACGGCGGCATCGCCAATCAGTTGCTTGGCGCACTGACCGGCAGCACGATCAGCCTCTCGATCATGGACTATCAGGCGCTCCTTTCGGCCGATGTCTCACTGTTCGCCTTCCTCGATGCGCTCAACACGAATCTGGTCCTCGACGCCGCGACCTATGAGGAGGTGCTGAATGCGGATCTGTCGCTGGGCGCCATCGCCGCAGAACTCGCCCGCATCGACGGTATGCAGATCGGTGCGGCAGCCTCGCTGCGCCGGCTTTCCCAGCAATTGGGCAGCGCTTCGCCAAAGCTGCGGCTACGCGACCTGATCGATCCCGGCCAGCGCGGTGGGATACCACCCGGCGCTGCGAGACCTGCCGGCGATCCGCACCTTTCCGCGATGGAACTGATCAGTGTCGCCGCACTGGTCGCGATCGCGGACGGGTCGCGGCAGGTCTCCACCAATCTCGCGCTCGGCCTGCCCGGCCTTGCCTCCGTCTCGCTCGTACTGGGTATCGGCGAGCCGCCGCAGGGTTCAGGCTGGCTGCGGGTGGGCCGGACCGGCGACATCGTCCACACCGCGCAGACGCGGCTCAGCCTCGCCGTCAACATCGACGGTCCTGGCGGTATCCTCGGAAAGCTGGTCAGGGTCCCGCTCTATGTCGAGATCGCCAGCGGACAGGCGCGGCTCGGCTCGGTGAACTGCACCGACGGAACCGCCAGCACCGCGCGCGTCACGGTCCATGGCTGGCCGGGCGTCGCGGCAGTGAAGCTCGCCGACGTGCCGCCCGCCCGCATCGCCGACTTTTCCCGTCCGGTGCCAGTCAATCCGGCACCGCTTGTCACGCTGCCTGCAGTGACGGTGACGGGTTCGGCGCATCTGACGATCTCCAACCTTTCCGCGCAGCCGCTGACCTTCACAGCCGCCGACATCGCGGCAGGAAGGACGAAGCAGGTGGCAACGCGCGATTTCACGCAATCGCTGACCGGCTCGCTGCTCGACACGCTACAGGTCAATGTGCAACTGGCGGGCATCGATCTCGGCCTCGGCCAGATTCTCGCCGGCACGCTGCGCGCGACCCTATGGGCCGCCACGCCATTGCTCGATACGGTGCTTTCCAGCGTGCTGGGCACGCTGGGCATCTCGCTCGGCGAAGCCGATATCAGGGTCCATGGCGCGCGCTGCGGCGCGCCGGTGCTGGTCCAGTAGCTATGCCCGGCCGATAAAGGCGGAATGGGCAGGCAGCGAAAGCTGCCCTCCCTCGACTCTCGCGCCAAGATCGAAAGGAAGCACCGGCTCCAGCCCGCTATATCCGTCAGGCAAGGTCCAGTTCACCTCGTGATCGGCGAAGTTGTAGACGCAAAGCAGCCGTTCCTCCGACGAGGTCCGCACGAAGGCGAGCAGGCCCGGCACCGCTTCGATAAATGCGAAAGCGCCCGCCGTAAGCGCATGCGAGGCTTTCCGTAGCGCCAGCATCGCCCGGTAGGCGTGCAGCACCGAGCCGGGTTCGCGCTCCTGCACATCCGCCGCCGCGGCCCGATGCGCATCCGGCACCGGCAGCCAAGGTTTCCCGGTCGAGAAGCCGCCATGAGGCTCAGCCGCGTTCCACGGCATCGGCGTGCGCGCGCCGTCGCGGCCCTTGAAACCGGGCCAGAACCGGATGCCATAGGGATCGACCAGATCCTCGAAGGCCAGATCCGCTTCCTCCAAGCCCAGCTCCTCGCCCTGATAGAGGCAGATCGTGCCACGCAGCGCCGCCAGCAGCGCGATCGAGAATTTCGCAATGTGCTCATGGCTGAAGCCGGCCGGCGTCCAGCGCGTCACATGGCGGATCACGTCGTGGTTTGAGAAGGCCCAGCAGACCCAGCCGTCAGCCACCGCTTCCTCAAAGGCGCTGACGGACTTGCGGATGTGCTCTGGCGAGAAATCCGGGCTGAGCAGGTCGAATGTATAGCTCATATGCAGCTTGTCGCCGGCGCTCGTATAGGCGGCCACCGTCTTCAGCGAACGCGGGCCGTCTCCCACCTCGCCGACCGATGTGCGGATGCCGTATTCGTCCAGCAGGCGTCGGAACTTCACGAGAAAGCCGAGATTTTCCGGCCGCGTCTTGTCGTAGAGATGGTCCTGAAAGCCATAGGGATTTGTCTCGGGGACATCATGCGGCGCGCCTGCCAGGATCGGCGGATTGTCGCGCAGTTCGGCATCGTGGAAATAGTAGTTCACCGTGTCGAGCCGGAAGCCATCCACCCCGCGCTCCAGCCAGAAGCGCACCGTGTCGAGAATGGCGTCCTGCACGTCCGGGTTGTGAAAATTGAGATCGGGCTGGGAGGCAAGGAAGTTGTGCAGGTAGTATTGCCGGCGCACGCTGTCCCACTCCCAGGCAGGACCGCCAAAGACCGAGAGCCAGTTGTTGGGCGCGGTCCCGTCCGGCTTCGCATCCGCCCAGACATACCAGTCCGACTTGGGATTGTCGCGGCTGGCCCGGCTTTCCATGAACCACGGATGTCGGTCCGAGCTGTGCGACAGGACCTGATCGATGATGACCCGCAGCCCCAGCCGATGCGCCTCGGCCATCAGAACATCAAAATCCTCGATCGAGCCGAACATCGGATCGACCGCGCAATAATCCGATACGTCATAGCCCATATCGGCCATGGGCGACTTGAAGAAGGGCGACAGCCACACCGCATCGACACCCAGCGAGGCGACATAAGGCAGCCTCTGGATCACGCCGCGCAGGTCGCCGCTGCCGTCGCCGGTCGTGTCCTGGAAGGAGCGCGGATAGATCTGGTAGATCACCGCGCCGCGCCACCAGTCGGTGTCCGGTGCGAGTGCGGAAGTGCTGGCTGTCATGTCACGCCCTTTCCTGCCGAAGCCACGAAGCCGACCGCACGTGCCGCGACGGCGAACCGGTTCTCCTCCTCCCGTCTTGCATCGATGCGCGCCTGCCACCCGCCCGCGCGGTCCGGCAGCGCGAAGCGAACTTCCCGCCCAGTCCCGTTCACGAGGATCGCCAGCGCATTCTCGCCATGCAGAACCAGAGCGACAGCGCGCCGGCCGGCATCCTCCCAGTCGGAAACCGTCATCGGCTGGCCGTCCTCGCGCAGCCATGCCGCTGTTTGCGGGGTCAGAAAGTCGACGCCGCGCAGCATGTCGAACTCTGCCCGCAGCCTCGCCATTGCCTCCACATGCTCCACCAGCGTGCCGCGAGAACCC
Source organism: Rhizobiaceae bacterium (assembly GCA_035555795.1). Taxonomy (GTDB): domain Bacteria; phylum Pseudomonadota; class Alphaproteobacteria; order Rhizobiales; family Rhizobiaceae; genus RCIO01. Next base: position 151,693 of record DATMGE010000072.1, on the reverse strand, counting down.
TCCCAGTCGAGCCACACGGTCTTGTCGTCCAGCGCATAGGCGTTGTTATTGCCGTGCTGCGTGCGGCCGAACTCGTCGCCGGCGGTCAGCATGATCGCGCCGCGCGAGGCGAACAGGGTGGACAGCAGCGCCTTCACATCACGCAGTCGGTTTGCCGCGACGGCCGGATCGGCGGACGGCCCCTCGACGCCATTGTTCCATGACAGGTTTTCGTCGTGCCCGTCGCGATTGTCCTCGCCATTCGCCTTGTTGTGCTTGTGTTCATAGGAAACGAGGTCGCGCAGCGTCATGCCGTCATGGGCGGCGATGAAGTTTACCGCGCGCGTCGCTTCACCCGAGCGCTCGAAAATGTCCGACGAGCCGGAAAGGCGTGTGGCCAGCGCGCCGATCATACCGGCGTCACCGCGCCAAAAGCGGCGCACATCGTCGCGATAGCGGTCGTTCCATTCGCGGAAGGGCGGCGGAAAACTGCCGAGCTGGTAGCCGCCCGGCCCGATATCCCACGGCTCGGCGATCAACATGCGAGAACCCAGCACTGGATCGGCCAGCATCTCCTGCAACAGTGGTGCCTGCGGATCGAACCCATCCGGCCTACGACCAAGGACGGGCGCGAGGTCGAAGCGGAAGCCGTCAATGCCGGCCTGCGCCACGAAATGGCGCATCGCATCCAATACCAGCCGCCGCACCATCGGATGATCGCAGGCGAGCATATTGCCAGTGCCGGTGTCATTCACCAGCGTGCCGTCGGGCGCATGGCGATAATAGGCTCTGGCGTCGAGCCCGCGCAGGCTGAGCGTCGGCCCGAGCGCATCGCTTTCGCCCGTATGGTTGAACACGACATCGAGCAGCACGCCGATGCCGGCTTCATGAAGTGCTGCGACCATCGCGCGCAATTCGTCCAGCCCGCCCGGCGCAAGGCGCGGGTCGAGCACCATGAAACTCACCGGATTGTAGCCCCATGAATTGTGCAGGCCGAGCGGCCGCAAATGGCGCTCGTCGATCCAGGCGGCGATGGGCATCAGCTCCACCGCGCCGACGCCGATGCGCTTCAGATGCGCGATCACCGCCGGATGCGCGAGCGCAGCAATCGTCCCGCGCTGTTCAGCCGGCACGTCCAGATGCCGCATCGAGAAAGCACGTACGGCCACCTCGTAGACCAGCCCGCCCTCCCGCCATACTGGCGGCGAGAGCGGCAAAGGCGGCGGCAGCGCGGTCACCACCGCCTTCGGCATCATGGCCGCAGTGTCGCATTGCTGCCAGCGCGGCGCGGCCATGAGCGCGTTGTACTGGTAGGGCCAGTCGATCGCGAGGGCATAGGGGTCCATCAGCAACTTGGCTGGATCGAACCAGAAGCCCTTCGCCGGATCGCAGGGGCCATCGGCGCGGAAACCATAGCGCGTTCCAGCGCCCGCACCGGGCACGAAAGCGGAGAAGACGCCGCGATCGTCACGGGTCAGTTCGTGTCTGGCCGTCTCATCATAGGGGGCGTCGAAGAGGCAGACCCATATACGCTCCGCCGCACCCGACCAGACGGAAAAGCGCACGCCGCCCGCCTCGGGGACGGCCCCGAACTTCAATTCCGAATCGCTGCTGCCGCCGCTCACGTGATGACTGTCGGCGTGTCGCGGCCCGTATGGCTACGGATACCGGCGATCTCCTCCGCGGCGGCGATCAGGTCGGCAAGTGCCGCCTGCGTCTCAATGCCGTGCTTTTCGGCATCGGGCTCGTAGCGCTCGATATAGACCCGGATCGTCGCGCCCGACGTTCCCGTGCCCGAAAGCCGGAACACCACGCGCGACCCGCCCGCGAACAGAACCCTGATCCCCTGCCCGGTGCTCGTCGAGCCGTCCACCGGGTCGTGATAGGCGAAATCGTCCGCCGCTTCGACCACAAGGCCGGCGAATTTGAGGCCCGGCAGCACGGAAAGGCGGCTGCGCAGGCCGCTCACCAGCGCATCCGCACCCGCTGTTTCCACGCCCTCATAGTCGTGGCGGGAATAATAGTTGCGGCCATACTCTGCCCAATGGGCGGTCACGATCTGCTTCACGCTTTGCCGGCGCGCAGCGAGGATGTTCAGCCACAGAAGCACGGCCCAGAGCCCGTCCTTCTCGCGTACATGGTCGGAGCCCGTGCCGGCGCTCTCCTCGCCGCAGATGGTGGCCAGCCCCGCATCGAGCAGGTTGCCGAAGAACTTCCAGCCGGTCGGCGTCTCGTAGATGCCGATGCCAAGCTTTTCGGCCACCCGGTCGGCCGCCGCGCTCGTCGGCATGGAGCGGGCGATGCCCTTCAGGCCCGCCGCATAGCCTGGCGCCAAATGGGCGTTGGCCGCCAAAAGGGCCAGCGAATCCGACGGCGTGACGAAGATGCCGCGCCCGATGATCAGGTTGCGGTCACCGTCGCCGTCCGAGGCGGCGCCGAAGTCCGGCGCGTCGGGCGACATCATCAGATCGTACAGATCCTTCGCGTGCACGAGGTTCGGGTCGGGATGGTGTCCGCCGAAATCCGGCAGCGGCACGCCGTTGCGCACCGTGCCCGCCGGCGCGCCGAGGCGCCGTTGGAGGATTTCGATTGCATAGGGCCCAGTGACGGCATGCATGGCGTCGAACACGATACGGAAGCCGCCGGCGAAGAGGTCGCGAATGGCGGCAAAGTCGAACAGCGTCTCCATCAGCGCCGCATAATCGGCCACCGGGTCGATCACCTCGACCTCCATGCCGTCCAGTGCCTGCCGCCCGATGACGTCGAGGTCGATGTCGTCGGCTTCCACAGTAAAGTAGCGGTCGATCGCCTTGCTGCGCGCGAAGATCGCCTCGGTGATCTTCTCGGGCGCAGGGCCGCCATTGCCGATATTGTACTTGATGCCGAAATCCTCGTTCGGCCCGCCGGGATTGTGGCTGGCCGAGAGCACGAGGCCGCCGAAGGCGCCGTATTTGCGGATCACATTGGAGGCGGCCGGCGTGGACAGGATGCCGCCCTGCCCGACGATGACCTTGCCGAAGCCGTTGGCGGCAGCCATGCGGATCGCCTTCTGGATCACTTCGCGATTGTAGAAGCGCCCGTCGCCGCCGATCACCAGCGTCGTGCCGGCAAAGCCATCCAGCGCGTCGAACACCGACTGGATGAAATTTTCGGCATAATTCTCCTGCTGGAAGACCGGCACCTTCTTGCGCAGGCCAGAGGTGCCGGGCTTCTGGTCGGGATAGGGCCTGGTCGCCACGGTTTGCTTCATCGGTGCGATCATCCTTTGGATAGAAGGCTGCGGTAGAGCGCGGCATAGCGTACCGCGCTCCTGTCCCACGATACATCGGTGCGCATGCCCGCTTTTTGCAACCCCGACCATACAGCGCGGTCAGCATGAAGCCGCGCCATGCGGCGCACGGCTTCAGCGAGCGCGTCGGCATGGTCGGGCTGGAAGACGATGCCCGTCGCGGCGCCTGCTGCGATGGCCGCCTCATTAGCATCGATCACTGTGTCGGCCAGCCCGCCGGTGCGCGCCACCAGTGGCACGCAGCCATAGCGCAGGCCATAGAGCTGTGTCAGGCCGCAGGGCTCGAAGCGCGAAGGGATGAGGATCGCATCGCAGCCGCCCTGCATCAGGTGCGAAAGCTGCTCGTCATAGCCAACCACCACGCCCACCCTGCCCCTGTGCCGCGCCGCTGCGGCCAGCAGCGCGCCCTCCAGTGCATGGTCGCCCGAGCCCAGCACGGCCAACCGCACGCCGGCGGCGGCGATCTCGTCGATGCGCGCGACAAGCAGGTCCATGCCCTTTTGCCATGTCAACCGGCTGATCACGCAGGCGAGCGGCCCGTCGTCGCGCTCCAGCCCGAAACGGCTCTCCACCGCACGCCGGTTGGCGTCGCGGCTGCGCAAGGCGCGCGCCGAGTACCGCGATGCGAGCGCCGGATCGGCCGCAGGGTCCCATTCGCCTGTGTCGACGCCGTTCAATATGCCGTGCAGCACGTCGAGGCGCTGGTTCACCAGCCCGTCGAGGCCCATACCGAAGGCGCCAGTGCGGATTTCCTGCGCATAGGTCGGGCTCACGGTGGTAATCGCGGATGCCGTCTGCAACCCGGCCTTCAGGAAGCCGACACCGCCATAATATTCCACGCCGTCCAGCGCCATGGCATCCGCCGGCAGGCCGAGCGCGCCGAATATCCCGGCGTCGAACCGGCCCTGGAAGGCGAGATTGTGCACGGTCAGTACCGAGGGCACCGCGTTTCCGTCATAGCGCAGATAGGCCGGCGCCATCGCTGCCTGCCAGTCATGCGCGTGCAGGATATCCGGCTTCCAGCTGGCAAGCGCACCGCCCGCAATATCCGCCGCCGCACGGCTGAAAGCCGCGAAGCGCCGCCAGTTATCGGCCCAGTCCGCGCCGCCCGGTTGCGCATAGGCGCTGCCGGGCCGGTCAAACAGATGCGGCGCGTCGAGGCAGAACAGCTTCGTCTCCCCCACCTCAGCACCGAGGATCTCGGCGCGCCCGCCGAACAGGTCCTCATAGCGATGCAGCCGCTTGCCGCGCTTCACCGCCGCCTTGACCGCGGGATAGCCGGGCAGGAACACACGCATTTCCACGCCCTGCGCAGCCAGCGGGCGTGGCAGCGCACCCACTACGTCGGCAAGCCCGCCGGTCTTCACCAGCGGCACCATTTCCGAAGCGGCCGACAGGACTTTCAGCGTCATCAATCCAGCCTGCCGATCATGTCTTGCGTGATCAGGCAGACGCCGCCGCCGGTGCGGCGGAAGCGCTGCGCGTCGAGCTTCGGGTCAAAGCCGACCGAAAGCCCTTCGGGAATGCGCACGCCACGGTCGATCACCACATTGCGCAGCGTCGCATTGCGCCCGACGATGCAGTCCGGCAGCACCACGGCTCCTTCCAGCGAGGAGAACGAGTTCACCCGAACGCCGGTGAAAAGCAGGCTCTGGCGCAGCGCCGCGCCCGAGATGATGCAGTCGCCGGCAATCAGCGAGGAGATGGCCGTGCCGCGACGCCCTTCCTCGTCATGGACGAATTTCGCCGGAGGCTTGACCTCGGCATAGCTCCAGATCGGCCATTCGCGATCGTAGATGTCGAGTTCCGGCGTCACGTCGGTCAGATCGACATTCGCCTCCCAATAGGCGTCGATGGTGCCCACGTCGCGCCAGTAGGATTTGCTCTCCTGCGATGAGCGGACGCAGGACTTGGTGAAGCGATGCGCGTAGGCGTTCCCGTTCTTGACGATATAGGGAATGATGTCCTTGCCGAAGTCGCGGCTGGAGCCCGGCGTTTCGGCATCGCGGCGCAACTGGTCGAGCAGGAAGGCCGTCCTGAAGACATAGATGCCCATCGAGGCCAGCGCGGTATCGGGCTTGTCGGGCATGCCGGGCGGGTCGGCGGGCTTTTCGACGAAATCGACGATGCGGTCGGCGGCGTCGACATGCATGACGCCGAAGCCCGTCGCTTCCATGCGCGGCACTTCGAGGCAGCCCACCGTCACGTCGGCACCACGCTCGGCATGCTCCTGCAACATCACCTCATAGTCCATCTTGTAGACATGGTCGCCGGCGAGGATGACCATATATTCCACGCCATAGTCCTGGATGATGTCGGCGTTCTGCCACACCGCGTCGGCGGTACCTTCGTACCATTGCGTCTCCGACACGCGTTGGCTGGCCGGCAGGATGTCGAAGCTCTCATTGCGCTCGGTGCGGAAGAAGTTCCAGCCGCGCTGCAGGTGGCGGATCAGCGAATGCGCCTTGTATTGCGTTGCCACGCCGATACGGCGGATACCCGAATTGAGTGCATTGGACAGCGCGAAGTCGATGATACGCGTCTTGCCGCCGAAATAGACCGCCGGCTTGGCGCGCCGGTCGGTCAGTTCGTTGAGCCGGCTACCCCGCCCGCCGGCGAGCACATAGGCCATCGCCTCACGCGAAAGCGGCCTGCTGATCGTTGGCGCCATGTGTCCCCTCCCTTATCCGGCTTCCTGCTGCAACATGATCGTTGCCAGCGGCGGCAGCGTCATTTCCGCATGGATGCCTTCAGGCCCCTGCCGCGCCAGCACCTCGCCGCCATTGCCGGCGCCGCTGCCGCCATAGGCCGTCGCATCCGAATTGAGTATTTCGCGCCACACGCCGGCGGCGGGCAGCGGCACGCGATAGCCGCGGCGCGGAACCGGCGTGAAATTGCTCACCACCGCGACGGATGCCGCATCCGGCGCCAGCCGCAGCCAAGCGAAGACGGAGTTTCGCTTGTCGTCCGCAATGAGCCAGCGGAAGCCGTCGCCCTCGCAATCGCGCGCATGCAGGGCGGGATGGCGGCGATGGAGCCGGTTGAGATCACGCACCAGCAGCCGCATCCCCTCATGCGCCGGCCTGTCCAGCAGATCCCAGTCCAGCGCCCGCCCCTCGCTCCATTCCCGACGCTGCGCAAATTCCTGTCCCATGAAGAGAAGCTTCTTGCCTGGATACCCCCACATGAACGCGTAATAGGCGCGAAGGTTCGCGAACTTCTGCCAGTCGTCTCCCGCCATCTTCTCGATCAGGCTGCCCTTGCCGTGCACGACCTCGTCATGGCTGAGCGGCAGGACGAAATTCTCGGAGAACGCATAGAGCAGGCCGAAGGTGATCTCGTCATGGTGATGCTGGCGATGGACCGGCTCGCGCGCCATATAGGCCAGCGTGTCGTGCATGAAGCCCATGTTCCACTTGAAGCCGAAGCCGAGCCCGCCGGCATCGACCGGGTGCGAAACCTTGGGCCATGAGGTCGATTCTTCGGCGATGGTCACGACACCGGGATGACTGCCATAGACGGCCGTATTCATGCGCCGCAGGAAGGCCACCGCCTCGAGGTTCTCGCGGCCGCCCTTCTCATTGGGCACCCATTCGCCTTCATTGCGCGAATAGTCGAGGTAGAGCATCGAGGCCACCGCATCGACGCGCAGCCCGTCGACATGGAACTTCTCAGCCCAATAGAGCGCATTGTTGACGAGGAAGGCGCTCACCTCGCGCCGGCCGAAATTGTAGATCGCCGTGTTCCAGTCGGGATGAAAACCCTTGCGCGGATCGGCATGTTCGTAAAGCGCCGTGCCGTCGAAGCGGGCCAGCCCATGCGCGTCGGTCGGGAAATGCGCCGGCACCCAGTCGAGGATCACGGAGATGCCCGCACGGTGCGCACCGTCGACGAAGCGGGCGAAACCTTCCGGCTCGCCGAAGCGTGCCGTCGGCGCATAGAGCCCGGTCGTCTGGTAGCCCCATGAGGGGTCGTAGGGATATTCGCTGATCGGCAGGAACTCGATATGGGTGAAGCCCATATCGACCACATAGGGGATCAGCCGATCGGCCAGCTGGTCCCATGAGAGGAAACCGCCATGTTCGTCGCGCTGCCACGAGCCGGCATGGACCTCGTAGATCGACATGGGCAGCCGGCGCGGGTCGGCCCCGCGCCAGAAGGCGCGATGTTCGTCGTCGCCCCAGTCATGCGTAAGCGGCGACGTCGTCAGCGAGGCGGTCGCCGGGCGCAGTTCGGAGCGGAAGGCGAAGGGGTCGGCCTTGAGCGGCAGCACCTTGCCGTCCGGCCCGACGATCTCGAACTTGTAGCCGTGTCCCGTACCCAGGTCGGGCACGAAGATTTCCCAGATGCCGTTGTCCACCCGCCGGCGCATCGGATTGCGGCGGCCGTCCCAGGCGTTGAAATCGCCCACCACCGAGACGCGCCGCGCATTCGGCGCCCAGACGGCAAAATGCACGCCATCGGCGCCCTCATGCCGGATCAGATGCGCGCCGAGCTTGTCGAAGAGGCGCAGATGCGATCCCTCGCCGATGAAATAGTCGTCCAGCGGCCCCAGCACCGGGCCGAAGGAATAGGCGTCGCCCAGCCACCATTCGCCGCCGGCATTGCGGGCGCGGTAGCGCAGCGGCTGGCGCTTGCGGATGCGCAAGCCCCCGTCGAAGAAACCGGCATCGTCGCGGCGGGTCAGCTTTCCCGCTTCCTTGCCCGCCAGCGTGAAGGCGGCCACCTCGTCTGCGCCGGGAATGAAGCAGCGCGCGACGAGACGGTCCGCATGCTCCTGCACGCCCATCACCGCGAAAGGATCGCCGTGGCGGCCAGCAACGATCGCCGCGATGTCGGACGCGTCCGTCAATGCCGCAGCCTGCTCTCTCGCGACGCCGCGGCTCATGCGCGCTCCGGGCATGCTGCGGCAGGCACAGGCATCATGCAGGCACCTTCCATATGTCGGCGGCATATTGCCTTATCGTGCGGTCGGAGGAGAACCACGCCATGCGCGCGGTATTGCGGATCGCCATCGCGCTCCACTTCGGCGGGTCGCGCCAGATCGCGTCGACCTCGCGCTGCGCGGCGGCATAGGCGTCGAAATCGGCGGCCACCATGAACCAGTCATGGTCGTAGAGCCCGCCGACCAGATCGCGATAGCGGTCGGGGTCGTCATGCGAGAAGACGCCGGATGCGATGGCGTTGAGCGCCTGCGACAGTTCCGGCGATCCCTCGATCGCCGCGCGCGGCGAATAGCCGTTGGCGCGGCGCTCCATCACTTCCTCTGCCGTGAGCCCGAAAATGACGATATTCTCCTCGCCCACCTGCTCGCGGATCTCGACATTCGCCCCGTCCAGCGTTCCGATCGTGATCGCACCATTGAGTGCGAACTTCATGTTTCCCGTGCCGGATGCCTCCATGCCCGCCGTCGATATCTGCTCCGACAGGTCGGCCGCCGGCATCATCACCTCGGCCACGCTGACATTGTAATTCGGCACGAAAACGACCTTCAGCAATCCATGCACCGAGGGGTCGCTATTGATGATGCGCGCCACGTCATTGGCCAGTTTGATGATGAGCTTGGCGTTGTGATAGGTCGGCGCCGCCTTGCCGCCGAACAGTTTCACGCGCGGCACCCAATCGCGCTCGGGATGCGAGCGCATCTGGTCATAGAGCGCCACCGCCTCGATGATGTTCAGAAGCTGGCGCTTATATTCATGGATGCGCTTGACCTGGATGTCGAACAGCGCCGCCGGATCGATGCGGATGCCGATCCTTTCGCGCACCAGCAGCGCCAGCCGCTCCTTGTTGGCGCGCTTCACCGCCGCGAATGCCTGCTGGAAACCGGCATCGCCGGCATGGGCGTCGAGGTCGCGCAGCCGGTCGAAATCGTCGAGCCACGCGTCGCCGATCGTGTCGCGGATCAGCGCGGTGAGACCCGGATTGCATTGCATCAGCCAGCGGCGCTGGGTGATGCCGTTGGTCTTGTTGTTGATCCGGTCGGGATAGAGCTTGTGGAAGGTGGCGAAGACCGTCTCCTTCATCAGCTCCGTATGCAGCGCCGATACGCCATTGACCGAGTGCGAGCCGGCAAAGGCGAGGTTGCCCATGCGCACACGCCGCTCGCCATTCTCCTCGATCAGCGAGATGGCGCTGATCTCGCCTCCGTCGAAACCCTTTTCCTGCCGCGCCTGCCGCAGCAGCTTGGCATTGATCGCATAGACTATCTGCATATGGCGCGGCAGCAGCCGCTCGAAAAGCGGCACGGGCCAGCTTTCCAGCGCCTCCGGCAGCAGCGTGTGGTTCGTATAGGAGAAGGTGCGGCGGGTGATGTCCCAGGCGGCGTCGAAATCGATTTCGTGAATGTCGGTGAGCAGCCGCATCAGTTCGGCCACCGCCACCGCCGGATGGGTGTCGTTGAGCTGGATCGCGGCTTTGTCTGGCAGCGAGTGGAGTTCGCCATATTGATGCAAATGGCGATGCACGATGTCCTGCAAGGACGCGGCGGAGAAGAAATATTCCTGCCGCAGCCGCAATTCCTGCCCGGCCGGCGTGGTGTCGGCAGGGTAGAGCACCTGTGTCAGGCTCTCGGCCTTGTTGCTCTCGCGCAGCGCGCCAACATGATCGCCGGCATTGAAGGCGTCGAGCAGGATCGGATCGACCGGCATGGCCGACCACAGCCGCAGCGTGTTGACGCGCTTGCCGCGCCAGCCCGCCACCGGCGTGTCATAGGCCATGGCGAGCAGGCGTTCCTGCGGCTTCCAGACATATTTCGGCTCGGTATCGCCCTCGCCATTGACCATCTCGACCACGCCGCCGAAGCCGATCTCGATCGAGCGCTCGCGCCGCCCGAACTCCCACGGATCGCCATGGTCGAGCCAGGTGTCGGGCAGTTCCACCTGCCAGCCATCGGAGATTTCCTGGCGGAACAGCCCGTGCACGTAGCGGATGCCGTAGCCATGGGCGGGAATGTCCACGCTGGCCATGGATTCCATGAAGCAGGCGGCGAGCCGGCCGAGCCCTCCATTGCCGAGCGCGGCATCGGGCTCAAGTGCTGCGATCACATCGAATTCGACCCCGAGTTCGGTCAGCGCGGCGCGCAACTCGTCCATCAGGCCGAGATTCGACACGGCGTCGCGCATCAGCCGGCCGATGAGGAATTCGAGCGAAAGATAGTAGACGCGCTTGTCCTGCTGTTCGTATGCGCGCTTGGTGGAGGCGATCCAGCGTTCCACCATCCGGTCACGCACCACTTTCGTGGTGGCGTTGAGCCAGTCGTGGCGCGTCGCGACGCTCGGCTCCTTGCCGACGCGATAGGTCAGCGCCGAGAGAATTTCCGCGGCAAGGCCGGTGGCCTCGCCGGGTTTCGCGGCAAAATTGTCGTTCGATAGGACCGGCACGAGGAAAATCCCCCTTCGCGTGGCCGCCTCCCTCAGCCGGTTGGATGCCGCGTGAATCGCGGCTTGTGGATGGTTTTGCTGCTTCGCCGGACCATAGCGGCACACGTCACCGGCAGGCAATCGGCATTCGCGATGACAGCGCACTTCCGCCATCGGCATATCTCTGTTACTGCGCGCGCATCATGAAAACAGGCCCTTCGGGGCATCGAAAGCGAACCCCATGCAGTTCATCGATCTCGGCGCACAGCGCAAACGCATCGGCGACAAGCTCGACAAGGCCATCCTCAAGGTGGTCGAGAGCGGCCGCTACATCCTCGGCCCCGAAGTGACCGAATTCGAGAAACGCCTTGCCGACTATGTCGGCGTCTCCCATGTCGTCGCCTGCGCCAACGGCACGGACGCGCTGCTCCTGCCGCTTCTCGCCAGCGGGATCGGCCCCGGCGACGCGGTCTTCGTGCCGAGCTTCACCTTCGCCTCCACCGCCGAGGTCGTCGCGCTCACCAAGGCGGAGCCGATCTTCGTCGACGTGGATCCCGACACCTACAATATCGACATTGCCAGCCTGGAAGCCGCCATCGCGGCCGTGAAGAAGGAAGGCCGCCTCAAGCCGAAGGCGATCATCCCGGTCGATCTCTTCGGGCTCACGGCCGACTATGCGGCAATCGAGGCCATCGCCGCGCGCGAGAACCTGCTGGTCATCGAGGATGCCGCCCAGTCGATCGGCGGCACCATCGGCGACCGCAAGCTGGGCTCCTTCGGCAAGGTCGGCTCGACCAGTTTCTACCCCGCCAAGCCGCTGGGCTGCTATGGCGACGGCGGCGCCATGTTCACCAATGACGGCGACTTCGCCGAGCGCCTGCGCTCCTTCGCCTTCCACGGCAAAGGCGAGACGCAATACGACAATATCCATGTCGGCCTCAATTCGCGACTGGACACGATCCAGGCCGCGATCCTGCTGGAAAAGCTTGCTATCCTCGAAGAGGAGATGGTCGAACGCGATGCCGTCGCCAAGCGCTACAGCGACGCCTTGCGCGGCCATGTGAAGGTGCCGCACCTGCCGGAGGGCGCGCGGTCCGCATGGGCACAATATGCGATCGAGACGCCGGTGCGCGATGGCCTCAAGGCGCATCTGCAGACGGCCGGCATTCCGAGCGTCATCTACTACGTCAAGCCGCTGCATTTGCAGGAAGCCTACCGCCATTTCCCTCGCACGCCGAGCGGATTGGCAGTCTCTGAGGCGCTGCCCAAGGAAATCCTCTGCCTGCCCATGCACCCCTATCTGAGCAAGGACGATCAGGACCGCATCATCGATGCGATCATTTCCTTCGTGAAGAAGAACGGTGCGCAGGCAGCCGAATAGGATGCGTCAGTCTGCGTCGGGTACCCTGCCCGTCGATGCGATGAACCAGGGATTGGCGAAAGGATCGTCGCCAGTTCCTTCGCGCGGGCCATAGGTCAGCGCCAGACCGCCCACGGTCGTCACGGTGCCGCCGGCCGCGCGCAGCACCGCATCGCCTGCCGCCGTGTCCCACTGCATGGTGCGGCCGAAACGCGGGTAAAGATCGGCCTGCCCCGCCGCCAGCATCAGGAATTTCAGCGACGAGCCGACGGAGACGATCTCCGCGCCGGGATAGCGCGCAATATAGGCGTCCGTCTCCGGCGTCCGGTTCGACCGGCTGGCGACGATCCTCAGCGGCGTGGACGGATCGGAGACGGCGATTTCCTTCTCCGACACGATCTCGAAGGCATCGTCCAGATGAACCAGCCGCGCGCGTCCCGGCCGGCCGGCGCAATAGGCCTTCCGCGCCGGTGCGAAGACGATGCCCACCACCGGCACGCCGTGGCGGACCAGCGCGATATTCACCGTAAAATCGGTGTTCTTGCCGACGAACTCCTTCGTGCCATCCAGCGGATCGACCAGAAGGAAAGCCTCTCCCGGTGCTTCGGGCATGATGCCGGCGCTGGCCGCTTCCTCGGCCACCACCGGATATTGCGGGCAGGCTTCGGCAAGGCCCGCGAGAATAATCCGCTCGGCCTCCCGGTCCGCCCAGGTCACCGGCGACAGGTCGGCCTTCGTTTCGACGTCGCAACCGCCATGGAAGGCATCGAGGATAAGTCGCCCTGCCTTCAGCGCGATCGCTTCGAAGGCTGCCAGCAATTGGTCGTCCGTATCCGTCATCACCTTCGCCGCGCCTACGGGATGGAATCCTGATCCAGCGCCGCAACCGGGCGCCCGTCAGATACCCGCACCGTCGTGGAACTCCTCGCTTCTGTCGCTGCGGCTGATTGCCGCCAGCAGTGCTTCGGCGAGTTCTTCCGGCGTCTGCCCAAGCGTCGGCAGGTGGATATCCGGCCGTTCCGGCGCTTCATAGGGCGAGTCCAGCCCGGTGAAATTGCGGATCTCGCCACGCAGCGCCTTGGCATAGAGCCCCTTGGGGTCCCGCCGCGCGCATTCGTCGAACGGCGTGTCCACGAAGACTTCCAGGAACTCGCCCTCGGGCAGGAGTTGGCGGGCCATGTCGCGCTCGGCGCGGAAAGGCGAGATGAAGGAAACAAGCACGATCAGGCCGGCATCGGCCATCAGCTTCGCTACTTCGGCGACACGGCGGATATTCTCCACCCGGTCCGCATCGGAGAAGCCGAGATCGCGGTTCAGCCCATGGCGGATATTGTCGCCGTCGAGCAGGTAGGTGTGCCGGCCCGCGGCGTGGAGCTTCTTCTCCAGCAGGTTGGCGATGGTGGACTTGCCCGAGCCCGACAGGCCGGTGAACCACAGCACGCGCGGCTGCTGGCCCTTCTGCGCCGCGCGCGCGACCTTGTCGACGTCTAGCGACTGGAGGTGGATATTGCCCGCTCCGCGCACCGGATCGCCGATCAGGCCGGCGGCCACTGTCGCATTGCTCACGCGGTCGATCAGGATGAAGGAGCCGGTGGTGCGGTTGTCGGCGAAACCATCGAAGACGACCGGCCATTGCGTCGAGATCGATACCTCGCCGATCTCGTTCATCGCCAGCCCATCCGCCTGCTCGCGCACGAAACTGTTCACGTCGATGCGGGTCGCAAGCTCCGTCACCGTGGCGTTGGTCTGGTCGGTCTCGGTCCGCAATATATAGGAGCGGCCGGGCAGCAGGGCTTTCTCGTCGAACCAGACCAGCCGCGCGGTGAAGCGGTCGGCAAGGTGCGGCCGCGCCGACGGGGCCACCAACATGTTGCCGCGCGACAACTCGATCTCGTCGGCGAGCAGGATCGTCACCGCCTCGCCCTCGACCGCCTGATCCGCATCGCCATGCGGCGTGAGGATACGCTTGACGGCGGACACCTTCCCCGATTTCGCCGCCACGACCGGATCCCCCACGGCGATCATGCCAGCCGCGATCGTGCCGCAGAAGCCGCGAAAATCGAGGTTCGGCCTGTTCACATACTGGATCGGCAGGCGGAAGGGTTTTGCGCGCAAATCCTCCTCGACGTCGATCTCCTCCAGATGCTCCAGAAGCGTCGGGCCGGCATACCAGCCGAGCTTGTCGGAACGCGCCGAGACATTGTCGCCGAAGCGGGCCGAGATCGGGATCGGCACAAGGCTCCTGAAGCCGAGATCGGCCGCAAACTGGCGGAAATCCGCCGCGATCCGGTTGAACTTCGCCTGATCGTAGTCGATCAGGTCGATCTTGTTGATTGCCAGCACAAGATGCCGGATGCCGAGCAGCGAGGCGATGAAGGCATGGCGGCGCGTCTGGCGCAATATGCCCTGCCGCGCATCGACCAGCACGATGGCGAGGTCGGCCGTCGAGGCCCCCGTGGCCATGTTGCGCGTATATTGCTCGTGGCCCGGCGTGTCGGCCACGATGAACTTGCGCTTCTCCGTCGCGAAGAAACGGTAGGCGACGTCGATGGTGATGCCCTGCTCGCGCTCGGCTTCCAGCCCGTCGACCAGCAAAGCGAGGTCCATGTCCTCGCCGGTCGTGCCGTGGCGGCGCGAATCGTGCTCCAGCGTCGCAAGCTGGTCCTCGAAGATCAGCTTCGTGTCGTAGAGCAGCCGGCCGATCAGGGTCGACTTGCCGTCATCCACCGAGCCGCAGGTGAGGAATCGCAGCAGCGACTTGGGTTGCGCGGCGGGGGACTGTTGCGTTTCCAGTTCGCCATCTTCCACGGCCACCAGGGCCAGATTCGACGCGCGCGCCATCAGAAATACCCCTCGCGCTTCTTCTTTTCCATCGAGCCCGTCTCGTCGCGATCGATGAGCCGGCCCTGCCGTTCCGACGTCCGGGCAAGCAGCATCTCGTCCACAATGGCGTCGAGCGTATCGGCCTCGGAATCGATCGCGCCGGTCAGCGGGTAGCAGCCCAGCGTGCGGAACCGCACCATGCGCTCCTGCACCACCTCGTTCGGCTGCAGCTTGATGCGATCGTCATCGACGAGGATGAGCATGCCGTCGCGCTCGACCACCGGCCGGCGCCTGGCGAAATAGAGCGGCACGATGGGGATGTCCTCGCGGCGGATGTACTGCCAGATGTCCAGCTCGGTCCAGTTGGAGAGCGGAAAGACGCGGATCGATTCGCCCGGCGAGACGCGGGTATTGTAGATCTTCCACATTTCCGGCCGCTGGTTCTTCGGATCCCAGGCATGGTTGGCGTCGCGGAAGGAGAAGATGCGCTCCTTGGCACGCGACTTCTCCTCGTCGCGCCGCGCCCCGCCGAATGCGGCGTCGAACTTGTAGTGATCGAGCGCCTGCCGCAGCGCCACGGTCTTCATCACATGGGTGTGCGTGTTGGAGCCGTGCGTGAACGGCCCGATCCCCTGCCGCACGCCGTCCTCGTTGATATGGACCAGCAGGTCGAAGCCGAGCTCGCGCGCCATGCGGTCGCGAAAGGCGATCATCTCGCGGAACTTCCAGGTCGTGTCGACATGCAGGAAGGGAAAGGGCGGCTTGGCCGGTGCGAAGGCCTTCACCGCCAGATGCATCAGCACCGAGGAATCCTTACCGACCGAATAGAGCATCACCGGATTGGTGAATGTCGCGGCCACTTCGCGGAAGATGTGGATCGCCTCGGCTTCCAGCCGGTCAAGATGGGACAGGGGCGCGTTCATGAAGAGCCTTCCGGTAAGAGGGAGCACGGCGGCCGGCATCTGCCGGCCTCCGCCCCCTTCCATCAGGCATACCGTTCCGGCCCCGCCGACCCAAGCCGCGCTTTGCCAAAGTGCGCGCTCTTGCCGGTGCAGCTTTGCGCCATGCGCCCCGTCGGAGGAATACGGTTCCTGCGCGCTATCCGATTGGCCCGAAAAGCAAAAACGCCGGCCCGAAGGCCGGCGTTTTCGACAGGTCGATCGGTCGTGTGATCAGCGGCGCGCCAGCAATGCCCAGACCGCCGGAACGGCGGATGCGGCAAGCGCGGCCTTGATCAGGTCCGGCACGATGAAGGGGGCGACGCCGAAGGTCCAGGCGCCTTCGGCGCCGATGAGCGTCGCCAGCCAGGCATAGCCGAAGGCGAGGATGACCACGGTGCCAGCAAGGGTCGCCGCGAAGAGCTTGAGGGGATTGCTGCCCCAGCCGCGATCCGCTGCCCAGCCGACGATTGCTGCGGCGACCACCATGCCGACGAGATAGCCGCCGGTCGTGCCCATCATATAGGCAAGGCCGATGCCCTTCTCGGGCGTGCTCTGGAACACCGGCAGGCCGGCAGCGCCCTCGGCCATGTAGAGCAGCACGGTCGCCAGGCCGAGACGCAGGCCGAATGCGGCAACCAGCGCCAGCACGGCGAAGTTTCCGAGATAGAGATCGACCGGGCCGAGCACGACCTTGGTCTTGGCGGCCAGCGTGAGCAGCAGCGTGCCGCCCACCACGAGGGCGACCTGCATGAGAAGCCTTGCGGTGCGACCTTCAGGCAGCGCGAGCGAAATAAGCGGGCGGGCGGTGATTGCCGAAGCCATGTCTGTCCCCTTCGATTCGGCGCGGGCCGATGCCCGCTGATGGGTTTCCGTATATTTGCTTCCATGCTAGGCGGCAATCGTCAACCCGACCGTGGTGACAAGCGGAGCAGCACATGGCACTGGAATTCGACACGCGTTTCGCGGCGGCGCATGGTGAAGCGGTTCCGGTAGCTCCGCAGGTGGTGCGCATCACCGCGCCCAATCCGAGCCCCTTCACCTTTCACGGCACCAACAGCTACCTCATCGGTTCCGATACGCTGGCGGTGCTCGACCCCGGCCCCGACGACGACCAGCATCTCGCCGCGCTGCTTTCCGCGATCGGCGGCAGGCCGGTCAGCCATATCCTCGTCAGCCACACCCATCGCGATCATTCGCCGCTGGCCGCCCGGCTGGCGGCGGCCACCGGCGCGCCGACCGCCGGCTACGGCCCGCATCGCCCGGCGCGGCCGCTGCGGGCCGGCGAGGAAGTGCGGATGGATGCCAGCGGCGACACCGACTTCAACCCCGATATCGTGCTGGCAGACGACTCGCTGGTGACCGGCGACGGCTTTGCGCTGCGGGCGCTCCATACGCCCGGCCATTGCGCCAACCATCTCGCCTTCGCGCTGGAGGGTACGGGCGTCACCTTTTCGGGCGACCATGTGATGGCCTGGGCCACGACCATCGTCGCTCCGCCCGATGGCGCGATGAGCGACTATATGGCCTCGCTCGACCGCCTCATCGCCCGCAACGATACCATGCTCCTGCCGGGGCATGGCGGCGCGGTGACCTCGCCGCCGGCCTTCATGCGCGGCCTCAAGGGCCATCGCAAGATGCGCGAGCGCGCCATCCTCGAACGGCTTCGCGGCGGCGACCGTACCATTCCCGAAATCGTCGCGGCCATCTATCGCGACACCGATCCACGCCTCCATGGCGCAGCCGGCCTCTCGGTGCTCGCCCATATCGAGGACCTGGTGGCGCGCGGACTCGTCACCGCGCAGAACGGCATCGCGACGGACGGCGTGTTCGCCCCCGCCTGAGCGGTCTCACTCGCCCGGCGGCAGCGACATCGTGCTACGCAGGGTGACGAGCTGGTCGAGATCGGCAAGGAAGCCGCTGATCTTGCGGGCATTGTCGCCAAGATCGCGCGCGCCGTAGCGGGATACGGAACGCATATCGACATAGCTCGTCTCGCCCTCGTCCGTGACCCTGATCGCTACGTCGGACAGGAGGCCGAGAAGCGGCGAATGCGCCACCGTTTCCATGGTGGCCTCGCCGCCATCACCTTCGGCATCGAACGGCCGCAGGACCGCCCAGCGCCGATCCCCGACCAGAAGCGTCACCAGTTCCTGGACACCTTGTGCGGGCATCGCATAGCGGCGGCCGGTGACGTCCGCATAGGCCTCGCGCTGCATGTCGGCCTGTTCGCGCGGATAGGCGCCGAGCGGGTTCATATCCCCCTTGCGCAGGTCCGGCGCGATGCGGAACGCCGGCGGCTCCAGCACGTCGGTGGAAACATCGCCGATGGGCGGCAGGCTATAGGCAAGGAAGCCGGCAAAGCCGATCGGCGCCAGCACCAGCACCGCCATCACGATCGCCAGCGCCGAGGCGCGCCCGCCGCGATCGCCCCGCTCCCAAAGCGCGCGCATACCGAGCAGGCCGAGCAGAAGCGCCAGCAATGCAAAGCCAGCCACGAGCCACGCCAGCCAGAAGAACGGCACCGTCTCCACCGCGCCGAAGCGATGGCCTGCCAATGAGGTTATGAAAAGGGCAGCCGAAAAGAGCGCCAGTCGGCGCGCCCAGCGCGCCGCGGAGGAAGACTGTCTTTCGATGATGACTGCCATGCGCGGGAGGTGCCTGTCTCGCGAAGCTGTGTAGCCGACCGCCCGGCAGCGGTCAAAGCCGCAGCGGGAGGTGGATCGGTCTGGATTTCAGCGCCGCCCCGTTGCGGTCTGCGGATGATATTGCAAAACTCGGTGCATCCGATGTGCCCCCGGAGCAAGAGATGACCGAAATAACCGTTCTCGCATTCGCCCTCGTCGCGTTCGTCGGCATCGCGACACCCGGTCCGACCGTGCTGCTTGCTCTGGCGAACGGTTCGCGGTTCGGAATGCGTCGCGCCAGTCTCGGCATGATCGGTGCGGTCCTGTCCGATTTCATCCTGATCGGAGCGGTCGCTCTCGGGCTGGGTGCACTTCTGGCGGCATCGGAATTCTGGTTCAGTGTCGTCAAGTGGATCGGCGTCTGCTATCTGGCCTATCTCGGCATCGCGCTTCTACGATCCAGGGGAACGCTCGCCGAACCTCTGCGACCGGCGGGCATCGCCGGCGCTGGATCTGCCCGATCCATCTTCCTCAGAAGCTTCCTGGTGGCGGTGACGAATCCCAAGGGCTATCTGTTCTTCTCTGCCTTCCTGCCGCAATTCATCGAGCCCGCCGCAGCCCAGTTGCCGCAATATGTCATTCTTGCCCTGGTGTTCGCCGCCATCGATTTCACGGTCATGTTCGGCTACGCGCTATTCGGCTCGCAGGCGGTTCGGCTCCTGAGGACGTCAGGCGCGCTTTGGCTCGACCGGATCTGCGGCGGCGTGCTGCTGACGCTTGCCGGATCGCTTGCATTCTATCGTCGCGCCGGCGCCTAGCGGGTCTGCAAGCCGTAGCCGAACTACCCATGCCATATTCCCGCCACGCTGGAGGTTGATCTGGACATGGGGATCGGGCCGGGACAGGGCACGCAAAGAGGTGTCACATGGACGATTCCAACCCGCAGCAGCCAGCGCAATCGCTCGAAGAGGTCGAGATGGAACTTTCGCTCCAGGCCATCGATACGCGCGAACAATTGCTCGACCAGTTGCCCGAAGCGATCGGCAAGGCGGGCGGCGAATTGCTGTTCGAACTTCCGCATGATCGAGACGATCTAAGCTGGGCCGGTGCTGTTGCCTTCGGCGAAGGGGCATCGCGCCAGTTCGCAATCGTGTCGCTGCCGGCGGATGGCGGCCCGGCCAAGGTGGAGCCGGCTGCATCGAGCGAGCTGCCTATGGCTCGAATCGCCGAATCCTATGCGGGCCTCATGCCGCATTTCCGCACCGCTGCCTGACCATCGCCCGGACCGATGACGGCTTTCTGCCCTTGGTGGCAGGCGTGGTGATTCCACCGCGGCGTAAAATGCGTTAAGGGCGCTGCATGTTCTTGCGCCCGCCGTGGCGCCGCAAATGGAAGCCATCCCGAGAATGAGCGTACAGCGTATCCTGATCACCGGCGCCAGCGGCTGCGTGGGCCACTACATCGTCGAAGACCTGATGGAAAAGACCGGGCACGAACTGGTTCTCGTGCTGCGCGATCCGGCGAAGCTGGCCATCCGGCCCGAATGGTCATCGCGCATCAGCGTCATCGCCGCCGACATGGAAGCGCTCGACACGTATCGCGACCGCCTCGCCGGCATCGACGCCGCCATGCTGGTCGCCACCTCATGGGGCGAAGGCAACGCCTTCCGCATCAATTGCGATGCCAATATCGCGCTGGCTGACGCGCTGATCGCCGCCGGCTGCAAGCGCATCGTCTATTTCTCGTCAGCCAGTGTGCTCGACGCCGACGGCAACCTACTCGACGCCGCGCGCGACCTCGGCTCTGAATATATCCAGTCGAAATACCGGCTGGTCGAGCTGATGGAGGAGCGCGCGGACCAGGCCAACATGGTCGGCATGTTCCCGACGCTGGTGGTCGGCGCCGATCCCGGCAAGCCCGCCTCCCATTTCGCCAAGCTGATCCGGCAGGTGAAGCCGTGGGCCTGGCTGATGCGCCGGCTGCGCGCCGATGGACGCTTCCACATCATCCACGCGCGCGACATCGCCACGATCGCCCGCATCATGCTTTCGCGCCCGATGACGCAGGGCAAGCCGGAGCGCGTCGTGCTCGGCAACCCCTCGCGCAGCGTCAACGAATTCGCGGCGGAGTTTCTCGCCCATCTCGGCAAGCGGCCGGGACGCAGCATCGAGCTGCGCGAGACGATGGCCGAGGCGCTGATCAAGTTCTTCCGGATCCAGCTCTCGCCATGGGACCGCTACTGCATGCACCATCGCGATCTGTCGCATCGCGTCGCGGTCAATCCGGCCGCCTTCGGCGAGCCGGTCCACGCGCCCGACCTGTCGGCCGCGCTCACCAGCATCGGCATCGCCAAAAAGGGCTGATCAGTCATAGCATTTGCAGCCGGACGGAATCGCCCGGCGGCGCACAAATGCAGCCAGGAAAACCAAACTTGAGCGGCGGTAAAGCGTTCGTCAGGACGCCGCTACGTCAGCGGCG
This sequence comes from Rhizobiaceae bacterium, assembly GCA_035555795.1. GTDB lineage: Bacteria > Pseudomonadota > Alphaproteobacteria > Rhizobiales > Rhizobiaceae > RCIO01. Next base: position 130,838 of record DATMGE010000072.1, on the reverse strand, counting down.
TGACCTTGGCGCGCGTGGCCTCGGCGAGCGCGCGGCGCTCCGTGCGGCTCATCTGCTTCCAGATGCGCCGGCCCGTCGCCATCTCGCTGTGATTGATCATCAGGAAGCGGATGAAATCCGAGGTCGGCTCGACGCCGGTCGCCCGCATCTCTGCAATGCGCTTCTCGATGCCGAACAGGCCCGACAGGCCGCGCTCGATCAGGTTGAGCACGCCGATCTGCTTGGTCTGCAAGGCCACGGCGAGGTTCGGATGCTTGGCGTAGTAGATCGCGCCCATGTGGCCGCGCCGCTCTTCCGTCTCCAGTTGCGCAAGGAAATTCCTGCGCGTCGTCGGCGCCTTGTAGTGGTAGATCGGCACCTTCCAGTGATAGCGGCGATTGACGCCCGCCATCAGCAGGCGGCGGAACATTTCCGCATCCTCCCAGCCATAGGAGCGGAAATCCGTGTCGAACAGGCCGGCGGCGACGATCGCCTCGCGGGAGACGGATGCGTTGCCTGTGGGGAAAGCGTTGATGTGGCGGCCGATCATCGGACCCGCCGGCGGGTCGCGTTCCTCGGGGATGGCGCTCACCTCGACGATGGGCCCGCTGACTGCGACATTCGCCTGCCCCTCATGGGCGGCAAGGTGTTCGGCCACATAGTCGCGCCTGACGAAAGCGTCGTCATCGACGAAGATCAGCAGCTTGCCGCGCGCAATCTCGATGGCGCGGTTGCGGGCGCTTGCCGCCGCCTGCTGCTCCGGCTGGCGGCGATAGACGATGTCGGGCGAGCCAATGGAGGCCACGGCGTCCGCCGTGTCGTCGTCGGAGGCATCGTCCACCACCACGATCTCGAAAGAGCCGGCCGGCGCCGTCTGGTCGAGCATGCGCGGCAGCGACTGGCGCAATATGTCGGCGCGGTTGCGCGTCGGCAGGATCAGGCTTGCTGCAAGTTCCATTCGTCCTGATCCGATGCCAGTTGCTCGCGGCAGAGGCGGTGATAGAGCCCGCCCCGCGCAAAAAGTTCCTGATGGGTGCCGTCCTCGACGATGCGGCCATTCTCGATCACGACGATGCGGTCGGCGCTGCGCACCGTGTTGAGCCGGTGCGCGACGATCAGCGTCGTCCGGCCCGCCGAAGCACGCGCCAGCGCATCGCGCACCAGCCGTTCCGAATCGGTGTCCAGCGCCGAGGTCGGCTCGTCCAGCAGCAGGATGCGCGGATCCTTGAGGAAGACGCGTGCGATGGCGATGCGCTGGCGCTGGCCGACCGACAGGTTGCCGCCCCGCGCCTCGATGCGCGCATCGTATTTCCCGGTCAGGCGCTGGGCGAACTCGTCCACATGGGCGGCGCGAGCGGCTGCCATCACTTCATCGAGGCTGGCGTCCGGCGCGCCGAAACGCAGATTGTCGAGCAGCGTGCCCTCGAACAGGACGGGCTGCTGGAATACGACGCCGATCTGCCGGCGAAGATCGGCAAGGCGCAGATCGGCGGCATCCTCGCCATCGATGCGCAGGGTGCCGGTGTCGGGTGTCAGGAAGCGCGGCACGAAATCGAGGATGGTGGACTTGCCGCCGCCGCTCGGACCAACCAGCGCCACGCGCTGCCCGGCCGCAATATCGAGGTTGAAATCGCGCAGACCGAAATTGGCGCCGGGCACGTAGCTGAAATTCACATGATCGAAGGTCACCGCGCCGCGCGTCTGGCCCGGCAGGAGCGGCTGCGTCCCGTCCTTCTCGGGCGGCATCGCCATCAGCCGCTCGAAGCGGTCCATCACGGCGACGAGCTGGATCAGGCGCCCCAGCGAATGGCTGGCCTCCTGCAAGGGCGTGAAGGCAAGGCCGACGCAGACGAGGAATGCCGTCAGCGTCTCGATCGAAATATAGGCGTTCTGCAACAGATAGGCGGCAAGCAGCACCATGGCGGCGATGCCCACAGCCGCCGCCAGCGACACCGCCGCCGGATGGAGCGAATCCATGCGGTCGCGCAGCAATTGCGCCGTCAGCGTGCGGGCATTGAGCGCGTTGAAGCGGCTGGAGACATCTTCCTCGCGGTTGAAGGACTTGATCTCCTTCGCGCCGCCCAGCATCTCCTCGAAGCTGCCGACGAGCCCGGCAAGCTGCTCCTGCGTGCCATGCGAGGCGCCATGCAGCCTATTGCCGAAATAGGAGGTGACGAGGATCAGCGGGCTGATCAGCACGATCGAGCAGAGGAACAGCAGCCAGGAATGGTAGGCCATGGCGACGCCGAAGACGAGCACCAGGATGACCGCCGGCGCCAGCACCGCAATGACCCGCACCAGCGCCTCGTGAAAAGTCTGCAGGTCGTTGGAGAAGCTTGACACCAGTTCGCCGCCGGACACCGAGGCCAGCGTGCGCGGCGAGACGCGCAATATGTGATGGAAGATGCGCGCACGCGTTTCGGCGGTGATCTGATGGCTGAGCAGCACCATGAGATAGGTGCGCCCGAAGCCGAACAGCGACGCGCCGAAGAAGATCGCAAGGCCGAGCAGGAGATGCATCGCCAGCGCGCCGACATCGCCCTTGGCGAAGATGCCGCCGACGAGCTCGCCCGCCCATATCGGCATCAGGACATAGAGCCCCGCCGATGCGGCGACGCAGAACAGCGCCAGGCCGAAAGTGCGGCGGCGCGCCCAAAGCTCGTTCCAGATGGTCCAGAAATGCCTATGCAGTTTCATATCGCTCCGCCGGACGCTTCAGATAGGCGGTCAGCGCCGATACGAAACGCTTGGTTGCGCCGGGCGGCCCCATGATGGCGCGCAGCTCGTCCTCGAGGGGGCGGGTGTCGCGGTCGAGATAGTCCCGCACCACCTCGGCCACCTGCGGGGCGGTGATGCGGCCAAGAACTTCCGGTACGACCATCCTGCCGGTGCGGCGGTTGGGATGCGACAGGAAGCGCAGCCGCTTCAGCACCTGATAGCTGAGGAAGCGCTTGATATATTTGCCCAGCAGCGGGATGCGGCCGACATGGCCGGCGAGCCCCGGCAGCGGCGCGGTCTCCGTCCACCATGTCGGCAGGGTGATGATCATCGGCAGGCCGATGGCCGAAAGCTCGGCCGTGTTGGAGCCCGGCAGCGAGAGCGCCACCTTGGCGCGCTGCCCGACCTCGTCGGCGGAACCGATGCCGATGCGGATGCCCTTCGGCGTGACGAGGAATTGCCTTCCGGCGGCCTCCTCATAGCGCAGTTCGACGGCATCGAGCGGCCGTCCGTCATGGATCGACGGCAGGTTGCGCAGGAAATCGAGCGACAGGAAATCGGACTTCGCCAGCATCCACTCGACCTGCGGATGCGTCTTGGCGACCTCTTCCGCGATTGCCGCATAGAAGGGCAGGAAATATTTCGCCAGATAGTCGCGGCTGCCGGGATAGAGGCCGACCGTCATGGCGCCGTCGCGCAGCGGCGCGCGGTCCGGCACGCGCATATTGGCGGCGTCGACCATCATCTCGCCGACGATCTTGGCATCCTTCGCCGCCGCTCCCCTGATCTCCTCGAAGCCGGAATACCAGACATCCTCGAAGCGCGACTGAAGCGCCAGCGGCCTTTCCGCATAGGCGAAGCAGGGCAGGCCGAGCCGCAGCGAAAGCAGCCAGGTGAAGACGCTGTCGCCGCCCAGATGGATGATGAAGCCGCGTCCCTTGCGCGCAAAGCCATCCGGCAATTTGTTGCGCAGGATCAGCGCCTTGGTCTCGGCAATCGAGCAGGAGGCATCGACATAGGGCAGTTCCTTGATGACCGTGATCTCGGAACCGGTGGAGAAGGTGCAGGGCACAACCGCCACGCAGATCCTGACGCCCGGTATCTGCCGCTTCAGCTCGGTTGCGAGCGGGTAGAGCCAGCAGGCCACCTCGCCAGGCCCGTTGACAGTGACGACGACCTGCACGGAATCGTCTCCTGCGGTGTCCGCATGAGCATTCATGGCCGATAGATTGCCGACGGCGGCAGTCACTGGTTCGTCTTCCTCTTGGGCTGCGGCGCGATGCCGGCCGCTCACATGTGGTACTTTTTGGCCGTCCACTCAACCCAGCCGCGATAATCGGAGACAGTCGCGCCCCATGCCTTGTTCAGCATGGGCTTCTGCTCGCCCAGGATGACCCGCTGAAAGTGCGACGGCTTTTCCGCATAGAGTTCGAGAAGGCCGACCTGATTGCTCGCAACCATGTAGTTGTCAACCATCTGGCGCCACACACCCGATGCGGCAGGCTCCTCGATCTGCCCATGCAGCCGCTCCACGCCCTTGCTGTCGAGGTAGTCCAGGAAGCGCAGCACCGTCGATGTGTAATAGTTCTTGCCGTGCCCGCGACGCAGGATGTTGCAGTGATAATGCGCCGGATATTTGCGCAAGGGAATGCTCGGTGCCTCGCGCCATGAGTGGAAGAACATCCAGCGCATGGTGCGCAGGGTCGCCGGGTTCTTGTAGCGCCCGGTCGCGGCACGCCAGAGCATCTTGCCGATGATTCCCGGCACGATGCTGCGGCCCATGACCTTGATCATGCGCAGCGTGTCGACGCAGCCGATCAGATAGCCGATGACGACACCGTCCTCTTCCACGACGAGGCAGGATTCCGGCTCGTGGTCGGTGTAATATTTCGTCCAATAGTCGGCGAAAAGCTCGTCATCCTCGAACAAAGCGGCCGAGCCGCGGTTGCGGTAGGCGGTGCGGCGGCAGATTTCGCGCACCACCTCGCGGTCTTCGGGGCGGTATTCGCGGATGGTGCCCGTGGCCTCGCGCGTGCGGGTCCGGCGCGGCGTCTCGTCAGCGCTCATAGCGATTGCCTCCCCATTCCACCGAATTGCCGCGCATCAGCCTGACCGCCACCAGCGCACCAATGCCGATGGCCAGCGGCTCATAGAGAAAAGCCAATGGCGCAAGCCGCCACTGCCCCGCCCTCAGCAGGGCGAACATGGTATGGGCTACCCCCAGACCATAGCGCACCGCAAGCACCGTCATTGCCGCACTGCCGAAAATCACGGCAGCGATCGCCGCAGCGATCAGCAGCGCCATCCAGCCGCCGATGGCGATGGAGAGGGTCGAAACACCGCCGGCGCTGACGCGCTTCGCCCGTTCGATCAGCACGCCCCAGCTGGCGCAGGCCTCCACCTCCATGTCCGGCCGCGCGTCATAGGCAATGCGGGCACCCCCGGCATGCAGGGCATGCGCGAAAGCCATGTCCTCGATCAGGGTGCGGCCGATCCGCTCCCAGCCGTCGATCCCGGCAAAGAGTTCACGCCGGAATGCGAAGCTGCCGAAGAGCACGCCGGAGGCAAAGCCCAGCGCCGAGAGAATGCGGCAGATCGAAAGATAGACGGTCTGGTCGACCGTCTGCCACAGGCCGATCCAGCCCGTTCGCGCCCGAAACGAAACGCCGCCCGCCACCGCATCGACCCTGCCCTGCTCGATGGGCTCGACCATGTGGCGCACCCAGCGAGGAGCGGCAATGCCATCGGCATCCAGCGTCAGCACGATGTCGCCGCGGGCTTCGGTAAAAGCAACCGCCAGCGCCTGCTGGCGGGTGGTGAGGTCGGACGATGCCGCCTTGTCGATGCGGATGGGGCGCAGGCAATCGAGTCCCGCCGCGCGGGCGGCCTCAAGCGTGTCGTCCGTGCTGCGGTCATCGACCAGAACCACTTCGAGATCCCGCGGCGCGATCCCCTCCTGCCGCGCCAGCGAACGGAGGCTGTCGCCGATGGTGCCGGCGGCATTGTGCGCAGTGATGACGACGGAGTAGCGCGGGCTCATGCCGCCACCAGTTCTGCGATCCGCGCGGCGATAGCGCGGCTTGCGCCGGGCCGTCCCATGCGCTCCCGGCCCGCCTCGCCCATCGCGGCGCGGCGCGCCGGGTCGTTGAGAAGGTCATGGACCGCCGCCGAAATGATGCCGGCGTCGCGCGGCAAAGTCAGCGCCGCCTCGCCGAAATATTCCGCCTTCATGCGCACGAAGCGCTCGCCCTGCATGCCCGCCGAAGGCACGGCGACCAGCGGCAGGCCGAGCCCGACCGCCTGCTCATTGCCGGTGCCGGCCATCCCCACCACCAGCTCGGCTGCGATCAGCACATCGGCGAAGCGGCCTTCGACGATGCGCGCGCGCATGCCACCCGGTCCCGTGATCGTGGCGACCAGCCCCCTGAAATGCGGCTGGCCGGCGGCCACGGACCATGCCTTCAGCCGCGCATCGGCAGCCAGTTTCCGGCGCAGCACGTCCATGCGCAGGCCCGGCGCGGTGGCGAAGACGAGGTCGAGTGGCTGCCTGCTCGCGGCGGGCGCCAGGAAGGCCAGGAGATCGACGCAGTTCGCCTCCGCATCGTCGCGCGTTCCCGGCAGCAGCGCCACGACGGGCCTGTCCTGCTCCAGACCGAGCTCGTCCAGCGACGGCGTCAGACCATCCATCATCGGATTGCCGAGATCATGCACGGCGATGCCCTTTTGCGCGAGCTCTTCCGCCGTGCGCGAATCACGCGGGAAAACGGCCATGCAGCGGCGCATCATGGCGATTTCGATCCCGTTGTAGCGGAAGGCACGGCTGCGATAATAGGCCGACTTTGCGCAGCCGATGAAGGCCGTGGGCGTGTGGGCGATGCGCGCCGCCGCCAGCGGGATGATGTCTCCCACCGCGACGGCGAGATCGAACTGCCCGCGCAAGGCCCGCGCCCCGCGCCATTGGCGCAGATGCGTGCCGATCCAGCCCGCGCCGAGGTCGCGCAGCATCAGTTGCGGATCGAGCGTGGCGAAGCCGGCGCTCGGCAGGCGGTTGGCCGCGCCCAGCGTCGCCATGCCCTGCCGCGCATAGGCGGCCCCCTCGCCCACCATCGGCCAGGCGCTAATGCGCGCCTTGGGAAGCAGCGGGCGCAGCGCCTCGATCACACGCAGCGCGATCACGTCCTCGCCATGGCCGTTGCTGAGGAAAAGCACGCGCTTCATGCAGGCTGCCGCGCGCCCTGCAGCGCCCGCCACCGCGCAATCGCCTCCTCGGCGGAGAGCGGTTCCCAGCCCTCGCGCGCCAGACGCGCCATCAGGCGCGTCGCCTGATCCCATGTCGGCGCATCGTTGACATCGTCGGGATGGAGCGTGACGCGGAATGGCTTGCCGGCGCTCACCAGCCGGTCGATCGTATGCTCGCGCAAGCGCCGCAGCAGCGCGGCCTTGGTCTTTCGCGGCCCCTCGTCGAAGCAGAGCGCGGGCAGCGGCACCGGCTCCTCCCCAAAGCGCACAAGCCGGTTCCTGAGCATATAGCCGGTAAAGCCGGCTTCCTTCAGCACAGGCGCGACCGCCGCCGATTGCTGCCATCGCGGCGCGCAGAACCAGCGGGGGCGAACGCCCATCGTATTTTCCAGCGCGGCGACACCATCGGCGAGACGCCTGCGCGCCTCGTCCGCGCTCAGCCGGGCAAATTCCGACCGGTTGTCGTGACCGTAGAGCAGCCAGTTCCACAAATCCGGCCCCAGCGTGTGAGTCCAGCCATGGAGCACCTTTTCGCCGGGCATGGCGGCCAGCGCGGTCCAGAAATCGGGATGATCCGCCAGCGCAAGCTCGCCCATCCAGAACGGCACCACGAGCAGCGCGCAGCGCTCCCGCGCCTGCGCCGGCCACAGCGCCGACATCGCCGCCAGCTCGGCCTGCATGGCGGGGTGGATGTCGTGTATCTCCGGGACGTAGAAACGCGTCCAGCCGGGATTGCGGTCGTTAGGCATCAGCGCCGATTGTCCTGAAACATTCCATTTCTCGTCGAAGGGCGAAAATGGCTATCCCTTTGCCTCAATGCAAATCCCGCGGCTTGTCAACCGTCCGCCGTGCGCAACTTGCACCTTGCCACGCACCATGCGATGACCCGCCGGACACCGCGCCGCGCCTCTCAGCCGCGACGCCGCCTGCATTTGCCGCACCGGCGGCCACTGAGACAGCAATCCCGGATGGCGCGCCCAGTCGACATATCGGTCATCATCCCCTGCCGCGACGCGATGGAACATCTCCCCGACGCGATCGCCTCCGTGCATGCCGCGCTCGACGGCACGGCCTTCGAGATCGTCGCCGCCGACGGCGGCTCCAGCGACGGCACGCAGGCTTTCCTCGCCGAAGCCGGCGTGCGGATCGCCGGCCATTCGGACAATTCCATCTATGACGGCCTCAACAAGGCGCTGGCCGCATCTTCCGGCCGATATGTGCTCTGGCTGAATGCCGATGACAGGGTCGAAACGCCGCTGCGCGAACTCCTCGCCCATGCGCTCGCCACGAATGCCTGCCTGGCGACCGGCGAGGCCGCGATGGTCGATGCGCAGCGCACCATATGGACGAGCGACCATCATCGCCGCCGCATGGACCGGGCGTCGGTGCTCTTCGGCAATCCCACCATCAATTCCCGCCTCGTGCGCCGCGACTTATACGAGCGCGCCGGGCCATTCCGCACCGATGTCGGTCTTGCCGGGGACCGCGAAATGATGCTGCGCCTGCTCGGCCACGCAATCAGGCGCGAGAGCTTTCCGCAGACCGTCTATTCCTACGGCGTCCATCCGCAATCGCGGACCATGGCCGGCACATGGACCTCCTATGCCGCCGTCCACGAAGCCAATATGGCGCTGGCCGCCGCGCTGCGCGACCCCGAACACAGGACGGAGGACGCGGCCTTCATGCTGATCTCGGCGGCGGCGGCCGCCCGCGCCCATCTGTTCGAGGCCGCGCCGGGGCGCGCGCTTGGCCGTGGGATGAAGGCGGCAAGGCTGGCGCTCAGCCCCCGCATATTGCGGCGGGCGGCGCAGGCGATGAAATTGCGGCCGCTGGCTTCCGGCTGGTAAAATCAGCGCTTCGGCATCGCCGCCAGATTCTCGACCACGCGCGCGAGGAAGGATTCCATGGATTGCCCGGCGCGGCATCGCAGGATGTTCGCGGCAATCCCGTCGTAAAGGCCGGGCGTCTTGACCAGCCGGAGCACGGCCTGGGCAAGCGCGGTGCCATCTGCTCGCTCTGCGAGGACGCCCGTCTCGCCATCGCGAATCTGTTCGATCAGGCCGCCGACCGGCGTCGCCACCACCGGCATGCCCGCACCATGCGCGGTGGCGACCACGCCCGACTGGCTCGCCTCGATATGCGAAAGCACCACCGCGTCGAAGCGGTCGAGCAAAAGGGGCAATTCGTTTGCCGCCATCCAGCGATTGACGATCTCGCCCCCGAGTGCCTCGATGCGCGCGCCATCCGTCCCGAGCGGCCCCTCGCCGAACACGCCGAACTCGACCGGAAGGCCGACGGCGCGAAGGTTCTCGATCATGTCGAGGAAATTGCCCAGCCCCTTGTAAGGCATGATCCGGCCAAGGAACATGAGCCTGATCGGTCGGCCGGGATCGTAGTGCCGCGCCCGCGCCGCCTGTCCGTAGGTGAGCTCGGGATGCTGCAGCGGCACGATCCTGCGCCCGTCAAAGGCCGGCATCGCACCCAATTGGCTGCCCACCGCGGAACTCAATGTAAACAGAAGCTCGGCATTGCGCGCGTCGCGCAGGGTCCACCAGTTGACCAGGCCGCGATGATCGCCCGGATGGCGGCGTGCATCGTGCACGACGGCGGCATAGCGTGCGCCGGTCGCCTGGATCGCCGGCGTGACGAAGGGCGACCAGACATGCGGCATCAAGTTGACGACCCACTGGATGCGGCGCCTGGCGACCATATCGAGCATCGCCTGGCGCAATGTCGGGACGCGATAGATGCGCGACAGCGCGCCATGCGTCGGCACGAACGTATCGACCGGAACGATGCGGTCCCCCAGCGGGGCGAATATGTCGAACGATTCGTTGTTTCGCGATACGGAAAAGGTGGCGTCGACGAGGCGCTGGCGCTCGGAAGCCTCCGCCAGTTCGAGTGTGAACTGGGACAGGGAGCCTCTGCGCCCCCAGTAGATGAATGCCACCCGCTCCATGCCCCTCACCTACCACATGACACGGCGGGCACAAACGTGTCTCGACGCTGGAAGGCCAAATGGCTATTCAGCGGAAGGGCTTCCACGGAGAAAATCGAATGTCCGTTCTTGTCACCGGCGGCGCCGGCTATATAGGCAGCCACATGGTGTGGAAGCTGCTCGACTGCGGCGAAAAGGTGGTGGTCATCGACCGCCTCAGCACCGGTTTCGACTGGGCGGTGGCGGATGCCGCACAGCTCGTCGTCGGCGACATCGGCGACCAGGCCCTCGTGGAGGACACGATCCGCGCACATGATGCCGACGCCATCATCCACTTCGCCGGCTCGATCATCGTTCCCGAATCCGTCGCCGACCCGCTCGGCTACTATGAGAACAACACCGTCAGGTCGCGCGCGCTGATCGAAAGCGCCGTGCGGACCGGCGTGAAGAACTTCATCTTCTCCTCCACGGCCGCCGTCTATGGCAGCCCCGAGCGCATGCCGGTGACGGAGGAGGAACGCACGCTGCCCGAATCGCCCTACGGCACCTCCAAGCTGATGACGGAGCTGATGCTGCGCGACACGGCGCTGGCGCATGATTTCCGCTATACGGCACTGCGCTATTTCAACGTCTCGGGCGCCGACCCCGCCGGCCGCACCGGCCAATCGACGAAGGGCGCAACGCATCTGATCAAGGTCGCGTCGGAAGCGGCGACCGGCAAGCGCCGTTTCATGGAAATCTACGGCACCGACTATCCGACGCCGGACGGCACCTGCGTGCGCGACTACATCCATGTCTGGGATCTCGCCGAGGCGCATTATCTCGCACTCACGCGACTGCGCGACGGCGGCGACAGCCTCGTCGCCAATTGCGGCTACGGGCGCGGCTATTCAGTGCGCGAGGTGATCGCGGCGGTGAAGCGGGTCACCGGCAACGATTTCGAGGTGCGCGAGCGCGAGCGCCGCGCCGGCGACGCCGTCGCCATCGTGGCGAATGCGGCCCGCGCGCGGGCCGCGTTCGGCTGGGTGCCGGAATATGACGATCTGGAACTGATCGTGCGGCATGCCGTCGCGTGGGAAGAACAGCTGCGCAAGCGCAACCGCTGAACCCTAATCCTTCAGCAGCAGCGACAGGAACTCGGCGGTCACCGCCTCGTCGCTGAAGCCGCCTTCCAGCACATGCCCGCGGGCGGCCCCGCCCTGCGCGACGAGCTTCTCCGGCGACGCGGCATAGCTCTCCAGCGCGTGGATGAGCGCCTGGGTGATCGCGGCCGGGTCGCCACCTGCGACGATCGTTCCCGTCACACCGTCCACCACGATGGTGCGGCAGCCGTCGCCGTCTGTCGCGATGCAGGGCAGGCCGCAGGCGGCCGCCTCGATCAGGATGCGCGGTATGCCTTCGCCATAGCGCGTCGGCAGGCAGATGAGATCGACCGCGCGCAAGAGCGACGGCATGTCCGCGACATTGCCGCGAAAGCTGATCGCTTTTTCGGCGGCCAGTTCCTCTGGATCGTAGCCGTCCCCATCGGCGGGATCGCCCCAGCCCGCGACGATGAATTCCATCCGGCCGCGCATCGCCCGCGCCGCATCGAGAAAGCTGTCGAGCCCCTTCGACCTGAGCAGGCGCGAGGCGTAGAGCACGCGCAGCGGTCCGGGTGTGCGCGCGCCCTCGCGCGGGCTGAAGCGACGCGGATCGACGCCTGCCCCGCGCACGACGACGGAATGATCGGCGCGGATGAAACCGCTGTCGATCCAGACCTGCCTGTCATGCCCCGTCTCGAAAGTGAAGACGACCCCGCGCCGGCGCGACAGGAAACCGATCACCCCGCCGACGCAGCCGCGCAACAGGCCGGACAGGCGACCCGCTCCCTGCCCCTGCGGTGACATCAGCCGCCCGAGGCCCGGTATGGTGATGACCACCCGGCGCGGCCCCCTGCCGGCGAGCCTGAGCAGCATGGCGGCCATGCCGCCATAGACGGCCGGTTTCAGGGTGATGAGATGAAGCGCATCGGCCCGCAATCGCCATAGGTGGCCAAGCGCGCGGAAGAACAGTCCGGCATCCTTCACCGGATTGATCGACAGGCGATCGATCGGCAGGTGCCGGAAGGACCAGTTGCGCGGCATGGGCGGCGGCGCGGTATTTCCGCCGGCAAGCACCGTCACCGCGGCGCCCTGCCCCACCAGTGCCTCGACCACCGGCAGGCGGTGGCGCAGGAAGTAGTCGCGGTCGTTGACGATGACCGCGACATGCATGCCCGCGCAGTTCACCCCACGCGTCGATATCGGCTTGTCAGGCAACCCGGTTGGGCGTCCAGCCCTCGATCTTGCGCACGCCGAGCACATCGAAAAGGATGTCCACCGTCATGCGGTTCACGCGGTTCACGGCATCGACGGTGTTGGAGCCGTTATGCGTGCCGAGCACGACATTCTCCATCGCCTTCAGCGGGCTGTCCTCCGGCAGCGGCTCGACCTCGAAGACATCGAGGCCGGCACCAGCCAGATGGCCGCTCTGCAAGGCAGCGATCAGCGCGCTTTCCTTGACCAGCGGCCCGCGCGCCACATTCACCAGATAGGACCCGCGCTTCATCTGCGCGAAGGCCTCCTCGTTGAACAGGTGGCGGTTGGTGGCCGTCAGGTTGCAGGCGATGAGCACTACATCGGCGCGCGACAGCAAGGTCGTGAACGGCACCTGCTTCGCTTGCGCGCCTTCCAGCGTCAGCGCGTCGATCGGCTGCTCGTCGGAGCCGATGACCTCCATGCCGAAGGCGGCGCAGCGGCGCGCGACGGCCCGGCCGATGGAGCCCAGTCCAACCACGCCCGCGACCAGGCCTGACAGGCTGCGGCCCTCGACCTTGAGCCACCCACCCTGCCGCACGGAGGCGTCCATGCGGTGCAGGCCGCGCAGCAGCGACAGGAGATAGGCCATTCCAAGATCCGCCACCTCGTCGCCGAAGACGCCGGGCGTGTTGTAGACGGGAATGCCGAGCTCGGCCGCAGCTACCTTGTCGATGCCGTCTGTGCCGATACCCCATTTGATCACCGCGCGCAGGCCCTTGGCCTTGGCGGCCGCGATGGCTTCGCGGGTGATGGCATCGTCGCCGGCGATGATGGAATCCATGCCCGGAAGCAGGCGCTCCATGTCCTCTGCATCGAACTGCTGGCCCGGTATGGGCGGCAGCACCGGCTCGACGCCGACGGCGTCGAACTCGGCGCGGAACTTTGCGAAATGGCGTTGCAGATGCATGCAAGTGATGAGGGCCTTGGGCATGGTTCAGACCCTCAGCAGCTTGAAGAGTTCTTCGGCGAGACGGAAATCGACCTCCTCATCGATGTCGACGGCCTCGTAGCGATCGATCTCGAACAGCCACGGGCGCTTGCCGATGCGCGCATGGTCGCGGTGCAGCGTGTCCTTGTGGAAGAGGTAGAGGCAGGAATTCTCCTCGAAGAGCGGCGGCAGGTCCTGCGTGCGGATCAGGATGTTGGGATTGTGGTTCACCGCCCGCGCCAGCTGGTCGTAGAAGCGCGTCTGCACCTTCGTCACCGAAAACAGCGAATCGTAGATCGGGTAATTGGCGAAGAAGGTATCGATGGCCGCGCCGATCGTCTCGGGCTTCAGCAGCGGATTGGTCGAGTGGGTCTGGAGGAAGAAATCGGCCTCCACCTGCGTGGTGTCGTAGAGCAGGATGTCGTTCATCGGCGTCATGCCGCCCAGCAAGTGCTGCGGGCGCTCCAGCACCACGACATCGGGATATTTCTCGGCGCATTGCTCCCTGATCGTCGGCGAATCGGTGTCGATGACGATCACGTCCACCCGGCCCGATGCCTTCAGCGCGTCGACCATGTGGTGGAAGAGCGGAACGCCGTTGCCGAAGGGCCGGTAGTTCTTGCCGGGCACGCGCTCGGAGCTGTGGCGCATGGGCATCAGGGCGGCGATACGCTGTCTGGTCATGATTGTTCCTGTGGTCGAGGGATGCGGCCGCGATTCAGTGCAGCGGCCGCCGGGGTGTCGTCGCCTGCTGGAAACGCACCGGCTGGCCTTCCGTCAAGAGCTTTTCGTAGTCGATCTCCTCGCCGGCGCCCGACACCTCCGCCTTTTCGGACCGCGAGACCGGGAAATAGAAGCGCCGCTTGAGCTCGTCCGTCACCTCGCTCGGGCCGGAAAAGCCCTGATAGGTGCCGTAAAGCTGGTTGTAGCGGAAGGCGCAGATGGAGCGGAACTCCCGCAGCAGACGGCCCTCCGTCATGGCATGGCTGAGGTCGTTGATCACATTGGCCGGCAGAAGCTTGATGAAATCGGACAGCGAGAAATGCGCTTCCTTGTCGATCCGGCGCATCGCCATGGCCTCGCGACGATAGCGGTTGCGCACCTGCGGCCAGTTCTCCTCATGGACGTGGACGATCTCGGCCTCGGCGACATAGGCCAGCACTCCGCCTTCCGCCTGGGCGCGCTTGGCCCAGTCCATGTCCTCCAGGCCGGTCAGCGCCTCGTCATAGGGGCGCAGTTCCCATTGCGAGCGGCGCACCGCGCAATTGGCATTGTTGCAGAAATAGCTGCGCTGGTTCGACACCGACTGGCTCGGGAACCATTTGGCGAAGATCTGGTGCTCGGAATAATGGTTGAGCTCGTTGCCGCGCTGCTTGCCGTAGCTCAGCACCACCTTCGGATCGGCAAAGGGCTCGACGAGGCTGGCGAGCCAGTTGGCATGGCGCGGATAGACATGGGCGCTGACGAAGACGAGGATGTCGCCGGTGGCGGCCGCGCAGCCGATATTCAGCGCCCGGCCGAAGGTGAAAAGCCGCTTCTCGATCGGAACGATCCGCACGCCGAATTCGCGGGCGATCGACACCGTATCGTCGGTCGAGCCGCTGTCGACGAGAATGACTTCATGAGGCTGCAGCGATTGCTGGGCGATGCCGAGAAGCAGCTTGCGGATGTGCTTCCCTTCATTATAGGCGCGGATGACGATGGAGCACTTCATCACTGGCAAGGTCCCGTGCTGGCTGGGCTGCACTACCACGGCCGGGCCGCAATTGGTAGCGTGGAGGCCAGCGCGCTTGTCGGCAGTATGCGGCCATAGTAAGGCCGTGCCAGGCACATACGCCAAGCTTACAATCGTTCTGAAAGTGTGATCGGCACTGGATCGAAACCTGTGGACCCTCAGCCCGCATTGTGGTTGCACATGGCCGCCTCTTGCCGCCCGAACCAGAGGCGATCACTATCGGACGTCCGAAAAGCCCTGAAACACCGCTAGAAAAGGTTCCTGTGTCCGTCGTCCGAAAGCTATGGTCGGGTATAGGAAGCCTGTTGGTCCAGGGGCGCTACCAGCTCCTGTTCGGCGTACTTGCGTCCTGTCTCCTGCCGCTGCTGCTGCGCGTCGACATGGGATATGCGCAGGTGCTGCGCACCCCGACCCAGATCAACGCCACCATCGCCTCGTTCTGCGCGGTCGTGGTCGGCTATTATTTCTTCCAGCGGTTGACGCGCTTTCCCGGCGTGGAATCGATCGCCTACATTTTCCCGGTCTTCAGCATCACCTTCGCGGCCGTGCTGGTTTTCGTCCTGTTCTTCCGCATCGGCTATTCGCGCTATGTGTTCCTGCTGAGCTATCTGATCTGCCAGACATGGTTCCACATGGTGTTCTTCACCAACCGGCGGCTGCTGATGCCCTTCTTTGCGATCATCCCCGGCGGACAGGCGACGGATATCAAGTCGGTAGACAAGAGCCGCTGGCTGGTGCTGAGCACGCCCGACCTCAAGCAGGTCCCCCGCAACGGCATCGTCACCGACCTGCGCGCCGATCATTCGAAGGAATGGGAAAAGTTCATCGCCGACGCGGCATTGGCCGGCGTGCCGGTCTACCATTTCAAGCAGGTGAAGGAATCCATCACCGGCCAGGTCGAGATCGAGCACCTGTCGGAGAACACGCTGGGTTCGCTGCAGCCCAATGGCGTCTATTCGACCGTCAAGCTCATCGTGGACTGGCTCGGCTGCTGGGTGCTGATGCCCTTCATCCTGCCCTTCTTCGCGCTCATCGCCATCGCCATCAAGCTCGACAGCCGGGGACCGGTCTTCTACCGGCAGGAGCGGATCGGCTTTCGCGGCGTGCCTTTCGTGGTGTGGAAATTCCGCACCATGAAACATGACCAGAGCGATAGCGGCGACGCGCGCGCGCGCGCCGCAACCACCAAGGACGATCCGCGGATTACCCGCGTCGGCAAGGTCCTGCGCCGCTTCCGGATCGACGAGATGCCGCAGATATTCAACATCATCCTCGGCCAGATGAGCTGGATCGGCCCACGGCCGGAGCCTGCCGTCCTGTCCGTGTGGTTCGAGCGAGAACTTCCCTTCTATCGCTACCGCCATATCGTGCGGCCCGGCATCACCGGCTGGGCGCAGGTGAACCAGGGCTATGCGGTGGGCGTGGAGAACATCCTGCGCAAGCTCCACTACGATTTCTACTACATCAAGAACTACTCGATCTGGCTGGACATGCTGATAACGGTGAAGACGATACGCACCATCCTCACCGGCGTCGGCGCCCGCTAGCCATTTCGACTTTCCCTGCAATTGCGGAAATGCTCTATCCTTCTGTTTAAGGCAATTCCGGACGCAAAACCGTTGCACTATTTTGCTGGAACTCTGCCAGCAGCACATTGTGCCACACGAAGGAGACTGTCCTTGACGCTGACGATAACGGCCGACGCGCGCCCCAACACCGTGGATTTCGAGACCCAGGCTCTCATCAAGCCCACCGGCTTCCGGGAATATGACGCACGCTGGTGGTTCGGCCATCCGCTGTCCGACCGCGCCCCGGAACTGAACCTCATCGGCGTGCAGGCGCTCGGCATGGGGCTCGGCACGCTGATCCGCCGGCTCGGCGTCGGGCCGGATATCGTCATCGGACACGACTTCCGCTCCTATTCGCTGTCGATCAAGCTGGCGTTGGCGAGTGGGCTTATGGCAGCCGGCGCGCGGGTGAAGGACATCGGGCTGGCGCTCTCGCCCATGGCCTATTTCGCCCAGTTCGCGCTCGATGTTCCCTCGGTCGCCATGGTGACGGCGTCCCATAACGAGAACGGCTGGACGGGCGTGAAGATGGGTGCGGAACGCCCCCTCACCTTCGGACCGGACGAGATGAGCGCGCTGAAGAAGCTCGTTCTCGAAGCCGATTTCGACCTTGCCGGCGGCGGCTCATACGAATTCGTTTCCGGCTTTGCCGAGCGCTATATCGCCGAATTGGCGCAGGGACCGAAGCTGACGCGACGCCTGAAGGTCGTGGCCGCCTGCGGCAACGGCACCGCCGGCGCCTTCGCCCCGCAGGTGCTGGAGCAGCTTGGCTGCGAGGTGATCCCGCTCGACTGCGCGCTCGACCACACTTTCCCGCGCTACAACCCCAATCCGGAGGACATGGAGATGCTCCATGCCATCCGCGACAAGGTTCTGGAAACCGGCGCCGATGTCGGGCTCGGCTTCGACGGCGACGGCGACCGCTGCGGCGTGGTCGACAATGAAGGCAACGAGATCTTCGCCGACAAGGTGGGCGTCATGCTCGCCCGCGATATCTCCGCCCAATATCCCGGCTCGCAATTCGTGGTCGACGTGAAGTCCACCGCGCTGTTCGACACGGATGCGGTGCTGAAGGCGCAGGGCACGCGCACCGACTACTGGAAGACCGGCCATTCGCACATCAAGCGGCGGGTGAAGGAACTCGCGGCCATCGCCGGCTTCGAGAAATCCGGCCACTTCTTCTTCAATCCGCCCATCGGCCGCGGCTATGATGACGGGCTCGTCACCGCGATCGCCGTCTGCCGCATGCTCGACCGGGCGCCCGGCCGCTCCATGGCCGATCTCTATCGCGACCTGCCGGTGACCTACGGCACGCCGACCATGTCGCCGCATTGCGACGACGAGATCAAATATGAGGTCGTGGAGCGCGTGCGCGCCGCACTCGAAGGCATGAAGGACAAGGGCGAAGCGCTGGGCGGCCAGAAGATCGGCTCGCTCGTGACCGTGAACGGCGTGCGCGCCGTCACCGAGGACGGCACGTGGGGCCTGGTGCGCGCCTCCTCCAACAAGCCCGAACTGGTTGTGGTCGTGGAGAGCCCGGTTTCGGCCGAGCGCCGCCGCGAAATGTTCGACGCGGTCGATGCGGTGCTGCGCCGCAATCCCGAAGTCGGCACCTACAACCAGACGTTCTGAGGGAGCCTGGCGGCCGGTCTCACGACCGGCCGTAACGGTCCTCGAAGCGGACGATATCGTCCTCGCCCAGATAGGATCCCGACTGGACCTCGATGATCTCCAGTGGGATCTTGCCGGGGTTCTCCAGCGCGTGGATCTCGCCCAGCGGGATGTAGGTCGACTGGTTTTCCGTCAGGATCAGCGTCTCGTCGCCCTTGTGGACCTTCGCCGTGCCGCGCACCACCACCCAGTGCTCTGCACGGTGATGATGCATCTGCACCGAGAGCTTCGCGCCGGGCTTGACCGTGATGCGCTTGACCTGGTCGCGAGCGCCGAAATCGATCGAGTCGTAGTGCCCCCAGGGCCGGTAGACCTCGCGATGATAGACGTGCTCGCTGCGGCCGTCCTTCTTCAGCCGGTCGACGATCTCCTTGACGTTCTGCACCTTGCTCTTGTCGGCGACCAGCACGGCGTCCTTGGTCTCGATGACGACGAGGTTTTCCACGCCCAGCACCGCGACAAGGCGTGATCCGGCGCGGACCAGCGTGTTGCGCGTATCGGCGGCGATCACGTCGCCGATGAGCGAATTGCAATCGCCGTCCTGCGCCTGCGCGTCGAGCAGCGCGGACCACGAGCCGATGTCGCTCCAGCGGGCATCCAGCGGCACCACCGCCGCCTTGTCCGTCTTTTCCATCACCGCATAGTCGACCGAGATGGACGGGGAAGCCGCGAAGGCAGCCCCATCGACGCGCTGGAACTGCATGTCGGCGCGGGTTTCCGCCATCGCCGCTTCGCAGGCCGCAACCACCTCTGGCGCATGTTTCTTCATCTCCGCCAGCAGGCTGGAGACGCGGAACATGAACATGCCGCTGTTCCAGAGATATTCGCCCGACCGGATGAATTCCTCCGCCTTGGCCGCGTTCGGCTTCTCCTCGAAGCGGCTGACGTCGAAGCCCGACGACTCGATCGGCCCGCCGCGGCGGATATAGCCATATCCGGTTTCCGGCCGGTCTGGCACGATGCCGAAGGTGACGAGCCTTCCTGCCGCCGCCAGCGGCAGCGCCGCACGAACAGCCGCGCGGAAGGCGTCGGGCTGGCCGATCAGGTGGTCGGCGGCCAGCACCAGCAGGATCGGGTCATCGCCGCTGCGCGCCGCGGCGATGGCTGCCAGAGTGATCGCAGGCGCGGTGTTGCGCCCTTCCGGCTCGAGGATGATCAGGGCGTCGTCCCGATCGATCAGGCGCATCTGCTCTGCAGCCAGGAACCGGTGCTCCTCATTGCAGATGAGGAGCGGTGCGGCGCATTCCAGCCCTTCGAGACGCAGCAGCGTCTCCTGAAGCATCGTGCGTTCGCCCACCAGCGCATGAAACTGCTTCGGATAGAGCTGGCGCGACAGCGGCCAGAGGCGCGTGCCGGATCCGCCGGCCATGATCACAGGAAGAATGCCGGTCATAGTCTACTTTCGCTCCGGAGCGTTCCGCCTCTTGGGCGACGGAAAGCTCTCACCCCTTCGTTTCACGCATTGCGACGCAGGCCGCGCGGCTTCGTCAACTACTTACCACGCCGGGTTCAGACATGGCGATGGGCCGAAAAGCCCCTCGCCCGAGACCTCATGCGACGTTGAGACGGACCTCGCCATGTTCGAGCGTGTCGAGGAACCATGCATAGGTCTGTTCGAGCCCGCTGCGCAGATCGTATTTCGGCTTCCAGCCGGTGGCCGACAGGCGCGAGACGTCCATCAGCTTGCGGGGCGTGCCGTCGGGCTTGGTGGGATCGTTGCGGATTTCCCCGCCGAACCCGACCACGTCGGCAACGAGCTTCGCCAGATCGAGGATGGTGATGTCGGTGCCCGAGCCCACATTGACATGGCTGTCGCCGGAATAATTGGCCAGCAGCCAGACCATGGCATCGGCCGCATCGTCCACATGCAGGAATTCCCGCATCGGGCTGCCCGATCCCCAGATCGTCAGATGCGACGCACCGGCGAGCTTCGCCTCATGCGCCTTGCGCATCAGCGCCGGAATCACATGGCTGGCGGCAAGGTCGAAATTGTCGCCCGGCCCGTAGAGATTGGTCGGCATGGCCGAAATGTAGTCCACGCCATGCTGGCGGCGATAGGCCTGGCACAGTTTCAGCCCGGCGATCTTGGCGATGGCATACCACTCATTGGTGGGTTCCAGCGGGCCGGTCAGCAGCTCGTCCTCGGTGATCGGTTGCTTGGCGAATTTCGGATAGATGCAGGACGAGCCGAGGAACAGCAGTTTCTCGACGCCGATGCGGAAGGATCCCTCGATCACATTCGCCTCGATGGCGAGGTTGTCATAGAGGAAATCCGCCGGATAGGTATCGTTCGCCAGGATGCCGCCGACCTTGGCGGCGGCAAGGATCACCGCATCCGGCTTCCGGTCGGCCAGCCAGCCGCGTACGCCCGCCTGGTCGCGCAGGTCCACTTCGCTGCGCGCGACGGTGAGCACTTCGCAATCCTCCGCGGCCAGCCGCCGGACGATGGCCGCGCCGACCATTCCGCGATGGCCGGCAACGAAGACGCGTTTTCCCTTGATCGCAAAGCGGCTGTCCATTGGAATATCTCCTCTCAGGCCGAACGATCCTTGCGCCACTTCTCACGCTCGATCAGCGCGACGTCGGAGCGCACCATCTCGGATACGAGATCGGGGAAGCTCGTCGTATGCGACCAGCCGAGCTTGGCCTTCGCCTTGGCGGGATCGCCGATAAGCAGGTCCACTTCGGTCGGACGGAAATAACGCGGATCGATCCGCACCAGCACCGCACCCGACTTGGCGTCGCGGCCGACCTCGTCGACCCCCTTGCCTTCCCAGACGATCTGTCGGCCCACAGCGGCGAAAGCGAGCTCGACGAATTCGCGGACCGGATGCGTTTCGCCCGTCGCGAGAACGAAGTCGTCCGCCTCGCTATGCTGCAGGATGCGCCACATGCCCTCGACATAGTCGCGCGCATGCCCCCAGTCGCGCTTGGCATCGAGATTGCCGAGATAGAGCGTCTCCTGGAGGCCGGCCTGGATACCCGCGACCGCGCGAGTGATCTTGCGCGTCACGAAGGTCTCGCCGCGCGTCGGTCCCTCATGGTTGAAGAGAATGCCGTTGGACGCGAACATGCCATAGGCCTCGCGGTAATTCACCGTGATCCAGTAAGCATAGAGCTTGGCGGCGGCATAGGGGCTGCGCGGATAGAACGGCGTCGTCTCGCGCTGCGGCACTTCCTGCACCTTGCCGTAGAGCTCCGAGGTGGAGGCCTGGTAGAAACGCACGGTCTTGTCGAGGCCGAGAATGCGGATCGCCTCGAGAATGCGCAGCGTGCCCAATGCGTCGGAATTGCCGGTATATTCCGGCGTCTCGAAGCTGACCTGCACATGGCTCTGCGCCGCGAGATTGTAAATCTCCGTCGGCTGAGTCTCCTGGACGAGACGGATCAGATTGGTGGAATCCGTCAGATCGCCATAATGCAGGAAAAACCGTGCATCGCTCTCATGCGGATCGACATAGATGCCGTCGATACGCTCACTGTTGAACGACGACGAGCGACGCTTCACCCCGTGAACGATATAGCCCTTTTCCAGCAGCAACCGCGCCAGATATGCGCCGTCCTGTCCCGTCACGCCGGTGATCAGTGCAACCTTGTCGTTCGCATTGCTCATATCGTTGTCTTGTCCTTTCATGCGGCTTCTTTGCCCCGTAGGGAAATAGCCTTCGGGTCCCCTGAGCGTGTCGTCCTCAGGCCAGCGTCAACGCGCTTGGATTGAATTTCTCTCCCGCCTTCAACTTCGCCGCCGCCGCTTCCGCTACCTTGCGATTGTGTACGACATATGTCTCGGGATCCTTAAGCAGGCTACTGACCAGATCGGCGCGCGGCTGGTTTATGTCCACATTTCCCGAGATGTTCTGGATGTATGTCGTGAAGCGGAATTCGTGTGCCACCTGTTTCCATTTTTCCCAGCCGTCCCGATCTTCGCGCCATGGTTTGGCGAAGGCGAGTTCCAGCGCGCAATCATACGCTATGCGCTTATCTGCTTCGGCTATGATCGAAGCCAGTTTCGGTCGCCACCAGTCTTGAATGAAGGCAATGAATTCCGGGTCCTCGACATTATAGATGGCGTTGCCATTGATGTGTCGGCGGAACTGGTCGTCCAGCGTACCTGCGCCACGATATGCGCTGCCCATGATCCAGAATGAATCACCTTCGCTGACGATATGCCCAAGACGCGAGAGCCAATCGGGACGAATTGGCACGCAGTCCGCTTCCATCAGGAAAATGTAAGGACCCATGCCACGCGCAAGCCGCAGGGTTTCGAAGAACTGATTGTTGGGACCTGCCTTGAAGCCGTCCTGGCCGACGGCCTTGCTGTAATCGCGCTCATAGCGGTCCTTGTCACCATATAGGTCGCAGTAAACGAAACTCAGCGAGGAAAAATATCGCTCAAGACCTGCTTTCTCGAACGCGGCTTGCAGTTGAAGCTCGGCGGCCTGCGCGGTATCATTGTTGAATGAAATGATTAGGCGTGCCTTCGACTGTGGCTCGACTATACATGGCGCGAAACCCGGCGTCGCCCAAAGAGCGAAATTTGCAAGAATCTGGGGAACCTCGCTGGAATTGCTTGGTATAACCACAGCACCGAGCAATGATTTACGTGGTTCGGCCTTGGTCGATACCGTAGCAGCGGTATTCTGCACAGTAAAAATGCTCTCATCGATCGACACCCACTGCTTGGGATCGAAAGGAGGCTTGAGCCAGAGATTGAACTGCGGAGAATTGTAGAACTCGCTCTTGATGAAGACGAGATCGCATTGGTGAAACGCACCGCCATAATAGCAGAAATCGACCATGTCGAAGAGCATGAAGCCGTTTTCGTGAAGGAATTTATAGCGATCGAAATAAGTGGTGCGAGAAGCTTCCAATACCACGCAATTCACGCGCGCCAGCGTTTCGCGGGCTCCGGCCAGTACGCGCAGTTCCGCACCATCGACATCGATCTTGAGGAGAAGATTGTCGAGTTCCGGTCGCTCAGCGAAGAAGGTATCCAGCTTCAGCGTGCGAATTTCGCGCGTATCCTTAGTCTGCACGAGATCGACCGGCGCGAAGCCACTGTGGGTGATTTTTCCGCCGTTTAATGCGCGCGTGACGAGATTTGCAGTACCGTCAGCATCGCTGACCGCCACCGGCACGAGCTCATGCGACACGCCGTCATAGTTCGACCTGATCGCGGAATGGAACTCTACGACGGGCTCGAAGAGAAAATGCTTCAGATCGGGAAATACTTCCCGCAGTTCACGTGTCTGCTCCATCACGCCGACATCGGCGATTGCGGAAAATTTCATACCTGCGTCGCAAAGGCGGCGCAGCGCATTCACTTTCGTCGGTCTTACCATGAAATTCTCCGCTACACTGCCGTTTAAAAAAGGCTGTCATAATCGACACGACGATAGACTTCCAGTTGTCCACCTATCGTGGCGTTGAACACTTGGGTACCAGCACGCTCCAGTGACTTGCGCGCCCAACCGTGATGCATGATCATCCCGCCAACCTGCGGATTGTGCCATTCGCGGCCGGCGCCGAAATAGCGCGGGTCGAAATGGTTCGCATCGTCATCCTTGGTGGATGTGAGAAGAAGACCCACGCCGTTCAGCTTCTGCCCGTCCTGCCTGACCGACCCCCCTACTGAATAGCTCGTATCGCAACCGATGAGATAGATCGGCGAGAAGCCCATGTAGTGGGCTAGTTGCAGCATGGAAACGGAAACGGTGTAGGGCTGCACGATGTACTCATTGGCATCAAGCGAGAACATCGTCCGGGGCGGAGCGCTCAGACTGTTCTGAATCTCACGCAGAAAATAGCGATTCCTGGCAGGCGGAATGATGTCACGCGTTTCAAAAATCGTTTTCGATCCGTCATGAAGCGTGAGTTGCTCCGGGAAGAAGGCGATCATTTCCGGGTTCTCGTCGAGCATAGCCGTGATGTCGGCCGCCCGATCGCGCAGTACCCGCGTATCCACGCATACGAAATATTTCGGCCGCCAGGCTATGCGTTCGAAAAGGAGGAATACGGCGTTACAGCCAAACACGATCTCGTTGGAAAGCTTGTTGAGGTCCATCTTGTTGAGCGAGGGACCATTCCCCATCACGAAGCAGCGCTCGCCACGGTGAACATTGCGAAATCTGGCAATATCCCCGTCGCGGGTCTTGGTGCGGGCCGGCAGTGAAAATTCCGCCAGTTGCGCTTTTCCAGTTGCATCGATCTTCTCGTGCACCAGCGCCTTCCCGACGGGATCATGTGCGAGCGCCCAATAAGCGATGCTGCCGTCGGACGATACTGGTCTAGTATATACTTCCACGCGAGCGAAGGCGCCACGCCATGCGCGATCGAGGAAGCCCGCGCCAAGCAGCGTCCATTCCTCAAACGCAGCCATTTCCCCCGGAAGAGCCCCCCGCGCCAAGATCTCTCCATTGATCGAGACCAGGAAATCAGATTGACCGAAAGCGACCTTAAGATGGATCGGCCGGTTCAGATCTGCCTCGAACTTGTAAAATAAAGGCTTTGGTTCGAATTTGAGCTGTAACTCGAATGTGCCGGCACCCCGGTCATAGAGTGCCAGATTCCCCAGGACGAAAGGCATCGGAGGTGTATGCTGGTCGACGGCCGCACCGTGGGACTTGATCTCGTCGGACGAAAATTCGATGTCGACGCCGATGACACGATTGCTTCGGAAAGATGGACCGGAGCGCCATACGCCCCGCTCGCTACCGGAGAAGGCAAGGTTTGCCGCCTGCGGCTTGGTCACGCGATAATTCTCGGCGACCGGCGCGACCGTTCCAGCTTTGCGGTAGGTACGCGCACTCCAGACGCTACGAAATATCGGCGGGTCAATCGCAGCCAGCGATGGCGCAACTTCGGCAAAATTGAAGCTGTTCTGCAAGGGGAGATCCGCCGGCAGGTTTTCCAACTGCCTCGCAAGCGCCGCCGCCGGAATGTCACGCAGCAAGTTTGCCAGGGCAGCCTCGCAAAGCCGGTCGTAGACGCTGCTTGAATTGTCATCTCCCGCTGCGCGCGACAACTGCCCTTCCTCGCGGAATCGGAAACCGCCGATGGGAGCATCGACCGAGAATAGATGCGCGTGCCTGAAAAAGCGGGTCCAAAGTTCGAAGTCGGAAGCGATGCCGAACTGCTCATCGAGACCACCCGCTTTCTCCCAGAGACTCCGCCGCCAGAAGGTAGACTCCTGAGGAATATGACGAAAATCGCGACCGAGAAAACGCAACCATGACCATGGCCGGGCATCCCTCATTGTCAGCATCATGCCGGATTCAGCAAGCCCCACCGCTCGGCCGGTCAACCATGCGACATCCGGATTTCGGCTGAAAATCTCGTTCACGAGTTCGAGCGAGCCGGGAAACAGAATGTCGTCTGAATTCAGCCAGCCCATGATTTCACCAGTTGTCAGGCGAAACCCCTTGTTGATCGCATTGGTGTGGCCCCGATCCTTCTCCGATACAATTCGCTTGATAGCCGATCCGAATTTCTTCGCTATCTGGACGCTACCATCATTACTCCCACCATCAACAATGATATACTCAATTTTCGGGTATTCTTGAGAAATGACTGAATTAATCGCTTTCCTCAGGTGTTTTTCGCCATTAAAATTTGGTGTAACCAGCGAAATCTTCAGATGCTCGACGGGTTCTGACATAGAGCCACTATCCTCGATACTGTCGCCACGAAATTGATCCCTTGCCAACAGCCGCTGGAATTCGTGCCATATCTTGCGGCAATGTCGGAGCATAGCGGATGACTTTGTTGCACCGCAGCAGCGCTAGCACAATAGAAATTTCTATGCCGCAAAATAATACGTAACGCCGCATTCAACGGTGTAGGGAAGGGAAGGCGAGGCATGAGCCGCGCCAATTACGCCAACTTCGAGTATGACATGCAATTCCAGCGCCTTGCCCTGCCCGACGTTTTCCTCGTCACGCCCCGCCGCATCGGCGACGCGCGCGGGTTTTTTGCTGAAACGTTCAGCCAGCGCCGGCTGGCGGAGGCGGCGGGGGTGGATGAGAGTGCGTTCAACTTCGTCCAGGACAACCACTCGTTCTCGGCCGCCAAAGGCACCCTTCGCGGACTGCACTATCAGTCCCCGCCCCATGCCCAGGGCAAGCTGGTGCAGGTTCTGGCCGGGCGGATATTCGATGTGGCGGTGGATTTCCGCAGCGGCTCGCCGACCTATGGGCATTGGGTGGGCGCGGAGCTTTCCGCTGCGAACGGCACCCAGATCTGGGTGCCGCCCGGCTTCCTGCACGGCTTCCTCACGCTCGAGCCGGATGTGCATGTCATGTACAAGGTGACGGCTTATTATGACGGGCCGAGCGATGGCGCAGTGCGTTGGTCCGACCCGGAAATCGCCATTGAATGGCCGGATGCGACGACCGAGCCCATCGTCTCGGCAAAGGATGCCGCCGCACCGCTTCTGCGCGATGTCATCTCGCCTTTTCGGTACTGACCCGCTAGAGAAGACGCCACTCATCGGCGTATTCAGGCAGGTTTTCTCACCATGAGGCTATTGGTAACGGGCGGAGCGGGGTTCATCGGCTCGGCAGTCGTTCGCACAGCGATTGCGGCGGGGCATACAGCGATCAATCTCGACTGCCTCACCTATGCGGCCAATCCCGACAATCTCCGTTCGGTGGAAAATTCCGGGCGCTACATTTTCAGGCGGGTCGACATTCGCGACCGCGCCGCGCTGGAAGAGGTCTTCGCTGCCGAGAAGCCCGACTCCGTCCTGCATCTCGCCGCGGAGTCCCATGTGGACCGGTCGATCGGCGGGCCGGGTGATTTCATCCAGACCAATATTGTCGGCACGTTCAACATGCTCGAAGCGAGCCGCAGCTACTGGAGCGATCTTGACGGATCGCGACGCGAGCGGTTCCGCTTCCATCACGTCTCGACCGACGAGGTCTATGGCACGCTGGGCGAAAGCGGCACTTTTACCGAGGAAAGCCCCTATCGGCCCAACTCGCCCTATTCCGCCAGCAAAGCAGGTTCCGACCAGCTGGTGCGCGCATGGCATCGCACCTATGGCCTGCCGGTCCTCATCACCAACTGTTCCAACAATTACGGCCCGTTCCAATTCCCTGAAAAGCTGATCCCCGTCGCGATCCTCAGTGCGCTGCACGGACAGGCAATTCCGATCTACGGCAATGGCAGGAACGTGCGCGATTGGCTTTATGTCGACGATCACGCCGATGCGCTGCTTACCGTCCTCGAAAAGGGCCGCGTGGGGGAGACATACAATATCGGCGGCGATGCCGAGGTGGCCAATGTGGATCTCGTCGACATGATCTGCGCCATTCTCGACGATGAACTGCCCGATAGCGCACAACGTCCACACGCACGGCTGAAGCGTTTCGTGACCGATCGTCCGGGGCACGATTTCCGCTATGCCATCGACGCCGCGAAGATCGAGGGCGAACTTGGCTGGCGCCCGCGGCACACGCTGGAGACCGGTCTGCGCGACACGGTTCGCTGGTATCTCGCCAATGCCGGCTGGTGGTCCGAGGCGTGGAAGCGGCGGCATGCCTAAGCACCCCTCCCACGGCGGAACGATTCTCGTCATCGGCCGCAATGGACAGGTTGCCCAGGCGCTTGGGACAACCGCGTCCCTCCATGGGCTCACAGCAATATGCGCGGCCCGCGATGTCCTCGACCTGGCGGCGCCCGAGAGGCTCGAGGCCGGACTGATCGACCTGTGCAATACCCATCGGCCGCTGGCGGTCATCAATGCCGCAGCCTATACGGCGGTCGACCGCGCGGAAGAGGAGCGCGAACTCGCCTTCATCGTCAACGGCGAGGCTCCAGGTCGGCTCGCCGCAGCCTGCCACAATATCGGCCTCCCCTTCCTCCACATATCGACGGACTATGTCTTCGATGGCACCAAGGCCGGACCATATGTGGAAAGCGACCCTGTCGCACCGATCAACTTTTATGGCGAAAGCAAGCTTGCCGGTGAACAGGCGGTTGCCGCCGCCGGCGGAACCAGTGCCACGATCCGCACCTCATGGGTTTACGGCCCGACGGGGCAGAACTTCATGCGCACCATGCTGCGGCTTGGTTCCGTTCGGCCGGCATTGCGTGTCGTCGACGACCAGTTCGGATCGCCCACCGAGACGGCCGAATTTGCTTCGGCGCTGCTGCATATCGCAAAGCGGCTGGAGCAGCAGCCCGCGCTGGCGGGTATCTATCACTATTGCGGCCAGGGTCGCACAAGCTGGTACGGCTTCGCGCGGCGCATTATCGCGCGTGCCGCCGAATTGCGCCCCGACATCGCCTGGGCAACGGTCGAAGCAACCGACACCGCCGGCTATCCTACGCCGGCAGCGCGGCCCAAAAATTCGGAAATGTCCACACAGCTCCTGCGCGACACGTTCGGCATCGCTATTCGCCCGTGGGAAGAGACACTGGAAGACGCCATGAACCGACTGGACTGGAGCGGGCTTGCATGAGCGGGCAGATACGGAAAGGAATCATCCTTGCCGGCGGATCGGGCACGCGCCTCTATCCGCTCACCCAGGCGACATCGAAGCAACTGCTTCCCGTCTATGACAAACCGATGATCTACTATCCGCTGTCGGTTCTCATGCTCGCCGGCATCCGCGACATCCTCATCATCACCACCCCCGACGACCAGCCTGCCTTCAAGCGTCTGCTCGGCGACGGATCGCGCTTCGGAATCCGCCTGGAATATATGGTGCAGCCCAGTCCCGACGGGCTCGCCCAGGCTTTCATCCTCGGCGAAGAATTCCTCGCCGGCGGCCCCAGCACGCTCATCCTCGGCGACAACATCTTCTATGGCGCCGGCCTACGCGATTACCTGCAGCGCGCGATGTCACGCCTCCAGGGAGCGACGGTCTTTGGATATCGGGTCAGGGATCCAGAGCGATATGGGGTGATCGGCTTCGGGCCGGACGGGCGTCCTGACGGCATCGAGGAAAAGCCGGCCCGGCCCCGGTCCCACGTCGCGGTGACAGGGCTCTATTTCTATGACGGGCGAGCCAGCGGCTTCGCCCGCGGCATCAAACCGTCAGCGCGCGGCGAACTCGAGATCACATCGCTCAACCAGATCTATCTGGAGGCCGGCGATCTTCATGTCGAACAGCTCGGTCGCGGCTTCGCCTGGCTCGACACAGGCACGTTCGAGGCCCTTCTGTCGGCAGGTGAGTTCGTGCGGACATTGTCGGACCGGCAGGACTATTCGGTCGGTCATCTGGAAGAAATTGCCTTTTACAACGGGTGGATCGACGCCGCACAGCTGGAGGAACTCGCCTCCGGATTTCCGAACAGCCCCTACAGCGCCTATCTGGCACGCCTCGCGCGCGAAATGCGGGCGGGCTGAAATGCGGGCGGGCTAACGAGATTTTGATTTTTGCACTGCACCATGCTAGCCCTCACACGGTGATCGAGAGGAAACTGCCGGATCTTTTTCACCTTTCATCGAATAGCGAAAATGGTTGATCCATGGCTTCTGCACCGTCTTCCTGGCAGCTTTGCCGGAATTGCGCCCAGGACGATTGAGGAAGCATATTCGCATCAGCAGGATTTCAGTCCATGACGACGCAAGCTGCCATACAGTTCCCGCGGACGGTCGTGTTCGACTGGACGACGACGGGCAACGGCACCGCGACCGGCGAGATCAAGCACAATCTCTTCGGCTCCCCCTCAGCCAATGACTGCCTCTTCGTCAGCGTCGGAAGAGGCGAGATCAGGATCGACCGTAAGTCGGAAACCCAGCATCTGAAGCAGGATGCGACGGCCGAGATCGAGCGCGCCATCGATGCCTTCCAGCCGCAGCTGATCCTCTATCGGCCCGTGGCGGACTCGGACCAGTTCCATCAGCTGGCCATGAACTACATCGCCCGGCGCAGCGATCTTCCGCTCGCCATATGGATCATGGACGACTGGCTCGATCGCATGCGGCTGCCGGATCCGGCGCGATACGAACAATATGATCGCGACTGGCGCAAATTGCTGGGACGCTCCGCAGCGCGCCTGTCGATCAGCGAGGCCATGTCGTCGGAGTTCGCAAAGCGCTACGGTACCGATTTCGTCGCGGTGGCGAACGGCGTGATCCCCGAGCAATGGCCCCAGCCGAAGAAGAAGCCGGGCAAGCCCTTCACCGTGCGCTATGCGGGCGGGCTGGCGAAGGACATGACGGCATCGAGCGTCTATAATGTGGCGCAGGCGATCGAGGACCTGGCCGAGGCCGGCCGCCCCATCGCCTTCGAAATCCATACACGGCCATGGTGGCACAAAGCGGAAGCCGATCGCTATACGCGGCTGAAGCACACACGCTTCTCGACGGACGACAAATCCTCGCAAGCCTATCGCGATTGGCTTTCCGGCGCCGATGTCGTGCTGATCGCTTATAATTTCGACGAAGAGAGCCTTCGCTACACGCATGCGTCGCTGGCCAACAAGCTGCCCGAATGCCTTGCATGCGGCGCGCCGCTGCTCGCGGTCGGGCCAAGGGCGACGGCGACGATCAAATATCTTCAGGAGCTCGAATACGAGCTCGTGCTCGACGATGGCTATGTGAGGAAGATCGCCACGACCCTCGCCAGCCTGATGGACGATACGACACGATATGGCGCAATCGCCGAACAAGGGCAGCGCCTGGCATTCGAGAAATTCAATCTCGCCGCCGCCCGCGCGCGTCTCAGCCAGACGCTCTGGCAAGCGGCCGCCAGCAAGCCCGCCGCCGTCAGCAGTGCAGCGGCAACTACTCAACCAACCCCGAAGAAAGAAACCACAGCCGTGTCCCGCCCCGGTCTCCGCGAACGTGCTTTGAATTACGCACGGCGCAAGAATCCCGTCCTCTATCGATCGTTCCAGTTCGCCGGGTGGGGCCAACGGCTTGTCGCGCGCCACATGGCGCTGGCGCTTCTGGCGGTGCTCGTCATTGCCGCGCTGGCCTTCGCGATCTGGTATTTCCCCCAGCCGGCCGTGCGTTTCTCGGCGCTGACGGCGCTAGTCGCCGGAGCACTGGCGCTTTTCGTGGTCGCGCTGGTCGGCTTCCTGGGCAGCAGGACACGCACCAACCTCAATGAGATCCGGTCCCTGCTGGACAGCCAGAAGCGCGAATTGCATGTCGCCCGTGACGCTGCCGCGCGTATCGAGCACAAGCTGGCATCGGAGGCGGCAACGAAACTGGCAGGGGCCGCCACCGCGCTGCGCACCGAGATCGCCACGACACGCGATGAGTTTCAGGGAAGCATCGCCGCTTTATCGACGCGTGCAGCAGCCGATGCAGCGCTCCAGCAGCAGAATATATCTGATATCCTGCTTCGCCTCGACGACAGGCTTTCGCTGGAGGTTGCCGGCCGGACCGGCCTGACGACCGAACTCCAGCAGATCGCCATACGGTTGGAGAAAGAAGTCCACAGCCTCAAGGGCAAGCTCGCAACGACCGCGCCGGCGCTGCAGAAGAAGATCAATGCGGCGCTTGCCGGGGTGAATGCAAAACTGGCTGGCGAAACGGAAGCCAATGCCCAGCGCATGCAGGCGATGGTCGAAAGCATCGACAGCACCGCGCATGAGCTTTCCGATCTTTCCCGCCGGCTGGAGTCCAGTGAAACCGAGCT
Source organism: Rhizobiaceae bacterium (assembly GCA_035555795.1). GTDB lineage: Bacteria > Pseudomonadota > Alphaproteobacteria > Rhizobiales > Rhizobiaceae > RCIO01. Next base: position 99,128 of record DATMGE010000072.1, on the reverse strand, counting down.
TTCGGCAATCCGTGAATCTGTCCTGAATGTCGACGACAGCGTCAAGCGGGAACTCGAAGCATCGCTGAGCAGCCAGCTGGAACCGCTTTCCGGCGCGGTTGCAGCGGCGAACAATGCGCTGTCTGAGCTGACGCAGCGCGTCGAGGCGGAACTCTCGGCATTGCGAGGCAGCGAATTGCCGGCCCTCAAGGAAACCGTGGCCGGCGAGATCACCAGGCAGGTCTCCGCGATCGAGGAGAGGATCGACACACAGGCCGCGCAGACGCAAAGCCAGGCCAAGCATCTCGGCGACGAGCTTTCGCGCATCGACAACACGATCAAGCCTGCCTCCGTCCTCAATCTGGGCCTCTATCAGCGCTTCAACAGGAAGCTGAACGAGGAGCAGGTGGCCAATCTGATCGGGAAATGGGGCCCGGCGCTCGGCGTGAAGCTTTCGCGCGCACGGCTCGGCTATCTCGCCCACCGCGCCTGCTTCATGGAGAACATGATGAAGGGCCGCCTCGCCACGACGATCGAGACGATCGTCCTGCGCAGCCTCGTCTGTGCGGCCGTGCAACGGCAGGAAGTTTCCATCCTCGAGATTGGAACGCTCTTCGGCGTCGGGGCCGCGGCCGTCTACGAGGCCACGCTCAACGAGCATGAATCCGTCCACCTCACGGTCCTCGACCCACTCGACGGATATTATGCGGCCGGCCATATGGACCTCCTCACCGGAGCCGAGGTGAGCGAGAAGACATTGCGGCAGAATTTCCAGTTCGCGCCGGTGCCGGAGGAAGACTATACGGTCATCCGCCACCTGAGCACCGATGCGGTGGCCTTCGAGGCCGCTTCTAGGAAGCGTTATGACGCTCTCATCATCGACGGCGACCACAGCTATGAAGGCGTGAAATACGACTTCGACAAATATGGCCCGCTGGTTCGCGAAGGAGGCTTCATCCTCTTCGACGATTATGACGTCGAGGACTGGCCGGAGATCAGGCGATATGTCGATTCGGAGATCGAGGGGCTCCCGCATCTGGAAAAGATCGGAGCCGATTATCGCACGGCGGTCTACCGCGTGAAGGCCGCGCAGCCCGCCGAGACCGCGTGACGACATGAAGGCTGGGCCCTTGGCAGACGAGAGACAGGCGCGCACCGTCCGGGTCTACCGCGCGGATAATCGCTTTTCGGAAGGCGCAGTCGCGGCGTTGCGCAATCTCCTCGGGGAGGTCTGGCGTCATCGCGCGCATGTGAAGCTCATCTTCTCGCGTGACTTCAAGGCGTCCTACAGCGGCACCGCACTTGGCGTATTCTGGAACTTCGTTCTGCCGCTCCTGCCTGTCTCGGTCTATGTCTTCCTGTCCGTCCTCGGTGTCTTCCCGCCTGCCGACAACCTGCCGCGCGGTGTCTTCGTCGCCTTCAACGTGACACTCTGGCTACTCTTTTCCAGTCTCGTCGAGCAGCCCATATCGGTCATCAAATCGCGCAATGCCGAAGCGATGAAGACATCCATGCCGCTCAGCGTGGCGGTTGCGTCGGGCTTCGCCACCCTCGCCTTCGAAACGCTGTTGCGCTTCCTGCTGGTCGCCATTCTCGTCGTGGCAACGCAGGCCGTTCCGGCACTCACGCTGCCGCTGGCGCTCGGCGTCCTGTTCCTCGGCGCGCTGTTTTCGCTTTCGGTCGGGCTGGTCCTGGCCATCGCCAATATCGCCGTCCCCGATGTCCAGAGCATCGTGGTCGTCATCATGCGCTACGGCATCTTCGTCAGCGGCGTCATCTTTCCGCTATCGGCCATCGGCCAACTGGAATGGCTGGAGATCATCAATCCCTTCGCGATCTTCATCCACGCGATCCGCGACCTGACATTCCACGGCGCCCTCACCTATCCCATTCCGCTTGCCGTCATGGGCGTGATCACGGTCGTCGCCGTGCTGTTTTCCGCCCGCGTTTTCTATCTGATGGAATATCGCATCAGGGGTATCGTGTGATGTTCCTGGCCGATGACGATACGATCCTGCAGGTCGAGCATGTCTCGAAGATCTATTCGCGCAGCCGGCAGACCACGCAGCGGCGGCTGACGCGCACGCTCAGCCGCGCCGTTTTCGGACGCCGGTTCGATCCGATGGGCGGAGATCTGCGCCAGGGCGAATTCTATGCGGTGAATGACGTCAACTTCTCGCTGAAACGCGGCGAAGCACTCGGCATCATCGGCCTGAACGGTTCTGGAAAGACGACGCTCCTGCGCATGCTGGCCGGCCAGCTGCTGCCGGATGACGGCACGATCACCGTGGTCGGCCGCACCGCATCCATGATCGACCTGACGGCCGGCTTCCAGGTCACGGCCAGCGGCCGCGAGAACATCTTCCTGCGTGGCGCCGCCCTCGGCCGCAGCCGGGAACAGATGCAGGCCGATTTCGACGCGATCGTGGATTTTGCCGAACTGGGCGACGCGATCGGAGCGCCGGTCGCCACCTATTCGTCCGGCATGATGATGCGGCTGGCCTTCTCGATCGTCGCCGCGGTGGCGCCCGATCTCCTCTTCATCGACGAAGTGCTCGCCGTCGGCGATTTCCGCTTCCGGCAGAAATGCCTGGCGCGCGTGCGCGACCTGCGCCAGCATTCCGCCTTCGTCATGGTCACGCACAGCATGACGGATGTGATCCGTTTCTGCGAGCGCACGCTGGTGCTCAACAAGGGCGTTCCCGTCTTTCTCGGTCCGTCGGCGGAGGCCGTCGAGTTCTTCGAAACCAAGATCGAGCAGCAGCCGATCCGCGTCGCGCCGCTTTCGCTCAGCAACGTCACCGGACCGGTCTTCAACAATCCCGAGGCCATTTCCGATGTCAGCGTCCACTGGGCGGATGCACAGGGACAGCCGACGCCGCATACGGTTCACGGCGAACCGCAGGAACTGCACATCGCGTTCCGGTGCCACATCAATCCGCGCAACCTCATCATCGGAATCCCGGTCTGGCGCGAGGATGGCACGATGGCGACGGGGTTTTCGACCGATACGCGCCATACGATTGCGCGCGACAGCCAGGGTTTCGTACGGCTCAAGCTGCATGTGCCGGCATTCGCCTTCAATCCCGGCACCTATAGCGCGATGCTGAGCATCGTCGACGGGGCGGAATTTCTCTGGCGCAATTCCATCGCGCCGCTGAGTGTCAAACCGGCCGGCCGCCCTACCTGGGGAATGGTCTCGCTGGACTATCGCTGGCTCCAGGACTAGATCGCAGGGCATGAAACCTCCCATCTACCGCCGCATGTACGGCTATGACCGCCACCTCCTGCCCAACGCCTTCCTGGCGTCGCTGGACAACAATGTCAGCAATATCGATGAAGCGCGCCTCAAGAGCGGCCTCACGATCGGCTATCCCGGCTGGGGGCTGATCTACTACCTGCTGCTCAGCCATCTCGACCGCGCCCGCGAGGAGATCATCATCGAGACCGGGACCAATTGGGGGTCCAGCACGATCGTGCTCGCGCAGGCGCTGATCGATGCGGGCTGCGCCGGCAAGGTGGTGACCTTCGAGCTCGAAGACGAGAATGTGGCGAAGGCAAACAGCCACTTCGCGGCCGCTGGCGTCGCCGACCGTATCGAGCTGATCGCCGGCGACAGCCGCAAGAACATGCCGGACTATCTCGCGCGCAACTGCGCAAAAGGGTCGATCCGCTTCGCCTTCCTCGATGCCTCGCATCTGGAGGGCGACCTGCTGGCCGAATTCGACAGCGTGATGCCCTATCTGGCCGACGACGCGCTGGTGGTGATGGACAATACATACCGCATCGCCGAGCCGCATGAGGACCAGCGCGTGAATGGCGCCCTGCGCAAGTTTCCCGAGAAGTATGGGGGAAACCTCATCAATCTGGAACATGTGTCGTGGTTTACGCCGGGCGTGGCGATCTGGCAGCGCCGGCCCAACCTGTAGAAACCCGTCCGCTTTATCCCCGCGCACGACAACCGGGTGAGACTGGAAGCCTTTCAGCGAGGCTTCCGATGCTCACCCACAATCTTCATCTTCCGATCCTCTCCACCAGCCAGGCCTCCCCGGCGATCACGCATAACGAAACGCTGCGGCGGCTCGACGCGCTGATACAGGCTTCCGTCGAAACCGCCCTTTCGTCACCGCCCGACGAGCCCGTCGCAGGGCAGAACTTCATCGTCGCGGCAGCTCCGACCGGAATATGGGCCGGCCAGGCGGGCAACATCGCCGCCTTCCAGGACGGGGCATGGGAATTTCTCGTCTCGCGAGAGGGCTGGCGCGTCTGGCGCAAGGACAGCGCCGCCTTCTGGATGTTCGACGGCGAGGCGTGGGGTCCATGTCAGGTCGACGCGCCGATGGCCGGCATCAACGCAACGCCCGACACGACGAACCGCCTCGCGGTGGCGGCACCAGCGAGCCTTTTCACCCATGAAGGCGGCAGCCACCGGCTGACGATCAACAAGGCCGCAGGCGCACAGACCGCGTCCATCGTCATGCAGGACAATTTCTCCGGCCGCGCCGAGATCGGGCTTACCGGCGACAATGATTTTCACTTCAAGACCAGCGCCAATGGCGCCGACTGGACGGAGGCATTCCGGATCGCCGCCGCCAATGGCAAGCTGACATTGACCGCCGGGCTTTCAAGCCCGCTGTCGCTGGCCAATGGCGGCACCGGCGCGAGCACGGCGCTGGGTGCGCTTGCCGCCCTCGGCATCCGTCACATGATCGGCTCCATCGCCGATGACAGCGTGGCGACGGTCAATCTCGGGGAATCCGTCTTCGGCTGTTTCGCCCTGCTGCTGCCGAACACGTCTGTCGTGCCGACCGGCCTTCTATATCTGCGCCTTGCGCCGTCGCCGCAAGTGGTTCCCATCGCCATGGCCGGCGGAACGCCGGGCATCTACACGACCAACCTCACCGGCACCACCGGCACGGATGGCCGCGTGAATATTGCCGGGCTCGAGGGCGGCATCATCAAGGTGGAAAACCGCCACGGCTACGCCGTGAGCTACACGCTTTACATATTGCGCTGACCGCGAGAAGGGTGGAGGGCGGATGCCGCCCTCCACCACCCGCCTACAATGCGACGCCCTGGAGTTTGCTCAGGAGCGTCTGCCGGTCTTCGGCGGACTTCAGGCGGATGGTCATCGCCTCGCTCTTGACCGGCACCTGAGGCGGCAGGCTGACCTCCACTTCCGGAGCATATTCCTGGGCCCAGCGCTGGAAGCGGGGCAGCTTGTTCGGTCCGCTGATCGGGAATGTGAAACTGTATTTGAAAGACATGGTATCGCTCCATGGTCGCACGCCGCCGTCGCGAAGGAGCGCGCGGAAAACCGCAGCGGCTCGCATTCGTGGCAGCGCTATGGGATGGGGATTGGTGATGAGGTCTCGATCCTGGCGCCACTCTTGCCGTCGCAGGTAGTGGCACCAGGCGATCAGCCTGTTTGGAGGCTGCCCTTGCGGATCAGGAAGATGGCACGGGAAATGGACGTCATCGCGGATATGTCGGCCATCGTATCGCGGAAGTCAAATCAGGCCAGGCGCGCGGCCAGATGCGCGCGCCCGCAAGCCCTTCAGCGCAGCGCCGCCTGCGCGGCCGCAAGGCGGGCGATCGGCACCCGGAAGGGCGAGCACGAAACATAATCGAGCCCGACTTCCTCGCAGAACCGTATGGAGGCGGGGTCGCCGCCATGCTCGCCGCAGATGCCGAGCTTGATGCCGTTGCGGCTTTCACGCCCGCGCTCGCTGGCGATGCGGATCAGTTCGCCCACGCCCTCCAGATCGAGCGACACGAAGGGATCCTGCTCGACGATGCCCTTCTGCCGGTAGATTTCGAGGAAGCTCGACGCATCGTCGCGCGAAATGCCGAAGGTTGTCTGCGTCAGGTCGTTTGTGCCGAAGGAGAAGAACTCCGCCGATTGGGCGATCTCGCGGGCGCGCAGGGCGGCGCGCGGCAGCTCGATCATCGTGCCGACCAGATATTCCAGCGCCATGCCGGTCTCGTCCTTCACGGCTTCCGCGACCGCATCGATCCGCGCCTTGACGAAGTCGAGCTCGCGCTTCAGGCCGACCAGCGGCACCATGATCTCGGCCACGACCGGCGCGCCGGTGCGCTTGCCGGCTTCGGCGGCAGCCTCGAAGATGGCCCGCGCCTGCATTTCGGCGATCTCCGGGTAGGAGATGGCGAGGCGGCAGCCGCGATGACCCAGCATCGGGTTGAATTCGTGCAGCGCCTCGGTGCGGTCGCGGACACGTTCCGCCGGAATGCGCAGCGCCGCCGCGACTTCCGCCATCTCGGCCTCGCCATGCGGCAGGAATTCGTGCAGCGGCGGGTCGAGCAGCCGGATCGTCACCGGTAGGCCAGCCATGATCTCGAAGAGCTCGAGGAAATCGCCGCGCTGCATGGGCAGGAGCTTGTCCAGCGCCGCCCGGCGTTCCTTCTCCGTATCGGCCAGGATCATTTCCCGCATGACCGAGATGCGCTCGTCGTCGAAGAACATGTGCTCGGTGCGGCACAGGCCGATGCCTTCCGCCCCGAAGGAACGCGCGGTGCGGGCATCGGCCGGCGTTTCGGCATTGGCCCGCACGGTCATACGGCGCGCGCCGTCCGCCCATTCCATGATCGCGGCGAAATCGCCCGACAGTTCCGGCTGGAGCATCGGCACCGCGCCCTTGAGCACCTGGCCGGTTCCGCCGTCGATGGTGATGATGTCGCCCTTGCGCAGCGTCTCGCCCATGGCCAGCAGCGTGCCGGCGCGATAGTCGACGCGCAGCGCGCCCGCACCGGATACGCAAGGCTTGCCCATGCCGCGCGCCACCACTGCCGCGTGGCTGGTCATGCCGCCGCGCGTCGTCAATATGCCCTCGGCGGCATGCATGCCGTGAATATCTTCCGGGCTCGTCTCCACCCGCACGAGAATGACCTTGCGCCCCTGGGCGCGCAGGTCTTCCGCCTCGTCGGAGGAGAAGACGATCTCGCCGGTAGCTGCGCCCGGCGATGCCGGCAGGCCGGAACCGATCACCACGCGCTCGGCGCTCGGGTCGATCATCGGATGGAGCAGCTGGTCGAGCGCCGCCGGATCGACGCGCAGCACCGCTTCCTCCCTGGTAATCAGCCCCTCCTCCACCATCTCGACGGCAATTCTTAGCGCAGCCTTGGCCGTGCGCTTGCCGGAGCGGGTCTGCAGCATCCACAGCTTGCCGCGTTCGATGGTGAATTCGAGGTCCTGCATGTCGCGGTAGTGCCGCTCCAGCTTGGCGGCGATGTCGATGAAGGAAGCATAGGCATCCGGCATCAACTTCTCGAGCGAGGGCTTGTCGGAACCGGCATCGAGACGGGCGCGCTCGGTGATGTTCTGCGGCGTGCGGATGCCGGCCACCACATCCTCGCCCTGCGCATTGACGAGGAACTCGCCATAGAGGGCCTTCTCACCGGTGGACGGGTTGCGCGTGAAGGCCACGCCGGTGGCCGATGTCTCGCCGAGATTTCCGAACACCATGGCCTGCACATTGACCGCCGTGCCCCATTCCTCGGGAATGTTGTGCAGGCGGCGGTAGGTGATGGCCCGCTGGTTCATCCAGCTCGCGAAGACCGCGCCGATGGCGCCCCATAGCTGCTCGCGCGGATCCTGCGGGAAAGGCTTTCCAAGCTCTTCCTCGATGCGGGCCTTGTAGAGGCCGACGATCTCGCGCCAGTCCTGTGCGCCGACTTCGGTATCGAGCTCGACGCCGAGGGCCGCCTTGCGGTCTTCCAGCATCTCCTCGAAGACCTCGTGGTCGAGCCCCAGCACCACATTGCCATACATCTGGATGAAGCGGCGGTAGCTGTCATAGGCGAAGCGCGGATCGCCCGAAGCGCGGGAAAGCGCCTCCACCGTCTCGTCATTGAGGCCGAGATTGAGAACAGTGTCCATCATGCCGGGCATGGAGGCACGGGCGCCCGAACGCACCGAGACGAGGACCAGCCGGTCCGGATCGCCGAAGCGGCCCCCGGCGACCTTGCCCAGTTCCTCCAGCGCGGCATCGACCTGTTCCTCCAGCCCGCCGGGCAGGCGGCGGTCGCCGGCATAATATGCCGTGCAGACCTCGGTGGTGAGCGTGAAGCCGGGCGGCACGGGCAGGCCAAGCCCGCACATTTCGGCAAGGTTGGCTCCCTTGCCGCCAAGAAGATTCCGGTCGCCGGCCGATCCTTCGGCCTTGCCGTCACCGAAACTGTAGACCCACTTGGCCATGTGCGCACCTCGCATGCCTGATGGAATACTGCCCGGGAGCGATAGAGAGCGGCCGTAAAAAACGCAAGCGGGACGAAATGGCCAAATCGGCCAAAGACGCGGCTCGCCGCACGAAGGAACCAGTCGGGGGCGTTTCCCGTTGCTTATCCCTCAAGGGCGCGGGCCTGATAATGGAGAATTTCAGAATGCGAAATCTTTTGATCGGCGGCGCGGTCGCCATCGCTGCCGCAATCACTTCGATCTCCATCCAGACGCCGGCTTTCGCGCAGGGAATCGAATTGCGCATCGGCCCGGATGGCGCGCGCATCCAGGAAAGGGATCGTGACCGCGACAGGGACAGGGATCGCTACAGGGACCGGGACCGCGATGATTATCGCGACCGGGACCGTCGTGGATCGCGCGCCATGCGCGGCTGCAGCAGCGACGAGGCGCGTGCCATTGCCCGTCACGAAGGGCTGCGTAACGCACGCGTGGTGGAGACCACGCCACGCCGCGTCGTCGTTTCAGGCCGGACGCGCGACGGCCGGGACCGCATCATCTTCGCCAACCGCTCCGGTTGCCCAATTATCGGCTAATCTTCCCGGACGCATCCTTGGCCGGCATCCCGCTTGACGAGGTGCCGGTCCTGCGATAAGAACAAAAAGCGAACAAATGGAGTAAGGGCGATGAAGCGGGATGGCAAGCTCGACTATATCGAGATGCAGGCGGCCGGCGGCACGATCGATGGCGTGAAGTCGTTTTACAGTTCCGCCTTCGACTGGACCTTCAACGACTATGGCGCTTCCTATGCCGCCTTCTCGGAGGGGCTCGACGGTGGGTTCGACGGTTCTGCGGCGCGCGATCTCAAGCCGCTGCCGGTGATCTATGCCAAGAATCTGGAGCAGACACTGGCAAGGGTGCGGGAAGCGGGCGGTGCGATCGTCAAGCCGATCTTCTCATTTCCCGGCGGCCGCCGTTTTCATTTCACCGATCCGGCCGGCAATGAGCTTGCCGTGTGGAGCGAATAGGCTTGGAGCAAGCCGGGAGGACCGATCATGCACAAAGGTAGCTGCCATTGCGGCGCCATTTCATTCTCCGTCGAAGGCGACTTCGCGGAGGTCATGGAGTGCAATTGTTCGCATTGCAGCCGCAAGGGCTATCTGCTGTGGCAGGTCGGTCGCGACCAGGTTGCCGTCAGTGCCGGCGAAGGAGCGATTTCCACCTATCGCTTCAACAGGCACGTCATCGAACATTGTTTCTGCGACAGTTGCGGCTGCGCGCCATTCGGCTTCGGCACCGCGCCCGACGGCAGGCAACTCGCCGCGATCAATATACGCTGCCTTGAGGGCATCGACCTGACCGCGGTGAAGCGGGTGCCGGTCGACGGCCGCAGTTTCTGACCCGTCAGCTTCCCTTGCCGGCGGGCTCTGCCGGTTTCGGCAAGCCGGCCAGCGCCCGCCGCAGCGCGCCGGTGGCGAGCGCCACATCCGGCTCCTTCTGAAGCGCCATGAGGTGCCGCAGCCTGAATTCCGGATCGCCGTCTTTCGCGTCGCCGATCAATTGTTCGGCGGCGGCCCGTAGCGGGAAGATGTGCTCCACGTCTGTCAGTTCGCCCTGGGCGACGGCCTCGTCGATCTGCACGATCAACTGCGAAAGCGGACTGGTCCACGAAAAGCGTGGGTCGCCGAGCACGGCGAAGAGGAACGTATAGGGATTCTGGAAGGCCGGATCGTCCCCGGCTTCGGCGCGGATCAGGGCGCGGTGGAGATCGCGCAGCGCGACCGAAAGACGGGTCGCCATTGTAGCGGCGCTTGCCGGTGGGTTCTCGCTCATCTTCAGCTTGCCTCGCGCAGTTGTTCTGCTGTCTGGAGATCGACGGAGACGAGCTGGCTCACCCCCTGCTCGGCCATGGTGACACCGAACAGCCTGTTCATGCGCGCCATGGTGATGGGATTGTGGGTGATGACGACGAAGCGCGTCTCCGTCGAACTCGCCATCTCGTCCATCAAATTGCAGAAACGCTCGACATTGTGGTCGTCCAGCGGCGCGTCCACCTCGTCCAGCACGCAGATGGGTGCGGGATTGGTCAGGAAGACGGCGAAGATCAGCGCCATGGCCGTCAGCGCCTGCTCGCCACCCGAAAGCAGCGTCATCGTCTGCGGCCGCTTGCCCGGCGGACGCGCCAATATCTCCAGTCCCGCCTCCAGCGGATCATCGGATTCGATGAGCTGCAATTCGGCGGTGCCGCCGCCGAAAAGATGAGTGAACAGCCGCTGGAACTGCGTATTGACCACCTCGAAAGCGGCCAGAAGGCGCTCGCGGCCCTCGCGGTTCAGGCTCTGTATCGCATGCCGCAGCGTCTTGATGGCCTCGATGATATCGTCGCGCTCCGAAACGATCGTCTCCAGCCGTTCCGACAGTTCCTGCTGCTCGGCCTCGGCGCGCAGGTTCACTGCACCGAGCCTTTCGCGCTCGATGCGCAGGCGCTCGATCCGCCGTTCCAGTTCGACCGCATCCGGCAACGGCTCCGATATGTCGAGACCGGCCTGCCGCAGCACCAGATGCGGCTCGGTGTTCATCGTGTCGCGGATGCGCAGTTCGGTGTCCCTGCGGCGCTCTTCGGCGGCCGTCAGCCGCTCCTCGCCACGGGCGCGCATCTCGCGTGCTTCGGCCAGCGCCTGGATGGCGGCGGTCGCCTGCTTGTCGAGCGCGGCCTGCCTGTTCTCCGCCTCCTGCAACACGTCGCCGGCGGCCTTGCGCGCCGCTTCGGCGCGTGAAATCTCCGAAAGAAGCGCCCTGCCCCGCGCATCGATCTCGTCGGGCGCGTCGGCAAGGCCCTCGAATTCCGCCAGGGCCTCCGCGCGGCGCTCGGCAAGCGAGGCCATCTGGCGGTCGGCATTTTCGGTGCGGGTCTGCCAGCTTGCCCGCTCCTGCGCGATGGCCTGCAAGCGCCGCTGGCGCAGTTCGGCTTCGCGCTTCAGCCCCTGATGCGCGGCGCGCGCATCGGCCAGCGCTGCCCTGTCGCGGGCGACTTCGGCGGCCTGCGCGTCGAGGCGCGATTGCAGTTCGGTGAGCACCGGCGCGGTGGCAAGCGCCGCCGCTGCCGCATCCACCTGCGCGGCGGCTTCCGTGCGGCTTTCCGAAAGGCGCGCCCGCGATTCGTCGAGCGCCGCCCGGCGCGCGGCAAACTCGCCGCTGGCGCGCTCCGCCGCGGCAAGGGCCTCGCGCGCCGCGCCAAGCTGCTTCTGCGCCATGCGCACGGCCTCGCGCGCGGCACGATCGGCATCGGCCACCGCCTTGACGCGCGCCTCGGCGGAAGCGAACAGGCCCTCGGCCTCCCGCAGCCTGCTCGTTGCCTGCGTCGCCTCGGCTTCGAGCTCGGCGAGCCGGTTCTTCTGCGCAAGGCGCTGCGCGGCGGCGGTCGGCGCGTCGGCGCTTGCCACGAAACCGTCCCAGCGCCACAGTGCGCCCTCGCGCGTCACCAGTCGCTGGCCGGGCCGCAACAGCTTTTGCAGGCGCGGGCCGTCGCCGGCTTCCACCACGCCGATCTGTGCCAGCCGCCGCGAAAGCTGCGCCGGCGCGCGCACCATTTCGGCGAGGCTGCGCACACCTTCCGGCAAGGGCGCATCGCCATCGGCGGCAAGCGCATCGCCCCAATGGGCGGGTGCCGCCCGGTCGAACGGCGCGTCGATATCCTCGCCGAGCGCCGCCCCCAGCGCGGTCTCGTAGCCGCGCTCCACGCGCATCTGCTCCACCGCGCCCGGAAACAGCCCGCCGCCGCCGGCATTGAGTATCTTTGCAAGCGTCCGCGCCTCGGTCTCGACCTGTTGCAGGCCCGCCCGTGCCTCCTGCACCATGGGGCGCGCCGCCGCCTCGGCCGTGCGCGCCTCTGCGAGGCTGCGCTCGGCCGCAAGCGCGGCGGCTTCGGCGGCAGCCGCATCCGCCGCCGCCTTGTCGACCTCCATTTGCTTCTGCGCCGGGTCGGCGAGGCCTGCAATCCGCGCCGCGATCGCCTCCACCTCGCGCTCGACCTCGACAAGCTGGCGCGCGAATCTGTCGCGGCGCTCGCCCGCCTCGCGCAGATTGCGCTCGACCTGGGCGCGCCCGGCCGCCGCCTCGGCGCGCTCCGCCGTCAGTGCGGCAAGCGTGGCTTCCGACATGGAAAGCTTCGTCTGCGCATCATCGAAGGCAGCGCTTGCGCGCGTTTCCTGCTCGACCGATCCGGCATCGGCGGCCGAGAGTTCGGCCTCCTCTTCCGCAAGGCGCGCCAGAATGGCATCATTGTCGCTCAGCATCTGCTTTTCGCGTGCCATGTCCTGATCGAGCTGCGCGAGCCGGCGCGTCAGCTCGTCGATGCGGCCGCGCACGCGGCGCGCCTCCTCGTCGATCTGGCCGCGCGCGATGGTGAGGCGTTGCAGCGCGGCGGCAGCCGCGGCTTCCGCCTCACGCAGCGCGGGAAGCTGATGCGCCCCCACCGCCTGGTCCTTGGCCGCATTCATCTGCCCGGCGGCCCGCTCGCCGACCCGGCTCGTGGCGGCCGCAAGCTCCGATTGGGCCTCGGCCTCCTGCGCCTTGGCCTGCGTCCACCGAATATGGAGAAGTGCCGCCTCTGCCTGCCTTATGTCGGAGGACAGGTTCTTGAAGCGGGCGGCCTGCCGCGCCTGCCGCTTCAGGCTCTCGATCTGGCTTCCAAGCTCGCCCACGACATCGTCGAGACGTTCGAGATTCTGCTCCGCGGCGCGCAGCCGCAGTTCCGCCTCATGGCGGCGTGTGTGCAGGCCGGAAATGCCGGCAGCCTCTTCGAGCAAAGCGCGCCGTGCCTGCGGCTTGGCCTGGATCAGTTCGCCGATGCGTCCCTGTCCCACCATGGAGGGCGAGCGCGCGCCGGTCGACTGGTCGGCAAAGAGAAGCTGCACGTCCTTGGCGCGCGCCTCCTTGCCGTTGATGCGATAGACCGAACCCGCCTCGCGCTCGATGCGGCGCGAGACCTGCAATTCATCGGCATCGTTGAAGGCCGGCGGCGCGGTGCGGTCGACATTGTCGAGGAAAAGCGTGACTTCGGCGGTGTTGCGCGCGGGCCGCGTGGCGGAGCCGGAGAAGATCACGTCGTCCATGCCCGAGGCGCGCATGTTCTTGTACGAGCTTTCGCCCATCACCCAACGCAGCGCCTCGACAAGGTTGGACTTGCCGCAGCCATTCGGCCCGACGATGCCGGTGAGCCCGCGCTCGATGACGAACTCGCCCGGATCGACGAAGGACTTGAAACCCAGCAGGCGCAGCCGCGAAAACTTCATCGGCGGCGCACCCGGTCACGGGACGCGGCTAGGCCTGCACCGCCCGCAGGCGGCGGGCATGCATCAGGTGAGGCTCTCGATGAGGGCCGACATCTCGTCAACCGACATGGCTCCCTTATAGGTCTTGCCGTTGATGAAGAAGGTCGGCGTGGAATCCACGCCGAACGTCTCGGCACCACGCGTACGCACGGCCCTCACATCATCCAGAAGTTTCTGGTTGGTCAAGCAGGCGGTGAAGGACTCCTGTGAAAAACCGGCCATGCGGGCGATCTGGAGCAGCGCATCGCTAGCATTTTCGGCCGTGGCCCAGCCCCGCTGCTGGCGGAACAGCGCATCGATCATGGCGAAATAATTGTTGTCGGCGCAGCGGGCCAGCATGAAACCGGCCTCGGCGCGCGGATCGAAGGGGAATTCGCGCATGATGAGGCGCGCCTTGCCCGTGTCGATATATTTCTCCTTGATCACAGGCAGCGTCTGCGTGTGGAAGGTGGCGCAGTGCGGGCAGGTCATGGAGGCATATTCCACGATCGTCACCGGCGCATCGGCATTGCCCAGCACCTTGTCGGGCAGCGAGCCATCCTCCAGCAGCTTGGCCATGTCGACATTGCCCGACGAAGCGGGGATCTGCGCAGCCGGTGCGGCAGGTGTCGCGGGCGCAGGCTGCTCGGCCGGCGCCTGGGCCTGCTCGCTGTCATTGCAGGCAGCGAGGGCAAGGCCGGATGCGGAAACCGCCAACAGCGAAATGAGCACCTGGCGACGGGGAAGCGAAGAAAGCATCGAGAATCACCTGCTTGAAAAAGAAATGGAAGCCTGATCGGGAGCGAAGGGCCAGAGATGGCGCGGAAATAAGGCATACAGGCCTTCAATCCAATCGCAATCGTCGCGCGGCCATTCACGAAGCTGCGAGAGGAACGGCGCGGTCACGGCTTTCGCGCGGCCTTGACGCTGCGGCCGAGCCGCGCCAGTGACTGGCGCAGTTCATCATCCTCGATGCCGGCGGTCATCTCCTCCACCCGCGCCACCTCATTCGGCGAAAGCGCGCGCAACGCCCGCTTGCGCTGCGGCGCGGCGGCGACCGGCTTCTGGACGATGCGGACGCGCCCCACCGCCGCGAAGCCCAGAAAGGCGTTCACGCGCTCGATGATCTGGCTGGTCTCGTGCTGGACATGCATGGCGGCGATCCCCGAACAGGCCACTACCAGCGTGGCCGGCTGGAAGGGGTCGTCGTCGCTCAGCCGGCGCGGCCAGGCGATCTTTTCCGGCCGGCTCATGGCGGCCATGCGCTCGCCGACGATCTCGTCCCAGTTCTGCACGAGCCCGACCGAGATGCCGGCCCGCCGACGCAGCACCGGGTCGAGGATCGCCGAAGCGAGGTCGCTCACCGCCACAGGGCCGCGCGAGCGTGTTGCCATTCTGTCGGTCTTCCCGTTCATAGCCATGCCATCCTATATCGAATCGCATGCCGCCCCGCCACAGCCAGCCCATCCCCCCGTCCCGCGAGCCGATCGCCCCGCGCCTGCTCGCCTGGTACGATCGCCATCACCGCGACCTGCCCTGGCGCGTTACGCCGGGCCAGCAGCGCGCTGGCGTGACCGCCGATCCCTATCGCGTGTGGCTGTCGGAAATCATGCTCCAGCAGACCACGGTGGAGGCGGTAAAACCCTATTTCCGCGATTTCACCGCGCGCTGGCCGACTGTCGCCGCACTTGCAGCCAGCGAAAGCGACGACATCATGAAGGCCTGGGCCGGGCTCGGCTATTATTCCCGCGCGCGCAACCTCAAGAAATGCGCCGATGTGGTCGCGGCGGAGCATGGCGGCCTGTTTCCCGACAATCATGACGGCCTGCTTTCGCTGCCGGGCATCGGCCCC
Source organism: Rhizobiaceae bacterium (assembly GCA_035555795.1). Classification (GTDB taxonomy): domain Bacteria; phylum Pseudomonadota; class Alphaproteobacteria; order Rhizobiales; family Rhizobiaceae; genus RCIO01. The sequence goes on along the minus strand of DATMGE010000072.1, from coordinate 83,791 downwards.
TATACCGCCGCGGCCATCGCGGCGATCGCCTTCAACCGGCCGGAGCCGGTGGTGGACGGCAATGTCGAGCGCGTGGTGTCGCGGCTGGAACGGATCGAGACGCCCTTGCCGGCCGCCAAGCCGGAAATCCGCGCAGCCGTGGCGCGGATGCTCTCCACCGAACGTCCGGGCGATTTCGCGCAGGCGATGATGGATCTCGGCGCGACGATCTGCACGCCGCGCCGACCGGCCTGCATCCTCTGCCCGCTGAAGGACGGCTGCGCCGCGCTCGCCGCGGGCGATCCGGAGCTTTTCCCGGTCAAGGCGGCGAAGAGGGACGTGCCGCTGCGCCGCGGCGCAGCCTTCGTGGCGGTAGACCCGCAGGGCTGCGTTCTGCTGCGCAAGCGGCCCGAAAGCGGCCTGCTCGGCGGCATGGCCGAGGTGCCGACCACGGCATGGACGGCGCGGCAGGACGGCGCCACCGACCGCACGGCCGCGCCCTTCCCCGCAAAATGGCGCGCAATGGGAACGGTGCGGCATGTCTTCACCCATTTCGCGCTCGACCTCGACGTCTTCCGCGCCGATGGCGTCACGATGCAGGCACCGGCCGGCGCATGGTGGTCGCCGCCGAATGAACTTGCCGGCGAGGCCTTGCCCACGGTGATGAAACGCGCCATCGAGGCGGCCATGCCCGGCGCAACCCGCAAGGACAGGTGAACAGGAATGGATCCCATCCGCCATATCGTCTTCGACATCGGCCGCGTGCTGATCCACTACGATCCGGACATCCCCTATTCCCGGCTGATCCCCGATCAGCAGGAGCGCAAATGGTTTTTCGAGAACCTTTGCACCTCCGACTGGAACCTCGAGCAGGATCGCGGCCGGAGCTGGCAGGACGCCGAGGCACTGCTGATCTCCGACCATCCGGATCACGCGGAGAACATCCGCGCCTTCCGCCGTCACTGGCATGAGATGGTGTCGCACCACTACCCCGACAGCGTCGCGATCATGGAGGAGCTGATCGACGGCGGCTACGACGTGACGATGCTGACCAATTTCGCCGCCGACACGTTTCAGGAAGCCCGCAAGCGCTTCCCCTTCTTCAACCGCCCGCGCGGCGTGACTGTGTCCGGCGAGATCGGCCTGATCAAGCCTGATCGCGAAATCTACGAGAAGCACGCTGCCGATTTCGGCCTGACGCCCTCCGCCACCATCTTCATCGACGACAACGCGAAGAATGTGGAAGCCGCGATCGCCGCCGGCTGGCAGGCGCTGCTCTTCACCGACGCGCCCACCCTGCGCCGCGAGCTGATTGCGAGAGGGGTGAAGCTGAAGGATTGAATCAGCTTCCTGAGAGATTGATTCATGTGACTGCGGATTTGATTCCGCAACCACCGCCAAATGACTGAATTTATTTGGCTAAAGTCATTAGCGAGTCCTACGCCCCCGCGCGCATCATGCCCAAGCGGGCGATCTTGCGCAGTTCGTCGATCGGCGTGAGGCCGCCGGCGCGCTCGTAGTGCCAGAAGGTCCAGCCGTTGCAGGCATCCAGGCCCTGCACGGCGGCGCCCATGCGGTGGATCGAACCGGCATCGGTGCCGATCGCCAGCGTGCCGTCGGCGCGCACCTTTGCGGCGTAGCGACGGCGCGCGTCGTAAAGCGTCGCACCGGCCTTGAGCAGGCCCGCGTCGAGCAGGCTCACGAAGGCGATGCGCGGCTCGGCGCGCTTGCCCTGGATCAGTTCCAGTTCCGGACGCGCAAGCGGCTGGACCAGCGCGATGCGGTCGAGCGCAGCGTCGATATAGGCCTGCTCGCGCTCCACCCCGACGAAGTGGCGGCCGAGGCGCTTGGCGACCGCGCCCGTCGTGCCGGAGCCGAAGAAAGGATCGAGCACCACGTCGCCCGGCCTGGTGGACGACAGCATCACGCGCGCCAGCAGCGCCTCGGGCTTCTGCGTCGGGTGGATCTTTACCCCGTTCTCATCCTTCAGGCGCTCCGCGCCGGTGCAGATCGGAAACAGCCAGTCCGAACGCATCTGGACGTCGTCATTGGCGGCCTTCAGCGCATCGTAGTTGAAGGTGTAGCCCTTCGCCTTTGGGTCGCGCGAAGCCCAGATCAGCGTCTCATGCGCGTTCTGGAAGCGGCGGCCGCGGAAATTGGGCATCGGGTTGGTCTTGCGCCAGACGATGTCGTTCAGGATCCAGAAGCCCAGATCCTGCATGGCCGCGCCGACGCGGAAGATGTTGTGATAGGAGCCGATCACCCAGATGGTGCCGGTCGGCTTCAGCACCCGGCGGCAGGCCAGCAGCCATGCGCGCGTGAAGGCGTCGTAAGCCGCGAAGCTCTCGAACTGGTCCCATTCGTCGTCCACCGCATCGACGCGCGACTGGTCGGGGCGATGGAGGTCGCCATTGAGCTGGAGATTGTAGGGCGGGTCGGCGAAGATGGCGTCGACCGACTTTTCCGGCAGCCGCTCGAGCGCCGCCACGCAGTCGCCCTTGAAGATCGTATCGCGGAAATCGACCAGGCCGGAGGCGGCAAGCTGATCGTCGAGAGGACGCACTGCGGACATGAACAAAACCCGGTTTACGCTGTTACTCGGCACTTGGGCTTATGGTTACCTGACAGCGTAAATATTCGGTGAAGCGGACCGCGATTTGCCGCGGGCCGGCGCTTGGTGTATCCGGCCGGCTTCCCCTTTCAAGCCGAGGTCGATCTCATGCCTGCTCCCGAACTGGTGATTTTCGATTGCGACGGCGTGCTGGTCGATTCCGAGATCATCGCCGCCCGCGTCGAAGCCGCCCTCATCACCGAGGCCGGCTATCCGATCGAGCCCGAAACGATCATGGAGCGCTATTCCGGCCTGACGGTGAAGGACATGCTGGTGGCGATCGAGCAGGAGAGCGGCGTCCCCTTCCAGGCATCGCTGCTCGACCGGATGCGGGAAGAGACCGACCGCAGGCTGGCGGCGGATGTTCGCCCGGTGGAGGGTGCGGCGCGCGCCGTCGCGGCCGTTCGCACGCCGCGCTGCGTATGCTCCAATTCGCGGCCGCAACGGATCGAGCTGATGCTTGGCCGCACCGGCCTGCTGCCGCTGTTCGAGGGGCACATCTTCTCGGCACAGGATCCGGCGGTGGCCCGGCCCAAGCCGGCGCCCGACGTTTTCCTGCACGCGGCGCAAAGCATGGGCGCCGATCCGGCGAAGACCTTCGTCATCGAGGATACGGTGCACGGCATTGCCGGGGCGCGGGCGGCCGGCATGCGCGTGATCGGCTTCACCGGCGGGGCGCACAGCTTTCCCGGTCACGCCGATGCGCTCACCGAAGCGGGCGCCGAAACAGTGATCCGGCGCTGGGCGGAGCTCGACGCGACATTGGCAGCGCTCTCGCAATGGTCCGAGGATCTGGGCTGAACCTGTTACCAGGCAATTCCGGGTGCAGAACCGCTGCGCCCCTTTGCTGGAGCTGCCCTACTTCCCGTCGTAGGGGCCCTCATCATAGCCTGCAAAGACCACGACGCCCGATCCCTTCCTGGGGACGGTGATGGCCGGATCGTTGAAGACGAACTGCGTCGCGCCGGCGGTGTCCTGCACGCTGGTCGGCACGCGGTGCAGCTTGGAATAGAGAACCTCGCTGCCGCTCACCACCGCGATGCGGATCGGCATGTTGATCTGGCCCGTCTTGCCGGCAGGACCCGGAACGATGCGGCCGGCGACGGCCACATTGATGGTCATCGTGTCGTCGCTATAGGTGCAGGAGCGGGTCACGTCGGCGATCGACGCCTGGTAGACGAGCTTGGACGGATCGTCCTTGGCCCTGCCCTGATAGGTGTTGAAGTAAGCCGTTCCCTCGCGCAGCCGCACCGGCGGGCAGAAGGCACGCAGTTCGCTCTCGCGAACCGCCGCCACGTTCTGGCCCGTACCGCCAGCTTCCAGCGCGTCGGTTCCGCTTCCGGACTGACAGCCGGCCAGCGCCAGAACGAGCGCGCCGACACCGAACATGGAGGCGCGCGGCGCTTCAAGCATCGAAAAACCCATGAACTGCACTTCCCTCATATAAAACTGCACTTCCCTCATATAAAGCTGTTGCTCTATACCAACCGCGAGCGCGAAAAGCGACCAATCGAATGCGGTTTTTCAAAGGCTGGATGCCGAGGCAGGCTGCCTCGCCTCTGCCACCCACCCCCGGATAGGTGACATGGAATATATCAGTACGCGGGGTCAGGCTCCCCGCCTCGGCTTTTCAGATGCGCTGCTGACCGGACTGGCGCGCGATGGCGGTCTCTATCTGCCGGCCGAGTGGCCGCAATTCTCCGCCGCCGACATCCGCGCCATGCGGGGACTGACTTATCCACAGCTCGCCACCCGGCTGCTCACGCCCTTCATCGGCGACGAGATCGCCCCGCAGACCTTCGAGCGGATCGTGGCGGAGGCCTATGCGACCTTCCGCCATCCGGCCACCTGCCCCATCGTGCAGACCGGCGCGAACGAATATGTGCTGGAGCTTTTCCACGGCCCGACGCTGGCCTTCAAGGACGTGGCGATGCAGCTGCTCGCCCGGCTGATGGACCATGTGCTGGCCGAGCGCGGGCAGCGCGCAACGATCGCCGGCGCCACCTCCGGCGATACCGGCGGGGCGGCGATCGACGCCTTTGCGGGCCGCGGCCGCACCGACATCTTCATCCTCTTCCCGCATGGCCGCGTCTCGCCCGTGCAGCAGCGCCAGATGACGACGAGCGCCGCGAAGAACGTCCATGCGCTGGCGATCGAAGGGAATTTCGACGATTGCCAGGCGCTGGTGAAGGACATGTTCAACGATCACGCCTTCCGCGACCGCCTGTCGCTGTCGGGCGTCAATTCGATCAACTGGGCGCGCATCATGGCCCAGATCGTCTACTATTTTTCCTCGGCGCTCTCGCTCGGCGCCCCCGACCGGCCGGTGAACTTCGTGGTGCCGACCGGCAATTTCGGTGACATTTTCGCAGGCTATGGCGCGATGCGGATGGGTCTTCCGGTCGAGCGGCTGACCATCGCCACCAATGACAACGACATCCTCGCCCGCACGCTGGATAGCGGGCGCTACGAGATGCGCGGCGTGGTGGCCACCACCTCGCCCTCGATGGACATCCAGGTGTCGTCGAATTTCGAGCGGCTGATCTTCGAGGCGGGCGAGCGCGACCCGCACACGGTGGTGCGCGCCATGGACGGGCTGAAGCAGTCGGGCGGGTTCACGCTGGACCCTGCGGCGCTCGCCCGCATCCGCGAGCAGTTCAGCGCCGGCCGCGCCACGATGGACGAGGTGGCCGCCACGATCGGCGAGACGCTCGCCGAGAGCGGCTATCTGCTCGATCCGCACACGGCGACGGCGATCCATGTCGCCCGGCGGCAGCCTGCTTCCTCGGCGCCGACCGTGGTGCTCGCCACCGCGCATCCGGCCAAATTTCCCGACGCCGTTGCCGCTGCGTCAGGCGTGAGCCCTGCACTTCCCGCATGGCTCGGCGACCTCATGCAACGTCACGAAAGCTACACGGTGCTTCCCTCCGACCTGAAAATGTTGGAAGATTATATCGAGAGCCGCTCCCGCGCGGCCGGTGTCTAGAGTGGTTCAGCCGCATTTATGCGACGCCAGATGTTTCCATTTGGCCGCAAAATGCTCCAGGGAGTTCCTTCCGCATGGGCGTTGAGGTAAGCCGTCTGTCGAACGGCATGACAGTCGCCACCGAAACCCTGCCGCAAATCGAAACCGTCGCCCTCGGAATATGGGTCAAGTCCGGTTCGCGCAACGAGCGCGAGGATGAGCATGGCATTGCTCATCTGCTGGAGCACATGGCCTTCAAGGGCACGGGTTCGCGCAGCGCCTGGGATATCGCCTCGCAGATCGAGAATGTCGGCGGCGAGATCAACGCCGCGACGAGCGTGGAGACGACCGCCTTCTATGCACGCGTCCTGCGCGAGGACGTGCCGCTCGCCATCGATATACTGGCCGACATCCTGACCGATTCCAGCTTCGACCCCGACGAGCTGGAGCGCGAGCAGCATGTGATCCTCCAGGAGATCGGCGCTGCCTACGACACGCCCGACGACATCGTCTTCGACCGCTTCACCGAGACGGCCTTTCGTCACCAGACCATCGGCCGCTCGATACTGGGCACGCCCGAGACGGTGAAATCCTTCACCTCCGCCCAGTTGCGCGGCTATCTCGAGCGCCAGTATGGCGCCGACCGCATGGTGGTGGTGGCCACGGGCGCCGTCGACCATGACAGTTTCGTGCGCGAGGTCGAAAAGCGCCTCGGCGCCTATCGGGCGACGACGAATGCGACCATGCCGCAATATTCCAACTATGTCGGCGGCGACTTCCGCGAGCAGCGCGACCTGATGGATGCGCAGGTGGTGCTGGGCTTCGAAGGCCGCGCCTATCATGTGCGCGACTTCTATGCCTCGCAGGTCCTGTCGATGATCCTGGGCGGCGGCATGTCGTCGCGCCTTTTCCAGGAAGTGCGCGAGCGGCGCGGCCTCTGCTACTCCGTCTATGCCTTTCACTGGGGCTTTTCCGACACCGGCATATTCGGCGTCCACGCGGCCACCGGCAAGGACGACATGGCCGAACTGGTTCCGGTGATCCTGAAGGAACTGCGCAGCGCCGGCGAAGGCATCACGCAGGACGAGCTCAACCGCGCGCGGGCGCAATATCGCGCCGGGCTCCTCATGTCGTCCGAGAGCGCCGCGAGCCGGGCTTCGCAGATCGCCCGCCAAATCCTTCTCCATGGCCGGCCGATTCCCATGGAAGAACTGGTCGACAGGTTGTCCAAGCTGACGGTGGAGAGGCTATCTGACCTGGCGGGCCGGCTCTTCTCGACCCGGCCGACGCTCGCGGCCATTGGGCCCGTGGGCACGCTTGCTCCGTTCGAGGCGGTGCGTGAGCAGCTGGTGCGCCCCGACCAGCCGGCAGCCCAGAAGCTGGCCGGCTGAGAAACCCGCGAAACCATGCTCGGCTTCGTCTTATCCCGCAGGGCTGAGCCGGTTCTGTCCAACGCGACGGTGCGGCTGCTCCTGCCGCGCGGCAGCGACCACGCGGCATGGGCGGCGCTTCGCCAGCGCAGCCGCGCCTTCCTCGAACCGTGGGAGCCGACCTGGCCGCCTGATGAGCTTTCCGCCGCCGCCTGGCGGCAGCGCCTCAAGCGCTATCGCCGCGACATGGCGGTGGGGGCCAGCCTGCCGCTGCTCATCTTCGACGCGGGAAGCGGCACGCTGGTGGGCGGCATCACACTCGCCAATATCCGCTACGGCGTCGCGCAGAGCGCCAGCATCGGCTATTGGATGGGCGAGCCCTATGCGGGGCGCGGCCTGATGAGCGCCGCCATGAAACTGGTCATTTCCCACGCTTTCGATACGCTGCGGTTGCACAGGCTGGAGGCGGCCTGTATTCCGGGCAACAATCGTTCGATCCGCGTACTTGAAAAAGCCGGATTCGAACGGGAAGGACTGCTGAAATCCTACCTGAAGATCAATGGCGTGTGGCAGGACCACTTTCTCTACGCGCTGATCTCCGACCGGAAACCGATCGCAAAAGATTGAGGCACGGACATTTGTCTGATCCGATCCGCTTCGCAATCATGCAAGCCCTGGCAGCGTTCATGCTGCTCTTCGCAGTTGCGGCCAATGCGGCCGAGCCCGTTCCCATCACCCAGGACGATGTCGCGCTCGACCTGTCGCGCGCGGTGGACATCTATCGCAACCAGGGCCAGAATTTCCAGGTCTCGACCGCGCCCGGTGCTGACGGCATCGTGCGGCGCATCGAGGTGGAGGCCAAGGACCAGCATTCCTCCGGCGACTGGGCCGTCTTCGCGCTGGCCAACGAGACCGACCGGCAGATCGACCGGCTCATCGTCGCGCCGCATTTCCGGCTGTCCAATTCCGGCCTGATATGGCCGGATCTCGGCTCCAGCCGCATCGTCGCCATCACGCCCAGCGAGGGCTTCGCGCTCGACCGGCAGGATGCGCCGGATGCCGACGTCTTCCTCGTCACGCTCAATCCCGGCACCGTCATCACCTTCGTGGCCGAGCTTTCCTCGCCGCGCCTGCCGCAGGTCTATCTGTGGGCGCCGGATTCCTACAAGGACACGGTCAATTCCTACACGCTGTTCCGCGGCATCGTGATCGGCATTGCCGGGCTTCTGGCGCTGTTCCTCACCATCCTCTTCGTGGTCAAGGGTACCTCGATGTTCCCGGCCACGGCAGCGCTCGCCTGGGCGGTTCTGGCCTATATCTGCATCGATTTCGGCTTCCTCAACCGGCTGCTCGAAATCTCCCCCGGCAATGAACAGGTCTGGCGTGCCGGCACCGAGGTGGCGCTGGCGGCCACGCTGGTGATGTTCCTCTTCACCTATCTCAACCTCAATCGCTGGCACGGCCATTTCAGCTACGGCACGCTGGCCTGGATGATCGCGCTGGTGCTGCTGGGCGGCGTGGCCTTGTTCGACCCGCCCATGGCCGCAGGCATCGCTCGCATCTCGTTTGCGCTCACCGCCGTGGTCGGCATCGGGCTCATCGCCTACCAGTCCTTCAAGGGCTACGACCGGGCAATCATGCTGGTGCCGGCATGGCTGATGATCCTCGTCTGGCTGGCAGGTGGCTGGATGGCGGTCACCGGGGCGCTGGACAATGACATCGTCCAGCCGGCGCTGAGCGGCGGGCTTGTCCTCATCATCCTGCTGATCGGCTTCACCGTCATGCAGCATGCCTTTGCCGGCGGCGCCTTGCATCAGGGCCTGTTCAGCGACGTAGAGCGGCAGGCGCTGGCGCTGACGGGCTCGGGCGACATCGTCTGGGACTGGGACGTACCCCGCGACCGCGTGCTGACGCGCCCCGATATCAGCCGCCAGCTCGGCCTTGCGCCCAACAGCCTGCACGGTGCGGCCCGCAACTGGCTGCCGGCGCTGCATTCGGATGATCGCGACACGTTCCGCACCACGCTCGACGTGGTGCTGGAGCACCGGCGTGGCCGCATCGCCCAGGCCTTCCGCCTGCGCGGCGCCGACGGCCACTATCACTGGTTCCTGCTGCGCGCGCGGCCGGTGATCGGCTCGGACGGCGAGGTCATCCGCTGCGTCGGCACCATGATCGACGTCACCGAGCAGAAGAAGGCGGAGGAGCGCCTGCTGCACGACGCCGTGCACGACAATCTGACCGGCCTGCCCAACCACGAGCTCTTCCTCGACCGGCTGGATGCCATGATCACCATGGCGAAGGGCGACGAGAAGATCCGCCCCTCGGTCTTCGTGATCGACATCGACCGCTTCAAGCATGTCAATGACAGCCTGGGCATCTCGGCGGGGGATACGATCCTCCTGACGATCGCGCGCCGCCTGCACCGGCTGATGAAGCCCCAGGACCTGCTGTGCCGCATGGGCGGCGACCAGTTCGCGATGATGATCGTGTCGGAAAGCGATGCCAGCCGCATCGCCGCCATCGCCGACGCGATCCGGCAGGCCGTGCGTGCGCCGATCGGATTCGCCAAGCGCGAAATCGTGCTCACCGCCTCGGTCGGCCTCATGTCATGGACCGCGGGCCAGGCGCGCGCGGAGGAAATGCTGAAGGACGCCGAGCTCGCAATGTATCAGGCGAAGCGTTTCGGCGGCGACAGGATCGAGCCGTTCAGGCCGGCCTTCCGCACCGCTGGCACCGACAGGCTGCAGCTCGAATCCGACCTGCGCCGGGCAATGGAGCGCAACGAACTCTCCGTCGCCTATCAGCCGATCGTACGGCTGGAAGACCAGTCGATCGCCGGCTTCGAGGCCCTTTTGCGCTGGGAGCATCCGCGGCGCGGCGCGATCCCGCCATCGGATTTCATCCCGGTCGCCGAAAGCTGCGGCCTCATCGTTCCGCTGGGCCTCTTCGTCATGCAGCGCGCGGCCGACGATCTGCATGACTGGCAGCGCGAGATCGGCGATGTTCCGCTTTCCGTCTCCGTCAATCTCTCCAGCCGCCAGCTCATCCGGCGGGATCTCGTCAATGACGTGTCCTCGGTCATCGCGCGCGCAAGCATCAAGCCGCGCTGCTTCCGTCTCGAACTGACGGAATCGTTGGTGATGGACAATCCGGAACAGGCCACCCATGTGCTCAACCGGCTTGCCGATCTGGGCATCGGCCTGTCGCTCGACGATTTCGGCACCGGCTATTCCTCACTTTCCTACCTGACGCGCTTCCCCTTCGACACGATCAAGATCGACAAGAGCTTCGTCGACGATTCCAGCCCGAAGCGCGGCGTGCTGCTCAAATCCATGATCGGCATGGCGCACGATCTCGGCCTGTCTGTCGTGGCCGAAGGCGTGGCCGACGAAAGCGATGCGCTCGAGCTGCGGCAGATGGGTTGCGAATATGTCCAGTCTTTCGCCTTCGGCCCGCCGATTGCGGCGGAGGCGACCTTGCGGCTGCTCAAGGAACAGTATCCGCTTACTGCGTAGAGCGAATAGCGAATAGGGAAAAATCCCCTATTCGCTATTCGCTATTCGCTCCTAGGCATGTCCCGACATCGAGCTGAAATGCGCCAGGTCGATGCCGATCCGCTCGAGGATGCGGTCATATTTCTGGTCGATATCGCTGTCGAACAGGAGATCGGCGCTGGCCGGACAGGTGAGCCAGCCATTCTGTGCGATCTCGTTTTCCAGTTGTCCCGCACCCCAGCCGGCATAGCCGAGGGCCATCAGCGCGCGACGCGGCCCCTTGCCGGCCGAGATCGCACGCAGGATGTCCACCGTCGCCGTCAGACATACCTCCTCCGACACAGGCATGGAGGATTCCGCCATATAGTCGTCGCTGTGCAGGACGAAGCCGCGGCTGCGGTCGACCGGACCGCCATGGCGGATGAGGAAATCGCGCGTCGCCGGCGGCAGGCGGATGGCCTCGGCCTCGCCGATGATGCCGAGCTGCACCAGGAGGTCCGGAAAGCGCATATCCTGCGCCTGGTTGATGATGAGGCCCATCGCGCCTTCGGCGCTGTGGGCGCACAGATAGATGACCGAGCGGGCGAAGCGCTCGTCGAGCATGCCGGGCATGGCGACCAGAAACTGGTCGTCGAGATAGCCGGGCGCGGGTTGCATCGTCTTCAGCTCGTTTGGCAACATGGGGAAAAGCTAACGCGTTTTCATGCGCCCGAAAAGAGTATCCCGCGCATGCGCGGGTCACCGATTTATGATCCCGCGCGGCATGTCGTGCTTTGACGGCATCGGCCTTATGGCGCATAGGGCCTTCATGCCGATCAACCCTCTCGCCCTTGCCGTCCCGCTCATCCTTTGCCTGCCGTCGATGGCCCTCGCAGGTGCCAGCGACTGGCAGGAGGTCGAGGGCGGCGCCTTGCGCATCGTCACCGAAAAGCTCGACCCGGAAAAGGCGCAGTTGCGCGGCGCGCTCGAACTGCGCCTCAAGCCCGGCTGGAAGACCTACTGGATGGATCCCGGCGATGCCGGAGTGCCGCCGACGCTGACGATCCGCCACAACGGCGCGGACTTGCCCATCGAACTGCGCTTTCCGGCACCGCGGCGCTTCGCGGATAGCTATTCGGCCTGGGCCGGCTACGACAGGGACGTGTCCCTTGCCTTCACCCTGCAACTGCCGGCAGGGTTTGCCGGCGATCCCGGCCTCGATGCCGAGCTCTTCATCGGCGTCTGCGAGCAGATCTGCATCCCCGTCCAGGCATCGCTGCCGGTGGATATGACCTCTGCGGAAGGCGACACCGAAACCGGGGCTGCCTTCTCTTCGCTGCCGGGCGAGCCCACCGGCCAATTCAACGCGATGCTGGCGGAGGCAAAGGCCGACAGGCTCGAGGTCGAGGTCACGGCCGGCGATTCCACAAGCGAGGTGGAGCTCTTCGTCGCCACGGACGGGCGCGCCATGCTGGACACGCCCGAACCGACGGGCCGCGACGGCGCGACATTGCGCTTCTCCATACCGGTCCTGTCGGGCGGCGAGACGATCGGTTCCGGAAGCCGCTTTCCCTATACGCTGGTGACGCAAGACAAGGCCGTCTCGGGCGTGCTTCAACTTTCCGGCGCAAATTGAAATCGCATCGTTTGCAAGGCCGTCGGCGACGCGATATCGCTCGCCCACCGATATCATCAGACCAGGAGAACGACATGGCGATCGCAAAGGGCGACAGGCTTCCGCAGGCAACCTTCAAGCAGGTCACCGCCGAAGGCACGAAGGAGGTCACGGCGAGCGACTATTTCAGCGGGCGGAAGGTGGTGCTCTTCGGCGTGCCGGGGGCCTTTACGCCGACCTGCAGCAACAACCACCTGCCGGGCTTCGTGGAAAACCGCGACGCGATCCTCGCCAAGGGCGTCGATGCCATCGCGGTGGTGGCCGTGAACGACGCCTTCGTGATGAAGGCCTGGGCCAATTTCACCGGTGCGCTGGACAAGATCGACTTCCTGGCCGACGGTGCCGGCGCCTTCGCCAAGGCGACAGGACTCGATGTCGATCTTTCCGCCGCCGGCATGGGCCTGCGGGTGCAGCGCTTCGCGATGATCGTCAATGACGGCGTGGTGGAAGCCGTGATGACCGGCGACAAGCCCGGACAGACGGAAGTGAGCGGCGCGGCCGCGGTGCTCGCGGCCCTCTGAGGCATTTCCGGGTGGGATTAAACGTCCACCATCGCGATGAAGCACCCCGCCCTTCCACAAGGGGGAGGGGTGGGGGCTGCGGCGAAGCCGCTCCCGCAAAGCTGAAACGCCCTATTTCCCCTGCGGCGCGCGGCCGGCTGGCGGCGCGCTCGGCCGGGCTGGCTTGAATTCGGCCATTCCAAGCCGCGCCAGTTCGTCGGCACGCTCGTTTTCGGGATGGCCGGCATGCCCCTTCACCCAGTGCCAGTTCACGTCGTGGCGCTGCCGCGCCATATCCAGCGCCTGCCAGAGTTCGGCATTCTTGACCGGCTGCTTCGCCGCCGTCTTCCAGCCATTGCGCTTCCAGCCGGCGATCCAGCTCGAAATGCCATCCTTCACATAATTGCTGTCGGTGTAGAGCTCGACCCGGCATGGTTCCCTGAGCGCGCTCAGCGCAGCGATCGCGGCTTTCAGCTCCATGCGGTTGTTGGTCGTCTGGGCCTCGCCGCCCGACAGTTCCTTCACCTTGCCGTTATAGCGCAGCAGCGCGCCCCAGCCGCCGGGGCCTGGATTGCCCGAGCAGGCGCCGTCCGTGAAAATCTCCACCGTCTTCACGCGACCGCCGCCCCATATTCGCTTGCCGAGCGGATCGAGCGGTGGAAGCGCAGGCGGCGCACATATTCCATCGGGTCGCGCTTCTTCACCAGCGCGCCTTCCGACACCGACAGCCAATCATAGAGGCGCGTCAGCATGAAGCGCAGCGCCGAACCGCGCGCCAGAAGCGGCAGCGCGTCCAGCTCTGCCTGCGAGAGCTGCCGCACGCTGTTATAGCCCGCGAGAAGCGCCGTGCCCTTGGTGAGGTTGAAGGAAATATCCTTCTCGAAGCACCAGGCATTGAGGCAGGTCGCCACGTCATAGACCAGCATGTCATTGCAGGCGAAATAGAAGTCGATCAGGCCCGACAGCCGGTCGCCGATGAAAAACACATTGTCGGGGAAGAGATCGGCATGGATCAGCCCTTCCGGCAGATCCTTCGGCCAGTGATGGGCGATGGCGTCGAATTCGGCATCGACCTCGCGCACAAGGCCCGGATGCACGTCATCCGCGCGCGAACGCGACTGCGCCCACAATTTCTGCCAGCCGTCCACGGAAAGCGCATTCGTCCGGCGCAGCGGGAAGTCGGCGCCCGCAAGATGCATTTGTGCCAGCGCCTTGCCGACCTCGCGGCAATGGGTGACCGTCGGTCGACGCGGCCACATGCCTTCCAGGAAGGTGATGACGGCGCAGGGCCGACCGGCCAGCTCGCCGATCACCACGCCATCGTCGCGGTGCACCGGCAACGGGCATGACAGGCCCTTCTTCGCCAGATGTTCCATCATGCCGAGGAAGAACGGCAGGTCGTCGCGGTCCACGCGCTTCTCGTAGAGCGTGAGGATGAACGAGCCCTGCGTCGTATGCAGGAGGAAGTTGGAATTCTCCGTGCCTTCGGCGATCCCCTTGTAGGACAGGAGCTCGCCGACATCATAGCCGCGCAGGAAGGCGCCGAGTTCGGTCTCGGAAATATCGGTGTAGACGGCCATGGGATCAGGCGGCGCCGTTGACGAAGGCCATATCGGCCGGCAGCAATTCAACATCGCGCAGGACGCGGTTGACCAGAAAATTCTCCGTCTCGCGCACGGTCAGGGCGAGATCGAGCTTCACGTCGTAGCGTGCCCGGAACGCCGAAATGATCTCGTCCACGATGATTTCGGGCGCCGACGCGCCGGCCGACAGACCTACCACGCGCACATCCGCCAATTCGTCCCAAGGGATTTCCGACGCGCGCTGCACCAAAAGCGCCCGCTTCGAGCCGGCGCGCTCCGCCACCTCGACAAGGCGCTTGGAATTGGACGAGTTCGGTGCGCCGACAATGATGAAGAAATCGGTTCCTTCGGCCGCTTGCTTCACCGCCTCCTGGCGGTTGGTGGTGGCATAGCAGATCGATTCCGCCGCCGGCGCCTGCAGGTCGGGAAAGCGCTTCTGCAGGGCGGCGACGATGTCGGCCGTATCGTCCACTGACAGGGTCGTCTGCGTGACGAAGCCGAGCGCCATCTCGTCGGGCACGCTTATGCGCGCCGCATCCGCGACCGTCTCCACCAGCGTCACGCTGCCCTCCGGCAACTGGCCCATCGTGCCGATCACCTCGGGGTGACCGGCATGTCCGATCAGCAGCACGTGGCGGCCCTGCCGCTCATGGCGCATCGCCTGCTTGTGCACCTTGGAGACGAGCGGACAGGTGGCGTCGAGATAGAAGAGCTCGCGCGCCTCGGCATCCGCGGGCACCGATTTCGGAACGCCATGGGCGGAGAAGACCACCGGGCAATGCCGGTGTTCCGGCGGAATTTCCGACAGTTCCTCGATGAAGACCGCGCCGCGCTCCTGCAGGCCCTCGACCACATAGCGATTGTGCACGATCTCGTGGCGCACATAGACCGGCGCGCCATATTTCTTCAGCGCCAGCACGACGATCTGGATGGCACGATCCACGCCGGCGCAGAAGCCGCGCGGTTCGCAAAGCCTGATCGTCAGTTGGTCGCTCATGAATCTCCGGCCGTGCCTAAACTGTGCCTGCTGGGCAGATGGCGTTTCCAGCCACCGCCTGTCAAGCGCGGTGGCGCAAACGCCGCACCAGCCAGGCGGCAACCACCACCGCCAGCGCCGCCGCCAGTCCATACCATGTCACCGCATATTGCAGGTGGTTGTTGGGCAGATTGACGATGGTCGTGCCGCCCACCGGCAGGCCGCCCGGATTGGGCGTCGCATCGGCATCGATGAAATAGCCGAGCACCGGCACATCCACTGGCAGATCGGATGTCTCGCGCATCTGCCTTATATCCTTCCAGTAGAAGATATTCTTGGCAGGGTCGTTGTCGGGCACCGCGAAGGACGGCTTCTCGGCAAGCCCCTTGCGGGCGAGCCCCGTCACCTGCAGCTCGCCGGCGACCTGCCCCTGCGCCCTGCCCGCAGCATCCTTGCGGTCGAACGGTACGAAGCCGCGATTGACGAAGACCGCCTCGCCATTCCCCATGATGAGCGGCGTATAGACATTGTAGCCCGACATGCCCTCATGGGTGGTGAAGAAATGCCGCTCGGCTGCGTGATCGAAATGGCCTGACACCCGCACGGGGACATATTCGATGTCGTCGCGCCTGTTCAGTTCGTCCAGCGTGATCGGCGCGGCATGGATCCGCGCGTCGATCGTCGCCAGCAGGTCTTCCTTCCAGGCGAGACGCTGAACCTGCCAGGTGCCAAGCGCGAGCAGGGTGACGAAGGCAAGCAGCGTCACCAGCGCCATCACGATCATGAAGGCGCGCGAACGCGGCGGTATGGCGGTATCGGTCATCTGCCCTTGTCCAACTGCCCTTCCGCCGCCTTGTTGCGGTACTGATAGGCGATCAAAAGCCCCTTCATCAGCCGCAGCGCCAGCGGCGCCAGGATCAGCACCAGCGGTATCCACAGCAGGAAGTGCACCCAGAGCGGCGGGTTGAGATTCACCTCCATCCACAGCGCAAGCCCCACCACGATGAAGCCGATGATGAGGATGACGAAGACGGCAGGTCCGTCACCGGCATCGGCGAAGGCATAGTCCAGGCCGCACACGCCGCAGGAAGGCGCGGTCGCCAGGAAACCCGAAAACAGGCGCCCCTCGCCGCAGCGCGGGCAGCGGCCGGCAAGCCCCGCCTTCGCGGGATCGACCTGCGGCCAATGGGCGCTGTCCTCATATTGCATCGCGGCCATCCCTCATCGTGGAAACATGAGATCCAATACATGCAAAAGGCAAAGGCGGCCATGTTTCCATGGCCGCCTTGCATATCCGCATTCCTGCTCGCTCAGTGCGTGGCGATGGTCGCGCCGACCGAAGCCCACACATAGATCGTGGCAAAGAGGAAGAGCCAGACCACGTCGACGAAGTGCCAGTACCAGGCGGCGGCCTCGAAGCCGAAATGCTGCTTCGGGGTGAAGTCGCCGCCCATGGCGCGCAGGAGGCATACGGCCAGGAAGATCGTGCCGATCAGCACGTGGAAGCCATGGAAGCCGGTCGCCATGAAGAAGGTCGCGCCATAGATCGACTGCGAGAACGCGAACGGCGCATGGATATATTCGTAGGCCTGCACGAAGGAGAACAGCACGCCGAGCGCCACGGTAAGCGCCAGACCCCAGACGAGGCCCTTGCGGTCATTGTGCAGCAGCGCGTGATGCGCCCAGGTCACGGTCGTGCCCGACAGAAGCAGGATGATCGTGTTGTAGAGCGGCAGGTGCCACGGATTGAGCACCTCGATGCCCTGCGGCGGCCAGACGCCGCCGGTATATTCGGCGCGCGCATATTGAGTGGCTTCGCCGGGGAACAGGCTGGCATCGAAGAAGACCCAGAACCAGGCAACGAAGAACATCACCTCGGAGGCGATGAACATGATCATGCCGTAGCGCAGGTGGAGCGAGACCACGCGTGTATGATGCCCCTGATGCGCTTCCTTGATCGTGTCCGACCACCAGCCGAACATCGTGTAGAGCACGATCGCCACGCCGACGAAGAAGATCCACGGCGTCGACAGGTTCACGCCGAAGATGTGGAACTCGTTGCCCTTCAGATACTGCATCCAGGACACGCCGCCGATCGCCATGACCAGCGCGCCCAGGGAGCCGAGGAACGGCCACGGGCTGGGGTCGATGATGTGGTAGTCGTGCTGCTTTGCGTGGCTCTCTGCCATGGTCAACCCCCGATATTCGTGGCTTTTGGCGCCACCACATTTCCGACTTCACCGACCGCGGCGACGGGCTTGTCAGCAGCGGTGGGATAGAAGGTGTAGGAAAGGGTGATCGTATTGATATTCTTCAGTTCCGGAACGTTGACGATCTCCGGATCGACGTAGAAGACGACCGGCATGTCCATCGTTTCGCCCGGCTGGAGCGTCGTGTCGGTGAAGCAGAAGCACTCCACCTTCATGAAATAGGCGCCGGCAAGCTGCGGCGTGACGTTGAATGTCGCCCGCCCGCCCGTCGGCTTCGAGAACAGGTTCCGCGCCTGATAGGCGATCTGGGTTGTCTGCCCGATCGGCATGGTCACTTCGCGCTGCACGGGCTTGAAATCCCATGGCAGGCCGGAGGAGGTGTTGCCGTCGAAGCGGACCGTGATCTTCCGGTCGAGCACCTTGTCGGAATATTGCGTGACACGCTGCGTGGTGCCGCCATAGCCCGTGACCTGGCAGAACAGCTGATAAAGCGGAACCGCCGCATAAGACACGCCCACCATGGCGGCGAAGACCGCGAAACACGCGACTGCGATGCGCGTATTCGAGCGGTTGCCGTTCTTCTCCTGCGGGGTCGTATTCATCATAGCGGCCTGTTGAGGATGGCGGGACCGAACTTCACCAGCGTCGCGATATAGAAAATCAGGACGAAGGCGGCCAGCGCCAGCGCCAGCGCGATCGAGCGGTTGCGCCGCGCCTTCTTCTGCGCCTCGGTGAGGCTCACGCGTTCCAGTTCATCAGGCTTCATGCCAGCAGCCCTCCGAACATGCGCATGGCAAGCTTGTCGAGCAGGATCAGCGCGAAGATCGCAAAGAGGTAGAGCAGCGAATAGCCGAACAGGGCCTTCGCAGGTTTCATGCCCGCATCGCCGTCGGGCATGCGCAATACCCGCCAGGCATAATAGACGAAACCGATGCCGAGCAGCGCCGCGGCGATACCGTACCAGAGACTGTCATAGCCAAGGACGGCCGGCAGGACACCGCTTACCGCCAGCAGCAGCGAATAGACGAAAATCTGCCGCCGCGTCGCCGCCTCACCCGCTACATTCGGCAGCATCGGCACGCCGGCGCGGCCGTAGTCGCCCTGCTTGAACAGAGCGAGCGCCCAGAAATGCGGCGGCGTCCAGAGGAAGATGATGAGGAACAGGATGATGCTTTCCAGGCCGATGGTGCCGGTTGCGGCGGTCCAGCCGATCATCGGCGGAAACGCACCGGCGGCACCGCCGATGACGATGTTCTGCGGCGTCCAGCGCTTCAGCCACATCGTGTAGATGACGGCATAGAAGAAGATGGTGAAGGCGAGCATCGCCGCTGCCAGCCAGTTGAGCAGCAGGCCGAGCGTCATCACCGCGAAGACGGAGAGGATCACGCCGAAGACGAGCGCGTCATAGGCGGCGACGCGTCCCGCCGGGATCGGCCGCAATGCGGTGCGCGTCATCAGCGCATCGATATCGGCATCGTACCACATGTTGAGCGCGCCGGAGGCGCCCGCGCCGATGGCGATAGCCCCGATCGCGACCACCATCAGGAACGGATTGACCGTAACGGGCGCGACCACCATGCCGACGAACGCCGTGAAGACGACCAGCGACATGACACGCGGCTTCAGCAGCGTGATGAAGTCGGCGGCGGTGGCCTCGGAAATGCCGACACCCGCGCTGTCCTCAAAATGCTTATCGACCAATGCCATCAGACTACTGCTTGCTCTTTCTGGCCGAAACCGCCGGCAGGACCGGCGGTCTGGGCAAAATGGCTCGCTACGCTTGCCTTACTTGATACGGGGCAGCTGTTCCCACTGGTGGAACGGCGGCGGAGACGAGAGCTGCCATTCCAGCGTGGTCGCACCTTCGCCCCAGGGATTGTCGCCCGCCACCCGCTTCTTCGCGAAGGCTTCCGCCACGCCGACGAGGAAGATCAGCACGCCGAAGGCGGAGATGTAGGAGCCGTAGGACGACACCATGTTCCAGCCCGCGAACGCATCCGGATAGTCGATGTAGCGGCGCGGCATGCCGGCAAGGCCGAGGAAATGCTGCGGGAAGAACACCAGGTTCACGCCGATGAAGGTGACCCAGAAGTGCAGCCGCGCGATCGTCGAATTGTACATGTAGCCGGTCATCTTCGGGAACCAGTAGTACCAGGCCGCGAAGATGGCGAAGACGGCGCCCAGCGACAGCACGTAGTGGAAGTGCGCCACCACGTAATAGGTGTCGTGCATCGCACGGTCGAGGCCGGCATTGGCGAGCTGCACGCCCGTCACGCCGCCGACGGTGAACAGGAAGATGAAGCCGATCGCCCACAGCATCGGCGTGCGCATCGAGATCGACCCGCCCCACATTGTGGCGATCCAGGAGAAGATCTTCACGCCCGTCGGCACCGCAATGACCATCGTGGCGAACACGAAGTAGCGCTGCGTGTCGAGCGAGATGCCGGTGGTGTACATGTGGTGCGCCCACACGACGAAGCCCACGGCGCCGATCGCCACCATGGCGTAGGCCATGCCGAGATAGCCGAAGATCGGCTTGCGCGAGAAGGTCGACACGATGTGGCTGACGATGCCGAAGCCCGGCAGGATCAGGATGTACACTTCCGGATGGCCGAAGAACCAGAACAGGTGCTGGTAGAGGACCGGATCGCCGCCGCCTGCGGGGTCGAAGAAGGTCGTGCCGAAATTGCGGTCGGTCAGCAGCATGGTGATAGCACCAGCCAGGACCGGCAGCGACAGCAGCAGAAGGAAGGCGGTGATCAGCACGGACCAGGCGAAGAGCGGCATCTTGTGCAGCGTCATGCCCGGCGCGCGCATGTTGAAGATCGTGGTGATGAAGTTGATGGCGCCGAGGATCGACGACGCGCCGGCGATGTGGATCGACAGGATCGCCAGATCCATCGCAGGTCCGGGCTGGCCGGAGGTCGACAGCGGCGGATAGATCGTCCAGCCGCCGCCCACGCCATAGGCGCCCGGCGCGCTCGGCATGAACATCGACAGCAGCATCAGGATGAATGCCGGCGGCAGCAGCCAGAAGGAGATGTTGTTCATGCGCGGGAACGCCATGTCTGGCGCACCGATCATGATCGGCACCATCCAGTTGGCGAAGCCGCCGATCAGCGCCGGCATGACCATGAAGAAGATCATGATGAGGCCGTGCGCGGTGGTGAAGGCATTGAACATGCTCTTGCCGCCATCGATCGCGGCATCGGCATCATAGCCGTAGACCATCTGGGCGAGGCCCGAGAAGATCTGGATACCGGGCTCCGCCAGTTCCCAGCGCATCATCACCGACAGGAAGCCGCCGATGATGCCGGCAATGATCGCGAAGATCAGGTAGAGGGTGCCGATATCCTTGTGATTGGTGGAATAGACCCACCGCGTCCAGCCTGTCGGCTTGTGGGCGTGCTCTTCATGATGAGCTGCTGCAGCGCCTGCCATTTTTCCGCTCCGTCCTGTGATCGCTTCTGTCGCCGGCTCAGTTGCTCGCGACGGCGACCTTTGTCTCGTTCTCGATCGACGCCATCAGCGCCCGGTTAGCCGCACCGATATCGGTGGCGGCGGCTGCAACCCAGCTATCGTACTTCGCCTGGTCCACAACCCGGACAGCGATGGGCATGAAGGCATGGTCCTTGCCGCAAAGCTCGGAGCACTGGCCGTAATACAGGCCCTCGCGCTCGGCCTTGAACCAGGTCTCGTTGAGACGGCCCGGCACCGCGTCGACCTTGATGCCGAATGCCGGCATGGCGAAGGCGTGGATGACGTCGCTCGCGGTCACCAGCAGGCGCACCGTGGCGTTCACCGGCACGACCACCTCATTGTCCACCGCCAGCAGGCGCGGATAGGTCGCGACGTCTTCCTTGCCGGCAGCGGCGCGGTCGCCTTCCTGCAGCATGAAGGACGAGAAGGTAAGCGGCGCCTCGAGCTGATATTCGTAGTCCCAGCTCCATTGCACGCCGGTCGCCTTGATGGTCAGCGTCGGCTCTTCCGGCGGCGTGTATTGCGCCGTCAGAAGCTGGAAGGAAGGCACGGCGAGGAACAGGAGAATGACCACCGGGCCGACCGTCCAGATCACCTCGATGAGCGTATTGTGGCTGGTCCGCGAAGGGACCGGATTCGCGCTCGCCCGGAAACGGATTATCACCCAGGCAATGAGGACGAGAACGAGCAGCGTGATCGGGACGATGAACCACAGCGTATACTGCTCGAACCACCGGATCTCGGTCATGATGGGCGTCGCAGAGTCCTGGAAAGTCATCTGCCACGGCCGCGGCTGATCGGCGAACGCCGCGCCAGCGCCAAGAAAGGCTGTGGTTGCGGCAATGGCTGCAAAGAGTCTCTTCATACCCTCACGGTCTCCGGATCGGCATATTCGGCAGGGCCCGGCTCATGTCCATGCGAGATGGAATCCGCCCCTTCGGATGCGCGTTCAAACCATACTCTCTATTGAACCGCAAGGAAGGCGTCACGGGAAGGATGCGGCATTTTTGCGCGCGACCGCGGCTTGCTTTTCAATGGGATGGTGTGCAGCCGGGCGAAAGCGGTCAAAATTCGGGCGTCTTCCGCGAATAGCCGGGCGAAGCGACTCACGTCGCTGCAAACTTTCGCTCGGGCGCGGCGCGCGCTAGATTGTCCTGATTCGTGATGGAGTGACCATGTCCGGCCGAATTTTCAAAGCATGGCTTGCGGCGACACTTGCCGTGGCGGGTTTCATGGTGCTTCCCGCCCATGCCCAGCAGCCCCAGAGCGGAACCGTGCGCTCCACCCACGGCGCCTGGTCGATCATCTGCGACACGCCGCCCGGCGCCAGCGCCGAACAATGCGCGATGATGCAGAACGTCATCGCCGAGGACAGGCCGGAAGTGGGTCTTTCGGTCGTCGTGCTGCGCACCGCCGACAACAAGGCGGAGATCCTGCGCGTGCTCGCGCCGCTGGGCGTCCTGCTCCCCAATGGTCTCGGCCTGAACATCGACGGAAACGACATCGGCCGCGCCTATTTCGTCCGCTGCTTCCAGGACGGCTGCTATGCCGAGGTGATTCTGGAGGAGAAGCTGCTTTCGTCCATGCGCACTGGCAAGGCCGCGACCTTCATCGTCTTCCAGACGCCCGAGGAAGGCATCGGCATTCCGGTCGACCTCGCCGGCTTCGCCGAGGGATTCGACGCGCTTCCGCGCTGACGACACCGGCAGTGCAACTGCGCGACGGGATCATTATATGATTCCCGAAACAGCGGAGCCTGCCGATGACAAACCGACTTCTCGAACAGTTCGATATTTCCGACGAGGCCGTAAAGAGCATCGTGCGCGACACGATCGCCGGCGCCGATGACGGCGAACTGTTCCTCGAATATCGCGAAGGCGAGGCTCTCGTCTTCGACAATGGCAAGCTGAAGACGGCTAGCTTCAATACGGATCAGGGATTCGGCCTGCGCGCCGTGGCCGGCGAAGCGGTCGGCTATGCCCATGCGAGCGAGCTTTCGCAGGCGGCCCTGCGCCGCGCCGCCGATGCCGTCTCGACGGTGAAGTCCGGCTATTCCGGCACGCTCGCGCCGGCACCCCAGCGCACCAACCGGCACCTCTATGGCGAAGCAAACCCGCTCGCCGAGCCGGGCTTCGGCGAGAAGGTGCGCCTGCTGCAGGAGATCGACGCCTGGCTGCGCGCCGCCGACCCGCGCGTGCGGCAGGTGACCGCCTCGCTCGCGGCCTCATGGCAGCGCGTGGAGATCCTGCGCGGCGACGGCACGCTGGCGGAAGACATCCGCCCGCTGGTGCGCGTCAATGTTTCCGTGGTCGTCGGCGAGGGCGACCGGCAGGAAACCGGCTCGCACGGCATGGGCGGGCGCAAGGCGTTCGGCGACTTCATCGCCGATGAAAGCTGGAAATTCGCCGCGCGGGAAGCGCTGCGGCAGGCGCTGGTCAATCTGGAGGCGAAGCCCGCTCCGGCGGGCACCTTCGACATCGTGCTTTCGGCGGGCTGGCCGGGGGTCATGCTGCACGAGGCCGTGGGGCATGGGCTCGAAGGCGATTTCAACCGCAAGAAGACCTCGGCCTTCGCCGGACTGCTCGGCAGCCAGGTCGCGGCAAAAGGCGTGACCGTCGTGGACGACGGCACCATTGAGGAGCGGCGCGGCTCGCTGACCATCGACGACGAGGGAACGCCCTCGGCACGCAATGTGCTGATCGATGACGGCAAGCTCGTCGGCTACATGCAGGACCGCCAGAATGCCCGGCTGATGGGCATGGCTGCGACCGGCAACGGGCGGCGCGAATCCTATGCGCACCAGCCCATGCCGCGCATGACCAACACCTATATGACCGGCGGCGACAAGACGCCGGAGGAGATCATCGCCTCGGTGAAGAAGGGCATCTACGCCGTTTCCTTCGGCGGCGGCCAGGTCGACATCACCTCCGGTAAGTTCGTGTTCGGCTGCACCGAGGCCTACATGATCGAGAACGGCAAGGTGACCTATCCGATCAAGGGCGCGATGCTGATCGGCAACGGACCGGACGCCATGCACCGGGTCTCCATGATCGGCAACGACATGAAGCTCGACAACGGCATCGGCATGTGCGGCAAGGCCGGCCAGCAGGTGCCGGTGGGCGTCGGCCAGCCGCATCTGAGGATGGACCAGATGACGGTGGGCGGCACGCAGGCGTGAGCCTCACCGCCGCTTGCGCGGCTTCTCCAGCAGCGCCACCGCCTCGACATGCGGCGACCAGAGGAACTGGTCGATCGGCGTGACGGAGCGCAGCGTGTAGCCGCCTGCCAGCAGGATTGCGAGGTCGCGGGCGAGGGTCACCGGGTTGCAGGAGACGGCCGCGACGAAGGGCACCGTGGAGCGCGCGATCTGCTTGGCCTGATCCTCGGCGCCGGCGCGGGGCGGGTCGAAGACGAGCCCGTCATAGAGTGCCAGTTCCTTGAAGGTCAGCGGACGGCGGAAGAGGTCGCGTTTCTCGGTCGTCACCCGGCGCAGGCCGCTGCCGAAACGAAAGCCCCGGTCGAGCGCGGCAAGGGCGGGCGTATCGGACTCGACGGCATGGACATCGGCGCCGCGCGCGAGCGGCAGCGAAAACGTGCCTGCGCCGCTGAAGAGATCGACCACTTTTTTCGCGCGTTTGAGATGGCCGGTGACAAGAGCGGCCATCGCCTGTTCGGTCGGCTCCGATGCCTGCAGGAATCCGCCGGGCGGCAGGATCACTGCGGTGCCCCCGAAGCTCACGGTCGGCTTGGCCGGCTCCACGATGATCTCGCCATCCAGCGAAACGCGGGCAAGCCGGTTCCTCACCGCGAAATCGCTGGCCCGCAGCCTTTGTTCCGGCGTCGGCTTGCCGGCACCCGCGATGGCTATGTCGAGCCCGGAGTCGGTCTGCGTCACCGTCATCCTGAAGGCATCGCCGGTAGCGCAGATGAGCGTGGCCAACGCCCGCAGGTCGGCAAACCGCGCCACGATGGAGGGCAGCATGATCGGGTCTTCGACAATATCCACGATCCGGTGCGACAGCGCTTCGTAGTAGCCGAGCAGCATGCCGCTTTCGGTGCGGCGCAGCGCATAGGTGGCGCGCCGCCGCATGCCGGGCGCGGATGGCAGGATCGGCGTCACCTCGCAGGTGATCCGCTGCCCGCGCAAGGCGTCGACCACCTTGTCGCGTTTCCATGCGAGATAGCTCGCCTCGTCCCAATGTTGCAGGGCGCAGGAACCGCAGGTGCCGAAATGGGTGCATGACGGCTCGATGCGCGCCTCGGAGGCCCGCAGTACGGCCAGGAGATCGGCGCGGCTGCCGTCGCGCGAGGCCGTCACGTCTTCGCCTGGCAGGGTGAAGGGGATGAAGACGGCCGCGCCGTTCATATGGGCGAGGCCGTCGCCCTGCGCACCCATCGCATCGATATGGAAGCGGTTGTCCGTCATGTCTTCACCGCACCGACAAGATATTCATGATTGCCGTCGCCGCCTGCGATCGGCGATGGCACGAGGCCGGCGACGGACCAGCCGGGCTGGCCGTCGAGCCATGCCGTGAAATCGTCAGCCGCGGCGTGGCCGACCGCATCTTCGACAAGTCCGCCCCTGCCGACGCGTTCGCGGCCGACCTCGAACTGCGGCTTGAACAGGAGGATCGCCCTCGCGCCGGCCGCCATCAGCGACAAAGCTGGCGGAAGCGCCAGCCGAAGCGATATGAAGCTGACATCGCTGCAAAGGAAAGACGGCTGCTCCCGCCCGAGATGGCCGGCGTCGAGATCGCGCGCGTTCACGCCCTCCAGCAGGGTCACGCGTGAATCGGCGGCGATTTCCGGGCGCATCTGGCCGTGGCCGACATCGACCGCGAAAACCCGCGCCGCGCCGCGCTCCAGCAGCACCTGCGTGAAGCCGCCGGTCGAGGCGCCGAGGTCGAGCGTGACGGCGCCCGAGGGATCTACATGGAAATGGTCGAGCCCGGCGATCAGCTTCAACGCCGCGCGCGAGACATAGGCGCGGGCCGGATCGTCCACCGCGATCTCCACCGTCGCGGGCACGAGCTTACCGGGCTTTTCCACCTTCGCGCCGGCGACGGTGACGCTGCCGCGCAGGATTGCGTCGCGCGCACGCGAGCGGCTGTCGAAGAAGCCACGCGCGACGAGCGCCTCGTCCAGCCTGTGTCCTGTCTGCGGATCGGATGTCATCGCCCTGAATGACCAAGAGGGCGGCGGAATGCAAGCGGATCAGAAGCGCGTCCACGTCCGCTTCGTGCCGGCATCTGCCGTCATGCCCTGCACCATCTCCGGCTTTTCGCCGGGTTTGAGGCTGCCGCGCAGCTCGCCCATGCGCTCTGCGACGATGCGGCTTGCCGCCTCGTCGATGCTGCGGTCGATGCGCTCATCCGCAATGGCGGTACTCGCGGCAAGCGCCGCGGCGATCAATATGAATCTGTGCATCAGCGTCACCCCAATGGCGACACCAACTACCGCGCGCGGCCTAAGGAAGCGTCAGCCGGAAGGGTAAGCAAAGCCGCAACCGGCAGCCTTAACACCAGATGAATCAGGCTCTCGCGGCCAGTTCGTCGCGGCCCAGCGCGGCAAAGACCGCATGGACGATGCCGCGCGCGTCGAGGCCGGCATCGGCATTCATCTTCTCCGGCTTGGCATGGTCGACATAGCGGTCCGGCAGCGCCAGCGGGCGTACCTTCAGGCCATGGTCCAGCAGGCCCGCCACAGCGAGATGGTGCAGCACGTGACTGCCGAAGCCGCCGATCGCGCCCTCCTCGACCGTAATGAGCACTTCATGGCTGCGCGCCAGACGGTCGATCAGTTCGGTGTCCAGCGGCTTGGCGAAGCGTGCATCCGCAACCGTGGCAGACAGGCCGGCGGCGTCGAGTTCCTCCGCCGCCAGCAGGCATTCCTGCAACCGCGTGCCGAATGAGAGCAGTGCCACCTTGCTGCCTTCGCGCAGCACCCGGCCCTTGCCGATCGGCAATATCTCGCCGCGCTCCGGCATTTCCACGCCGACACCGTCGCCGCGCGGATAGCGGAAGGAAATCGGCCCTTCGTCATAGGCCGCCGCCGTACGCACCATATGCTTCAGTTCCGCCTCGTCCGCCGCTGCCATCACCACGAAGTCCGGTAGCGTCGCCAGATAGGCCGTATCGAAGGCGCCGCAATGGGTCGCGCCGTCCGCGCCGACGAAGCCGGCCCGGTCGATGGCGAAACGCACCGGCAGGTGCTGGATCGAGACATCGTGCACGACCTGGTCGTAGGCGCGCTGGAGGAAGGTCGAATAGATGGCGCAGAAGGGCTTGTAGCCTTCCGTGGCGAGACCGGCGGCGAAGGTCACCGCATGCTGCTCGGCGATGCCGACATCGAATGTGCGTGTCGGGAAGGCTTCGCCGAACAGGTCGAGCCCGGTGCCCGAGGGCATCGCTGCCGTCACCGCAACGATCTTGTCGTCCAGATGCGCTTCCTGCACCAGCGCCTGCGCGAAGACCTTGGTGTAGCTCGGCGCATTGGCGGGCGCCTTGGCCTGCGCGCCGGTGATGACGTCGAACTTGTTGACGCCATGATATTTGTCGGCGGCGGCCTCGGCTGGCGGATAGCCCTTGCCCTTCTGCGTCACGACATGGATCAGCACCGGCCCAGCGCCATTGTCGCGCACATTCTTCAGCACCGGCACGAGGTGCTCGAGATTGTGCCCGTCGATCGGGCCGATATGGAAGAAGCCCAGTTCCTCGAACAGCGTGCCGCCGGTGACATAGCCGCGCGCATGCTCGACCGCGCGCGTGATAGCCTTGTCGGCCCGCTTGCCGAGGTAGGAGGTGAGCTTCTTGCCGAAATCGCGGATGCCGGCATAGGTCGAGCCCGAGGCCAGCCGCGCCAGATAGGCGCTCATCGCGCCGGAAGGCGGGGCGATCGACATGTCGTTGTCGTTGAGGATGACGATCAGCCGCGCATCCAGCGCGCCGGCATTGTTCATCGCCTCATAGGCCATGCCGGCCGACATGGCGCCGTCGCCGATCACGGCGATCACATTGTTCCTGCCACCAGAAAGATCGCGGGCGACGGCCATGCCGAGCCCTGCCGAGATCGAGGTGGAGGAGTGCGCGGCGCCGAAGGGATCGTATTCGCTCTCGCTGCGCTTCGTGAAGCCGGAAAGGCCGCCTTCCTGGCGAAGGGTGCGGATGCGGTCGCGCCGGCCGGTCAGGATCTTGTGCGGATAGGCTTGGTGGCCGACATCCCAGATGATGCGGTCGTCCGGCGTGTCGAAGACATAATGCAGCGCGACGGTGAGCTCGACCACGCCGAGCCCGGCGCCGAGATGCCCGCCGGTCTGCGATACCGCGTCCACCAGTTCGGCGCGTAATTCGCCGGCGAGTTGCGGCAATTGCGACTCATCGAGCTTGCGGAGATCCGACGGAAGGCGAACCTTGTCGAGAAGCGGCGTTTTAGGGGGCGATTTCACGTCTTTCTATCCGGCTTGCGGTTTCGACGGCTGGCGCGGCTGTGCCGACATATGGGTTCGTCTCATGAAAGTAAACGCGCAGCCGGGCGAAACAATGGTAAGCCGTCTCATGTCGATGGCAGCGGGATGAATTCTTCCTCGTCGCCGGGCACGATATCGAACTTGCCCGTGCGCCATTCTTCCTTCGCCTGCTCGA
Organism: Rhizobiaceae bacterium; assembly: GCA_035555795.1. GTDB lineage: Bacteria > Pseudomonadota > Alphaproteobacteria > Rhizobiales > Rhizobiaceae > RCIO01. The sequence goes on along the minus strand of DATMGE010000072.1, from coordinate 55,329 downwards.
TCCGCTCCTTCGAAGAGGAGACGAAGTTCCACCATATGTAGCGCCGCGAGCCGAGGGATGCACCACCGAACAGCATGAAATGCGCGCCGCGCTCGCTTTTCACGACGATCTCGTCGCCGGGGCGGAATACCAGGAGGCGGTCGACCGGGAAGACGTCGCCTGCGATGTCGACCTCCCCGGAAAGCGTATAGATCGCCCGCTCCTCGCTTTCGGCGGGAATCTGGATCGATCCGCCGGCGCTGAGGCGCAGGTCGACATAGAGCGTGTCGGTGGCGGTGCGGACCGGCGCCTTCAGCCCCGCGAAATCGCCGATCACCATGCGGCCCGTCGCGCCGCCATCCTCGAAGCCAGGCAGTTCGGCGCGGGCCGTGTTCTCGAAAAGGGGCGCAACCTCCTCGCCGCCATCGGGCAGCGCCAACCAGGTCTGCAGGCCGGAAATCGACATGGGCGCGCCGCGCATTTCCTCGGGCGTACGCTCCGAATGGACGATGCCGCGGCCGGCCGTCATGAGATTCACGTCGCCCGGTTCGATGACCATCTCGGTGCCCAGCGAGTCGCGATGCCGCACCTTGCCGTCGAACAAATAGGTGACGGTGGCGAGCCCGATATGCGGATGCGGGCGCACGTCCATCGCCTGCCCCACCCGCATGATCGCCGGCCCCATGCGATCAAAAAAGATGAAGGGACCGACGAGACGCCGCCGCGACGACGGCAGCGCACGCCTCACCTCGAAACCGCCAATATCGTGCGCGCGCGGGATGATCAGCGTCGCGATGGCATCGCAAGCGAACGCATCGCCGGGCTCAGGATCTTTTCCGGGAAAGAAGCTCATTTTCCACCGGCCTTTCGGGCTTGTCGCCCTCTACAGGAATATCCACGATGCCAGCGCGACCGCCAGCAAGGTGAGAACAGGTGTCGTCATGCCCGCTGCGCGCACCCAGGCTGGCGGCGCCTCACCCGCAGCCAGCGCGCGGCGCACGGCGTAGAATGTCGTGCAGATGATGATGAGCAGGAGCGCGGCGACACCGAGCTTGGCGTGGTAGGCGGGGCCAAGATCGACCATGTCATAGCGAAACAGCCACAGCAGGAGCCCTGTCGCCCACAGGAGCAGGATGCCTACCAGGCCCATCGACCCGAAGAAGGGCCGAAGCGCGGCAAGCGCCGGTGCCGGACCGCCGCGCCGCTGCTGGCGCACGACAGCCATCGTGCCAAAGCCCGCCGCAGCGCCCAGCATCAGCCCGATGAGATGAAGAAATTTCAAGGTGAACAGCATGGTCGTATCCATCGCGGGAGAATGAGGCCCGCCGCCGCCGTGGTCAACCGCCTGACCGACTTGCCGCACACGCCCTTTCTCGGCTAGCACGGCATGAACCGAGGAACAGACCTTGTCCGCCATCATCATTGCCCAGAAGGAAGCATTGCAGCCGGCGCTGGACGCGCTGGCGCGGGGCGAGGTGGTGGCGATCCCCACCGAAACCGTCTACGGCCTCGCCGGCGATGCGACAAATGGCGCGGCGATAGCACGCATCTTCGAAGCCAAGCGCCGCCCGCGCTTCAACCCGCTGATCGCCCATGTCGCAGACATCGCCATGGCCGAGCGGCTGGTCGTCTTCGACGAGGTGTCGCGCGAGCTTGCAATGCAGTTCTGGCCCGGCCCGCTGACGCTGGTCCTGCCCCTGCGAAGCGATGCAGGCGTGCATCCGCTCGCTACGGCGGGCCTGGAAACGCTGGCCGTGCGCATGCCGCGCGGATTCGCCAATGAGCTCATCGCCGCCTTCGGCAAGCCGCTGGCCGCGCCCAGCGCCAATTCGTCGGGGCGGATCAGCGCCACTACGGCTACCCACGTCGCAGACGATCTCGGCGCGCGAATCCCGCTGGTCGTCGATGGGGGGGCAACGCCGGTCGGGCTGGAATCCACCATCGTGAAGGTCGAGCGCGGCACGTTGCAGCTTTTGCGCCCCGGCGGCGTCTCGGCGGAGGCCATCAGCGCCGTCGCCGGCATGCCGCTCGTGCGGGACGGCTCCCACGGCATCCAGGCGCCCGGCATGATGGCGTCGCATTATGCACCGCGCGCGGGCATGCGACTCGACGCCACCGACATCCGGCACGGCGAAGCGTGGCTCGGCTTCGGCCCGGAACCGGCCCCGGCGCAGGCCGTCGCCACGTTGAACCTTTCGCCGCGGGCAGATCTGGTCGAGGCCGCTGCCAATCTGTTCGCCCATATGCAGTCGCTGGACCGGTCTGGGGCTGCGGGCATCGCCGTCGCGCCGATACCGTCGACGGGTCTGGGCGAGGCGATCAACGACCGTCTGGCGCGCGCAGCCGCGCCGCGCGACGATCCTGCATAATCGGACCCAGGACATGGCAAACGCACTCGATCCTTCCCTCGCCGACCGTTTCGCAGCCATCGTCGGCCCCGCCAACGCACTCAGCGACCCCGCCGACATCGCGCCCTATCTCGTCGAGAGGCGCGGCCTGTGGCATGGCGCGACAAGCCTCGTGCTGAGACCAGGTTCCACCGAGGAGGTGAGCAACATTCTGCGGCTGGCGAGCGAGACAGGCACGCCGGTCGTGCCGCAGGGCGGCAATACCGGCCTTGTGGGCGGCCAGACGCCAGACATGAGCGGCCGCGCGGTGATCGTCACCACGCAGCGGATGAACCGCATCCGCGAGATCGACCTGCAATCGAACACGGTCACCGCCGAAGCGGGCGTCGTGCTCCAGACACTGCGCGAGGCGGCGGACGCGCAGGAGCGGCTGTTTCCGCTCTCGCTCGGCGGGCAGGGCACGGCGCAGATCGGCGGCAATCTTTCCACCAATGCCGGCGGTACCGGCGTGCTGGCCTATGGCAATACGCGTGAGCTTTGTCTTGGCGTGGAGGTGGTGTTGCCGACCGGCGAGGTCTTCGATGACCTGCGCAAGCTGAAGAAGGACAATACCGGCTACGACCTGAAAAACCTGTTCGTCGGGGCCGAAGGCACGCTCGGCATCATCACCGCCGCCGTGATGAAGCTCTATCCGAAGCCGAAGGGCCGCGAGGTCGCATGGGCCGGCGTGCCCTCGCCACAGGCGGCGCTCGATCTTTTCGGTCTCGCCAGCGAGCGGGCCGGAAACGGGCTGACGGCCTTCGAACTCTGCATCGACAAGTCGCTGGACTTCGTCGTGCGGCACGTTCCAGGCCGCCCCGCTCCGCTCGGCGCGCCGCATCCCTGGTATGTACTGATCGAAATATCGTCGGGACGGTCGCCGGAAGACGCGCGCGATCTCATCGAACATATTCTCGGCGAGGGGCTGGAGCGCGGCTGGGTCGAGGATGCGGTGATCGCCGGCAACCTCGCGCAAGCCGAGGCATTCTGGATGCTGAGGGAAGACATGTCGGACGCGCAGAAGCCGGAAGGCGGCTCCATCAAGCACGATATTTCCGTGCCGGTCGCCACGATCCCGCGTTTCATCGACGAGGCGGGTGCGGCCGTGCAGCGCGTGGTGCCGGGCGCCCGGCTCGTCTGCTTCGGCCATATGGGCGACGGCAATTTGCACTTCAACGTCTCGCAGCCGGTCGGCATGGACGCGTCGGCGTACCTCTCGCACTACCGTGCCATGAACGATGCGGTGCACGACATCGTGCGCGCCTATAACGGGTCGATTTCGGCGGAGCACGGCATCGGCCAGCTCAAGCGCGACGAGTTAATCGCGACCGCGCCTGCGATGGGGATCGATCTCATGCGCCGCATCAAGGCGGCATTCGATCCGGCCGGCATCATGAACCCCGGAAAGGTTATCTGAACCATATCCGCCGAAGAGCTTAGCAGGCTCTAATATGCGAAAATTTTAACCGATTTTCTAAGCCGGGAGGTAAGAACCCGCGGCTAGTCTGCCCTTCAACGAGGCGGGAAAACCCGCCCGCGAGAACCGCAAAGCGGCTCTCAGGAGAGACAGGAAGGCAGACAGACATGAACACCGGACTGAAGCCAGTCTGGGCGGGCAGCAATATGCGGCTCGACCCTTTCCGCTTGCCGCAAGTCGTGAGCTACGCGACATCCGACGCTTATGGCGATGCCAGCTTCACGGTCGACCAGCGCGGCGCCGTCGTCATGCGCATGCTGGAAAAGTCCCGCATTCCCGTCACCATCGTGCTGCCGGCACAGTCGTTCCGTGGCGTGGCGGCCCGCGCCATGGAGGATGGCGACGGCCAGGTCACGGTGACGCTCGAACTGCTGCACAACGACCCGATGCTTTCGGTGCCGCTGCTGGTGGCCGACAATCTGGAGGACATCGCCGCCGACTGGCGCGCCTGGTCGGAAGCCTATCGGCTGCCGATGATGCTGGTGGAAGCCGACGGGGTCGCGCGCACGCTGGAGGAATCCATCGGCAATGTCCGCGTCGGCCCGCCCTCGCCCCGCCGCAAGGGCCGCATATCCACCACGCGCCGGCCGCGCTTCCTCGCCCGCCGCAAGAGCGGCAATCTCGGCCTGCGCCTTCAGGTCGGCGGCGAGGAGATCATCGCGCGGGGCTAGAGCAAATCCAGCAAAAGTGCGCAGCGGTTTTGCGTCCGGAATTTGCGTAAGCAAGGATGTGGAGCGCCACTGCGGCGCTCTCAGAAGTTCGGGCTGATCACGGCCCAGACGCCACCGCCCAGCAGGCCGAGGAAGATCAGCCAGCCGACGGTCGAGTTCGATTTGAAGAGCTTCAGGCACTGATCGGGGTCGTCGATATCGAGAACCCGGATCTGTCGCGCCATATGCGCTGCGGCCGCCACCAGACCCGCCAGCGCCGGCATCGGCACGGCCGCATTGGCGAAGGCGACGACGAAAAACAGCAGCGCCAGGCTGTAGAGCACCACCAGCGCCTGTTTCGTGCGCGCGCCGAACAGCCGCGCCGTCGAGCGCACGCCCACCAGCGCATCGTCTTCCTTGTCCTGATGGGCATAGAGCGTGTCGTAGCCGATCACCCACAGGATCGAGCCGAAATAGAGCAGAACCGGCGCCAGCGTCAGATTGCCGAAATGTGCCGCCCAGCCCATCAGCGCGCCCCATGAGAAGGCGAAGCCGAGGAAGAGCTGCGGCCAGTCGGTCACGCGCTTCATGAAGGGATAGATGGCGACGGTGAGGATCGAGGCGAAGCCCACCGCCACCGCGAACCAGTTGAACTGCAAGAGCACGACGAGGCCGACGAGGCATTGCAGCAAAAGGAAGGCCCATGCCTGCCGGCGCGTGACCTGCCCGGAAGGCAGCGGCCGCGAGCGCGTGCGCGCCACCTGCGCATCGATGCCCTCGTCCACGAGGTCGTTATAGGTGCAGCCCGCGCCGCGCATGGCGATCGCGCCGACCATGAGCAGCAGGAGATGCCACGGCGAGGGCAATACGTCGGCGAGCTGCGCCCCGGCTTGCGCACCCGCAGCCGCAGCCATGGCCGCCGACCACCAGCACGGCCACATCAGGAGCCACCAGCCGATCGGTCGGTCCCAGCGAGCCAGCTGCGCATAGGGCCACAGCCAGCGCGGCAGGGCGCGATAGACCCAATGCCGCGACGGCGCATCGGCGACGCGGCCCTGATTGCCCCTTGTCTGGATATCGTCCATGCCAGCGGAGTGGCAGGCGGCGCGGCAGGCGTCAAGGCGCATTGTGCCACGCCATCTGTACCTCTATATGTACATCGAAAGAATGGAGGCCGTGATGATCATTGCGAACCTGACGGAGCTGCGCGCCAACATGGCCGGCTTCTTCGACCGCGTCCTGTCGGACCGCGACAAGCTGATCGTCACCCGCCGCAACCGCGAGCCGCTGGTCGTCATGCCGCTTTCCGAATGGGAGGGCATGGAGGAGACGCTGCACCTGCTGAGCTCGCCAGCCAATGCGGAACGGTTGCGGAAGTCGATCGCCGAGGCCGATGCCGGCCGCCTGACCGAGCGCGAACTGATCGAACCGTGAAGCTCCAATGGACGGAGCAGGGCTGGGACGACTACCTGTATTGGCAGGAGCACGACAGCGACTTCATCCAAAAGATCAACGTTCTCATCAAGGATACGCGCCGCAGCCCCTTCCAGGGGCTGGGCAAGCCGGAGCCACTGCGCAACGAGATGGCTGGCTGGTGGTCACGCCGCATCGACAGAGAGCACCGCCTGATCTATCGCGTCACCGGTAAAGGCGAGGCGCAGGCGCTGGAGATTGCCGCCTGCCGTTTCCACTACGGACGCTGACCCCGCCTCTTGACCCGCCGAACGATGGCCAATAGCCAGACAGCGCTTAACGACGAGGCGCGCATGAATGTCCTTTTAATCGGTTCCGGCGGCCGTGAACATGCGCTGGCGTGGAAGCTGGCGGCGTCGCCGATGCTGACGAAGCTGTTCGCCGCGCCGGGCAATCCCGGCATTGCCCAACATGCCGAATGCGTCACGCTCGATCTCGATGACCACCCTTCGGTCACCGCCTTCTGCCGCATGATGGCGATCGACCTCGTCGTCGTAGGGCCCGAAGCGCCGCTTGTCGCCGGCCTGGCAGACGTGCTGCGCGCGGCCGGCATCAAGGTGTTCGGCCCTTCGGCGTCGGCGGCGCGGCTGGAGGGCTCCAAGGGTTTCACCAAGGATCTTTGCGCGCGGTTCGACATCCCGACCGGTGCCTATGAGCGCTTCACCGATGCGGCGGCGGCAAAGGATTATGTGCGGCGGATGGGCGCTCCCATCGTCGTGAAGGCCGATGGGCTGGCCGCCGGCAAGGGCGTCACCGTTGCGATGACGACGGACGAGGCGCTCGACGCCATCGACGCCTGTTTCGACGGCGCATTCGGCGGCGCGGGGGCCGAGGTGGTGGTGGAAGAGTTCCTCGAGGGCGAGGAAGTGAGCTTCTTCTGCCTCTGCGATGGCACGACCGCCCTGCCCTTCGGCTCGGCGCAGGACCACAAGCGCGTCGGCGACGGCGATACCGGTCCCAATACCGGCGGCATGGGCGCCTATTCGCCGGCGCCGGTCGTCACGCCGGAGCTCGCGGAGCAGATCATGGAAAGGATCGTCGCGCCGACCATGCGCGGCATGGCCGAGATCGGCGCGCCCTTCTCGGGCGTGCTGTTCGCCGGCCTGATGATCACGGAGAAGGGGCCGCAGCTCATCGAATACAATACGCGCTTCGGCGACCCTGAATGCCAGGTTCTGATGATGCGCCTCAAGGACGACCTGCTGACGCTGCTCGATGCTGCGGCCGACGGCCAGCTTTCGCATATGTCGGTGCGCTGGCGCGACGAGGCCGCGCTGACGGTGGTGATGGCGGCGAAGGGTTATCCGGCCAGTCCGGAGACGGGCACGCCGATCCGTGGCGTGGCCGAACTCTCTGACGCGGCCAATGTGAAAATCTTCCATGCCGGCACGGCGAAGCAGGGCGAAACGCTGGTCGCCAAGGGTGGCCGCGTGCTCAACGTCACCGCCACGGGCGGCAGCGTGTCGGAGGCCGCCCAGCGTGCCTATGAAGCGGTCGACCGGATCGACTGGCCGGGCGGCTTCTGCCGCCGCGACATCGGCTGGCGCGCCATTGCCCGCGAAAGGGCCTGAGGAGTCGCTTATCCGCAGTTGACGTAAACGTCATTTCTTCCTAGCAATTCCAGTCGAGGAAATGACGTGTCCGCGCGCCGACGCTCCGCGGCACATGCCCCGGAGGAACCCATGTATCGCGCGCCCGTCAGCGAGATCGCCTTCACGCTCAAGCAGGTGGCCGGTCTCTCCGACGCCATCGCAGCGGCGCATTTTCCCGATCTTTCGGATGACCTCGTCGATGCGATTCTCGCGGAAGCGGGCCGCTTCGCTAGCGATGAGATCGCCCCGCTACACCGCATCGGCGACGAGACAGGCGCGATCTTCAAAGACGGCACCGTGACCACGCCGCCCGGCTGGGCCGACCTCTACCGGCGCTGGCGCGAGGGCGGCTGGAACGCGCTCGCCGCGCCTGCCGAAAATGGCGGGCAAGGCCTGCCGATCATGCTCAACGTGGCTGCGCTGGAAATGTGGAACAGCGGCTCCATGGCCTTTGCTATCGGCCCGACGCTGACCATGGGCGCCATCGACGCGCTGGAAAAGCATGCCAGCGAGGAACTGCGCGCGACCTATCTCGACAAGCTGGTCAGCGGCGAATGGATGGCGACGATGAACCTGACGGAGCCGCATGCGGGCTCCGACCTCGGCGTGCTGCGCACGCGCGCCGAGCGGGCGGATGACGGCACCTACAGCATCTTCGGCCAGAAGATTTTCATCACTTATGGCGAGCACGATTTCACCGATAATATCGTGCATCTGGTGCGCCGTGGCCGAAGCTGCGCGCCAGAAGGCGCTCGCCTATGCGCAGGAGCGCCGCCAGGGCAAGGCGGAAGGCTGGACCGGCGAGGGCATGGCGCCGATCGTCATGCATCCCGACGTGCGGCGCAAGCTGCTCACCATGAAGGCGCTGACCCGCTCCGCGCGCGCCATCGCCTATTCCTGCGCGCATGCTATGGACATGGCGCGCGTGAGCGACGGCGACGCGGCGCAGCACTGGCAGGACCGGGCCAACCTGCTCACGCCCGTCGCCAAGGCTTTCTCCACCGATATCGGCGTCGAGGTCGCCTCACTCGGCGTGCAGGTGCATGGTGGCATGGGCTTCATCGAGGAGACGGGTGCCGCCACCTATCTGCGCGACGCACGCATCGCACCGATCTACGAAGGCACCAACGGCATCCAGGCGATCGACCTCGTGACGCGCAAGCTGCCGCTGGACGGCGGGGCGCATGTGCATTCCTATATCGGCGAGTTGCGCGCTGATGTGGAACGCCTGCGCAATTCCAACCTGCCGGGCCTCGGCAATTCGGCGGCGCGGCTCGATACAGCGCTTGATGCGCTGGCCGACGCCACGCGGCACCTTCAGGGATTGCTGACCGCCGGCAAGATGACGGATGCGCTGGCGGGTGCAACGCCCTATCTGCGCCTGTTCGGGCTGGCCGCTGGCGGTGCCTATCTGGCGCGCTCTGCGGTTGCGGGAGGCGAGCAGGAACGCATCGCGCTCTGCCGTTTCCACGCCGCCAACCTGCTGCCGGAATGCACGGCGCTGCGCGATACGGTGATCGAGGGCGGCGAGAGCCTCGCGCTTGCGGATGTCGAATAGGGGGAGAACCATGACCGACAATGTCATCGTCACGCGCGACGGCGCGGTGCAGATCGTCCGGATGAACAGGCCGGAGAAGAAAAATGCCCTGACGCGCGCAATGTATGAGGCGATGGCAAAGGCGCTGCGCGACGGCGATGCCGATCCGGCCATTCGCTGCCATCTCTTCCTCGGCCAGCCGGGCGCCTTCTCGGCCGGCAACGACATGGCGGATTTCATCGCGCTCGCTTCCGGCAACCTGTCGGGCGACGACGTCTTCGATTTCCTCTATGCGCTTGCCAATTCGCAGAAGCCGATCGTCTCGGCTGCCGACGGCATCGCGGTGGGCATCGGCGCGACGATGCATTTCCACTGTGACCTCACCTTCGTGACGCCGCGCACCGAGTTCCGCACGCCCTTCATCGATCTCGGCATCACGCCGGAAGCCGGTTCGACCCTGCTTGCACCTGTGTTGATGGGCCGCCAGCAGGCCTTTGCCATGCTGGCGCTTGGTGAGGGCTTTTCAGCTGAACGCGCACTGGCGGCGGGGCTGATCTACAGGATCGTGGGTGAGGACGAACTGGAAGCTGCGGCGCTGGCGGCTGCGGAGAATATCGCGGCCAAGCCGCCCGAAGCGCTGAAGATCGCACGCGACCTCATTCTCGGCCCGCGCGAGGCGCTGCTGGCGCGCATCCGCGAGGAAGGCGACCACTTCATGGGCCGGCTGAAATCCGACGAGGCGCGCAACGCCTTCATGGCTTTCATGAGCCGCAAGAAAGCCTGAGCGGCGGGCAGACTTGCCCACCGCTCCTCTTATTGTATCCGCTTATTTCGCAGCGAGGAAATCCGCTACTTCGAGCAGGATGAACTCGTTGTTCGCCGCCTTGCCGATCTCGCGCCCGCCCGAGAAGGGCAGGTTGTTGTCATTGGCGACCATGATGTGGGTGTCGTCCACGCGCATCACGTCCTCGATGGTGAAGAAGGGGAAGGTGAACTTGCCCGACAGGTCGCGGGCGGCCTGCGTGGTCAGGATCGCCCTTTCGTTCGGGTCCTGGATATCGAGCAGGTCGATGCTGCCGATGCGGTGGATATAGCCCTCGCCGTCGACCTGCGCCGTATCGACCAGGACGATGTTCTTCACCTTGGCCGGCTGCGGATAGCAGGCCGACTTGTCGTCGGTCTTGCATTCCAGGCTGATGTCGCCCTCGCCATTGTCGCGCTCGATCACCAGCGCGCGGGTGTCGTCGATGAAGTTGAAGTCGCCGATGGCGGTCGCGCCCTCTGCCAGGCGGAAGCGGTAGCTGTCACCCGTCCACTCGCCCTTGCCGGTGTCGAAGGTGATGACGCGCAGGAAGGAACCTTCCGGCTTGCCGTCTTCGCCGAGCAGCGGCTTCTCCAGCATGCCCCAGAGCAGGTTGGTGCCCGGCTGCAGCGCCATGCCCTCATAGCCGCCGGAACGCTGGACGCGGAAATCCTTGCCGGCAACGGCAGGCACTACGACGCCGGGCGTATCCGGCCCGCGCAGCGGCTGGCCATCGAGCATGGTCTGGTGGACGGAGAGCACGCGGCCGTCTTCGGTGGCGCGGATGATATAGGGACCGAACTCCTCGCCGATCCAGATTTCGCCGTTGAGGTACTGGATGCTTTCGGGGTCGAAATCCGCGCCCGTGAGATAGCGGCTGTCTGAGCCCTCATAGGCGATGCGGAAGGGCACCTTGCCGTCGGGATCGCGCAGGAACACGGTCTCGACGCGCTCCACCTTGCCGGTCTCGAAGTCGGGCTTCATGCGGTGGAAGAAGAGCAGTGCGTCGGGGCTGTTCACCTTGGAGCCGAAGCCGTTATCGGTGAGCGTGAAGACGCTGCCGTCGGCCGCGCGGTTCATGGCAAAGCCCGACATGCCCTGCACCGGCTGGCCGAGGAAGGGCAGCGAGATGCCGGTCGGATGGCTGCCATAGGCCGCGCCGACATCGCCCATCACGCTCATCGGCTTGTCGTTGCGCGCCGGGCCGTTGAATTTGCCCGAGCTCCAGGCATCGCGCGGCGCATCGGCGGGCGGCGCAATAAGCGTGAAGGCGGGGAGAAAAGCGTGGCCGGCCAGCGTGGCGGGAAAGACCTGTTCCGCCTGCGCGGCGGCGGTCATCGCCAAGGCTGCGGCGGATGAGAGGAAGAAGCGGATCATGGTAGGGCCCTCTGATGGGTTCGAGAAACCCCGGCTCCCTAGCCACCCGGCATGACACCCCGCCGACATGATGATGACGGCCCGACGACGATCCCCAACCCTGCCTCAGGGATAGAGCCGCACCTTGCGCCAGCCGTCCTCGCCACGCTCGAAGCGCACCCGTTCATGCAGGCGGAAGGGGCGGTCGTGCCAGAACTCGATCATGCGCGGCACCAGCCGGAATCCCGACCAGTAGGGCGGGCGCGGAATCTCGCCGACGGCATATTTCACCGTATAGGCGGCGACGGCCTTTTCCAGCGCGAACATGCCTTCCATCGGCCGCGACTGCTGCGAGGCCCAGGCGCCGATGCGGCTGCCGCGCGCGCGACTGGCATAATAGTCGTCGGCTTCCGAATCGGACACGGTCTCGACATCTCCGCGCAGCCGCACCTGCCGGCGCAGGCTCTTCCAGTGGAAGCACATAGCAGCCTTGCGGCTGGCGAGGATCTGCCTTCCCTTGTTGCTTTCATAATTGGTGTAGAAGACGAAACCGCGTTCATCGGCTCCCTTCAGCAGCACCATCCGCACATCCGGCAAGCCTTCTTCATCGACCGTCGCCAGCGCCAGCGCGCTGGGATCGTTCGGTTCATGCGCGGTCGCATCCGCGAGCCAGTCGGCGAAGAGCGCGAAGGGCTCCTCGCTTGCGCCAAAGTCACCAGCCGTTAACCCACTCTCGCCCATTATCGCCATCCATTCGTCTCGTCGGGGGAGATTGCCCATTGGCGTCGCAAGCGCAAGAAGCGCCTCGATCTTTCGCTTGCACCAGACTTGGCGCGGCCATGCTGTGCGCCGCCCTGCTGGCCGGCTGCGCCAACGGCATGGACCTCGACAAGATGAGCGTCGACCGGTCGATCATCACCGGCTCCACCGCTTCCGCGACGCCGCAGAACGGCGACACCTCGGACGAAGCCGCCATCGGCGCCACCGTTGCGAGCTGGATGCCGGGCGAGGCACCGCCGGAGGCGATGCCATGGGTCAATATCGCCACCGGCTCGAGCGGCGCGATCCAGCGCATCGCCGACACATTCGATGCCGACGGCGCCTGCCGCACCTTCTCCGCCACGCGCGAAGCCTTTGACGGCGTGGGCCTCTATCACGGGCGCGCCTGCAGCAAGGGCGGCGCATGGTCGCTCAAGTCGCTCGACAAGTCTTGACCGCGGCCTCTGGAATTTCTTCCTATTGCACCGCATATAGTTCGTGACACATCATCACCCCGGAAGGGCAGCAAGCGAACATGCGCGATCCGTACGACGTTCTGGGCGTCGCCAAAGACGCCTCGCAGAAGGACATAAAGTCGGCTTTCCGCAAGCTGGCCAAGAAGTATCATCCGGACCAGAACCCGGACGATCCCAAGGCCAAGGAGCGGTTTGCCGCAGCCAACCAAGCCTATGAGATTCTTGGCGACGACGCCAAGCGCAAGGCTTTCGACCGCGGCGAGATCGATGCCGAGGGCAAGGAGCGGTTTCGCGGCTTCCCCAGCGGCGATGGCGGCTTCGACGCGCAGGGCGGCGACCCCTTCGCCGCCTTCCGTCAGGGCGCGGGTGGCCCCGGCGCATCGCATTTCGAGTTCCGGACCGGCGGCGGCGATGCATCCGACATTTTCTCGGAGATCTTCGGCCAGGCATTCTCGCAGGGCGCCCAGGGACATGCCGGACCGCGCGCCGCGCGGCGCGCCCCTCCCCCGCCGGACCTGAATGTCGGGCTCGACGTGTCGATCGAGGACGTGGCGACCGCCGCGAAGGTGACCGCCCTCTTCCCCGATGGGCGCAAGATCGCAGTCAAGCTGCCGGCCTATCTCGAGGACGGCCAGACGATCCGGCTCAAGGGCCAGGGCGACATGTCGCCCTTCGGCCAGCGCGGCGACGCGCTGGTGAAGATCCGTTTCCGTTCCGACCAGCGCTTCCGCATCGAGGGACGCGACCTGCATGTGGACGTGCCGGTGCAGCTCGCCGACGCGGTGCTGGGCGCCAAGGTTGCGGTGGAAACGCCGTCGGGCAAGGTGGCGCTGTCGGTGCCGGCATGGTCGAGCTCCGACAGGCGGCTGCGCCTCAAGGGCCGCGGCCTGCCGCTGAAGACGGGCGGCCATGGCGACCTCTATGCCCATGTGCGGGTGATGCTGCCCGAGGGCGACCACGAGCTGGAACACTTCCTGCGCGCGCGTCACGGCTGAGGACGCCGCGTCAGCCGCGCTTGAAGCCTCCCGCACCCTATGCGATAGGCTCCCGCAAACAGAACATCGCGCCACACAAGCGGGAGTAGCGTCACATGGCAGGTGCAAATGGCCTGATGGCCGGCAAGCGCGGTCTCATCATGGGTGTTGCCAACAACAGGTCGATCGCCTGGGGCATCGCGCGGACACTGGCGGATCAGGGCGCGGAACTCGCGCTCACCTATCAGGGCGAGGCGTTCCGCAAGCGGGTGGAGCCGCTAGCAGCCGACCTCGGCGCGCATATTGCCGGCCATTGCGACGTCACCGACATGGCGAGCGTCGACGCCGTATTTGCCGACCTCGAAAAGAAGTGGGGCAAGATCGACTTCCTCGTCCACGCCATCGCCTTTTCCGACAAGGACGAGCTCGACGGCCGCTATGTCGAGACGAGCCGCGACAATTTCCTGCGCACCATGGACATCTCCGTCTATTCCTTCACTGCCGTCGCGCAGCGGGCGGAAAAGCTGATGGCCGAGGGCGGCTCGATGCTTACGCTGACCTATTACGGTGCCGAGAAGGTCATGCCGCACTACAATGTGATGGGCGTGGCGAAGGCGGCGCTGGAGGCCAGCGTGCGCTATCTCGCCGTCGATCTCGGCGGCGGAAACATCCGCGTCAACGCCATTTCCGCCGGCCCGATCAAGACGCTTGCGGCCTCCGGCATCGGCGATTTCCGCTACATCCTGCGCTGGAACGAATATAATTCGCCGCTCAAGCGCGTGGTGACGATCGAGGAAGTGGGCGATTCGGCGCTCTACCTGCTGTCGAACCTGTCGCGCGGCGTCACCGGCGAGGTGCTGCATGTCGATTCAGGCTACCACGTCGTCGGCATGAAGTCGGTCGACGCGCCCGATATTTCCGTCGTCCAGGACTGATCCTGACCGGCAGGAGCGAAGGCCGCCCATGACCTCTCCGCTCATCTATTTCGCGCGCCACGGCCAGACCGACTGGAATGCGGAGTCACGCCTGCAGGGCCAGGCCGACACCGACATCAATGCGCTCGGCCGCACGCAGGCGGACCGCAACGGTCGCCGTCTTGCCGAACTGGTCGAGGATCCGGCGGCCTTCGACTTCGTGGCCAGCCCGCTGCGGCGCACCCGCGAGACGATGGAGCGGCTGCGCATGGCCATGGGCCTGCCGGCCGGGGACTATCGCACCGATATGCGGCTGATGGAGCTGCATTTCGGCGACTGGCAGGGGCGCACCTTCGCCGAGCTGGAAAAGGAACAGCCCGGCATCAGCGCCGCGCGCCACCGCGACAAGTGGAACTACCTGCCGCCCGGCGAGCATGCCGAGACCTATGAGATGCTCGTGGAGCGGGTGCGGCCGTGGCTGAAATCGGTTGCGCAGCCGACCGTCTGCGTCACCCATGGCGGCATCGTGCGCGCGGTGTTCAAGCTGACCGGCATCATGGATGCGGCGCAGGCCGCGGCGATGAACGTGCCGCAGGACCGCATCCTGCGGCTGCGGGACGGCGCGCTGGAATGGCTATAGAGCCTCCTACTCCAGAACTTCCATGTCGGTGATCTGATTCACGCCGTCCTTGTTCACCTCATAGGCGATCAGGATTTCGGTGCCGGCGGCGAGCACGGTCACATCCATTTCGGGCGGCAGCTTGTAGGTCTTCCCGTCTTCCAGCACGACGGTCATGGCATCGGCATTGACCTTCCTGATCTTGCCCTCCGCACTTTCGGCATTGGCGCCCAGGACGGCCAGGAACAGGGCGATGGTCGCGGCAAGGATGATACGCATGAGGATTTCCTCTGATTCGGCGCACGCCTTCGCTCGAGGCGCTTCGAGGTTTTTCTGATCGAAGCAGAAAGCCCCTGAATGTGTCAAAACTTGAATCGCCCAGCATCAGGTTTGACCGGACCGGCCTTGGCCGATAGAGCATGGCGGCGCAGGCGCGCGGCATGCCTCCGGGGTTCGATCATCATGTCTCACAATACGTTCGGCCATCTTTTCCGGGTGACGACCTGGGGCGAAAGCCACGGCCCCGCGCTGGGCTGCGTGGTGGACGGCTGCCCGCCCGGCATCCGCTTCAGGCTGGCCGATATCCAGGCCGACCTCGACCGTCGCCGTCCCGGCCAGTCGCGCTTCGTCACCCAGCGGCGCGAACCCGACGAAGTGCGTATCCTTTCCGGTGTCATGGAGGACGGCGACGAGCTCGTCACCACCGGCACGCCGATCTCGATGATGATCGAGAATGTCGACCAGCGCTCCAAGGATTATGGCGACATCGCCCGACGCTACCGACCCGGCCATGCCGACTATGCCTATGACGTGAAATATGGCATCCGCGACTATCGCGGCGGCGGCCGCTCGTCGGCCCGCGAGACGGCCGCGCGCGTCGCCGCAGGCGCATTGGCGCGCAAGGTCGTGCCGGGGCTCGACGTGCGCGGCGCATTGATCGCCATGGGCACGAAGGAGATTTCACGCGATAACTGGAACTGGAATTTCGTGCATGATGCCGAAAACCCGTTCTTCACCCCCGACCCGGCCTCCGTGCCTGTTTTCACCAGCTATCTGGACGGCATCCGCAAGACGGGTTCCTCGGTGGGCGCGGTGATCGAGATCGTGGCGGACGGCGTGCCCGCCGGCCTCGGCGCGCCGATCTATGCCAAGCTCGACCAGGACATCGCCTCCAACCTCATGTCGATCAATGCCGTGAAGGGCGTGGAGATCGGCGAAGGGTTTGCCGCGGCGCGGCTGACCGGCGAAGAAAATGCCGACGAGATGCGCATGGGCAATGACGGCAAGCCGATCTTCCTGTCCAACCATGCCGGCGGTATTCTGGGCGGCATCGCGACGGGCCAGCCGGTCGTGGCGCGCTTTGCTGTGAAGCCAACCTCCTCCATCCTGACCCCGCGCCGCTCCGTCGATGCCGACGGCAACGAGGTCGAGGTGATGACCAAGGGCCGGCATGATCCCTGCGTCGGCATCCGTGCGGTTCCCATCGGCGAGGCCATGGTTGCCTGCGCCATCGCCGATCACTATCTGCGGCACCGGGGACAGACGGGAAAGATTTAGCGAATAGAGAGTAGCGAATAGCGAATAGGAAACGGGTGCGTCCCTATTCGCTACTGACTATTCGCTATTCGCTTCGAGCAAGCGAAGCGAGTGAGTACATGTCCTACGACCAGAAGAAGATCGTCGAAGCCCTGCGCGCCTTCGAGCGCGGCGAGATCGTCGTCGTGATGGACGATGACGGGCGCGAGAACGAAGGCGATCTGATCGTCGCGGCGGTGCATTGCACGCCGGAGAAGATGGCCTTCATCGTGCGCCATACGTCGGGCATCGTCTGCACGCCGATGCCGCGCGAGGAGGCCAAGCGCCTCAACCTCCAGCCCATGGTCGCCGACAATGACGCGCCGCATTCGACGGCCTTCACCATCAGCGTCGATTTCAAGCATGGCACCACGACGGGCATTTCGGCGGAAGACCGCACGCTGACCGTGCGCAACCTCGCCAATGGCAATGTCGGCGCCGGCGACTTCGTCCGGCCCGGCCATATCTTCCCGCTGGTGGCGCGCGAGGGCGGCGTGCTGATGCGTTCCGGCCATACGGAAGCGGCCGTCGACCTGTGCAAGCTCGCCGGCCTGCCGCCAGTCGGCGTCATCTGCGAGCTGGTCAATGATGACGGCAGCGTGAAGCGCGGGCCGCAGGTCAAGGCATTCGCCGAGGAGCATGGGCTGAAGCAGGTTTCGGTGGCCGACCTCATCGCCTACCGCCAGCGGCAGGAAACGCTGGTGCAGCGCGTCGCCTGCTTCGAGGTCGAGACACCCTCCGGCAAGGCGCAGGCCTTCGCCTATACACTGCCCTGGGAAGCCATGCAGCATCTGGCGGTCGTGTTCGGCGACATCCGCGACGGCGTCGACATCCCGGTGCGCCTGCACCCGGAAAATGTGGTAGCGGACGTGTTCGGAAAGGATTCCCGGCTCGACCAGGCGATGCGGATCATGGCCGAGGAGCATCGCGGCGTCATCGTCTATCTGCGCGAGGGCTCGGTCGGCGTCGCCCATCAGGCCCGCAAGCGGCCTTCGGATCACGCCGAAGCGCATGACGAGGCGGTGGAGCGCGAGAATGAATGGCGCGAAGTCGGCCTCGGCGCGCAGATCCTGCGCGACCTCGGCATCTCGTCGATCCGGCTTTTGACCTCGCGCGAGCGTCACTATGTCGGCCTCGAAGGCTTCGGCATCGCCATCAGCGAGACGGAAATTCTTTAGCATCATAGGTGCCCGGCTTCGCCGGTACACCCTTCCAGATTCTAGCGCGCGCTTCGGACAAGGCACGATTGAGTCAATCGGACCCACGTCGGGACTCGGCCAGAGATATCTCACCCTGAGATGCAAATCTGTAGTTTCGACGGGCAAGCCTCGACGGATACCGCGCCATCTCTTCATGACCCGGCCGCCTAGAGCATTTTGCGGCCAAGCGGAATGGCGTTGCCCAAATGCGGGCTGAGACAACGAGCGAGATAGAGCACAGTCCAGCGTTTCTGTGAAAACGATGAACCGCTCCAAGGAGCCGATAGGCGCGACGTGTGGCCGTTGCCATGTTCGTCGGCGTTCGCTCGACCTGCCTTTAGTTTCCACCATCCCGTCCCGCTCGACGGCAACGATACTTCCTTCACTCCTCCTCTTCATTCCCTTCCTCGCTTCGCCTCTCACACACCTCGTAGCCCTCGGTTGACTTGCATTCATAATTCAGAATTATGGGCGCATGTGGTGAAGAGGGAGGAACTTCGTCGATGATCCAACGTGCCGGCCGCCATTTCCTGCAGATTCCCGGCCCGACAAATGTGCCGGACCGCGTGCTGCGGGCGATGGACCGACCGACGATGGACCATCGCAGCCCGGCCTTCGCAGAACTGGTCAAAGGGCTGAAGGAGCCGTTGCGCCGCATCTTCGGCTGCGCCGGTCCGGTCATCATCTATCCGGCATCCGGCAGCGGCGCGTGGGAAGCGGCGCTCGTCAACACGCTGTCGCCCGGCGACAGGGTGCTGATGTACGAGACCGGTCATTTCGCAAAGCTGTGGGCCGAGATCGCGACGCTGCTGGGGCTTGAGCCCGTCATCCTGCCCGGCTCATGGCGAAGCGGTGCCGATGTCGAAGCGATCGGGCGCGCCCTGGAACAGGACCGCAGCCACACGATCCGCGCCGTCTGCGTGGTCCACAACGAGACCTCCACCGGTTGCGTCTCGCCGATTGCGGATGTGCGCGCGGCAATCGACGCTGCCGGCCATCCGGCGCTGCTGATGGTGGATACCATCTCTTCGCTCGGGTCGATGCCCTATGCGGCCGATGAATGGGGCGTGGACGTCACCGTGGCCGGCTCCCAGAAAGGCCTGATGCTGCCGCCCGGCCTTTCCTTCAACGCCGTCAGTTCCAAGGCGCTCGACGCGGCGCGTGCAGCGCGCCTGCCGCGCTCCTACTGGGACTGGTCGAAGATGATCGACATGAATGGGCGCGGCTTCTTCCCCTACACGCCCGCCACCAACATGCTCTACGGGCTTGGCGAGGCGCTCGCCATGCTGGAGGAGGAAGGACTCGACAATGTCTTCGCCCGCCATGCCCGCCATGCGGAGGCGACGCGCGCCGCGGTCCGCCATTGGGGGCTGGAGACACAGTGCGGCCATAACGGCCATCATTCTAACTCGCTGACGGCGGTGCGCCTGCCTGAGGGCCATTCCGCCGACCGGCTGCGCGCCGTCATCGCCGACCGCTTCGACATGTCGCTCGGCAACGGTCTGTCGCAGCTTGCCGACCGGGTGTTCCGCATCGGCCATCTGGGCGACCTGAACGATCTCACGCTGATGGGCACGCTCGCCGGCGTCGAAATGGGACTGTCGCTGGCCGGGGTGCCGCATCAGGCGGGCGGCGTGCAGGCGGCGATGGCGATACTGTCACGGGAGGAGACCGAGACGATGCAACCAATCGAGATGAAGAGGGCGGCGCGATGACCGGCGCGACGCACAGGCTGGTCCGGGACGTTCCCGTCGACGAGAGCTACGATGTTCTGGTCGCCGGCGGCGGGCCGGCGGGTTCGGCTGCCGCCATCTGCGCGGCGCGCCTCGGGGCGAAGGTGCTGCTTGCGGAAGCCTCCGGCTGCCTCGGCGGCATGGGTACGGCATCGCTCGTCACCACCTTCGGCCCGATGGGCGACGGCGAGCGCACGCTGGTCGGCGGCTTCACGCGCGAGCTCATCGAGAGCATGCACCAGCGCGGTTTCCTCGGACCGGGCGTGACGCCCGACTTCTGGCACAAGCACTACAACCGCTGGATCCCCTTCCATCCCGAAGGGCTGAAACGCCTGCTCGACGAGAAGATGATGGAGGCCGGCGTCGATGT
This sequence comes from Rhizobiaceae bacterium, assembly GCA_035555795.1. Classification (GTDB taxonomy): domain Bacteria; phylum Pseudomonadota; class Alphaproteobacteria; order Rhizobiales; family Rhizobiaceae; genus RCIO01. The sequence continues at coordinate 35,457 of DATMGE010000072.1, read as the reverse complement.
GCGCTTCTTCACCCGCGTCATCGATGCGGAGGTGGAAGGCCGCAGCGTCGTTGGCGCGGTGACGAGCAGCGTCGACGGCTATCGCTTCATCAAAGCGAAGGCCTTCATCGATGCCACGGGCGATGCGACGCTGTCGGCGCTGGCCGGCGCGGAATGCAAGGTGGCCGGTATCGACTGGCCCGACACCGCACCCGCCACGCTCTGCTCGCTCTATGGCGGCATCGACTGGAACGATCCGGCCTATGGCAGCGACTATTCCGGCATCGATGCGGTGAAGCTGAAGACACGCACCGAGCTTCTGCACAAGGCGATCGAAGACGGACACTTCTCGCAGGAAGACCGATTCATGCCCGGCATGAATAAGCTCGGCAATTCGATCGCCAACCTCAATGCCGGCCACATATTCGGCCTCGACGGGCTGGATAGCAGGAGCCTGTCGGAAGGCATGATGAAGGGCCGGCAGCTCGCGGTGGAATATACCGAGTTCTTTCGCAAATACGTGCCGGGCTGCGAAAATATCGAGCATGTGGCGACCGCACCGGTGATGGGGGTGCGCGATACGCGCCGCATCGTCGGCGAGTTCCTGCTGACGATCGAGGACTATACGGCGCGCCGCCAGTTTCCCGACCAGGTCTGCGTCTACAACCGCCCGCCGGACAACCACCCGACCAACACGTCGAAGGAAGAATATGAGCGCTTCAAGCGCGAATTCGACGGCAAGCTGAAACTCGAACGCGGCGCCTCGGTCGGCATCCCCTATTCCATCCTCGTACCGAAGGGCTGGGAAAACCTCTGGGTGGCGGGGCGCTGCCATTCCAGCGGGCATCAGGTGCATGGCTCGATCCGCGCCCAGTCGGCTGCCTACATGATGGGCCAGGCCGCCGGCACCGCCGCCAAGCAGCATATCGACACCGGCCAGCCGGCCTGCGACCTCGACACCGAGCAACTCGTGCTGTCGCTGCGGGCCGCCGGCGCCTACCTGCCGCAGGAGGAACTGAGCAAGACGATGACGCGCTAGAACACCGCGGGAGGAACGGGTGCGCAAACCGAAGGAGGAGAAAATGGTGACCATTACGAGAAGGGTCGCGCTCGCGGCCATGCTGATGCTGCCAATGCAGGCGGCACAGGCGCAGGACGCCTATGAAGGCCAGACAGTCAACATCATCATCAATCTAGGCGCCGGCGGATCGACGGGGCTGCTTGCCCAGCTCTTCAGCCAATATTGGAGCAAGTACATTCCCGGCAATCCCACCTTCATCGTCACGCCGGTGGAAGGCGGCGGGCAGCTCAAGGGCATCATGCAGGCGCAACGCGCCAAGCCCGACGGGCTGACCATAGGCTGGGTTTCCTGGTCGGCCGCGACCCGCGCGATCGGACCCGTCGAGCAGCAGGTCGACTGGAAGCAGTTCGATACGATTGCCGGCATGGGCGCACCGGCCATGGCCTATATGCGCAACGACCTGAAGCCGGGCATCGAGAAGCCGGAGGACATCGTCAAGGCCGAGGGCGTGGCGATCGGCGGCTACCGGCCCGGCTCCTATCTCGACCTGCTGGCACGCATGTCGCTCGACATATTGGGCGTCAAACATAATTACGTCACCGGTTTCGGCGGCGGGGCGCCCATCCTGGCGGCGATCGAGCGCGGCGAGGCCAACATGACGGCGACGCCGGCGGCGAACTATTTCGGCAGCATCGACCGGAATTTCGTCGATCCGGGGCGCGGCCTGCCGCTCTGGTACTATCCTTTCACCGGCGAGAACGGCGAGTTGCAGGCCGATCCGGCCACGTTCGGCGACATCCGGCCTTTCCACGAAGTGGTCGAATCCGCAACCGGCTCGGCACCGTCCGGCCCGGTGTGGGAAGCCATGAAATGGCTGAACGACGGATCGGCGGGCGTCACCATTCTCATCGCCACGCCAAAGGGCGTCGAGCCTGAAAAGCTCGACATCCTGCGCAAGTCCTTCGTCGAAGCGTCGAAGGACCCCGCATATCTGGAACAGGTGAGAAAGATCGCCGGGCTGGAGCCGCCCATCATCACGCCGCAGGGCATGCAGCGGGTGATCGACGGGCTCAGTAATACGGATCCCCAGATCATCGAGACATTGACGGAATATATGGAGTCGGGCGGCCGCTGAGCTGCGCGGGGCGAGAAGGCGGCCGGTCAGGCCGCTTTCTCCCATCTCGCCTCAAATCGCGTCGTCCGCCTTGTCGAAGCGCGGGCGCACCGCATCCAGCTTGTGCTCCAGATGATCCCGCAGCAGTCGGGCGATCATTCCGGCATCGCGCCGCTCCAGGGCGTGAAGAATCGCCTCATGCTCATCCACGGCACGCTTCCAGCGCTCTGCTGAAAGGTTCGCGACATAGCGTGCGCGGCGGACGCGCCCCGACAGGCCCTCATAGATCCCGATCAGCGTGGCGTTGCGCGAACCGCTGAGGATCGCCTCATGGATCGCCTGGTTGCAGCGGAAATAATTGGCGAGGTCGCCGGCCTCATAGTGACCGACCATCTCGACATGGAGGTCACGGACTGCCGCGATCTCGCCGTCGGACATTTCGCGGCAGGCGGTCTCGCCGGCCAGCGCCTCGAGCGAGCCGAGGATGGGGAACACCTCCTCCAGGTCCTGCCGGGTAACGGCATTGACGACAAAGCCGCGATTGTGCGTGTGCCCGAGCAGGCCCTCCGACACCAGCACCTTGAGCGCCTCGCGCAGCGGCGTGCGGGAAACGGCGAAATAATTCGTCAGCGCCACTTCGCTGATCTTTTCGGCGGGCGCCAGCTGGCCTTCCATGATCATTTCGCGAAGACGCTGCACGAGCTCGTCATGCAGGGGTCGGCGCTGAATCGGGGCATGCGTGTTCATCGCGGCATTATGCGGCGCGCCGCAGTCCAAGGCAATTGCGAGGAACATCCGGCATTCCCGCAAAAGGCACGACGGGGTGGACGAGCCTTTCGGCCAAACACCGGCCGATCCAGCCATCAGCGGGGCATAAACCCGACAAATGCCCTCTGGGCGGCTTGGCCTGCCAGTGTCCCTGCCCTTATATCTGTCGGGATGACCACGCGGCTCTATACGCATCCGATCTATCTCGAGCACCTGACGCCGCCGGGGCACCCAGAGCGGCCCGACAGGCTGCGCGCCATCGCCCGTGTGCTCGACGACGAAGCCTTCGATGCGCTGGACCGCGTGGAAGCGCCGCCGGGCGACGAGGCGACGATCCTCTATGCGCATCCGGCCTCTTTCCGCGACGGGGTGAAGGCAGCTATCCCCGCGGAAGGCATCACGCGCATCGACGGCGACACCTCCGTCAGCCCGAAAAGCTGGGAGGCGGCGCTCACTGCGATTGGCGCGGCCAATGCGGCGGTGGACGATGTTTTCGCAGGCCGGGCCGACAATGTCTTCGTCGCCTCGCGCCCGCCCGGCCATCATGCCGAGCGCACGACCGCCATGGGCTTCTGCCTGTTCAACAATGCGGCCATCGCCGCGCGGCATGCGCAGCGCAGCCACGGCGCCGAGCGCGTCGCCATCGTCGACTGGGACGTGCATCACGGCAATGGCACGCAGGAAATTTTCTGGGACGATCCGAGCGTGCTCTACTGCTCGACGCACCAGATGCCGCTTTATCCCGGCACGGGCGCGGCCTCCGAGACGGGCGCGGGCAATATCGTCAACGCGCCGCTCGATGCCGAAAGCGATGGCCGTGCGTTCAAGGATGCTTTCCGCACGCGCATCCTGCCGGCGCTGGAGCGGTTCCAGCCGGACCTCGTCATCATCTCGGCCGGCTTCGACGCCCATCATCGCGACCCGCTGGCGCAGCTCAACCTTACCGAGGCCGATTTCGACTGGGCGACCGCCGAACTGATGGATATTGCCAACAAGCACAGCGCCAACCGGCTGGTCAGCGTGCTGGAAGGCGGCTACGACCTGCAGGGCCTCGCTTATTCGGTGGCCGCCCATATCGGCCGCCTGATGAAAGGATGACCATGACCGAAACCGCCAATGACGACATCAAGGCGATGAGCTTCGAGCAAGCGCTGGAAGCGCTGGAGCGCATCGTGGACGACCTCGAAAAAGGCGACGTGCCGCTCGACCAGTCTATCCGCATCTATGAGCGCGGCGAGGCCCTGAAGGCCCATTGCGACAAGCTGCTGAAAGCGGCGGAAGACAAGGTGGAAAAAATCCGACTCTCGCGCGACGGCAAGCCCGCCGGCACGGAACCGCTGGACGGCGAATAAATTCTCCGTCGGGAAACGACAAAGGCGCGGCCATGACCGCGCCTTTTGCATTGCTGCGGCTTGGCTCAGCCCGCGATGCGGGAGAAGTCGGCCACCTGTCCGGTCGCAGCACGGATGCGGGAAAGCAGCGCCAGCCGGTTTGCCCGCACATCGGCATCGTCCACATTCACCATGACGGCGTCGAAGAAGGCATCGACCGGCCCGCGCAGCGCCGAAAGCGCCTGCATGGCGCCGGCGAAGTCCTGAAGCGCGATGGCCTTCGCGGCTTCCGCCTCGGCGATGTTGACGGCGCTGGAGAGCGCCTTTTCTGCCGGGTCGGAAAGCAGCGCCGGATCGACATCGGCCGGCACGACGGCGCCCTTCTTCTCCTCCGCCGCGAGGATGTTGGCCGCGCGCTTGGTGCCCGCCAGCAGGTTCTTGCCATCCTCGCTGTCGAGGAACACGCCGAGCGCCGCCACGCGGCTGACGACGAGCAGGAGGTCGTCATTCGCAGCGCCCTCGCCGCTTGCCAGCACCGCGTCGATCAGATCATGCCGCGCGCCCTTGTCGCGGAGATAGACTTTCAGGCGTTCGTGGAGGAAGGCGAGGAGGTCGGCAGTGTTTTTCTGTAACTGGATAGGGAATTGCGTTTCGAACTCTCGAGCATCCTCTCCAAACGCTCGTTTATAGCTTTGTGTCCATTCTTCTTGAGGCTTACGTTGGATGTCGAAAAGACGGTGCCATTCAATAAACTTTTTGCCAAAAGATTGGCTGAGAATCCGCACAGTCGCGTCGGTCATTGCTGGCTTTATTCGTTCGACCAGCTCCAGCCGCACCCCATTCTCGATGATGATGCGGATCACACCTAGCGCCGCTCTCCTCAGCGCGTAGGGATCCTTGCTGCCTGTCGGCTTCTCGTCGATCGCCCAGAAGCCGACCAGCGTATCCAGCTTGTCGGCCAGCGCCACAGCGATGGAGACGGGCGCGGTCGGCACGTGGTCGGACGGGCCCTGCGGCTTGTAATGTTCCTCCGTGGCAGCAGCGACAGCCGGGTCCTCACCCTGCAACAGCGCATATTTGCGACCCATCGCGCCCTGCAATTCGGGGAACTCGCCAACCACCTCGGTCTGGAGGTCGGCCTTGGCCAGAAGCGCGGCGCGACGGGCCAGTGCGGGGTCGGCGCCGACCGCCGGAGCCAGTTCCTCCGCCAGCCGCGCGATGCGCTCCACGCGCTCGCCTTGCGTGCCCAGCTTGGCATGGAAGGTGACATTGAGGTGGTCGAGCCGCGCCATGCGCTGGTCGAGCGGCTTGGCGAGGTCGAGGCCGAGCTTTTCCGCCGAGCCCTTCAGCTCGCCGAGGTCGGGCAGATTGCCCTGGTCGGTGTTCCAGAAATAGAGCGCGTCGGAGAGCCGGGCGCGCACCACCTTGCCGTTGCCGCGCGCAATCTCCGCGCCGCCGTCGGTCGCCTCGATATTGGCCGTCAACAGGAAGCGGTTGGCAAGTGCGTCGTCCTCGCCCTGCGGACGCACGACGAAGCATTTCTGGTTGGCGCGGATGGTGAGACGGATAACCTCGGCGGGGATCTGGAGATAGTCTTGCTCGAACTCGCCCATCAGCACGACGGGCCATTCGACAAGGCCGGAGACCTCTTCCAGCAAGCCCTCATCCTCGACCAGTTCCAGGCCCGAGGCGAAAGCGAGGTTGCGCGCGTCGGTGGCGATAATCTCCTTGCGCCGTTCCGCGTCGAGGATGACCTTGGCGACTTCCAGCTTGGTCACATAGTCGTCGAAGCGGCGCACGGTGATGGCGTCGGGCGCGTGGAAGCGGTGGCCATAGGTGACATTGCCGGAGCGGATGCCGTCAATGTCGAAATCGACCACGACCGGCTCCGCCGTTTCCGGCCCGAATGTGCAGATGATGGATTGAAGCGGGCGTACCCAGCGCAGCGCACCGGGCTTTGCCGAAGCAGCGCCCCAGCGCATCGACTTCGGCCACGGGAAGCTGCGGATCACCGCCGGCACGATCTCCGCGATGATCTCTTCGGCCGCACGGCCCTGCTTCACCAGATGCGCGACGTAGAAATCGCCCTTCTTCGGGTCGCTATGCACATGCGCCTGGCTGATGTCGCTTAGGCCCGCCTTGCGCAGAAAACCCTGCACGGCCTGTTCCGGCGCGCTGGCGGATGGCCCCTTGATCTCCTCGCGCACATCCTTGGAGCGCGCGGTGACGCCGCGAATGTCCAGCGTCAGCCGGCGCGGCGTCCAGTATTCGCGCGCCGCTTCATAGGTCAGGCCGGCCTCGACAAGACCATCGGTAATCATCTTGCGCAGATCGCTCGCCGCCTTGCGCTGCATGCGGGCGGGGATTTCCTCGCTGCGAAGTTCGAGAAGAAGATCAGGCATGATTATGCGGCCTCCGACGCGGCAACAAACCCGCCGGCTTCGGTTTCCAGAAACGCTTCGCCGCACGCCTTGGCGAGGTTGCGCACGCGCAGGATGTAGCTCTGCCGCTCGGTGACGGAGATCACGCCGCGCGCATCCAGCAGGTTGAAGACGTGGCTGGCCTTGATGCACTGGTCATAGGCTGGCAGCACCATGCGGTGCGGCTCGCCGACGGGACGGTCCGCGCCGGCGGCCAGAAGGGCTGCGCATTCCTTCTCGGCGTCGATGAAATGCTGGTGCAGCATGGCCGTGTTGGCGAACTCGAAATTGTGGCGCGAATATTCGCGCTCTGCCTGAAGGAACACTTCGCCGTAAGTCACCTTGTCCGGGCCTTCGAGGCCGTTGAAGTTCAGGTCGTAGACATTGTCCACGCCCTGCACATACATGGCCAGCCGCTCAAGCCCATAGGTCAGCTCGCCCGCCACCGGCGCGCATTCGATGCCGCAGACCTGCTGGAAATAGGTGAATTGCGAGACCTCCATCCCGTCGCACCAGCACTCCCAGCCGAGCCCCCATGCGCCGAGCGTCGGGCTTTCCCAGTCGTCCTCGACAAAGCGGATGTCGTGCAGGCGCGTGTCGACGCCGATCGCGTCGAGGGAGCCGAGATAGAGTTCCTGCAGGTTGAGTGGGTTGGGCTTCAGGATTACCTGATACTGGTAATAATGCTGGAGCCGGTTGGGGTTCTCGCCATAGCGGCCGTCCTTGGGGCGGCGCGATGGCTGCACATAGGCGACGTTCCAGCGGCGGGGGCCGAGCGCGCGCAGCGTGGTGGCCGGATGGAAGGTGCCGGCACCGACCTCCATGTCGTAGGGCTGGAGAATGGCGCAGCCCTTCTCGGCCCAATAGGCGTGAAGGGTCAGGATCAGACCCTGAAACGAGCGCGTCGGGTGCATGTGCGCGGGCAGGTCGGCAGGCATGGGAAATGGCCTTCGCGGATGGGCACGGGTGCGCCCGTCCTAGAGGCGGTGCCGCAAGGCGTCAAGGATGGCCGCTTGCACCGCGCCAGATGGTCACGCCGCTACTGGCGGATGTCACGCGCGAGGTGGCTGAGTTCAGTGGCTCGGCAGGCGCAGCGACTGGCCGGGCACGAGGCGGCCCGGATCGCCGCGCAGTTCCGGATTGAGGTTGAGGATGTCCTGATAGCGGTTGCCGTCGCCGAGCTTCTCGGCAGCGATCGACCAGAGCGACTGGCCGGGCATCACGCGATGAGTGGCGAGATCGGTCGCGGCCTGTTCCACACTGTCCGCTTCGCTGCGCTTGTCGTGGTCGGCGCCGGGCACCGGCACCTGAAGGTCCTCGACCGGCGGCTTCTGAGCCGGATCGTCGGCGACGGAGGGGAGCTTTGCCGGCGGCAGGCCTTCGGCCAGCTTTTTCTCCACCTCGGCCAGAAGTGCGGGCTCGGGCGACATGTCGCGGGCATGGCTCCACTGGAAGGTCGCTTCCAGCTTGCGGCCGACGCGCCAATAGGCATCGCCCAGATGGTCGTTGAGAATCGGATCGTTGGGCATCAGCCCGACCGCGCGTTCCAGCTCCCGCACCGCATCGTCGTAGCGGCCGAGGCGGTAATAGGCCCAGCCCAGCGAATCGACGATATAGCCGTCGCTCGGGCGCAGCTCGACAGCCTTGCGGATCATCGCCAGGCCCTCGTCGAGATTCGTGTTCATGTCGACCCAGGAATAGCCGAGATAGTTCAGCACCTGCGGCTGGTCGGGAAAGAGCTCCAGCGCCTTGCGGAAATTGGGCTCCGCCTTCGGCCATTCCTTCAGCCGCTCATAGGCGATGCCGCGCTGGTAGAAGATGTTCCACTCCGCCCGTGTCGGCGTGTCGATGCGCGCCACCGCACGCTCATAGACATCGGCCGCCTCGCGGAACTTTTCCTGCGCGGAATAGACGCCGCCAAGCGCCAGATAGGCGCGCATATCGTCGGGGTCGAGCGCCAGCACGGCATCGAGATGCTTCACCGCCTCGTCGTTCCGCTTGAGATCGGCAAGGTTGAGACCCAGCTGGAGCTCGGCGATCTTCTTGACCGGCGAACTGTCGGGAATGCGCTCATAGAGCGCGATCGCCTCCTCGGCCTGCTCCATCATCTCGGCCACGCCGCCAAGTTGCAGCAGGGCCGCGTCGCTGTCGGGCCGCAGCGCCAGCGCCATGCGCAGATAGAGCCGCACGAAGCCTTCGCCGCCGCCGCGATTGAGCGCGCTGCCGAGATTGAGCATGACTTCGGACGCGCCGTCCGACGGCGTGCCGATCAGCGCGGTGGCAGGCTCGCCGGCCTCGATGCGATCACGCAACGCCTGCAACTGGACGCGGCCGGAGAACATTTCCCCGGCGCGGTCGATCACCTTGAGCGCGTCGTCCTTGCGGCCGATGCGGGCGAGATAGCCGGCATGGGCTTCGGCCGCGCGCAGATAGGTCTCCGGTGCAGCGGCGGCCGCACCCGTATTGTCCAGCGTCGCTTCATAGGCCTTGAGCGCCAGCGCGCGATCGCCAGCGCGCTCGGCCAGCAAGGCACGGTGATAGGAGACGAAAAGATCGTACCATGGCGGACCGGACAGTGCGTCGACGGCTGCCAGTGCGCCCTTGTGGTCGTTGGCGCCCGAGCGTGCCCATGCCGTCATCAGGCCGGTGATGAGCTTGTCGAGGTCTGTTTCCAGCGCCAGCTTCAGCCAGTGCTCGGCCTTGGCATAATCGTGCTTGCGGAAGGAATCGATGGCGAGCGCGACGCGCGAGAAGCGCTCCACATCGGGAACCGTCTTGAGCTCGTCGGCCAGCGGCAGCGCCGAATCGAAATCGCCCGCCGCCATCAGCGTCACCATCAGGCTCTGCTTCATGGCCTGATTGGCGGGATCGAACTGCAAGGCCCGCCGGAAATAGGCGATCGCCGCCGGCAGGTCGTTATCGGCTTCGGCCACCCGGCCCGCCAGATAGGAACCGGAAAACGAATTCGCATCGGCGGTCGCGCGGCCCTGGGCCGCAGCAGGCAAAGCCAGCGCCGTGACGACGCCCAGCATCGTCAGCCATCCTGCACCAAATCGCCGCATTATATCCCTTCCCGTGTCGCCGGCCGCATGCAAGCAGCCCTGCCGCAAGGCACATTCCAGACCGGAAGCATGGCCTTTTTGCGGAAGTGCTTCAACCTCGGCTCGTTCACTTTGCGGTCAAGGGCCGTAACTGGCCGCATAGAGCGGTTCGGCCGAACCGCTCTATCACTTCGTTTAGCCGCATTTCTGCGACGCCAAGCGATTCCGCTTGGCTGCAAAATGCTCCAATGACCGCCTTTGGCTCACCGGTCAGCTCACGCGGCTGATGCAGAAATCGATCACGTCGAGAAGTGCAGCCTTCTGCGGCGACTTGCCGAGCGGTGCCAGCGCATCGCGCGCGATCTCGCCGAAATGACGCGCCCGCGCGATCGTGTCGCCGATGGCGCCGCAGCGGGCCATGAGGCCGAGCGCTTTTTCGAGCTGTTCGTCGCTGGTTTCGTTGCGCTCGATCGCGCCGACCCAGAATTCGCGCTCCTCGGCCGTGCCCCGGCGATAGCTCAGAATCACCGGAAGGGTCACCTTGCCCTCGCGGAAATCGTCGCCGACATTCTTGCCCAGCGACTGGGCGTTGCCGCCATAGTCCAGCGCATCGTCGATGAGCTGGAAGGCGAGGCCCAGATTGGTACCGTAGGAGCGCATGGCGGCGCGCTCGTTGCGGCTCGCCTCGGCGATGATCGGCCCGACCTCGGCGGCGGCTGAAAACAGCGCCGCCGTCTTGGCCTTGATGACCTGGAGATAATCGTCCTCGGTGGTTTCGAGGTTCTTCGCCACGCCGAGCTGCATCACCTCGCCCTCGGCGATGACGGTCGCGGCCGCGGAGAGCACGTCGAGCGCTTCGAGCGAACCCACTTCCACCATCATGCGGAAGGCCTGGCCGAGCAGGAAATCACCCACCAGCACGCTGGCCTGGTTGCCCCAGATGGTGCGCGCCGTCCGGGAGCCGCGCCGCAGGTCGCTCTCGTCGACCACATCGTCATGCAGCAGGGTGGCCGTGTGCATGAATTCGACGGCGGTGGCGAGCCGCACATGCGCGTCGCCGCCCTGATATCCGAACAGTTGGGCGGCCGCGAGCGTCAGCATCGGGCGCAGGCGCTTGCCGCCCGACTGGACCAGATGGTTGGCGATTTCGGGGATGAGCTGGACATCCGAGCCGGCCTTGGACAGGATCAGCTCGTTCACCTTCGCCATGTCGGGCCGGGTCAGGTCGATAAGCTTGCTGATGGAAGCCGCACTGCGCTTCCCTTCGTCCATCGCCACAACCACGCCCACTGTCGACTCCCTTGTTCCGACGCCTGCACGCGGGCCGGTTTCCGGAAGACTCTAAGGTGCAGCGGCGCGGCGGTGCAAGGGGCGAAATAGCGCGGATGCCATTTACAACCAGCTCGCAAGCTGCGACCACTTCTCCATGATCGAGCTCATACGCACCAATGACCCGGTGGTCATCTCCTTCGTGGAATCTCTGCTGCGGGATGCGGGCATCGCCTGTTTCGTCGCCGACCAGAATATGAGCATTGTGGAAGGATCGCTCGGCATCCTGCCGCGCCGCGTGATGGTCGATGAGGATTCGCTCGCTCAGGCGCGCCAGTTGCTGGTGGATGCCGGCGTGGCAGGAGAGCTGAAAGGGGAATGAGCGCTGACGCGCAGACGGTCGACGCCTTCCACCGGGGCGCCTTCTTCGTCGTGCAGCCGCCGCACGGGCACCGTTCGGGCATGGATGCGATGATCCTGGCCGCTGCCGTACCGTCTCCTTTCGCCGGGCGCCTTGCCGATCTCGGCGCCGGCGCCGGCGCCGGCGGTCTGGCCGTCGCGGCGCGCTGCCCCGGCAGCCGGGTCGTGCTGATCGAAAGAGATGCCGCGATGGCCTCCTATGCACGCCGGACGCTGGAACTGGCCGCAAACGCATCGCTGAAGGACCGCGCGTCGGTGCTGGAAGCCGATGTCTCGCTCGTCGGGCGGGCGCGCGTGGCCGCCGGCATGGCGGATGGTGCCTTCGACTTCGCCATCATGAACCCGCCCTTCAACCATGCGCATGACCGCCCGACGCCGGATGCGCTCAAGCGCGACGCGCATCTGATGCCCAAGGGCCTGCTCGAAACATGGCTGCGCACCGCCGCCGCGATCGTGAAGCCCGGCGGCGGCATCGCGCTGATCGCGCGCCCGACCTCGCTCGAGGAACTGCTCGCATCGCTCAAGGGCCGTTTCGGCGGTATCGAGATCATGCCGGTCCTGCCGCGCGCGACGGAACCCGCCATCCGCATCGTCATGCGGGCAAAACACGGCTCGCGCCGCGCGCTCTCGCTCCTGCCGCCGCTGGTGCTGCATGGGCCGACAGGCCACGGCCCTGCACCGCATGCCGAAGCGGTGTACAACGGGCTCGCCTCGCTCTTCGGCGACTGACGAAACATTGCGTGATATTGCGCATGGCGGCGTTCTTCCTACATGGGAGTGAGCCGTCTGGAGATTTCATACCCGTGCCCAATCCACTCGCCCGACTTCTGCCGCGCGCCTGGCGCTCGTCCGCCCCGATCATTCCCGTCATCCGCCTGCATGGCACGATCATGGCCGGCGGCGGGCAGTTCCGGCAGAGCCTGTCGCTGGCCTCGACCGCCGGCCTGATCGAGAAGGCGTTCGCGATCAAGGCGGCGCCCGCCATCGCCATCTCCATCAATTCGCCGGGCGGCTCTCCGGTGCAGTCGCGGCTGATCTACAAGCGCATCCGCGATCTCGCGCAGGAGAAGGGCAAACACGTCATCGTCTTCGTCGAGGACGTGGCGGCCTCCGGCGGCTACATGATCGCCGTCGCGGGTGACGAGATCGTCGCCGACCCCTCCTCCATCGTCGGCTCGATCGGCGTCGTGTCGGCCTCCTTCGGCTTTCCCGAACTTCTCAAGAAGATCGGCGTGGAGCGGCGCGTGCACACCGCGGGCCAGAACAAGTCGGTGCTCGACCCGTTCAAGCCGGAGAAGAAGGAAGACGTGGAACGGCTCAAGGCGCTGCAACTCGACGTGCATGAAACATTCATCGACCTCGTGAAATCGCGGCGCGGCGCGAAACTGGCAGACGATCCCGACCTTTTCACCGGCCAGTTCTGGACCGGCCGGCGCGCGTCGAGCTGGGTCTCGTCGATGCGCTGGGCGACATGCGCTCCTTCCTCAAGGCCCGCTACGGCAAGGATGCCGAGCTCAAGCTGATCGCCCCCTCGCGCGGCTTCTTCGGCCGGCGGCTGGCAATGTTCGGCGTTGGCGAGGCCGCGGCGGCCGCGGCGGCCGGCGGGCTCGTCGATGCCGCTACCGAGCGCGCCTTGTGGAGCCGCTACGGGCTTTGAACTAGCGCCACATGCGACAATGTGAAAGGCGGCGGTTCCTCCTTTCGCCACAATTGCGGCAGGAAATCCGCTTCGCACTTTTCCCGGATTGCTTTAGGATAGTCTGGTGCCGACCTTTGAGGAGGCTTTGACATGCCGCAACTGATCTTCTTCGCCGCAGTGGGCATTGCCGCCTATGTCGGCTATCGGGCTTTCGTGCGCGAAGCCGAGCGCGTGACGGCCCGCCTGCGACGCGCCGAGCGCGAACGCGCCACCGGCACGACGGGAACGCTGGTGAAGGATCCCCAGACGGGCGAATATCGCCTCGCCAAGGACTGAACGCGCAACCGCATGACCCCGGAGCTGACGTACCTTGCGCCGGCCAAGGTCAATCTCGCCTTGCACGTGACCGGCCGTCGCGACGACGGCTACCATCTTCTCGACAGTCTCGTGGTGTTCACCACCTTCGGCGACAGCATTCATGTCGCGACGTCCGACACAGACGGTTTCGGCATTTCAGGTCCCTACGCCTCGGGCATTTCCGACAGCAGCGACAATCTCGTCCTGCGCGCCCGCGACCTGCTGCGCCGGCTTTCTCCAGACCGGCCATGCGGCCCCGTCCATATCCGGCTTGGCAAGAACCTGCCCGTCGCCTCAGGTGTCGGCGGCGGCTCGTCGGATGCGGCCGCGACCCTGCTTGCACTCGTCCGGCACTGGAAGCTCCCGCTCACGGCCGTCCGGCTGGCCGCCGAGGCGCTGGCGCTGGGCGCGGATCTCCCCATGTGCCTTGCGGCGCGGCCGCTGATCGCGCGCGGCATCGGTGAAGCGCTGTCGCCCGTGCCGGCGCTGCCTTCGCTGCCGTTGGTGCTTGCCAATCCCGGCGTGGCGGTCTCGACGCCGGCCGTATTCCGCGCGCTCGTCCATCGCGACAACCCGCCATTGCCGGCCCTTCCGCCAATCGGCGGCCCGGAGGCGATTGCCGACTGGCTCGCCATGACGCGCAACGATCTGGAAATGCCGGCGCGTGCCGCTGCACCTGCCATCGGCGACGCTCTCCATGCCTTGCGGCAGGAGGGCGCGGCCCTTGCCCGCATGTCGGGCTCCGGCGCGACGTGCTACGGTCTGTTCGCCGACATGCTTACCGCCCAAGCTGCCGCGAAGGCTATCGCGGCGCGACATCCGGACTGGTTCGTCGTCGCCACGCGCACGCGCTCATCGGAGGAGCTTCCATGGCCGGAATAGACCAAAGCCGCCGCTTCATACCGGTGTCCATCGCCGTGCTGACCGTGTCCGACACCCGCTCGCTGGCCGACGACAAATCCGGGCAGACGCTTGCCGACCGCATCGCGCAGGCGGGCCACAGACTTGCCGCGCGGGAGATCGTTCATGACGATGTCGAGGCGATCCGCGCCGTCGTTGGCAAATGGATCGCCGACCGGTCCATCGATGTCGTGATCACCACCGGCGGCACCGGCTTCACCGGCCGCGATGTGACGCCGGAGGCGCTGGAGCCGCTTTTCGAGAAGCGCATGGACGGTTTCTCGGAGGTCTTCCACCGCATTTCCTACGACAAGATCGGCACGTCCACGATCCAGTCGCGCGCCACCGGCGGCGTCGCCAACGCCACCTTCATCTTCGTGCTGCCGGGCTCGCCCGGCGCCTGCCGCGACGCATGGGACGGCATTCTCGCCACCCAGCTCGACTACCGGCACATGCCGTGCAACTTCGTGGAGATCATGCCGCGGCTCGACGAGCACCTGCAACGGGGATGATCCGCTTCGTGTGCGAAAGCGTGTCGCGATCTTTCAGATTCGCTCACACCCTTTAGCTCTTTCTTGTTACGCATGTCTTTGTCCCGAAACCGGTTCCCACTTTCGGGAGACATAGGTTAGCAGGACATTCCCTTGCGCCTGGCCATGCGTCAGTGCCTCGGCGCGGCGGAAATCTCGCCGCTCAGCCTGCGGGCCTTCACCTTTCGCGCGATCGACGCGCAATCCATGCCCGGCTTCGCCAGCGACGCGGCCTGCGGCCTGGAGATCACCAGCCCCTCGGCCAGCGGCCGCCGGGTCGCGAAAATCCGCGACAGCAGAGCCTCCTCGGAAGACCGCGTGCGGTTGAAGCGCGCCGGTCCGTCCGCCTCCGAAATGTGACGCAGGACGGGCTCCGTCCAGCCCGGCGACAGGCGTGCGCCCGGCTCCACAAAAAGCAGCCAATCGCCTTTG
Source organism: Rhizobiaceae bacterium (assembly GCA_035555795.1). GTDB lineage: Bacteria > Pseudomonadota > Alphaproteobacteria > Rhizobiales > Rhizobiaceae > RCIO01. The sequence goes on along the minus strand of DATMGE010000072.1, from coordinate 20,236 downwards.
GCACGCGCGATACCGGCGGCGATGTCAGTTCCGGCCAGCCAGACGCAGCCGGCGTGATCGGCCACCTGCCAGCTCTGGTCCGTCGAGCCGCGGTCGCAGACGATCACCTCGCGCACCAGCCCCTCGACCGCGCCCGACACCAGCGAGGCCAGCGTGCGCGCCAGCCGGTCCTCGTCATTATGCGTCTCGATCAGCACCGACAGCATGCCATCGCCCTGTCTGTCCTGCACGGCAGGACGGCCCCATTCCCGCAAATTTCCCGGCAGCTCGACAGGATTTCGCGCAGTTCCCCTCTCACGTCTAACCCAAAGCCCATGTTGAAGCCAGTCTCGCGACCCAATGTTTGTTCTTGATATGTTCCTCTAATGTGATAGGAATAGATTCATCAAGAACGAGTCGTGGCGACCTTCGAGGCCACACAGATGAAGGGGACGGGCATGGAACCCATCCTGAAAGCCGACGTTGCCGCCTTCAAGAGCGGAGGCGCGGAAATGGCCAATGCGATGATCGAGGACAGCGGCCTGCGCGTCGGCTTCGACCGGCGGCGCGGGCGTGGTGCGGGCGTCAATCCCAGCGGGCGTTTCGAGCCGGTCTCCCGCCATGTCTTCGATGACGGCTGGGAGACGCTTGAGGAACTGCCGCCCTTCAAGACCGAGGTGCAGGTCGAGAAACCGCGCACGATCATCACCCGCAACGATTCCCCGGACATTTCCTTCGACCGCTCGATCAATCCCTATCGCGGCTGCGAGCATGGTTGCGTCTACTGCTTCGCGCGACCGACCCATGCCTATATGGGGCTGTCGCCGGGGCTCGACTTCGAAGCGAAGCTCTTCGCCAAGCCTGACGCGCCAAAACTTCTGGAGCGCGAGCTTGCCAGGGAAGGCTATGTGCCGCGCACGATCGCCATCGGCACCAATACGGATCCCTACCAGCCGATCGAGAAGGGCTGGCGCATCATGCGCGAAATCCTGGAGGTGCTGGAGGCGCACAATCATCCGGTCGGCATCGTGACCAAGTCGGCACTGGTCACGCGCGACATGGATATCCTGTCGCGCATGGCGGAAAAGGGCCTGGCGAAGGTCGCGCTTTCGGTGACCACGCTCGACCGTCGGCTGGCGCGCACCATGGAGCCGCGCGCGGCGACGCCGCCAAGGCGGCTTCAGGCGCTGCGAACATTGTCGGATGCGGGCGTGCCGGTTTCGGTCATGATCGGGCCGGTCATTCCCGGGCTCAACGATGCCGAGATCGAACGCATCCTCGAATCCGCCTATGCCGCCGGTGCGCGGGAGGCCGGCTATATCATCCTGCGGCTGCCGCTGGAGGTGAGCCCGATCTTCAAGGACTGGCTGCTGCAGCATTATCCCGACCGCTATCGCCACGTCACGTCGCTGATCCGCTCGATGCGCGGCGGCAAGGACTACGATGCCGAATGGGGCAAGCGGATGAAGGGGACCGGCCCCTATGCCTGGCAGATCGGCCGCCGCTTCGAACTGGCCGCTCGCCGCCTCGGCCTGAATGTCACCCGCCGGCGGCTACGGACCGACCTGTTCAAGGCGCTGAATGCAGAGGGGGAACAACTCGCGCTGTTCTAGGGCAATTCCAGCAAAAGTGCGCAGCGGCTTTGCTGGAATTGTGAAAGGACAAGGATGGAGCATTCCCGTGATTTTATGAAAGGCTGAGATTTTCCAGCGCCCCACTGGGGGCGCGATGTCGCAGCCGCAGCCATAGTCCATCGTGCCGTTGCGTTCGTGTTTCCGCCGTGCTGGTGTCGTCCCCCGCCGGCGGCCGCGTCCCGGTCTGGTTCCCTCTCCAGCCCGGGAAGCACTTGCGGAGAATCGGAGCTGATGCGAGCATCGTCGCAAATGGCCCGTACAGCATCCGATTCTCCCGCTCTCTTCGACCTGCCCCTGCGCCCCGATTTCGCCATCGAGCAGCGCGCGCGGGCGAAGGGCCAATGGCCCGTGGCAGGGCTGGACGAAGCCGGTCGCGGTCCTTTGGCGGGTCCCGTGGTGGCGGCGGCGGTGATCCTCGATCCCGAGCGGATTCCCGATGGGCTCGATGATTCGAAGCGCCTTTCTGCCGGCGCGCGGGAAGAACTGTTCATGCTCATCATGGCGCAGGCCGTGTCGGTCTCCTTCTCCTCCGTATCCGCAGCCGGCATCGATCGCCGCAACATCTTGCGCGCCAGCCTGGAGGCGATGCGCCGCGCGCTTGCTGGGCTGAGCGTGAAGCCGGTGCTTGCATTGGCCGACGGACGCGACACGCCACCCGGCCTCGGCTGCGAATGCCGCGCCATCATTCGCGGCGACCAGATCTCGCAGTCGATCTCGGCGGCGTCGATCGTCGCCAAGGTCGTGCGCGACCGCATGATGGCGCGCTTCGGCCGCGAGGACCCGCGCTACGGTTTCGAGCTGCATATGGGCTACGCCACGCAGCGCCACCGCGACGCGATCGCCGAACATGGCGCAGCGCAGCGCATGCACCGCATGTCCTTCTCGCCCTTCAAGCCTTCGGCATAGGCGCAGCGCGTTTTATCGGCGCCGGAGGTCTCTGATTGAGGTCGTTCATACAGCCTCATCCGGCTGCCGCCATCTTCATGTGAGCTTTCGCCAGTCGCCAGTGTACCAGATGGGCAGAAAGCAGACAGATGGCCTTTTCTTCCCGGTTAGGGGAGAGTGCCCGGCAGGGCGATGAGGGGCGGCGTACCCCTCGAGGACCGTACGGGCCTCACATCAAACGCGACACGCTCGAGCGTGTACAGTCAAATGGACAACATCCGGCGTCGCGCGAATTCGGCTAGATCAAAGAGATAAAGCGGTAGCGCGGGTATATCCGAGCGTCGGTCGCTCTAGCAGCGGATATGCCCTATCGCCTGCGTCCTTCGAGGCTCGCCATGCTCGCACCTCAGGATGAGCTAGGCTTTTGCTTATGCCAACCGTCCTCATCCGGCGGGGTGAGCGAAGCTAGGCAATCGCCGTTGGGATCACTGCGGCACATCACCGCTCAACAACAAAAAGCCGCGGCATGCCGCGGCTTTTCAAGCTTTCGACGGTTGCCCGAAACTCAGTTCAGGCGCGCCTTCACGGATTGCAGGGACGACTTGAAGAGCTCGGCGTCCTTGCCTGCATCGACCTTGTCGGCCATGACCTTGCCGGCGGCTGCGACGGCGATGTCCACCGCCAGCGCACGCACCTCGTTGACGGCATCCTGCTCCGCCTGGCCGATCCGCTGTTCAGCCATGGCGGCGCGGCGCGTCACATATTCCTCGGTCTTTGCCTTGGCGTCGACGAGGATCATATCGGCTTCGCGCTTGGCGGCCGCGACGATGTCCTGCGCTTCCTTCTCGGCTTCCTTGCGCTTGCGCTGATATTCGGCCAGCAGCTGCTGCGCTTCCTCGCGCAAGCGGCGCGATTCGTCGAGTTCGTTGCGAATGCGCTCGGCGCGTTCATCGAGGGAACGGGCGATCATGCCCGGCACCTTCATATAGACGATCACCGCCAGGAAGATGACGAGGCCGACGGTCGCCCAGAATGTTGCATCCATCGGTCCGCTCCTATTTCTGCGCCGACTTCACGGCCGCGGCGACGGCAGTCTTGTCGCTGCTGCCCAGAAGCTCCTGGACGATCGCGGTTGCCGTGTCGGTGGCGATGCTGCCGATATCGCGCATGGCGCCGTCACGAATGGTGGCGATGCGCGCTTCCGCGTCCGAGAGCTTCTTCTCGAGGTCGGCTTCGATACGCTTGCGCTCGGTCTCGGCTTCGGTCTTGGCGCTGTCGCGCGCGGCCTGGCCGATCTGGTTCGCCCGGGCCTTGGCCTCGGCAAGTTCCTGCTGATAGGCCGCGACCGCGGCATCGGCTTCCTCTTTCAGGCGCGCGGCCTGATCGAGATCCTGCGCGATGCGGTCGCGCCGCACTTCGAGGATGCCGCCGATGCGCGGCAGCACCACCCGCTTCAGGAAGATGTAGAAGAGGCCGAAGGTGATCGCCAGCCAGAGAAGCTGCGAGGGGAAATAGGTCGGGTCGAAAGGCGGAAAGCCAGCCGAACCGTGCCCGTCCGCGGCCACTTCGGTATGCGCATCGCCATGCGCGGCGTCGTTAGGCGCGCCGCCCGTGGCCGGCGCGCTTTCCTGTGCATAGCCAGGTGTCACGAACATCATTTTCCCCTGTTCCGGTCAGGCCGCCATCGGCGGCCCTTGCCGGTTGTCGTCGGATCAGCCGAACAGCGCCAGCAGCGCGACGAGCAGCGAGAAGATGCCCAGCGCTTCGGTCACGGCGAAGCCGAAAATCAGGCGGCCGAACTGGCCGTCGGCAGCCGACGGATTGCGCAGTGCACCCGCGAGATAGCTTCCGAAAATGTTGCCCAGGCCGATGCCTGCGCCACCCATGCCGAGGCAAGCAATACCGGCGCCGATGTAACGTGCTGCTTCAACTTCCATTTCGATTACTCCTTGGGAAAGTGAAATTCGTTGGACTGGCAGGGACGGGTGTCCCCTGGAGCTATCTTTCCGGCTCAGTGGCCCGGATGGACAGCGTCGTTGAGATACATGCAGGTCAGCACCGCAAACACATAGGCCTGCAGGAAGGCGACCAGGAATTCGAGGCCGGTAATTGCCACCGTCATGATGAGAGGCAGAACGGCACCGGCGATACCGACGGCGCCCATCGCCGACAGCGACGTCACGAAGCCGGCGAAAACCTTCAGCGTGATGTGGCCGGCCAGCATGTTGGCGAAGAGACGAACCGACAGGCTGATCGGGCGCGACAGGAAGGAGATGATCTCGATGCCCACGACCAGCGGAACCAGCACGATCGGCACGCCCTGCGGCACGAAAAGCTTCAGGAAGCCCAAGCCGTGCTTCATGAAACCGTAGACGATGACGGTCGCGATCACGAGCATCGCCAGGCCGAAGGTCACGATGATGTGGCTGGTGAAGGTGAAGAAATACGGGAAGAGGCCGAGCAGGTTGGCCACGAGAATGAAGGTGAACAGCGAGAACACCAGCGGGAAGAATCGCATGCCCTGCGTGCCCGCAGCGTCCCGCAACATATTGGCTATGAATTCGTAGCTCATCTCCGACACGGACTGCATCCGGCTCGGGATCAGGCCGCGGCTCGACGTGGTGAGATAGAGGAACCCGCTGGTGAGGACGACGGTCGCCACCATGAAGAGCGCCGAATTGGTGAAGGAGAAATCCAGCCCGCCGACTTCGATCGGCACGAGGCGCGAAATCTGGAACTGGTGGATCGGATCGTTGGCCACGCGGCCTCCTTCAGAATTCACTGGCGCGATGCGCCGCCTATCTTTCGTCTCCGGAGCCGTCCGCCTTGCTTGGCGGCCTGGCACCGAACTCCGCCACCTGACCGGAGGAGCGGAGCACATTCAGCACACCCGCCCCGAAACCCAGAAGCAGGAAAACGATCAATCCCCAGGGCGACGTGCCTGCATATTGATCGACGAACCAGCCGATGGCCGCGCCGACCAGGATGCCCGCAATGAACTCGCTGGACAGCTTCAGCGCATTGCCGAAGCCAGCAACGTTTCCCGTGCCCGACCCTGACTGCTGAGGCGATGCCGGACGATGCGTCGCCAGCTTCGCTTCGAGTTCGCGGCGGCGCCGGTCAAGCTCATCGCTCGACAGAGTGCGGCCATCGCCGCGCCCGGAGTGTCCGGCTTCGTCCGCTCCATCTGGCCCGGCCAACCCGAAATCTCCACGTCTGGCAGTCCTTCCGGACCCCCGCTCCAAAGTCGCGCGCAACATAGTTAGGGCACACCCGGCAGTCAAGCCGCGTGCACACTCGTATGCTGGTGTATTTTCCGCAATCAAATCATGCGCTTATTGCGGTGCGACAAAGCGTCAAGGGTAAGCCGCGGGCGCAGCGGGGCGAATCCCCGCCCTTCGCGGGTGCCTCGCCGCGGTTCGACGCCGATCAATCCCAGCCGCCGCCATGGGTGCGGTAGAAGATATGCAGGCCGATCTTCTTCATCTTGTCCATCGCCCGGCTCCAGCCCGGCTTGACATAGGTGGCGTGGTAGTGGGTCGACGAGGCGACCTCGGGCAGGAAGATCTTGCCCGCCGTCACCGCAAGCGCCACCTCCTCGGCCACCTTGTAGTGCTCGCGGCTCGCCACCCGGTGGCGCGTGCCGTCGCAGGCGAAGGAAAACTGGCAGCGGTTGCGCCAGCTCTTGTTCTGGTACACCACGCCGCAGACGGTGCTGGGATAGGTGGGATTGCGCACGCGGTTGAGGATGACCTGCGCGACGGCCGCCTGTCCCTTCACGCTTTCGCCGCGGGCCTCGAAATAGATACCCTCTGCAAGGCATTTCTGCTCAGCCGCCGAAAAGACGGAAGCCGGCAGCGGCCGGCTCATCCATTGATGGTCGCCTTCGGCAATCGGCGGAATGAAGCGCCCTCCGGTGGGGTCGTCCTCCTTCAGCAGGCTCGCAAAGGGCGAAGACTTGGCAAAGTCGGGCTGGGAAGGCGCGTAGGCTGTGGCAAGGACATCCGCCTTCTCATTGTTCACCAGCGCCGCCAGGAAAGCGGGGACGCCCGGATCGGACTTCTTCGGCCGGCGCAGGTGGAACTCGCCGGCGATCTGCACTTCCTGGCCTTTGATGTCCGGCGCGACGAAGGCCATCTTGATCTCTTCGTCCAGGGTGGGGGCCAGCAGCGAGGTGGTGCGCTCGAACACCGATCCGGCATTGAACTGCCTGGGCGGGGCGACGGGAACGATGCGTGCGACGCGGCCGCGCTTTTCGCTGCGGTTGACGCGAAGCTCGTCGGGCGTCTCCGACACATTGCCGCTCACATCGCGGAAAGCCACGGTGCCGAGGCTCGCCGCCTTCATGCCGGCGCCGGAAAGAGAACCGGTCGTGGTCGCGTCGATGAAGGGCAGTTCCGCCTGATGCACCGATCCGGCCGCCGCCTTCTCGACTACCGTGTGCCAGCGCGCGCCGCTCACCGCTTCGGCACCCGTCACCAGGCTGGTCATGTCCTGATAGGCGGTTCCGGTGGGGAAGCCGATCCAGATGCCGAGTCCGATGACGAAAGGGGTGAGAAAGGAGCGCTTTGCGCGCGGGGCAGCAAACTGCCGCATCACTCTTCGACGCTGCACGACGACAAACTCCGGAACGCAAATCTTCAATGCCGCGAAGATGATGCATTAACCTTGATGGAGCGTTAACGCGCTCTGCCGTTAGTCGTTGAAAGGATTAACAGAATCGTAATTTCTTCGATGTGTTGCCTGTTCGGCCAGCGATCGGGAATGAGCGATGCCGAAGGGCGGCGCAGAGGCTCAGCGCTTCTTCGCCCTGGAGGCGAACGGGTTGTCCGGTGCGCGCAATGCGACGCGGATCGGCACGCCCGGCATGTCGAACGTGTCGCGCAGGCCGTTGACCAGATAGCGGACATAGGAATCCGGCATGGCCTCGGGGCGCGAGCAGGAGATCACGAAGCCCGGCGGCCGGGTCTTCACCTGGGTGATATATTTGATCTTCAGGCGGCGGCCGGCAACGGCCGGCGGGGGATGGTGGGCGATCACGCCTTCCAGCCAGCGGTTGAGGCGCCCGGTCGAGATGCGCCGGTTCCAGACGCGGTGCGTGCGCTCCACCGCTTCCATCAGCTTGTCCAGCCCGCGGCCCGTCTCGCCGGAAATCGGCACCGCCTGGAGCCCGCGAACCTGCGGCAGGAGGCGCGTCGTCTTCTCCCGCAGTTCGGCCAGCATCTGCTGCGGATTGTCGATGAGATCCCATTTGTTGAAGGCGATGACGGGCGCCCTGCCCTCGCGCACGATCAGGTCGGCGATCTGCAGGTCCTGGCGCTCGAAGGGGATCGTCGCGTCGAGCACGATGATGACCACTTCGGCGAAGCGGATGGCGCGCAGCCCGTCGGCCACGGAGAGCTTTTCCAGCTTCTCCTGCACGCGGGACTTGCGGCGCATGCCGGCAGTGTCGAACAGCCTCACCCGGCGGTCGTGCCATTCCCAATCGACCGAGATCGAATCGCGCGTGATGCCCGCTTCCGGCCCGGTCAGCAGGCGCTCCTCGCCCACAAATGCATTGATCAGCGTGGACTTGCCGGCATTGGGTCGGCCGACCACGGCGATCCGCAACGGCTTGGATTCGTCATAGGCCGGTTCGGTTTCCGCATCGGGATCGGCAATGTCCTCGCCCACCAGCGGCGCGCCGATGTCGAGGCCGTCATCCTCGTCATCCGCAAAAGCGCGTTCCTCGCCCAGCGCCTCGACGATCGCATCGCGCAGGTCGCTGATGCCGAGGCCGTGTTCAGCGGAAATGCCGACCGGCGCGCCGAGCCCCAGTTCCCAGGCTTCGACCGCGCCGCCCTGCGCACCGCGCGCCTCCGCCTTGTTGGCCGCAAGCACGACCGGCTTTCCCGTGCGCCGCACGATATCGGCGAAGGCGCGGTCGTCGGGCAGCAGGCCCGAACGGGCATCGACCATGAAAAGGATGATGTCGGCCTCGCCGATGGCGATTTCGGTCTGCTCGCGCATGCGGCCGGCAAGCGTCTGCGGCGCCTCGTCCTCGAAACCGGCGGTGTCGATCACATCGAAGCTCAGGTCCTGCAGGCGTGCTTCATGCGTGCGCCGGTCGCGCGTCACGCCGGGCGTGTCGTCCACCAGCGCGATCTTGCGGCCGACCAGCCGGTTGAAGAGGGTCGACTTGCCGACATTCGGCCGTCCGACGATGGCGAGCTTGAAGCCCATTGCGGGCGCGTCCTCAGGAAGCGCTGACCGAACCGCGGATCAGTTCGGACATGAGTTCGGCGCGCTGGCGAACATTGCGCGGGGCGGCCGCATCCGCTGAAACCTGCTCGAAAAGCTTGAGTGCGTCGGCCCCACGCCCTTCCTTCCAGGCTGCGAGCCCGAGGGCCTCGCGCGCGGCATGGCGCAGCGGATTCTCGTCGCCGGTCAGGGTTTCGACGCGCGCCGCCACATCGGCATGGCTGCCATTGTCGACCAGAACAAGCGCGGCGCGCAGCCGGGCCATGTCGCGGATCGCGGCCGGAACAGCGCCGTCATTGGCCACCGCATCGAAGGCGGCGACCGCGCCAGCATGGTCGCCGCGCGTTGCCAGAAGCGTGCCGGTGCGGAGCTTCGCCAGCACCGGATAGGCGCCATATCCCTCGGTCTCGAGTGATTGAAGCGCCGTCAGAGCCTCGTCGGTCTTGCCTTCCTGCGCAAGACGGAGCGCCTGCGAGAAGGCGTCGCCCGAATGGTTGGCGCGCGACTGGCTCCAATAGTCGTAGGCAACCCATGCGCCCGTGGCGAGAAGCACGGCAATGGCGGCGGCGATGGCCATCGGGCCGAAGCGCTTCCACATCGCCTTGGCCTGGTCCTGCCGCAGCTCCTCATTGACCTCGCGGAAAAAGATGTCGTCCGACATGCTCTCGATCGCCTCTTCACCTGTGGCGGCATTCATGCGCCACCGCTTTCAGGCAGGCTTTAAGGGTAAATTTGCGGCCATGGAAGGGGCGCGGGCGAAATTGCAGCTCCGGTGCACCCCACGGTCCCCATCCGCGCCACATTTGTGCGCCAACCAACCATCGTTCAGTCCGAAGTCGCGAGTATCCGAATGATGCCGGTCACCCTTCGCCTCGCCGGCGCATTCCTGATCGGATGCGCAGCGTTTCCCGCCGCGGCCGCCGAGCCTCAATATGTCGTGATCTCCTTCGACAGCGCCAACGATATTACGCAGTGGGAACGCAGCCGGGCGCTCGCACGCGAGACCGGTGCGTCCTTCACCTATTTCCTCTCCTGCGTCTATCTGCTCAGCTCGCAGACACGCGACGCCTATGCCTCGCCGGTTGCCGGCAAGCGGTCGAATATCGGCTTCGCCGCCTCGCGCGACGACGTCGCCCAAAGGCTGCGGCAGATCTGGACGGCGCGGATGGAAGGCCATGAGATCGCCAGCCATGGCTGCGGCCATTTCGACGGCGCATCGTGGAACAAGGCGACATGGCTCGCCGAATTCGACCAGTTCGCCGCCGTGCTGCGCGATGCCTGGCGCGTCAACGGCATACCCTATGAGCCGGATGGCTGGCGGCGGTTCGCGGCCAGCGAGATCACCGGCTTTCGCGCGCCCTATCTGGCAACGTCCGACACGCTTTTCGCCGCGCTGGGCGAGCATGGTTTCCACTATGATGCCAGCGGCGTCTCGCGCGGCCCGGAAGCGCCGGCGCAAAGCCATGGCGTCACCCGCTATGCGCTGCCGATGGTGCCGGAAGGTCCGCGCAGCCGTCCGGTCATCGCCATGGACTACAATCTCTATGTCCGGCATTCCGGCGGCGAGGAACGGCCTACCGAAGCGGATGTCTTCGTGGAGCGCGCCTATCGGGCATTCGCCGACGCGCTCGAAAAGGAACGCAGCGGCGCGCGGCATCCGCTGCAGATCGGCTTTCACTTCACGCAGATGAATGACGGCGCCTATTGGCGCGCGCTGGAGCGCTTCGCAGGCGAGGCATGCGCGCTGCCGGATGTGCGCTGCGTCAGCTATGCGAAGCTGGAGGAAATCCTCCATCCGAGCCACACCGCCGCCATCGACGAGGACTGAGCCGGGCCTCGACCTGGCCGGCAGGCAGCGTGCCGCCGTCTTTTCAGGCCCGGCGGCGCTTCCTTCTCAGCGTCGGCAGGAGGCAGGCGATGGCGACGATTCCCGCCAGGATCGCGCTGATAACGAAACTGGTCTGGATATCGTAGCGCTGCACCAGCGGCTGGCTGAAGATGGGCGAGAAGAACTGGCCCATGAATATCGCCGAGACCAGTCCGCCAGCCAGGCGGCCGCGCAGATGAGCGGGTGCGGCGGCCAGCAGGCTCGTGTTGAGATTGGGCATGATGCAGCCGAAGCCTGCCCCCGATATGCCCATGCCGACGATCAGCAATGTCAGGTTGGACGCGACACCCTGCAGCGCGAAGCCCGCGCCGAGCGCCGCGAACCCGAAGGTGAACAGGATCGGCGCGGAGAATATCCGCCGCAGCCGCGCAAACAGCGCCGCGGTGGGAAACATGCCGAATGTGAACACCGACATGGCGAAGGCGATGATGAAGGCGGTGCCGCCATATTGCGCCTGCATGAGGAAGGGCGTGCGGGTCGGCACCAGCATGGAAAAGACCATTGCCAGCACGGCCAGGAGATAGATGGCCGCGACCAGCAGCCAGCTTCCGCCCGATGCAGGCGCGATCCGGTCGTCGCCCTGCCGGGAAGGCCGCCGCGCGGGCTTGCGTGGCACATGGCGGACAAACAGGAAAACCAGCGGTACCGCGATCAGATAGACGAGGAACATGCCCCGCCAGTCCCATTCGGTCAGTATCCCGCCCAGCATCGTCATGATGAGGGCCATGATGGCGTTGAGGCTTGCCTGCCGGCCCAGCACCGCTGCCCGCGCCTTTGGCGCGAACAGATCGCCGACCAGCGAGGTGAAGCCGGCCATCAGGAAGGCCACGCAAAGGCCGAGCCCGGCGCGCGACCAGAGCAGCATGTCGAGATTGGTCGCAAACGCGCCGGCCACGCCGAAGATGATGAAGCTCACCAGCGCCGTCAGCACGGCTGCATAGCGCCCGAACCGGTCGAGCACATAGCCCGCGAAGGGAGCCGCGATGCCGATGACGAGCGCCGGCATGGTCACCAGCATCGGCACCAGCGTCTCCGTGCGCGGATCCTCGCTGAAATAGGCCCCGATGGCAGGCAGCGCCGGCGCGATGACCGCCGTGGAAAGCACCACCAGCGCGCCGACGAGCACCACCGCCAGTTCGGCCATGCGGCCGGGGCCGTCGGCCGGCGCGACATCATTTCCGGATGCCGCAGCAGATCCTTGCCGGCCGCCGGTGTCGTTCATGTCATGTCTCCCGGTTCATCGGCTCGCAGTGCGGTAAGCACCATGGCCACAGGCGAGCCGCATCGGATCAGGCACGGCATGGCGGCCATGGCACGACGCCGTCTTCGGCGCGACACCTCCACTGCTTCGCGCCGTGGGTCAATAGGTTCGGCGGCCGTTTCTCTTGTCCCCCGGTGCCACATTGAGCACATGGCCGCGGCCGAAGAGCCCGATTGCAAGCCGCAATGCCGCAGGGTAATAATCGGCCTGTCTAAAAGGCTGCATGGGAGAGATTGGCCCTCGCCCCAATGACGATGGCCGGCGCCGACGGAGCAACCCCCCAGGAAACTCTCAGGCAAACGTGACCGTGCAGTTTGACGATCTGGAGAGAGGCGCTGCGAGCGCCCACCGAAGGGGAACGCCGCGCCGGTTCCAACTGTCGCGGTCAAGCTCTCAGGTACAGAGACAGATTGGGGAAGAGCCGGGCCCTGGCCCATACTCACTCTGTCGCAGAGATCGAGAATGCCCCATATCGTCATCATAGGCGCCGGCGTCACCGGTGTAACCACTGCCTACGCCTTGCTCGAGCGCGGCTACGACGTCACCGTCGTCGAGCGCAACCGCTATCCCTCGATGGAAACCTCCTTCGCCAATGGCGGCCAGCTCTCGGCCAGCAATGCGGAAGTGTGGAACCATTGGTCCACCGTGCTCAAGGGGTTGAAATGGCTGATGCGGCCGGATGCGCCGCTCTCGGTCAACCTGACCCCGAACTGGCACAAATATTCGTGGTTCGCCGAGTTCATCGCCAACATCCCGCATTATCGCGAGAACACGATCGAGACGACGCGGCTCGCCATTGCCGCCCGCCAGCATATGCTCGCCATTGCCGAGCGGGAGGGCATCGATTTCGACCATGTCCGCCGCGGCATATTGCATATCTGCTGGGACAAGGCGGGCTTCGACCACGCGACGATGGTGAACAGCCTGCTGGAGCAAGGCGGGCTCGACCGCCGTCCGGTCACGCCGGCCGAAATCCGCTCGATCGAGCCGGCGCTGCGCGGCGATTTCTATGGCGGTTTCTATACGCAGTCGGATTCCACCGGCGACATCCATGCCTTCGTCACGGGCCTCGCCAAGGCCTGCGAGCGGAAGGGTGCGCGCTTCATCTTCAACGCGACGGTCGACAGCGTCGCGCATGGAAAGCCCATCCGCGTCACCTATTCGCAAGCGGCGAACGGCTCCGGCGGGCGCAACGACATCACCGCGGACGGCGTGGTTGTCTGCGCCGGCTGCGACAGCCGGCGCATTGCGCGCATGTTCGGCGACCGCGTCAACATCTATCCGGTCAAGGGCTATTCGATTTCCATCACGCTGGACGACGAGCCGAGCCGCGCGGAAGCGCCCTGGGTCAGCATTCTCGACGACCGCGCCAAGATCGTTTCCAGCCGCCTCGGCGAAAAACGGCTGCGGGTGGCCGGCACGGCGGAGTTCAACGGCTTCAACCGCGACATCCGCTACGATCGCATCAAGCCGCTGATCGACTGGACGCTGGCGCTGTTTCCGCGCATCGAAACGCGCAGCGTCGTCTCCTGGGCCGGCCTGCGGCCGATGATGCCGAACATGATGCCGAAGGTGGGACGAGGCGGAAAGCCGGGGGTCTTCTACAATACCGGCCACGGCCATCTGGGCTGGACGCTCTGCGCCGCTACCGCGCAGATGCTGGCCGACACCGTCGCCACCGACCTGCCCGGCGGGGGCTGACGGCCTCAGGCTGCGCCCTGGGGCGCGGACAGGAGCTGGAGGTCGCGGCCGCTCGGGCTCTGGAATATGCGCAGGTCGAATTCCGGCAGGATGGCATAGAGGTGGTCGAAAATATCTGCCTGGATGCCCTCATAGGCTGTCCAGGCCGTCGTGCCGGTGAAGCAGTAGATTTCGAGCGGCAGCCCCTCGGAGGCGGGAGGAAGCTGGCGCACCATGATGGTCATGCCCTGGTGGATGCCGGGGTGACTGCGCAGGTAATTGTCCACATAGGCGCGGAATGTACCGATATTGGTCGCGCGGCGGGTATTGGCGGGAACCCTGGCGCGTTCGCCGAGCCTGCCGTTCCACTCCGCAAGCTCGACCTGCTTGCCCTTGAGATAGGTCTCCAGATGCCCGAATGAAGCGAGCTTCTCCTGATCCTCGGGGTTCAGGAAACGGATGCTGGTCTGGTCGATATACAGTGCGCGCTTGATCCGGCGGCCACCCGATTCCTGCATGCCGCGCCAGTTCTTGAACGGCTCGGTGACGAGCTTGCGGATCGGCACGGTCGTGACCGTCTTGTCGAAATTCTGCACCTTCACCGTGTGCAGCGCGATCTCGATCACATCGCCGTCGGCATTCTGGCCGGGCATTTCGATCCAGTCGCCGACCCGCACCATGTCGGTGGAGGAAATCTGGATCCCCGCCACCAGCGAAAGCAGCGTATCCTGGAAGACCAGGATGAGAACGGCGGCCATGGCGCCAAGGCCGGACAGCAGGATCAGCGGCGAGCGGTCGATCAGCGTCGCGATCATCAGCACCGCGGCGATGACATAGACGATGATCTTGACGACCTGGACATAGCCCTTGATCGGCTTGAGCCGCGCCTCGGGCCTGCGGTGATAGATGGTGTCGACGATATTCAGGGCGGCGCTGATCGCCATCGCCACCGTCAGGATCATGAAGGCGTTTGCCACATTGCCGATCACCACCGCGACAAAGGTCGGGAGGTGGGGCACGAGGGCGATCCCCGTCGAGATCACCAGGGCCGGCATGACATTGGCCAGCCGCTCGATGAGACCATGGCGGCGCAGTTCGGGATCGCGGCCATAGGCCGTATAGGCGAGGACGCGGTTCAGAACCCGCAGCAATACGGCCTTCACGACATAATTGGCGAAGAGCGCCGCCAGCACCAGCGCCACCAGTGCGACAGCCGTGCCGACATAGGGATAGGTTTCAAACAAGTCGGTGATCATGATCCCGTTCGGATAGTAAGATGAATGACAGATGGCGCGCCAAAGGCTTCAAGTCAGAGATTTTCTCGGCATCGAGACAGCATATGATGCCGCCCACGGACATCGTGGACCGAAAATTCCTTTGATTCATCCGTATAAATATTCATCCCGCGAATAGCCTGTTCGATTCCTGATTTCCGATCGGGTGACGACATCTACCTACCTTATTCGTCGCCGACGATGCAAATCTGCTGGCGGGTTCCGCTTCGGCATCGGCCGGATGAGGCCGCCGGAGGTAGGCCGGTCATGCTTGTGGGAATCGCTGCCTCCACGCTTCGCGCCGCATGATGGCAGGTGCTAAGGACGGGGCTCGAAAGGGTGGCGGATGAAGGTCAATATCGACATGGGCGCCGCGGCCGGCGGCGCCGTGGCGGAGCTGGATCTGGAAGAACTGCTGGCGACTCGCCTGTTGGTGCAGGGCAATTCCGGGTCAGGCAAGTCACATCTGCTGCGCCGGCTTCTGGAGCAGAGCGCGACCTGGGTGCAGCAATGCATCGTCGATCCCGAAGGCGATTTCGTCACGATGGCGGATAAATTCGGCCATCAGGTGGTCGATGCCGCCCGTTCCGAGGCTGAGCTCACGCGCATTGCCGGCCGCGTGCGCCAGCATCGCGTCTCCGTGGTGCTCAATCTGGAAGGGCTCGACGTCGAGCAGCAGATGCGCGCCGCGGCCGCCTTCCTCGGCGGCATGTTCGATGCCGACCGCGACCACTGGTATCCCGTCCTCGTCGTGGTGGACGAAGCGCAGCTCTTCGCGCCGGCCGTTGCCGGCGAGGTTTCCGACGAGGCGCGAAAGCTCTCGCTCGGCGCCATGACCAACCTGATGTGCCGCGGCCGCAAGCGCGGGCTGGCCGGCGTCATCGCCACCCAGCGCCTCGCCAAGCTGGCCAAGAATGTGGCGGCGGAAGCCTCCAATTTCCTGATGGGCCGCACCTTCCTGGACATCGACATGGCGCGCGCCGCCGACCTTCTGGGAATGGACCGCCGCCAGGCCGAAATGTTCCGCGAGCTGGCGCGTGGAAACTTCATCGCGCTGGGGCCGGCCATGGCGCGCCGCCCGCTGGCGATCACGATCGGCCCCGTGGAAACCTCGGCGCGCTCGACCAGCCCGAAGCTGATGCCGCTGCCCGATGCGCCGCAGGACGCCGGCGAGCTGATCTTCACCCCGGCTCCCGACGAGGCGCTTCCGGTGATGCGCAGGCCCGCGCCGAAGCCGATACCGACAGCCGATCTCCTCGCACAATTGTCGCGGCCCAGGCCGGCGCCGGAGCCGCCGGCCGAGCCGGTCTTCGCCATCATCGACGAGGCCGAGCGCGACGCGGGCATCGACGCGGTGCTGCGCGAGATCCTCGAAGATCCGGATGCCGCCTTCCGCTCGGATGCCGTTCTCTATCAGGATTTTCTGGTGCGCAGCCGCATCCGCCGGGTGCCCGGCGAGCCGCTGCCTCTATCCACCTTCCGCCGGCGGCTGGCTGTCGCCCGCGCCGGTGTGGAGGAAGGTGCCGGTGGCGAGACCTGGGCGACGGCGCTCTCGCTCTCCGAAACCTTGCCGGACGACCTCCAGGGCATTTTCCTGATGGTGGCCCGTGCAGCGGCCAACAACGATCCCTGCCCTTCCGACGCCACGCTTGCCCGCGCCTATGGCAGCCATTCGCCGCGCCGTGCACGACGCCTGCTTGCCTATTTCGAGGAGCGCGGCCTGCTGGTCGCCCGCACCGACTTTCACGGATTGCGGGTGCTGGCCTTTCCCGACCTCGGCTGCGAGACCGCGCCCGGCCACCCCGACGCGCCGGACGAACCGCAGCGCGACGCCGCCGAGTGAATGCCGGCATGGCTATGCCGGTAGCCGGACAACGAAGATCGCCCCCGCGCCCGTCTTGTCCGCACAGTAGATCCGGCCGCCGAACCGCTCGATGATCTGCCGGCTGATGGCGAGGCCGAGGCCGGCACCGCCGCGATGCGGCGTCGGACCGCGCGCGAACTTCATGAAGATGTGCTCGCGCTCGGCTGGCGGAATACCCGGCCCGTTATCGGCGACGCGCACCTCGTAGACGCCCTTGCGCAGCGAGCTCGAAACGGTAACCGTCGGGCCCGGACTGGTATTGTATTTGATCGCGTTGGAAACGAGGTTGATAAGCACCTGAGCGAAGCGATCGCGGTCGCCGTGAACGATTGCGCCACGGGTCCGGCGTGCGCGCTTGAGGGTGACCCCCGCCGCACGCGCCAGCGCCTCGCAGCTCTCCAGCGCGTGGTCGATGGCCAGTTCCGGATCGAAGCGCACCGCCTCCCATGCCGGCTTGCCGCTTTCCATCTGGCTGACATCGAGAATGCCGTCCAGCAGCCGGGTGAGGCGCAGGCTTTCGTTCTGGATGATGCCGAGGAAGCGGAGCTTTTCGCTTTCGTGGATATCCCGGTTGTTGAGCAGGATATCGCTGAAGGAGCGGATGGAGGCCATGGGCGTGCGAACCTCATGGCTCACCTGGCTGAGGAAATCGTCCTTCTGCGTATCGACCTCGCGCAGCCGGTCATTGGCCTGCGCCAGTTCGGCGGCCGTGGCCTCCACCTGCCGCGACTTGCGCTCCAGTTCGGCGGAATAGGCGCGTATCTGTTCCGCCTCCCCGGCGAGGCGCTTCAGTTCCTCGACGCTGATCGTCTCGCTGGTGACGACCTGGGAGACGAGCGAACGGGCCGAAGCGGCGCCGATATTGGCCGCCAGCCGCTGCTCGACAAGGGTGATGAGCTGGTCGCTGGCAATGACCGTGCGCTCCGCCCCGCCCCGATCGAACAGATGGACGGCCTCGACCGGGCCGAGAATGCGATCGGCGATCTGGCGCAGTTCCGAAACCTTCGCGGTGCGGCGGATGACGCCCAGTTCCCGTTCCGTCTGCCGCCGGAAGATGTCGATGAACAAGGTCGCCTGGAACCGCGTCAGCGGCGTCGGCTCGCGCAGCAGCGACACCGCGACCAGGAACACGACGTTGGCCGTCATGCTCCACAGCAATGCATGGACCAGCGGGTCGTGGGCATCATAGCCGAACAGCGCATAGGGCTTGAGCCAGGCCAGTCCGAAAGGTCCATGCTCGATGACATCCGCCGACATCAGGAATGCGCCCTCGAAGCTCGGCAGGAACAGCGTATAGGCCCAGACGAGCGAACCGGCGGCGAGCCCGGCAAGGGCGCCGCGATGGGTCGCCCCATGCCAGTAGAGCCCAGCGACCAGGCTCGGCAGCGGCTGGATGAGGCCGCAAAAAGAGATCAGGCCGATGGAGGCAAGCGCGTCCGAGGTGCGGCTCACCCAGAAATAGATGAAGCCGAGAAAGATCACGACGACGATGCTGCTACGCCGCGTGACGAGGATGAAATTGCGCGCGCTCTGGCCGCTGCCGGTCGGCACCAGCGAGAAGCGCATCGCCAGCGGCATGACGATGTGATTGGAAATCATCGTCGACAGCGCGATGGACGATACGATCACCATCGACGTGGCGGAGGAGAAGCCGCCGATGAAGGCGAGCAGGCCGATCGCCTCCTGTCCTTCGGTCATCGGCAGAGTCAGCACGAAAAGGTCGGGATCCGAGCTCGCCGGCAGGTAGTTCAGGCCGGCCATGGCGATGGGGATCACGAACAGGTTCATGAGGAAGAGATAGAGCGGGAACAGCCATGAAGCTGTGCGTATCTGCTCGTTGCTGGAATTCTCGACGACCGTCACCTGGAACTGCCGCGGCAGGCAGATGGCGGCCGCTCCGGCAAGGAAGCACAGCGCCACCCAGCGCGCACCGAAACCCTGCTCGGGACTGGTCAGGCTGACAGGCGCATTACGGAACACCTCCTCGGGCGTTCCGGAAAAGGCAAAGAAGACCCAGATGCCGACTGCCAGAAACGCGATCAGCTTGACCAGAGCCTCGACGGCGATCGCCGCGATCACGCCGTGATGGCGCTCATTGACGTCGATATTGCGCACGCCGAACATGATGGAGAACAGGCACAGGCCCGCCGCCAGCCAGAACGCGACGACGAAATCCGGCTCGAGCCGCCGCGATGCCGCCACCAGCGCCCCGGCCGGGTAGGTGGTGACCTGGAAGCTCGCGGTGATCGCCTTGAGCTGAAGCGCGATGTAGGGCGTGATGGCGATCATCGCGAGGATGGTGATCAGAGCCCCCAGCGCCGGGCTCTTGCCGAAGCGCGCCGAGATGAAGTCGGCGATCGACGTGGTGTGGTGAATGCGCCCGATGGTCACCAGCTTGCGCAGGAAGAACCACCAGCCGACGAATACGATCGTGGGCCCCAGATAGATGGTGAGGAATTCCAGCCCGTTCTTCGCGGCCGAGCCGACCGAGCCGAAGAAGGTCCAGGAGCTGCAATAGATCGAGATCGAAAGCGTGTAGATAAGCGGTGAGGACAGCCAACCTGTCGGATCCCGCCGCGCCCGCCTGTCGCCGGCGAAGGCCACGCCGAACAAGACGAGGACATAGGCAAGGCAGACGATGACGACGAGGTTGACGTGAAGCATCTAGCCTCCGTCAGGCAAAGACCGCGCCTCCGCCTCTCCTTCAGCGCCGGCCGCGTCGTCTTCCATGGCGAGATTGCGCGCCAGCAGCCAGGCGCAGAACACGATCGCCAGCCACGCGCCGAAGACATAGGCGACGATGAGCGGAATTCCTGCCACGAGCACCGGAACGGCGAAGAGGAGGATGAAGGGCGGCAGAAGCAGGATAGTCGCGGTGATGGGAAGCAGCGTGGCGGCATCGCGCACGCTTTGCGGGTTTGCCGCCCAGCGTTTCATTGGCGCATGCCGGAAGCGAGGCGCGTCACATGCTCCACCACCTCGGCATTGGAAAAGGGCTTCGTGACGAAGGCGTCGGCGCCGATGGCTTCGGCAGCCCTGCGATCGCTCGCCTGCCCCTTGGCCGTCAGCAGCATCACCGGCAGGACCGCCAGTGCACGGTCCGCGCGAATCGTCTTCAGCACGTCGAGGCCGTTCATGCCTGGCAGCATGATGTCGAGCACGAGGGCCGAGAACGACTGATGGCGGAGCCGGTCGAGGGCCTCCGCCCCGTCGGCGACGGTGATCACCTCGAAGCCGGCCTTTCCGAGAATGAAACTCAGCGATTCGACGATATTCGGCTCATCCTCGACGATGAGTATGCGATCCTTGGCCATCGTCATTCCCCCCGGATCTTCTTATACGTTCGCGCTGCCCCACCATATATAACCCTTTCGGCCTACATGATCAGTGGCGCTTCCTGCCTGTGCCGGCAGCCGGCACGCGGACACAGGCGACAGAGCGTGCCGACTGGCGCCATCGCCGTCGCCCGCTCGATACCGTCCGCATAGACGATTCGATGCGCCTCGGCGGCGGAACAGGCCAGCATCACCG
>DATMGE010000071.1:0-11973 GCA_035555795.1 Rhizobiaceae bacterium | reverse complement strand
GGCCTCATCAACATGATGCGCGGCGGGTCGGGAAACACGTCCAACAAGCTGATGCAGGCCCGCGTCGGGCTTCAGTTCGTGGCGCTGGTGCTGATTATGCTGGCCCTGTGGCTCTCTGGCGGCTGATCGGCAGCGCGGTTTAGGGGAGGAAACCCATGGTCGTCCTGAACAAGATCTACACCCGCACCGGCGATGACGGCACCACGGCGCTCGCCTCCGGCGCGCGACGCGACAAGTTCGACCTGCGCGTGGACGCCTACGGCACGGTCGATGAGACCAATGCGGCGATCGGCGTCGCGCGCGTCTACACGGCTGACAGCCCCGAAATCCATGCCATGCTCGGACGGATCCAGAACGACCTGTTCGACCTCGGCGCGGACCTCGCCACGCCGGACACCGGCGAGAAGCTCGCCTATGAGCCGCTGCGCATCGTTGCCAGCCAGGTGGCGCGGCTGGAGGCGGATATCGACGCGCTCAATGCGCGTCTTTCGCCGCTGCGCTCCTTCGTGCTGCCGGGCGGCAGTGCCGCCTCCGCGGCGCTGCATGTGGCGCGCACGGTCGCCCGCCGCGCCGAGCGACTGATGGTGGAACTGTCGCGGCGGCCCGGCGAGATCGTCAGCGCCGATGCGATCCGCTACATGAACCGCCTGTCGGATTTCCTCTTCGTCGCCGCCCGCGCCTCCAATGACAATGGCGCGGCCGACGTGCTATGGGTGCCGGGCGCCAACCGGTAGGGGGCGTCGTTTCCGGCGGGGGCATCGCAGCAGGCACATGTTCATACCGCTTCACGACGCCAACAGCCTGCGCCACATCCGCATGCAATATGTGACGATCGGCCTGATCGTGGTGAACTGCCTGATCTATCTCCTGACCGCATTGGGGACGGAGGATTTCGTGCAGGCGGCGGTGATCGGCCTCGGCTTCATTCCGTCCACCATCTACGACATTGCCGAGCGGCCGCAGAATCTGGTGCTGGTCTCGGACAATCTCACCTATCTCACCTACGCCTTCTTCCATGGCGACCTGTGGCATCTGGTCGGCAACATGCTGTTCCTGTGGATCTTCGGCGACAATGTCGAGGACGCGATGGGGCATCTGCGCTTCCTCGTCTTCTACCTGGCCTGCGCGGTCGGCGGGGCCTTCGTGCACGGGCTCGTCGTGCCGGAATCGCAGGCGCCGCTGATCGGCGCCTCGGGCGCCATCGCCGGCATCGTCACCGCCTATCTGATGCTGCATCCGCGCGTGAAGATTTGGATATTGGCATTTGGCCGTATTCCATTGCGCATCCCGGCCTGGATGGCGCTGGCCGCGTGGATCCTGTTCCAGTTCGGCATGCTTGCCTTTGCCGGCGAGGACGAAGTCTCCTGGGCGGCGCATGTCGGCGGCATCCTCACCGGGGCGGTGCTGGTGCTGGTCCTGCGCCGGCGCGGGGTGCCGCTCTTCGACAGGGGGATCGTCACGCCGAAGGCGGTCGAGGTCGTGGCGGAGCCGCAGACCGTGCCGACACCGTCGGGACCATGGGGACGCGGTTGATTTCAACCGCTTCGTGCGTCACACAGCTTATTGACGCGTTTTCATGCTGTGACTAGGTTCCGCCCGCCGCGTATCGCACGATCCGCGCCAAGAGAGATTCCGCTCCCGTGTCGGAAACTGGCAACCTGCCGCGGTTCGCGCCGCCAAAGGCAGCCGGATGATCGCAGCAGAGAGGTATGCCTGCCATGAAGATCCTTGTGCCCGTTAAGCGGGTTGTCGACTACAATGTGAAGGTCCGTGTGAAGTCGGACGGGTCTGGCGTCGAGCTTGCGAATGTGAAGATGTCGATGAACCCGTTCGACGAGATCGCGGTCGAGGAGGCGATCCGTCTGAAGGAGGCCGGCAAGGCGAGCGAGATCGTCGCCGTCTCGATCGGCCCGGCGCAGGCGCAGGAGACGATCCGCACCGCACTCGCCATGGGCGCCGACCGCGGCATCCTGGTAAAGGTGGATGAGCAGGTGGAGCCGCTCGACGTGGCCAAGCTGCTGAAGGCGCTGGTCGAGGCGGAAGCGCCCGAACTGGTCATCCTCGGCAAGCAGGCGATCGACGACGACGCCAACCAGACCGGCCAGATGCTGGCGGCTCTGCTCGGCTGGAGCCAGGGCACCTTCGCCTCGAAGGTGGAGCTCGCCGACGGCAAGGCCAAGGTGACGCGCGAGGTCGATGGCGGCCTGCAGACGGTGGAACTTAAGCTGCCGGCGATCGTGACGACGGACCTGCGCCTCAACCAGCCGCGCTATGCCTCGCTGCCCAATATCATGAAGGCCAAGAAGAAGCCGCTCGACGAGAAGTCGGCTTCGGATCTGGGCGTCACGCTCAAGCCGCGCCTCAAGGTGCTGAAGACCGAGGAGCCGGGCGGCCGCAAGGCGGGCGTCAAGGTCAAGGACGCCGCCGAACTGGTGGCGAGCCTCAAGTCCGCCGGCGTTCTCTAGGGTTCGGATAGGAGATTACAGACATGGCCACGCTTCTTCTGGCTGAACACGACAATGCAACCCTCTCCGACCAGACCGCCAAGGCGCTGACGGCGGCACTGGCGCTGGGCGGCGACGTCCATGTGCTGGTCGCCGGCAAGGGCGCCAAGCCAGCGGCGGATGCTGCGGCGAAGCTCGCCGGCGTCGCCAAGGTGCTGCTGGCGGAGGCCGACGAACTCGAGCAGCGGCTGGCCGAGCCCACCGCCGCTTTGGTCGTGTCGCTCGCGGGCGGCTACGACGCGATCCTCGCCCCGGCCACCACCATGGGCAAGAATGTGATGCCGCGCGTGGCGGCGCTGCTCGACGTGATGCAGGTGTCGGAAGTCATCGAGGTCGTGTCGCCCGACACGTTCAAGCGGCCGATCTATGCCGGCAACGCGATCCAGACCGTGCAGTCGAGCGACGCCAAGAAGGTGCTGACCGTGCGCACCGCCTCCTTCAAGGCGGCCGGCGAGGGCGGTTCGGCCCAGGTCGAGACGGTCAACGCCGCCGCCAATCCTGGCGTCTCCAGCTTCGTCGAGAACCGCCTGTCGGAAAGCGACCGGCCGGAGCTCACCTCGGCCAAGGTCATCATTTCGGGCGGCCGCGCGCTCGGCTCGGCGGAGAAGTTCCAGGAGGTCATCCTGCCGGTGGCCGACAAGCTCGGTGCCGCCGTCGGCGCCTCCCGCGCGGCGGTCGATGCCGGCTATGCGCCGAACGACTGGCAGGTCGGCCAGACCGGCAAGGTCGTGGCGCCGGAGCTCTATATCGCAGTGGGCATTTCCGGCGCGATCCAGCATCTCGCGGGGATGAAGGACTCGAAGGTCATCGTCGCCATCAACAAGGACGAAGAGGCACCGATCTTCCAGGTCGCCGATTACGGCCTCGTCGGCGACCTGTTCACCATCCTCCCCGAACTCGAAAAGGCGCTTTGACGCGGTTCGGGGCGACAGCTAGAATCGCCTCGAAACATCGTCGGCAAACCGACTACGGCAGGGTTCAGTTGATGAGTGGCAAGATCGGAACCGTCGGCATCGTCGGCGCGGGGCAGATGGGCGGCGGCATCGCCCATGTGGCCGCGCTGGCGGGTTATGACGTCCTGCTTCACGACGTGACGGTCGATCGCGTCGAAAAGGGCATTGCCACCATCAGCGGCAACATGGCCCGACAGGTCAGCTCGGGCAAGATGGACGATGGGGTGCGCCAGAAAGCCGTCGGCCGCATCCGGACCGCAGCGCAACTGAGCGATCTGGCCGCCGCCGATCTGGTGATCGAGGCAGCGACCGAGGACGAGACGGTCAAGCGCAAGATCTTCGCGCAGCTCTGCCCGGTGCTCAACCCGGAAGCGCTGCTCGCCACCAACACCTCTTCCATCTCTATCACCCGGCTGGCGGCGCAGACCGATCGGCCGGAGCGCTTCATCGGCATCCACTTCATGAATCCGGTGCCGGTGATGAAGCTGGTGGAGCTGGTGCGCGGCATCGCCACCGAGGACACGACCTTCGAGACGGCGAAGCATTTCGTCGGCAGCCTCGACAAGACGGTGACCGTGTCGGAGGATTTCCCGGCCTTCATAGTCAATCGAATCCTGCTGCCGATGATCAATGAGGCGATCTACACACTCTATGAGGGCGTCGGCACCGTCGATGCCATCGACACGGCCATGAAGCTCGGCGCAAACCATCCGATGGGACCGCTGCAGCTTGCCGATTTCATCGGGCTGGATACTTGCCTGTCGATCATGCAGGTGCTGCATGACGGCCTGTCGGATTCCAAATACCGCCCCTGTCCGCTGCTGGTGAAATATGTCGAGGCCGGCTGGCTCGGCCGCAAGACCGGCCGGGGCTTCTACGACTATCGCGGCGAGACGCCGGTTCCGACCCGCTGACGCTGCCGCCTGCTTCCACCCCGTGAGAAGAGGGAATCACCCTCCGCTGCGGGACTGCGTTCGTCAGAACGCCTGCTGCTTCAGGCTTCATCAGTGCAGCAAGGGTCGCGCGGCTTCTGCCCCTACAGGCACCAGGCCGATGCTGACGCGGTTGCGGCCGTCATGCTTGGCCGCATAGAGCTGCTCGTCGGCGAATTTGAACAATTGGGTGAAGCCGACCGGCGCCTCGAACGTTGCCGCGCCGATGCTCACCGACAGCGCATGCGCCCGGTCGGCGGGGAAGAAGGAGGCCTGGCTGACCTTCATCCTCACCCTTTCGGCGATCTCGACGGCGTTTTCCGCCGAAGCACCCGGCAGGAAGACCGCGAACTCCTCGCCGCCCATCCGGCCGAGCAGGTCGCCGGCACGCAGCACGCGGCCGATGCAGTCGGCGATCATGCGCAGCGCGACATCGCCCTTGTCATGACCGTACCGGTCGTTGATCCTCTTGAAATGGTCGGCGTCGATGACCAGCAGCGCACCGCGCTGCGATTGCGCCGGCTGGCGGGCCAGCCAGTTGTCCACCATGGAGGAAAATGCGCCGCGGTTGAGGCATCCGGTGAGGTTGTCCGTCGAGGCGAGCTGTTCCAGTTTGTGGTTCGCGATCGCCAGTTCGCGCAGCTTGAAGCTGGTGAACCAGAACAGTGGCACCGCAAGGATGATCGGCACGATGGTCGCGCCGATCATCGCGTGGAAGCGCGCGTCGGAATCGGTGCCTGCGAAGATGATGGCATTGAGCAGCAAGGATACGGCCATGCAGCCGAGCGTGCCGAGAAACGTCCATCTGGCGACCGTCTTGCGCCGCATGGGCGACGCCTCACGCCAAGGATCGAGAATGTACTTTGAGATCGGGCTGGCCATGCCACCTATATCCGACAAAAATCGGCAAGGTGCATCCTAACGCATCGTCAAAGTGCCGAATATCGCTATCGCCTCGATCAATTGTCGCAGCGACCCGGAGGCGGGCGGATTTCGCCTTTCACTGTGTCGCGGCGGCAGGCTGGCCGGCGCGTGCGGTGTCGATCAGGCGCTGCGCATCGGCGCTCGCCCATTCCGCCGGGCCGTTCATATGCGCCAGCAGGCAGCCATCGGCATCGACCAGCAGCGTCACCGGCAGGCCCAGCGCCAGCGAACGGCGCTTGAGGTCGTTAAAGACGCCCAGCGTGGCGTCGCGGTAATAGCCGAGATGCTCGACGCCGATCTCGGAGAGGAAGGCCTTCGGCTTCTCGTCGCCGCCGGTGTCGACATTGATTGCCACGACCTCGAAATCGTCCCCGCCGCTTTGCGCCTGCAACCGGTCCAGCGCCGGCATTTCGGCGCGGCAGGGCGCGCACCATGTCGCCCACAGATTGACGAGCGTGATCTTGCCGGAGAGCGCCCCGAGCGTCGTCGGCGTGCCGTCCGGGGCATTGAAGGCGAGGCTGGCGAGCGATTGCGGCGGATCGGCCGGCAGCATGGCCGCGACCTCGCCGCCTGCTGCGTCGCCCACCGCGCCGGCAAGCGCGGTCTTGGCCTGGCAACTCGCATCGGCGGCCGATTGCGGCGCGCCGCCGATCTCGCCCATGTTGCCAGAAAGGCCGCCGGTCACGTATAGGGCAAGCCCGCCGACAAGAATGCCGGCGACAGCCGCGAGCCCGATCAGACGTGCCGTGCCCGGCTTCTTGAAATCATCCGTCATCGCAATCTCCAGCGTCCGGTAAGCATATGAGCGACACGAAATCCAGCAACCAGATGTGGGGCGGACGTTTTGCCTCGGGTCCCGCCGCGATCATGGAAGCGATCAACGCCTCCATCGGCTTCGACAGGAAGCTCTACGCGCAGGACATTCGCGGTTCGCTCGCCCATGCGCGCATGCTGGCGGAACAAGGCATTATTTCGGCTGAAGATCAGCAGAAAATCGCTCACGGGCTGAACACGATCCTGTCAGAGATCGAGGCGGGTACCTTCACCTTCTCGACGAAGCTGGAGGACATCCACATGAATGTGGAAGCGCGGCTGGCCGAGCTCATCGGCCCGGCGGCGGGACGCCTCCATACCGCGCGCTCGCGCAACGACCAGGTCGCC
Organism: Rhizobiaceae bacterium; assembly: GCA_035555795.1. GTDB lineage: Bacteria > Pseudomonadota > Alphaproteobacteria > Rhizobiales > Rhizobiaceae > RCIO01. Next base: position 5,499 of record DATMGE010000071.1, on the reverse strand, counting down.
GTCGATTTCCGCCTCTGGGTGAAGGAGGAGCTGCAGCGCACGCAAGCCGCGCTTCTTTCGCTGATTTCCGCCTTCCTCGACCGTGCGGAAGAGCATGCGGCGACGGTGATGCCCGGCTTCACCCATCTCCAGACGGCGCAGCCGGTGACCTTCGGGCACCATTGCATGGCCTATGTCGAGATGTTCGGCCGCGATCTTTCGCGCGTCCGCGACGCCATTGCCCGCATGGATGAGAGCCCGCTGGGTGCGGCGGCACTTGCCGGCACCGGTTTTCCGATCGACCGCCACATGACGGCGGCGGAACTCGGCTTCCGCGAGCCGACGCGCAACTCCATCGATTCGGTCTCCGACCGCGACTATGCGCTGGAATTCCTTTCCGTCGCGGCGATCTGCGCCACGCATCTGTCGCGGCTGGCGGAGGAGATCGTCATCTGGTCGACGCCGCAATTCGGTTTCATGCGCCTGTCGGACTCCTATTCGACCGGCTCCTCCATCATGCCGCAGAAGAAGAATCCCGACGCGGCCGAACTGGTGCGCGCCAAGACCGGCCGCGTGAACGGCCATCTCATCGGCCTGCTCACCGTGATGAAGGGCCTGCCGCTCGCCTATTCAAAGGACATGCAGGAAGACAAGGAAGCCGTCTTCGACGCCGCCGAGACGCTCGACCTGATGCTGGCCGCCATGACCGGCATGATCGGCGACATGACGATCAACGCCGCCGCGATGAAGAAGGCCGCCGGCTCCGGCTATTCCACCGCCACCGACCTTGCCGACTGGCTGGTGCGCGAAGCGGGCCTGCCCTTCCGCGAGGCGCATCACGTCACCGGCCGCGCCGTCGCTCTGGCCGAAGAGCTGAAATGCCCGCTGGAGAAGTTGCCGCTCGACAAGCTGCGCGAGATCAACGGCGCGATCACGGAAGATGTGTTCGGCGTGCTCTCGGTCGCCAATTCGGTGAAAAGCCGCACATCCTATGGCGGCACCGCCCCGGCGCAGGTGCGCCGGCAGGTCCGCGACTGGAAGAAGCGGCTCAAACAGGGTGCGCGCGGCCGCTAAATCCGCTACACAGGCGCGCGATGAAAACCGGAATCCAGTCGATGATGCCAGTCCGCTCCGTCCTTCTGCTTGCGCTTGCAGGAACGCTGGCGCTCTCGGCCTGCGGCCGCAAGGCGCCGCTCGACACGCCCTATCAGGCGGCGGTGGACGCCCGCCGCGAGGCCGAACAGAACCGCGAGCCGCTGCCGCCGGCGCCGACCCCGCCGGTGCAGGACCGCCGCTTCATCCTCGACGGCCTGATCGACTGACACGACGATGAACCATTTCGAATATCGCGACGGCGTCCTCTTCGCGGAGGATGTGCCGGTTCCCGAGATCGCCAGGGCGGTCGGCACGCCCTTCTACGTCTATTCCACCGCGACGCTGACGCGCCATTTCAAGGTGTTCTCGGAAGCCTTTGCCGGGCTCGACACGCTGGTCTGCTACGCCATGAAGGCCAATAGCAACCAGGCGGTGCTGAAGACGCTGGCTACACTCGGTGCCGGCGCGGATGTCGTTTCGGAGGGCGAACTGCGCCGCGCGCTCGCCGCCGGCATTCCGGCCGAACGCATCATCTTCTCCGGCGTCGGCAAGACTGCGCGCGAGATGGATTTCGCGCTTTCGGCCGGCATCTACTGCTTCAACGTCGAGAGCGAACCGGAGCTGGAACTGCTTTCCGCCTGCGCCGTGGCGACCGGCGGCACGGCGCATGTCTCGCTGCGCATCAATCCGGATGTCGACGCGCGCACGCATCGCAAGATCTCCACTGGCAAGGCAGAGAACAAGTTCGGCATTCCATGGCAGCGGGCGCGGGCCGTCTATGCCCGCGCAGCCGAGCTTCCCGGCATCACGGTCACCGGTATCGACATGCATATCGGCAGCCAGATCACCGAGCTGCAGCCCTTCGACGACGCCTTCGCGCTGCTGACCGAACTGGTCGAGACGCTGAAGGCAGACGGGCATGCGATCGGCCATGTCGATCTCGGCGGCGGGCTGGGCATCCCCTATCGCGACGACAACAACCCGCCGCCGCTGCCGGACGCCTATGCGCAGATCGCCCGCAAGCATATGGACAAGCTCGGCGTGAAGGTGATCTTCGAGCCGGGGCGGCTGATCGCCGGCAATGCCGGCATCCTCGTCACCGAGGTGATCTACCTCAAGGAAGGCGATGCGAAGAATTTCCTCATCGTCGATGCGGCGATGAACGATCTCATCCGCCCGACCCTCTATGACGCCTATCATTCCATCCGCCCTGTCGAGATGAAGGCCGAGACCGCGCCGCGCATGATGGTGGATGTGGTCGGCCCCGTCTGCGAGACGGGCGACTATATCGGCCACGACCGCGAAATGCCGCGCATGGCGCCGGGCGACCTTCTGGCCGTCGGCACGGCCGGCGCCTATGGCGCGGTGCAGGCAGGCACCTACAATTCGCGCCTGCTGGTGCCGGAGGTGCTGGTCAAGGGCGACCGCTTCCATGTCGTGCGCCCGCGCGGCACCTATGAAGAGCTGATCGCGCTGGATTCGGTGCCCGACTGGCTTTGACGCCAGGTGCATCCGTCGCGGGCAAGCCGCGAAGGATGCGCCTCGTCTCCATGATCACGATTGCGTTCGTGCCTCGCCTTCGCCGGATTCGGTGTTATCTTTTCGCATACGACCGCGATTCAGCGCGGATTGGCGATTGAGCTGCAAAAATGCTCCAGCGGAAGGGCCGATGGCGAAGCAGCCGGACCATCTCTCCAGCCCATTGATGCGGCGGCTCGGCCGCACGCGCTTCGTCACCCGCGCGGCAATCGTGGTGGAGCGCCTGTGGCCGCTGGCGCTGCCGCTGCTGATCGTCGTGGCGCTTTTCCTCAGCCTGTCATGGCTCGGCATCTTCCGCATCGTGCCCGAATGGGCGCGGCTCGGCCTTCTCGGGCTTCTCGGCCTCGCCGCTCTGGCCTCGCTCTGGCCGCTGTCGCGCTTCCGCAGCCCCCGCGCCTATGAGGTGGACCACCGCATCGAGGCTGCCAATGCGCTGCTTCACGCGCCCGTTTCCGTCCAGACCGACCGTCTGTCTTCCAGTGGCGATGCCTTTGCCGACGCTCTGTGGCGCGAGCACCAGAAGCGCATGGCCGACAGGCTCGGCCGCCTCTCCGGCGACCTGCCGCGCACCGGCGTGCCCGAACGCGACCCCTGGGGCCTGCGCGCGGCGGTGGCGCTGCTGCTCGTCGTCGCCTTCGCCTTCTCCTACGGCCCGCTCGGCGGGCGCCTCACCGACGGTTTTTCCGCCCGTGGCGGCGTGCCAGCCATCCCGCCGCGCATCGATGCCTGGGTGACGGCGCCCGCCTATACGGGGCGCGCGCCGATCTTCCTCACCGCCGACGCCAATGCGGCGCGCAACGTCTTTTCCGTGCCGGAGGGCAGTGCGGTCTCGCTGCGCATCACTGGCGGCAGCGGCAGCGAGACGCTGGCTTTTCTCAGCGAAAGGGGCACCGAGACGATCGAGCTGGAAACGACGCCTGCCACTGAGGCGCAGGCCGGCAACAGCTCGCAGCAGTTCGCCACCACGCTGGAGCGCGACGGCGTGCTCGCCTTGATGGAGGGCGACGAGCAGCAGCTCGGCTGGACCTTCCAGGTCGTGCCCGACCACGCGCCGGTCATTCGCTTCGCGGAGGAGCCCGGCCGCGCCGTCAACGGCACGCTCGACCTGCGCTACGAGATCGAGGACGATTACGGCGCCGTTTCCGCGATGGCGGAATTCGTGCAGGCCGATGACGCCGCCGCCGATGCGCGTCCGCTCTACCCCGCGCCGGACATGGCGCTCACCTTGCCACGGCGCGACGGCCGTGCGATCGCCGCGCGCACCACGCGCGACTTGACCGAGCATCCATGGGCGGGCAGCCGGGTGCGCCTTTCGCTCAAGGTGGTGGACGCCGCCGGGCAGGAAGGGCGCAGCGAGGAAAAGACGATCATCCTGCCGGAGCGGCCCTTCTCCAACCCGCTGGCGCGCGCGTTGGTGGAGCAACGCCGCCTGCTGGCGCTCGATGCGAATGCCAAGCCGCGCGTGGCCGACCTGATGGACGCCATCACCCTGCGGCCGGAGGATACGTTCGACAATCTCAGCCACTATCTCGGCATTGCGGCGGCCCGCAGCCAGCTTGCCCTGGCCGACAGTGACGACGCGCTGCGCGCCGTGGCCGACTATCTGTGGGAAATGGCGCTGGCGGTCGAGGATGGCGGCCTTTCCGACGCCGAGCGCCGGCTGCGGCAGGCGCAGGAAGCCTTGCGGCAGGCGCTGGAGAATGGCGCTTCCGACGAGGAGATCGACCGGCTGATGTCGGAACTGCGCCAGGCGATGAACGATTTCCTGCGCGAATTTGCCGAGCGCGCCGCGCGCGACCCCAACATGGCGCGCCAGCAGATGCCGCAGGGCCAGGAACTGCGCCAGAGCGACCTCGACCGCATGCTCGACCAGATCGAGAACCTCGCCAAATCCGGCTCGCGCGACCAGGCCCAGCAATTGCTCTCGCAATTGCAGGACATGATGAACAATCTGCAGATGGGCCAGAACAGCCAAGGCCAGCAAGGCGGGCAGCAGAGCGAGATGCGCCAGCAGATGGACAAGCTCGGCCAGATGATGCGCCGCCAGCAGGAACTGATGAACGAGACCTTCCGTCTCGACCAGATGCAGCGCGGCCAGCAGGGGCAACAGGGCCAGCAAGGAGAGCAAGGCCAGCAGGGGCAGATGAGCCCGGAGGAATTCGCCGAGGCCATGCGCCAGCTCCAGGAAGGGCAGGGCCAGCTCCAGGGGCAGCTCGATGAGCTGATGCGCGGGCTGGAAGGCCTCGGCATCAAGCCCGGCGAGGGCTTTGGCGATGCCGGCGAGGCGATGGGCCGCGCCGAACAGTCGCTCGGCCAGTCCGAAGGCGAGCGTGCCGTGGGCGAGCAGGGTCAGGCGCTGGAGGCGCTGCGGCGCGGCGCGCAGGACATGATGCAGCAGATGCAGCAGGCCCAGCAAGGCGAACAGGGCGAGGGACAGGAAGGTGGCCGGCAGCAAAGCTCCGACCGCGATCCGCTCGGCCGTCCACGGGCCACGACCGGGCCAGACTTCGGCGAATCGGTCGACGTGCCCGACGAAATCGATACGCAGCGCGCCCGCCGCATCCTCGAGGAAATCCGCCGCCGTCTCGGCAATGCGCTGAGCCCCGAGCTGGAACGCAACTACCTGGAACGCCTGCTGGAAATGCGCTGAGACACCTCCTTCTCCCCTTGTGGGAGAAGGGAGCGGTCACTGCCGGCCGCGCTCAATTTATCCACACCCTCGCCGCCTCGCCTATCATCCCCCTGCCTTGCTGCGCGGGAACGGATGGCCACCGACCATTCCGGGCAGCGGGCGGTGCCGGACCGGTCGCGCTGCGGTGGCGCGGCTGGGTGATGAGCCCTCAGGTCCGGGCGCTTGAAAGGTGCCACAGGCACCCGGCGCAAGAA
>DATMGE010000070.1:0-1633 GCA_035555795.1 Rhizobiaceae bacterium | reverse complement strand
GCGATCGGCGTGCCGGTGGTGAGCAGCCTTCCGTCCTCCTGCGGCATCACGCCGGAGAGAATCTTCACCTCGTCCGCCTCACGGCGCTGCGTGGTGAAGCGTGACTGGCCAGGCTTCCGCTTGTCGAGCCAGGTCTGGATTTCGGCTTCGGAAATCTCGATCCGCGGCGGACAGCCATCGACGACCGCGCCGAGCGCCGGTCCGTGGCTTTCGCCCCAGGTCGTGACGCGGAAGAGATGGCCGAATGTGTTGTGCGACATGACGAGAATCCCGGCTGGAACACGCCCTCCCCGCCAGAACGGGACAGGAAGCGGCGGCGCATGCGGTTCTAGTGTCTGTCGGCTTTGAAGGATAGTGCTGCGTGCCGCTTACGGCCTCGCGGCCGGCGCCCGGCGGCCTCATTTCATGTTGCAAGAGATCGCGGTCTGTTGATAATAAGCAACGCTATCTTCAGTTTATCCAACAGTCACATGACTGTGAACAGTCTGATCACCAACCGCCTATTGCACGCCGTATTTCGGATCCCAATTGTCTCGGCAAGCGGCGGGCCCGGCGGGCCTGCGAGAAGACGTGACGGGAGAAATGCCATGCGCAACCTTATCATCGCCGGAGCGATCGCCGCGCTCTGCGCCACAGGGCCCGCGCTGGCCTCCGGGCGGACCGGCGGCACGGTGGCGAGCGTCAATCCCGACGTCGGCATGGTGGTGCTGGTCGACGGCCGCAGCTTCCTGTTCTCCGACCATGAGGTCGTGCGCGAACTGGTGCCGGGCGAGACCATCGGCGTCGGCTATTTCGGCAACGCCCAGGGCGTTCGCACCTTCGAACCCTGCGATTGCATGGGCGGCGCGGCGAGCGACCAGCCCTGAAAGTCCCGAGCGAACGGTTCGGGAAAATCGGACCGACCTCCGAAAGCGGCGCCCGGGTGACCCCACCGGGCGCCGTTTCGTTTGAAGGGGGATTTCAGACCCAGATCGCGTCCTTGCCGTCCCAGATCATGAAGCGATCCTGCGGGATATCCAGCATCGGCGTGCGCTCCGGCCCGAGGCCGAGCAGCAGGCCCTGCAGCACGCGGCACACGCCGCCATGCGAAACGACGACCGTTGGCCGGTCGACCGTGTCGAGCCAGCGCGCGATGCGCTCCGACAGCATGGCGTAGCTCTCGCCGGCGGGCGGGGTGAAGCCCCATTTGTCCGCCTCGCGCGCCACGACGCGGTCGGGCCAGTTGGCCTTCAGCTCGGCGCCGGTGAAGCCTTCCCAGTCGCCGAAGGTGATCTCTTTCAGGATCGGGTCGAGGCGGTACTCTTCGGGTGCGAGACCCATGGCGCCGCGCAGGATCTCCATCGTCTCGCGCGTGCGCTTCAGCGGGCTGGCGACGAAAACATACCCGGCCGCCTGCGGCAGGTTCTCGGCCAGAACGCGGCCATTGCGGCGCGCCTGGCCGCGCCCGCGCGCATTCAGCGGAATATCCTGCTGGCCCTGGAAGCGGCCTTCGGCATTCCAGTCGGTCTCGCCGTGCCGGATGAAGACGAGGGTCGGCACGATCGCTGCTCCGCAGGCCCGCTTAGTCTTTGACGACGGAAATGTCCGGCGCGTCGACGGCCTTCATGCCGACGACGTGATAGCCCGAATCGAC
>DATMGE010000069.1:0-1542 GCA_035555795.1 Rhizobiaceae bacterium | reverse complement strand
CCTTCACTGCGATCGCCAAGGTGAAGGCGGGCAGCAGCGTCGCGGCCGTGGCCGGCGACCTTGTCGATTGCGAGACGATGTTCGCCGCCAAGGCGCTGCTCGCGGCGCTGGGTTCGGACCTGCTGGAAAGCCGGCAGACCGGCATGAGCTATCCGACCGACAGCCTCGCCCTGGTCAATTTCAACAGCACGTTCGCCGGGATCGAGGAGGCAGACGCCATCCTGATCGTCGGCAGCCATGTGCGCTGGGAAGCGCCGCTGCTCAATGCCCGGCTGCGCAAGGCGGTGAAGCGCGGGGCGAAGGTCTTCATCGTCGGCCCGCATTGGGAAGCCACTTTCCCCGCCGAATTCCTCGGTGAAGACGCGGGCGTGCTGCACAAGCTTCCTGGCTATGTCGGTGAGGCGATGAGCAAGGCGGAGCGGCCGGCGGTGATCGTCGGCGGCGGCGGGCTGGTCGCCGGGGCGCTTCATCCGGCGCTGGCGCTGGCGCAGGCCTGGAACGCGGGCTTCAACGTGCTGCACTTCTCCGCCGCGCGGATGGGCGCGCTGATGCTCGGCTTCGCGCAAAAGGGCGGGATCGCCGACCTGGTGAATGCCAAGCCGAAGCTGCTGCTCTCGCTCGGCGCGGACGAGGTGGATTACAGCGCGTTCGGCGACGCGCTGAAGGTCTATATCGGCCATCACGGCGACAAGGGCGCTCATGCCGCCGATGTTATCCTGCCGGCCAGCGCCTACACCGAAAAGCCCGGCACTTACGTCAATACCGAAGGTCGCGTTCAGCTCGCCGACAAGGCCGTGTTCGCGCCCGGTGACGCGCGCGAAGACTGGACGATCCTGCGCGCGCTGGCCGATGCCCTGGGCGTCAACGTCGGGTTCGACAGCTTCACCGAGCTGCGCGCGGCGATGGCCGCCGCGGTTCCGGCGCTGGGCCGGGAAGGGCTGGTGGATTACGGCCCGCTGCCCAAGGCCGATGCCAAGGCGAAAGCCGCCGGCGCGATCGTCTATCCGATCAAGGATTTCTACCTGACCAACCCGATCGCACGGGCGAGCCACACGATGCAGCGTTGCTCCGCCGAACTGCTCCACGGCGAAGATTTCGCGGAGGCGGCGGAATGAGGATCGTTCATAACCTCGTCATTCCCGCGAAAGCGGGAACCCAGGGCGTCGCAGGCGCCTTCGGAGCCGACTGGGTCCCCGCTTTCGCGGGGATGACGAATGAAGGGTGTGTGTCGTGACCGCCTTCTTCGAAAACCAGCTTCACATGAACCCCGACTGGGCGTGGTTCGTCGCGACGATCTGCGGCATCCTGCTGATCGCCCTGCCGCTGATGCTGGCGGTGGCGATGATCATCTATGCCGACCGCAAGATCTGGGCGGCGATGGCGCTGCGGCGCGGGCCCAACGTGGTCGGGCCGTTCGGCCTGCTGCAAAGCTTTGCCGACGGGCTCAAGGTGTTCCTGCAGGAAACCATCATCCCCAGCGCGGCGAACAAGGGCCTGTTCCTGATCGCCCCGATCGTCACCTTCACCGTGGCGCTGATGGCC
>DATMGE010000068.1:0-59347 GCA_035555795.1 Rhizobiaceae bacterium | reverse complement strand
CGGACATTGCCGCTGCCGCTTCCAATGCCATAGATGGCCGGGCCGGTGATGTTGGTGAAGCTCGAATTCTCGATATTCACCTTGGCCCAGCCGCCGCCCGACGTATCAATGACGATGCCGCGAATGCCGCCGGAAACCTTCACATTGTCGAGCGTGACATTGACGTTCTGGCCTCCGGTCGCGATGCGGATCGCGGCACCGCTACCAGCGCTCGCATTATTGAATGTCACATTCCGAATTGTCAGCGAGGCTGGAACTATAGGGGCAAAATTGATGCCGTGGCCGCCTGATGCGTTCAGCTGATCTTCGATGACGGTGTCCTCGACGAGGAGTGACGAGCCGGACAAGAAACGGATGCCGTTAAGCCCGCTGCTTAGACTGGCAGCACCGCTAATGCCTATGTTGCGGATGACCGCTGAGATACCCGCTCCATTCACATTAATGCCGGTGGTGGACGGATTCAGAATGTGAGCATGGGTGCCGCTTCCATCGAGGGTCATGGATTTCACGAATGTCACCGCCCCATATCCCGCTGGATCGAGCGCGTTGATGATGCCACCTGCCGCCGTCTTCGATATGGCCCCCGCGAAGGTTTTGCATGGGGCGGTGCGGCTGCATGGGTTCACGTCGTCGCCGAGGCCGGAAACCCAGGTGCGTGTCGCCTGCGCATGTGCGCCAAAAGTCGCAACGGCGATGAACGCCGCCGCAATCATAAGCCGTTTCATAGGGAGCCCTCCGGTTGAGATCGCCGAGGATACAAGGGCTCCGTTTCTGCCGCAAGGGAATGTGAAGGGTCGCCAGACCTTCCCGGCCGGGTATTTTCCGGGGCTGGGGTTATGCCGCGTCACGGTGCCGGAGCTTTATGCTTGGTGAAAGGAGCGCCGGCTGCTATCCTGAAACCAACGCAATAATATGAGTGCCGCAGCGCCCTTGGTGGCAGCGCGGCGCGGATGAGGTCAAGGTGACGGACTCCGGCCACGGCGAAGGATCGCCGCAGGGAACGGAGGGGCGGAATGTGGTGCCGAAGGCATCGCAGCCGGACCCTATTGGGGTTGCGCGCGGATCGCCGGGCGCAAGTCGTCCCGCTGTTGCGGTAGAGGCCGCCGCACAGGACAGCACCACATCGGGAAAGCGTAAGCCGCGGCGGCGTAAACGGCGCCGGGGCCGAAAGGTATTTGCCGCCGGCCAGAGGCCGTCTGCCGGGGCGGCGCCTGACGGCAGCAATGCCGCGTCCGTGGACGTCGCGAATACCGGTCAAGCCTCTGCCGCCCATTCCGTCGATATGCAGCCCCATGGCGCGCCGGTGCGGAAAGATCAGGCGGCCAACGGGCGCCCGACTGCCGGCCCGTTTCGCCGGCCGCCACGTCCCGGCGATCTGCCGGCCTATGCCGCGCTCGATCTGGGCACCAATAATTGCCGGCTTCTGGTGGCGGTGCCGGGCCGGTTCGGCGGCGCCTTCCGGGTTATCGATGCGTTCTCGCGCATCGTCCGGCTCGGCGAGGGATTGAGCACGACCGGAAGGCTCTCCGAGGCGGCCATGTCGCGCGCCATCGATGCGCTGAAGATGTGCGCCGACAAGCTCGCCGCGCGCGAGGTTCGGCGCACCCGGCTGATCGCGACGGAGGCATGTCGTGCGGCAAGCAACGGGGCTGAATTCCTTGCCCGCGTGACCGAGCAAACGGGTCTCGTGCTGGAAGTCATCGACCGCGAGACCGAGGCCCGGCTGGCAGTGTCGGGTTGCGGCCCGCTGGTCGAGGAGAACACCGACGCGGTGGTGCTGTTCGACATTGGCGGCGGGTCGTCCGAGATCGCGCTGGTCGACATCGCGCAGGGTCGCACGCCGCGGCTCGCGAACCACATCGTTTCCTGGACCTCGCTGCCGGTGGGGGTCGTCTCCCTCGCCGAACGTTTCGGCGGGCGCGATGTCAGCCGCGACGTTTTCGATGCGATGGTCGACGATGTGAGCGCGATGATCGCGCGCTTCGAGGGACGCGACAGCCTGGCCGCGCGCATGGGCAGTTCGCGCTTCCACCTTCTCGGCACGTCGGGCACCGTCACGACGCTGGCCGGCGTGCATCTGGGCCTCGCCCGCTACGATCGCCGGCAGGTGGACGGGCTGTGGATGGCCGGTAGCGAGATCGACGCCATGACCGAGAGGCTTCTCGGCTGGGATTTCGGCCAGCGCGTCGCCAATCCCTGCATCGGACCGGATCGTGCCGATCTCGTGCTGGCGGGCTGCGCCATCCTGGAGGCGATCCGCCGCGCCTGGCCTTCGCAGCGGCTGCGGGTGGCCGATCGCGGCTTGCGCGAAGGCATCCTGTCGGATCTCATGGAGCGCGACGGCGTCTGGCGCCGGCGGCGACGCAATCATTCGGGGCACGCATGAAGAAGCCGGGACGGGGCGGCAGCAGCCGCGAACTCAAGACGCGCGTCAGGAATACCGGCCTGAAGAACTCTTCGCGCCGCTGGCTCGAGCGCCATATGAACGATCCCTATGTGCATCGTGCGAAGGCGGAGGGCTACCGCTCCCGCGCGGCCTTCAAGCTGATCGAGATCGATGAGCGCTACAAGCTGCTGAAGCCCGGCATGCGGGTGATAGACCTGGGCGCGGCGCCCGGCGGCTGGTGCCAGGTGGCGGCAGCGAAGGTGCGCTCGGCGGAGGATGCGCCGCATGTCGTCGGCATCGACTATCTGGAGATGGATCCCGTGCCCGGCGCGACGATCCTGCAGATGGACTTCCTCGACGACGATGCGCCCGACCGGCTCATGGAGGCCCTCGGCGGCGCGCCCGACATGGTCATTTCCGACATGGCGGCGCCGACGATCGGCCATCGCCGGACCGATCATATCCGCACCATGCATCTGTGCGAGGTGGCTGCCGACTTTGCTGTGCGGGTGTTGAAGCCCGGCGGGCATTTCCTGTCGAAAACCTTCCAGGGCGGCACGGAGAACGAGCTGCTCGATTTGCTGAAGCGGAACTTCACCAATGTCCACCATGTGAAGCCGCCGGCCTCGCGTGACGAATCAGTTGAGCTCTACATCCTGGCGCGGGGCTTCAAGGGCAGGGCCGCCGAAGACGATGAAGACGACTGAACGCGCCTGAAGTCTGGGCCTCAGCCGCCTTCGATCTGCTGGTTCTGCGGCGCGGGCTTGCCGCGCAGCCGGTGGCCGGACATGTCGCTGCCGGCATCGCGGGGCAGGGTCATGAAAGGGATTACCGCGCAAAGGGATATGGCCGCGACGCCGAAGAAGGCGACCATGAAGGCCGTCTTGTCGAGGCTTCCGCCGGTGACCATGCTGGTCACTTCGAGGATGCCGCCGCCGAAGGCGACGCCAAGCGCGATGGACATCTGCTGCATTACCGCCGCAAGGGCGGTGGCCTGGGCGGCGTCCTTGTTGTCGATCTCCGCGAAGACCAGCGCATTGGTGCTGGTGAAGAAGAGCGAGCGCAGGAAGCCTCCGGTGATCAGCACGGCCATGATGACGGGGTAGGGCGTATCGACGGTGAAAAGCCCGTTCGCACCGACGAGCAGGCCGCCGCCGATGGCGGCGCTGATGACGACCGTCCTGAAGCCGCCGAAACGCAGCGCCGTGGTGGCGAGGAACTTCATGCCGAATGCGCCGATGGCCGACACGAAGGTGAGCAGGCCCGACTGGAACGGCGTCAGCCCGAAGACGAGCTGGAACATCAGCGGCAGCAGGAACGGCACCGCGCCCGCGCCGATGCGGAAGAAGGTCGCGCCGATGATCGCGGTGCGGAAGATGCGCTTGCGGAAAAGGTCGAGATTGAGCAGCGGCGCCGGCGCGCGGCGGCTGTGGCGGACATAGGCCATTCCGCAGACGATGCCGAGCAGCGTGGTGATGACGCCGACGACGGGCGGCAGCGCGGGAAGGCTGACCACCGACAGGCCGAACACGATTCCGGCCGCGGAAAACCCTGCCAGGAGGAAGCCGATCCAGTCGAGCGGCAGCGTCAGCTCGCGCGGAATGTCGGGCAGGATGCGCCCCGCCGCCCAGATTCCGGCCAGCCCGATCGGCACGTTGACGAGGAAGATCCAGTGCCATGTGGCGTAGGTGGTGAGGAAGCCGCCGAGCGGCGGGCCGAGCATTGGCCCCACCAGCGCCGGTATGGACAGCCACGCCATGGCGCCCACCAGCAGGTTGCGCGGCGTGCCGCGCAGCAGGATGAGCCGCGCGATCGGCGTCATCATCGCGCCGCCCATGCCCTGCACGAAGCGCGACACGACGAATGATTCCAGCGACCACGAAGCGGCCGACAAGAGCGAGCCGACGATGAAAACGCCGATCGCGGCCCGAAAGATGTTCTTGGCGCCGAAGCGCGACGCCATCCAGCCGCTGATCGGGATGAAGATCGCCAGCGAGACGAGATAGGCCGTCAGCGCCAGCTTGAGCGCAATCGGGCTGGTTCCGATATCGGCCGCGATCGCGGGCAGCGATGTCGAGATCACGGTCGAGTCGATCTGTTCCATGAACAGGGCGACCGCAAGGACCAGCGGGAGGCTACGTTTCAATTCTTTGTCCGGCAAAGCAGTCAACGGAAGCAGAACGCCGATAACATGAGTTGTGCGGCTTGTCGCCTCATGCGGTGGCGAAAAGGCGTGTCCGTCACGGGCGATAAACATCGCGTGATGCCGCTTGCGGCGCGCCGGGAACACGACACAATGCAGGGATTCCAGCAGACACGCACAGCCGCACGTGCAGTCGTGCGATCAGGCTTGCATCGCGACAAAGCGAAAATCGGGAGGAGAGAATGGGAATCGAGACGAATCGCCGTTCGATGATGAAACTCGGCCTGCTCGGCGCCGCAAGCACCCTGGCCATGCCGCAATTGATGGTGCGCGCCGCGCATGCCGCCGTGCCGATGCCGGACGTCGCCGCGCCCGGCTTCTTCCGCTTCAAGCTGGGCGAGTTCGAGGTCACCACGCTGCGGGACGGCCTTCGCCCCAGCGACGGACCGCATCCCACATTCGGAGAGAACCAGAGCGAAGCGGACGTCGCGGCGCTGATGGAGGAGAATTTCCTGCCGTTGGATCGTTTCGCCAACGGGTTCACGCCCGTTCTGGTGAATACCGGCACGGAACTGGTGCTGTTCGATACCGGCCTCGGCCAGGCGGCGCGTGCGAATGGCGTCGGCCAGACCCGCGCGCAGATCGCAGCGTCGGGCTACAGGCCGGAGGACGTCACTATCGTGGTGATCACCCACATGCATGGCGACCATATTGGCGGTCTGATGGAGGACGGCCAGCCGGCTTTCTCCAATGCGCGCTATGTGACCGGACAGACGGAATACGATTTCTGGACATCGCCGGACCGGACCGGTACGCCGGCCGAAGGCAACGCCAAGGGGGTCGCGGCCAATGTGGCGCCGCTGGCCGACAGGATGACCTTCATCGGCAATGAGGGCGAGGTGACCTCGGGCATAGAAGGCCTCGATGCGGCCGGCCACACGCCGGGCCATATGATCTTCATGCTGGAATCCGGCGGCCGTCGTCTGGCGCTGACCGCCGACACGGCGAACCATTTCGTGGCGTCGCTCCAGCGGCCCGACTGGCATGTGCGCTTCGACATGGACAAGGAAGCGGGGGCGGCCACGCGCAAGCGCGTCTTCGACATGATCGCCGCCGACCGCCTGCCCTTCGTCGGCTATCACATGCCGTGGCCGTCCCTCGGCTATGTGGAAAGGCTGGATGCCGGCTACCGCTACGTGCCGCACAGCTACCAGCTTCTGCTGTGATGCGCGGCGCGGCGGTCAGGCACCCGCCGCGAGGCGCATTCGCGCAATCGCCGTCTCGATCTCGTCGTCCGACACGACCGGCGAGCTGATCAGTTCCATGCAGCGGATGCCGTGCAGGGCCAGGAATGTGATGGTCGCCCGCACGGGATCCGATGCGTTGGCGCGGATGCGGTCGAGGAACAGGCGCTCATAGCGGCGCACCGGTTCCAGGAATTCCGGACTTTCCGCCATCGCCGCGAGAATGCCCGAGGGCGGCGGGCGCTTCGACCGCTGTTCCTCCAGAAAGATGTCGAGATAGGCCTGCAACACGCAATCCGGGCCGCCGCCGCGCGCTTTTTCCTGTTCCTGCAGCCGCCGGTCGAGGTCGGCAAGGAACCCTTCCACCATCGCCGCGAGGAGACTCGCCTTGTTGGGAAAGTGATAGAGAAGGCCGCCCTTGGAGACGCCGGCATGGGCGGCGACGGCGTCGAGCGACAGATTGGCCGGACCCGCCTCGCGCGCCACGGCTTCGGCGGATGCAAGAATACGATCCCGCGCGCTGCGCGGATTTTTGGAAACAGGGCTACTTGACATGACCGTCCAGACGGTACAGTAACCTTGACCCTGATTTCAAGCTCCTTTTGATGTATATCGTGGCGTCGTGCCGCATTCGCTCCTGCAATTGGTATTCTCCTGATGATCAAGCGCTTCCTCATCGTGTTCGTGCTGCTCGCGCTCGTCGTTGGCGGTCTGGTCGGCTTCAACCTGTTCCGCGACAGGGCCATCGAGCAGTTCTTCGCCAATATGCCTGTGGCGGCGGTGGCGGTTTCGACGGCGACGGCCGAGCCGGCGCCCTGGACGCCCACGGTCGATGCGATCGGCACGGTCTCGGCGGTGCGCGGCGTGGAGCTTACGGTGGAAACGACCGGCATCGTGTCGGAGGTGAATTTCCGCGCCAACCAGAAGGTCGCAGCCAATGACGTGCTGCTGCGCCTCGACGACGCGGTTCAGGCCGCCGATCTCGAGGCCGGGCGCACGCAGGCCGCGCTCGACAAGCAGTCGCTGGAGCGTGCGCGGGAATTGCAGAACCGCGGCGTCGGTTCCATCTCCACGCTGGAGCAGGCTTCCGCCGCAGCCGCCACCTCGCAGGCGCAGGTCGCCAAGCTTGAGGCGGTGTTGCAGCAGAAGCAGCTTCGCGCGCCTTTCGCCGGCACCATCGGCATTCCGCGCGTTGACGAGGGCCAGTACCTCGCGCCTGGCACCACGGTGGCCACATTGCAGGACTTCTCCACCATGCGCGCCGACTTCACCGTGCCCGAGCAGCAGCTGCACCTGCTGGAAATCGGCCAGCCCGTGGTCGTCGCAATCGACGGCATAGACGACCGCTTCAACGGCAAGGTGACCGGCATCGATCCGCGCGTCGATCCCGCGAGCCGGCTGGTGTCGGTCCGGGCGGAGATCGAAAATCCGCAGGACCGGCTGACGCCCGGCCAGTTCGTCCGCGTCGAGGTCGTGCTGCCGAAGGAGGATGACATCATCGCCTTGCCGCAGACGGCGTTGGTGACGAGCCTCTATGGCGACTACGTCTATGTGGTGCGCGAGCAGGAGAAGAAGGAAGGGGCTGCCGCGCCGGAAGGTGGCGAGGAAGCCAAGGAGCCGACGCTTGAAGTACGGCAGATCTTCGTTCAGGCCGGCCGCCGCGCCGATGGCCGCGTCGAGATCCGCGAGGGGGTCTCGGCCGGCGACCAGGTGGTGACGGCGGGCCAGAACAGGCTCAATAACGGCACCGTGGTCACCATCGACAATACGGTGGTGCCTGGCGGTTCGGCTGCGCCAACGCAGGCGGCCAACTGATGAATATCTCCGCCCTCTTCATCCGCCGTCCCGTCCTGTCGACGGTCTTTGCGCTCCTGATCCTGCTGCTGGGATTCCAGGGCCTCTTCAACCTCCAGGTGCGCCAGTATCCGGAGGTCGAGGAAACCGTGATCACGGTCACCACGGTCTATCCCGGCGCCAGCGCCGAACTGATCCAGGGCTTCATCACCGCGCCGATCGCAGCGGCGGTCGCCACCACCGAGAATGTCGACTACGTCACCTCGCAGAGCCGGCCTTCGGCCAGCGTCGTGACCGTGCAGATGAAGCTCGGCTCCAATCCCGATGCCGCGCTGACGGAAGTCATGTCGAAGGTGCAGCAGGTGCGCAGCCAGCTGCCGAGCGATGCGGAGGATCCGACGATCCTCAAGGGCACGGGCATGCAGTTCGCCACCATGTATCTGGCGCTGCAGAACCCCAACATGACCGCCGAACAGGTGACGGAATATATCGAGCGCGTCATTCGTCCGCGCATGTCGACCATTCCGGGCGTCGCCGAAGTGCAGGTCATGGGTGCGGCCAACTATTCGATGCGCGTCTGGGTCGATCCGCTCAAGCTGGCGGCGCGCGGCATGACCGCGGCCGAAGTTCTGGCGGCGATCAACTCATCCAACTTCCTCGCCGCCCCCGGCAAGACGCAGAACGAGTTCGTTACCTATTCCATCACGATGGAATCGACGCTGCAGACGCCCGAGGCATTCGGTGCCCTGCCGCTGAAGGCGAATGGCGACGACGTGGTGCGCCTGCGCGACGTGGCGCATGTGGAACTGGCGGCCGAGAGCACCGACATGGTCGTGAGCTTCAACGGCCAGCAGGGCACTTTCATCGGCATCTTCCCGACGCCGTCGGCCAATCCGCTCGACACGGCTGCGGCGGTCACCAAGGAACTGCCGTCCATCCAGGCAAGCCTGCCGGACGGCATGACGATCACGCTGATGTTCGACGCGACTGAATCCATCAGCGCCTCGATCGAGGAAGTGTTCAAGACGATCGGCGAAGCCGTGCTCATCGTCATTGTCATCATCCTGCTCTTCCTGGGTTCATTCCGTTCAGTGCTGATGCCGATCGTGACGATCCCGCTATCGCTGATCGGCGTCTGCTTCGTGCTTTTCGCGCTGGGCTACTCGATCAACCTTCTGTCGCTGCTGGCCATGGTGCTGGCCATCGGCCTCGTCGTCGACGACGCGATCGTGGTGGTGGAGAATATTCACCGCCATATCGAGGAAGGCCTGTCGCCGCGCCAGGCGGCTTTTGTGGGCATGCAGGAGATCACCGGCCCGGTCGTCGCCATGACGATCACGCTGGCGGCTGTGTTCGCGCCGCTTGCCTTCACCGGCGGCCTCACCGGTTCGCTCTTCCGCGAATTCGCCATGACGCTGGCGGGCGCGGTGGTGATTTCCGGCATGGTCGCGCTCACCATCACGCCGATGATGTCGGCGCGCCTGCTCAAGAAGGGCAATCACAGCCGTTTCCAGATCGCCGTCGACAAGGTTTTCGACCGTGTGTCCAATGGCTATGAGCGGCTGGTTTCCGGCTCGCTCAAATACCGTCCCGTCACGCTGCTGATGGTGATCGTGCTCGTCAGCCTGACCGGCTACCTGTTCATGAAGACCTCCAGCGAACTGGCGCCGGAAGAGGACCAGGGCGCGCTCTTCGCGCTGGTGACCGCGCCGCCCTATGCGACGACGGACTATACCCGCACCTTTACCGACCAGATGCGGGAACTGACCAAGGACCTGCCGGAGCTGAAAGCGAATTTCTCCATCGTCGGCTTCGGCGGACAGACAAATTCCGGCATCGCGGTCTGGTCGCTCAAGGACTGGGGTGACCGTACGCGTTCGCAAAAGGAGATCCAGCAGGATATCCAGGCGCGCCTGTCCAAGATAGCCGGCGTTCAGGCGCTGGTCTTCGCGCCGCCTTCATTGCCCGGCGCGGGCGGCGGCCTGCCGATCTCGCTGGTCATCCAGTCCACCGGCGATCCGAGCCAGGTCTATGAGGTGGCCGAACAGATCAGGCAGGAGGCGCAGGCCTCGGGACGTTTCATCATCGTCCAGAACTCGCTGTCCTTCGGTTCGCAGCAAGTCACCGTCACCGTCGATCGCGACAGGGCGGCCGCACTCAACCTGCCGGTGCGCGACATCGGCACCACGCTGAGCCTGTTGGTCGGCGGCGGCGCGGTCGCGCAGTTCGACCGCGACTCCAACAGCTATGACATCATCATGCAGGTGCCGCGCGAATACCGCGAAAATCCCGAGCGGCTGGGCGATTTCTTCGTCCGCAGCGCCAGCGGCGAGATGGTGCCGCTCTCCGCGGTCGTGACGATTTCCACCAATGTGAGCGCGGCCGCCATCGAGCAGTTCAACCAGCTCAACTCGGCGACCATCTCGGCGCTGCCGATGCCCGGCGTCACTACCGGCGACGGGCTGGCCACGATCGAGAACATCGCCCGGCCGCTGCTGCCGCAAGGCTTCTTCATCGATTATTCGGGCCAGTCGCGGCTGGAGGCGGAGCAGGGCAACACGATCATGATCGCCTTCGGGCTCGCCATCATCGTCATCTATCTGGTGCTGGCAGCGCAGTTCGAGAGCTTCCGCGATCCGCTCATCATCATGATGTCGGTGCCGCTGTCGATCTTCGGCGCGATCATACCGCTCAATCTCGGACTGGGCACGCTGAACATCTATACGCAGGTGGGCCTCATCACGCTGATCGGCCTCATTACCAAGCACGGCATCCTGATGGTGGAGTTCGCCAATCAGCAGCGCGATGAACATGGGCTTGACCGCTTCGCGGCCATCATCGCCTCGGCCAAGGTGCGCCTGCGGCCGATCCTGATGACCACGGCGGCCATGTCGCTCGGCGTGGTGCCGCTCATCCTCGCCTCGGGCGCGGGTGCGGCGGCGCGCTACTCGATGGGTCTGGTTATCTTCACCGGCATCCTGATCGGGACGGCCTTCACGCTGTTCGTTGTGCCGATGTTCTACACCTTCATCTCGCCGCACAAGTGGAAGCATGTGGAGGATGACACGCCGCCGGCGGCTGCCACGGTCCACGCGCCGGCAGAGTAGAGCAATTCCAGCAAAAGTGCATAGCGGTTTTGCGTGAAGGCAAAGGGTAGAGAGCGTTCCGCGCTTCCATGAAAAGCGGAAATGCTCCAAGTGCACCGGCCGGCGACGAAATCGGGGAAAGCGGCGGCTGTGCCGCTTTCCTTCCCGTCGCATCCGTGTTACCAGCCGGCGCCAATCCTGAAAGGGAAGATGACGAGTCGACGTGGGGCCGCCCCCGCGATGGCCGTTCGTTTCCCGACAACCGAGATGTGAGGGACTGGCCATGGCAAGGATTATCGAAACCGTCACCGGGCGCGAGGCGCTGACGTTCGACGATGTCCTGCTCCAGCCCGGCCACTCAACCGTCATGCCGGGACAGACCGACGTCTCCACCCGCATTGCCGGCGACATCGACCTCAACATCCCGATCCTTTCCGCCGCAATGGACACGGTGACGGAATCGCGTCTCGCAATCGCCATGGCGCAGGCCGGCGGCATCGGCGTCATCCACCGCAACCTCACGCCCGAGGAACAGGCGGAGGAGGTGCGGCAAGTCAAGAAATTCGAGAGCGGCATGGTGGTGAACCCGGTCACCATCGGCCCCGACGCTACGCTCGGCGACGCGCAGGCGCTGATGCGCGCCCACGGCATTTCCGGCATTCCCGTGGTCGAGAATGGCGGCCTCGGCGGCCACAATACCGGCAGGCTGATCGGCATCCTGACCAATCGCGACGTGCGCTTCGCCTCCAATCCGGCGCAGCCGGTGCGCGAGCTGATGACGCATCAGAACCTCGTCACCGTGTCGGAGAACGTCAACCAGGAGGAGGCCAAGCGCCTGCTCCACTCGCATCGCATCGAGAAGCTGCTCGTGGTCGACGGTCAGGGCCGCTGCGTCGGTCTGGTCACCGTCAAGGATATCGAGAAGTCGCAACTCAACCCCAATGCGGCGAAGGATTCGCAGGGCCGGCTGCGCGTGGCAGCTGCCACCAGCGTCGGCGAGGACGGTTTCGAGCGGGCCGAGCGCCTGATCGATGCCGGTGTCGACCTGCTGGTGATCGACACCGCTCACGGCCATTCGCAACGCGTGCTCGACGCCGTCACCCGCGCCAAGACGCTCTCCAACCAGGTGCGCATCATCGCCGGCAATGTGGCGACAGCCGATGGCACGAAGGCGCTGATCGATGCGGGCGCCGATACAATCAAGATAGGCATCGGGCCGGGCTCGATCTGCACCACGCGCGTGGTGGCCGGCGTCGGCGTGCCGCAGCTTTCCGCCGTGATGGCGGCCGCCGAGGAAGCCGACAAGGCAGGCATTGCCATCATCGCCGATGGCGGTATCAAATATTCCGGCGACCTTGCCAAGGCGCTTGCCGCTGGCGCGCGCGCGGCCATGATCGGCTCGCTGCTGGCCGGCACGGAGGAAAGCCCCGGCGAGGTCTATCTCCATCAGGGCCGCTCGTTCAAAGCCTATCGCGGCATGGGCTCGGTGGGCGCCATGGCGCGCGGTTCGGCCGACCGCTACTTCCAGGCGGAAGTGCGCGACACGCTGAAGCTGGTGCCGGAGGGCATTGAAGGGCAGGTGCCCTACAAGGGTCCGGTCGGCGGCGTGCTGCACCAACTCGTCGGCGGCCTCAAGGCCTCGATGGGCTATGTCGGCGCGCCCAACCTGGCCGAGTTCCGCGAGCGGGCCACCTTCGTGCGCATTTCAAGCGCCGGCCTGCGCGAAAGCCATGCGCATGATGTGACGATCACCCGCGAAAGCCCGAACTATCCGGGCGGAATGTGAGGGCGACGAAAGGATGATCCGCGGGGCTGGACAATCCAGCTTCGCGTGATGTGACTGTGCTATAAGGCTACGGATCGTCCTTGGCCTGAGGAAGTCAGCACTTTGGCGCAGAGAGCATCGACCTTCGCCCCGTTCCAGCACGGGAATTTCCGCGCGCTGTGGGGCGCGACGCTGGTATCCAATCTCGGTGCGCTGATCCAAGGTGTCGGCGCCGGCTGGATGATGACCACCATCACGGATTCGCACGCCATGGTTGCGCTCGTGCAGGGTGCGACCACGCTGCCGGTGATGCTCTTCTCGGTTGCCTCGGGCGCGCTTGCCGACAATTTCGACCGCCGCCGCATCATGCTGTTTGCCCAGATCATGATGATGGTGGTCTCGGCCGGGCTCGCCGCATTCGCCTTCATGGGCTGGATCACGCCCTGGCTGCTGCTGGCCTTCACCTTCCTCATCGGCTGCGGTACGGCGCTGCACAATCCGCCCTGGCAGGCATCGATGGGCGATATCGTGCCGCGCGCCGATCTTCCCGCCGCCGTGACGCTGAACGCGATGGGTTTCAACCTGATGCGCAGCGTCGGCCCGGCCATCGGCGGCATCATCGTCGCGGCGGCCGGCGTGGCGACCGCCTTCCTCGTGAACGCGCTCAGCTATGTCGCGCTGATCGTCGCGCTGCTGCGCTGGAAGCCGGCCTATCCGGCTCGCCTCCTGCCGCGCGAGACCTTCGGCAATGCCGTTTTCTCCGGCCTCCGCTACGTCTCGATGTCACCCAACCTGCTGAAGGTGATGGTCCGCGCCTGCCTGTTCGGCATGGCCGCCGTGTCGGCGGTCGCGCTGCTGCCGCTGGTGGCCCGCGAACTGGTGGGCGGCGGCGCGCTGACATATGGCGGTCTGCTCGGTGCCTTCGGGGTAGGGGCCATTATCGGCGGCGCCATCAATGGCGCCGTGCGGATGCGGCTGAGCAATGAATGGATCGTGCGGATCGCCTGCATCGGCTTCGGGCTGAGCAACATCCTGCTGGGCTTCAGCAGCAATGTCTGGATCAGCCTTCTTCTGCTGCTGCCTGCCGGCGCATGCTGGGTGCTGGCGCTGTCGCTGTTCAATGTTACGGTGCAGCTTTCGACGCCGCGCTGGGTCGTGGGCCGCGCGCTGTCGCTCTACCAGATGGCGGTGTTCGGCGGCATGGCCATGGGCAGCTGGATCTGGGGTGCGGTGGCCGACGGCTACGGTCCCGGAATGGCGCTGCTCGGGTCGGGCGTGCTGCTGGCGGCAACCATGCTTATCGGAATCCGCTACCGCATGCCGGAATTCGGCGCGCTCAATCTCGACCCGGCGGAGCAGTTCCGCGAGCCGGCGCTGCGCCTCGACCTGAGGGCCCGCAGCGGACCCATCATGATCATGGTCGACTACACGATCCCGCAGGAAAACATCCCGGCCTTCCTGGCGGTCATGGCCGAGCGCCGCCGCATCAGGATCCGGGACGGGGCGCGGCAATGGGCGCTGCTGCGGGATCTGGAAAACCCGGAAGTCTGGACGGAAAGCTACCATGTTCCGACCTGGGTGGAATATTTACGCCATCACCAGCGCCGCACGCAGGCCGACATGGAGGCGACGGGGGTGCTGGCGCAACTGCATCGCGGGCCGCCGCGCGTGCACCGGATGATCGAGCGCCAAACGGTTCCGCTGGGCGACGACATGCCGCTGAAGGAGGACCCGCACATCGTGTGAGCGGCTTATGGATCGCTAGCCCGCCGCGGCAGCGAGATCCACGAGGAGGCGGGAAAGGATGTGGCATTCCTCGTTGCGCAGGCTCCGATGCCGCCATGCGAGGCAGATTTGCCGGACCGGCTGCGGTTCGGCGAAGGGCACCACCTTGATGCCAGGCAGCGCCGGCCCCGCCGTCAGCGCCATTTCCGGAATCAGGGTCAGGCCCAGCCCGTGGGAAACCATCTGTAGCAGGGTGGCGAGGCTGGTGGCGCCATAGCTCGCCATCGTGCTCGGCCGCACCGAGCCGCAAAGCGCCAGTGCCTGCTCGCGCATGCAATGTCCTTCCTCCAGCAGCATCAGCCTTTCGAGCTCGGGGCTTTCCGGCGCCACCGGCGGCGCGACGAAGCTCTCGTCATCGGCCGGCACGGCAAGCATGAAACGATCCTCGAACAGCATCTCGCTGTGCAGCCCCGGATGGGAAACGGGCATGGCGGCGATGAAGCCGTCCAGCCGGCCGGCCATGGTTTCCTCGACCAGTGTACCGGTCACGGCCTCGCGCACCTCTGGCTGGAGGTCCGGGAAGCGGTCCTTCAAAGCGGGCAGGATCCGCGGCAGGAAATAGGGCGCGACAGTGGGGATGATGCCGAGGCGGAAACGGCCCACCATGGCGTCGCGGCCCTTGCGCGCCTCGGCTTCGAGGTCGCGTATATCGGCCAGGATGCGTTCGATGCGCGGGCGCATCATATGCGCCTCCTCGGTGAGCCTCACCTCGCGCCCGCCGCGCTCGAAAAGCCGGCAGGAAAGCCGCTCCTCCATTTCGGCGATTTGTGCCGAAAGAGCCGGTTGGGTGACGCCCGCCATCTCGGCGGCGCGGCCGAAATGGCGCGTCTCCGCAAGGGCCTCGAAATATTGCATCTGGCGTATGGTCATCCGGATCATAAGAAAAAATTATCGGATATGAACAGCAAACGCAATTTGTGTTTATTGCCTATCTTTTCTACCTTGGAACTGTTCCAGACTGCATGCGCGCCATGCTGCTCGCCGCATCTTCCGGAACGTTTCACTTCGCGCCTTGCGGAACCAGCTTGCCGAGCCGAGCTCGGGGTTTGATCGGAGAAGAACATGGATGCACTAGAGGTCAACGAGAACACGGAAGCGAAGCCGGAGCCCAAGTGCCCCGTGGCGCATGGGGCCTCGATCGCTGCGTCCACCGTGCGCTCGAACCGCGACTGGTGGCCGAACCAGCTCGATCTCAAGGCCCTTCACCAGCACTCGTCTCTGTCTGACCCGATGGGTGAGGCATTCGACTATGCGGAAGAGTTCAAGAAGCTCGACTATGAGGCGCTGAAGACCGACCTTCGCGCGCTGATGACGGATTCGCAGGAGTGGTGGCCGGCCGATTTCGGCCATTACGGGCCATTCTTCATCCGCATGGCCTGGCACAGCGCCGGCACATACCGCATCGCCGACGGCCGCGGCGGCGCCGGCCAGGGACAGCAGCGTTTCGCGCCACTCAACAGCTGGCCGGACAATGTCAATCTCGACAAGGCCCGCCGCCTGCTCTGGCCGATCAAGCAGAAATACGGCAGCCGGATTTCCTGGGCCGACCTGATGATCCTCACCGGCAACGTTGCGCTGGAATCGATGGGCTTCAAGACCTTCGGCTTCGCCGGCGGCCGCGCCGATGTGTGGGAGCCGGAAGCCGTCTATTGGGGCAAGGAGGACGTCTGGCTGGACGACAAGCGCTATTCGGGCGAGCGCGACCTCGAAAACCCGCTGGCCGCCGTCCAGATGGGCCTGATCTATGTGAATCCGGAAGGCCCGAACGCCAATCCCGACCCGATGGCCTCGGCCCGCGACATCCGCGAGACCTTCGCCCGCATGGCGATGAATGACGAGGAAACCGTTGCACTCATCGCCGGCGGCCACACTTTCGGCAAGACGCATGGCGCAGGCGATGTCGCGCATGTCGGCCCCGAGCCGGAAGCCGCCGATATCGAGCATCAGGGGCTTGGCTGGGCCAACACCTTCGGCACCGGCAATGCCGGTTTCACGATCGGCAGCGGCCTGGAAGTGACCTGGACGACGACGCCGACCAAGTGGACCAACAACTTCCTCTGGAACCTCTTCGGCTATGAGTGGGAACTGACGAAGAGCCCGGCAGGTGCGCATCAGTGGATCCCCAAGCATGGCATGGGCGCCAGCACCGTGCCGGACGCGCATGACAAGGCGAAGCGCCACGCGCCGGCAATGCTGACCAGCGACATCGCGCTGCGGACCGATCCGGCCTATGAGAAGATCGCCCGCCGGTTCCTCGAGGATCCGGACCTGTTCGCCGATGCCTTCGCGCGTGCCTGGTTCAAGCTGACCCATCGCGACATGGGTCCGCGCAGCCTCTATCTCGGCCCCGAGGTTCCCGCCGAGGAACTGATCTGGCAGGACCCGGTCCCGGATGTCGACCATATGCTGATCGACGAGAGCGACGCCGCGGCGCTGAAGGCGAAGATTCTCGCTACCGGCCTCACGGTTTCCGATCTCGTCGCCACCGCCTGGGCTTCGGCCTCGACCTTCCGCGGTTCCGACAGGCGCGGCGGTGCCAATGGCGCGCGCATCCGACTGGCCCCGCAGAAGGACTGGGACGTCAACCAGCCGGCGCAGCTCGCCAGCGTGCTGCAGAAGCTGGAAGCGGTGCAGCAGGAGTTCAACGCCGCGCAGGCCGGCGGCAAGAAGGTGTCGCTCGCCGACCTGATCGTGCTGGCGGGCAATGCCGGCGTGGAGCAGGCTGCGAGCAAGGCGGGTCACGCCGTCGAGGTACCCTTCACGCCCGGCCGCACGGATGCCTCGCAGGAGCAGACCGATATCGAGTCCTTCGCGGTTCTGGAGCCGGTCGCCGATGGCTTCCGCAACTATCAGAGGCGGCGGTTCAGCACCTCGCCGGAAGAGCTGCTGGTCGACAAGGCGCAGTTGCTGACGCTGACCGCGCCCGAAATGACCGTGCTGGTGGGCGGCATGCGCGTGCTCGGCGCGAATGCCGGCGGCTCGAGCCATGGCGTGTTCACGCAGACGCCCGGCGTGCTGACCAACGACTTCTTCGTCAACCTTCTCGACATGGCGACCGCATGGAAGCCGGTCGAGGGCCAGGAAGGCGTCTATGAAGGCCGCGACCGTAAGACCGGCGAATCCAGGTGGACGGCGACCCGCGTCGACCTCATCTTCGGTTCGCACTCGCAGCTGCGTGCGCTGGCCGAGGTCTATGGCAGCGCTGATGCCAAGGGCAAGTTCGTCAAGGACTTCGTCGCCGCCTGGACCAAGGTGATGAATGCGGATCGCTTCGATCTCGCAGCCTGATCCTGTCTCGACAGCGAAATGAGAAAAGGCCGGGAGCGATCCCGGCCTTTTTTCGTCAGCCGCCTTCGGCCGCTGTCCGCGCCTCTTCGATCGTGCCGAGATATTCGACATGCGGCGGGCGCACGCCATGCGTCATCAGCATGCGCCGCACCGAGGGCGACGCGCCGGTGACGAAGAAGCGGATGCCCTGTCTCTTCGCGTTTCGCGCCGTCTGCTCGACAATGTTGGCTGCCGTGGAATCGAGGAAGGGTACGGCGGCGAAATCGAGGATGAAGCTCTTGCGCCGGTCGGCGATGCGGTCGAGCGCGGCACCCACCGCTGCGGCGGCGCCGAAGAAGAAGGCCCCTGACAATCTGTAGACGACCACGTCGGGATCGCTCGCCGCATGGGCGTCGTAGGGCAGGCCCTCGTCGCGCCTGTCCTCGCCCGGCACCGGCTGGTGGGCCTCCAGCGCCACCGCCTGCGACATGCGGTGGATGAACAGCATGGCGCCGAGCGCGAAGCCGACAACGATGCCCTCGGTCAGGTCGCGGAAGACAACCAGCAGGAGCGTGACGAGAAGCACGGCCGCATCGCCCCGCGAGGAACGCAGCAGCGCGGCAAAGGCGCTCCGCTCGACCATATTGAAGGCGACCACGGCCAGCACGCCGGCCAGCGCCGCCAGCGGGATATAGCTCGCCAGCGGCGCGGCCAGCATCATGAAGGCGAGCAGGAAGAGCGCATGCGCCATGCCGGAAACGGGTCCATGCGCGCCCGAGCGCACATTGGTCGCCGTGCGCGCGATCGTCCCGGTGACGCAGAAGCCGCCGAACAGCGCCGAGCCGATATTGGCGAAACCCTGCGCCACGAGTTCGCAATTGGAACGGTGGTGCCGGCCGGTCATGCCGTCCGCCACGACCGCCGAGAGCAGCGATTCGATGGCGCCCAGCAGTGCAAACGAGATTGCCGCCGGCAGCAGCGTCGTCAGCCGCTCCAGCGAGATGTCGGGAAGTGCCGGTGCCGGCAGGATGCGGGGAATGCCGCCGAACTTGGAACCGATCGTGGCGACCGGCAGCGCCAACAGGGCGGCGGCGAGCGACGCGACCAGAACCGCGATCAGCATGCCCGGCCAGTTGGGACGCACCCGCTTGAGCGCGAGGATGACGCAGATGGTCAAAAGCGCGATGCCGAGCGTGGCGGGGCTGAAGGTGGGCGCGGCCCGCGCCAGCGCGACGAGCTTGGGCAAGAGCTCGCCCGGCTCGCCGCCGGGCACCGCAATGCCGAACATCTCGCCGATCTGGCTCGCCAGGATGATGACGGCGATGCCAGCGGTGAAACCGATCGTCACCGGATAGGGGATGAACTTGATGAAGCTGCCCAGCCGCGCATAGCCCATCGCAACCATGATGACGCCGGCCATCATGGTGGCCAGGATCAGGCCGTCGACGCCATGCGCCTGTGCGGTGGCGAGCACCAGCACGATGAAGGCGCCGGCCGGCCCGCCGATCTGGAAACGGCTGCCGCCCAGTGCAGAGACGAGGAAGCCGCCGACAATGGCGGTATAGAGCCCCCGGTCGGGCGAGACGCCCGAGGCGATGGCGATTGCCATCGACAGCGGCAGGGCCACGATGGCGACGGTCAGCCCGGCGACGAGGTCGCCGCGCAGCTTGCCGAGGTCGTAACCCTCGCGCAGCACGGTTACCAGCTTGGGTGTGTAGAGCTCCGCGAAGCTGGGGCGCTCTCCAACGGGGCCGGATTGGGCCAATGTCATCTGTCTTCCATCCTGGAGCGATAGCCGGGGCATATCCGGGCTATCGCCCTATCTCCTTGATTCGACCGCATTCATGCGACGCCGCGTGAATCCGCCCGGCTGCAAAAAGCTCCAGAAGGAGGCGGCTGCGCCGGCGTGACGTCGGCGGTTGCCGCTGCGGCTATGCTTTCGGGCCGGCTGCATCGCGCAGCCGCACACCGCGGCCGCCGCTTTCGCTGCGCTGCTGCTCCCCGATGAGTTCGATGCCGGCGGCATTCAGCGCCTCGACCACCTTGGTCAGCGTGTCGACCACGCCGCGCACATTTCCCTCGCTGGCTTCCATCCGCTGGATGGTAGCCAGCGAAACGCCGGACAATTCGGCCAGGCGCATCTGGTCGATGCCGAGAAGGGCGCGCGCCGCGCGCATCTGTGCCGCTGTAATCATCAGAATGGAATATAGCAGTATGAGGTGGTTATATTCAAGTCTCATACATCAATATGACCGGTTGAAACGGTAATCGGATTTGCCTCCGCCGCAACGCATCTGCTTGCCATTCGTCGCCGCGATGACTAGCACGGACGCATTCGGGCAACCGGCGGAGTATCATCATGCGTCCTGGCGGACGGCTGGCAGCAGCCATCGAGGTTCTGGAAGACATCGAGCGGCGTCATCGACCGGCTGCGGATGCATTGAAGGACTGGGGTCTGTCGCACCGCTTCGCCGGTTCGGGTGATCGTGCGGCGATAGGCAATATCGTCTATGACGCGCTGCGCCGCCGCCGCTCCGCCGGCTGGATGCTCGACGGCGACGATGCGCGCGCCATCGCGCTCGGCGCACTGCTTCTCGAAGCCGGCATGACACCCGAGGCGCTGGATGCCACCCTTGCCGGCGACCGCTTCGCCCCCGAGACGCTGTCGGACGCGGAGCGCGCGGCTTTCCTGTCCCGCGACCTGGCCGAAGCGCCGCCGGCCATCGCGGCCGACGTGCCCGACTGGTGCGTGCCGCTCATGGAGCGCATGTTCGGCGAGGAATGGCCGCAGGAGGGCAGGGGCCTCGCCCGGCGCCCGCCGCTCGACATGCGCGTCAACACGCTGCTGGCGACGCGCGGACAGGTGCTCGCAGAACTGCACGGCACCGGCGCGGCACCATGCCATCTAGCCTCCGAAGGCCTGCGCATCGCGCCCATCGCGGGCGCCGGGCGCCATCCCAATGTGCAGGCTGAGCCGGCCTTCCAGAAGGGCTGGTTCGAGATCCAGGACGAAGGCTCGCAACTGGCGGCCCTGCTGGCCGGCGCGGTGGCGGGAGAACAGGTTCTCGACTATTGCGCCGGTGCGGGGGGCAAGACGCTGGCGCTCGCGGCGGCGATGGAAAACACAGGCCAGATCGTGGCGCATGATTCCGAAAAGCAGCGCCTCGCGCCCATCTTCGACCGCCTTCGCCGCGCCGGCACGCGCAACGTGCAGGTGCAGGCCTCGGCTCAGGGGCTGAACGACCTTGCCGGGCGGATGGACCTCGTCCTCATCGACGCGCCCTGCACGGGTTCAGGCACCTGGCGGCGACGGCCGGACGCCAAATGGCGTCTCAGCCCGCGCCAGCTCGAGGTCCGGCAGCGCGAGCAGGCCGACATCCTTGCCGCGGCCGCGCGCTTCGTGCGGCCGGGCGGGCGGCTCGCTTATGTCACCTGCTCCGTCTTCGCCGAGGAGAACGGCGCACAGGTAGTGGCCTTCCGCGCCGCCCATCCCGAATTCCGGCCGGTGGACCATATGGCGCGCTGGCATGAGCGCGTGCCGAAGGGCGCGGATGCGGTCCGCATCGATTCCACCGGCGGCCTCTGCCTCACCCCGGCGCGCTCCGGCACCGACGGCTTCTATTTCTGCCTGTTGGGGCGGTCTTAACCAGTTCCTGCCTGAAGCGATCCGTCTGCTCTCCGGCCATCCAAAAATGCCCTCATCACGCCAGTCCATCCGGTGGTGGCTTGATTTGCCTTCTGTCCGCGCCAGATTGGTCGGGATCGAGCGGGGCGTTCCGTGATGCGCGACAAAATCGTACTGGCTGCTTTCATTCTTCTGGTTCTGGGAGCAGGTACGGCGATTGGCCTCCTGACCGTGCCGGGTGCATGGTATGCGGCGCTGGAGAAGCCGCCATTCAATCCGCCGAACTGGATATTCGGGCCGGTCTGGAGTGTCCTCTACATCCTCATCGGCATCGCAGGCTGGCGTATATGGCGCATCGCGCCGGATGGCCGGGCGATGAAGCTCTGGTGGCTTCAGCTGGCGCTGAACTTTCTCTGGTCGCCGGTCTTCTTCGCCGCCCACCTGCCGGGTGTCGCCCTTGTCGTCATCCTGGCTCTGCTGGCGACGCTGCTCTGGTTCATCGCCGCCGCTGCCTCCGCTGACCGGCCGGCGGCATGGCTCTTCATTCCCTATGCGCTCTGGGCCGCCTTCGCGACTTTGCTCAATGCATCGATCTGGTGGCTGAATGCTTAGCCGGTGGCGGGCGATAGTACAGACAGCTCGCGATGTTGCGCTGCAACACAGTTGTTGCGCCATGTTGCCGGCTTTGCGATAAACCACAGCAAGCGCCCCAACCGGAAGGCATTCGCCCATGATCGCGCCGACGGCTGTCGATCCAGATTTCGAGACCCGCGTTCGTGCCAGTTTTGCACGGCAGGCGGTGATGGAGACCATCGGCGCCGAGCTGACGCATGTGACGCCCGGCATCGTCGAGATCGAACTGCCCTTCAGCGAGGCGCTGACCCAGCAACATGGGTTCCTCCATGCCGGCATACTCTCCACGGTGCTCGATTCCGCCTGCGGCTATGCCGCCTACACGCTGATGCCGCCGGATGCAGCGGTGCTGACGATCGAGTTCAAGGTGAATCTCCTTTCGCCCGGCCGGGGCGAGCGCTTTCTGTTCCGCGGAACCGTCACCAAGCCCGGCCGCACCATCATCGTCGCCGACGGGCAGGCCTATGCCTTCGGGGCCGATGGCGAGACCAAGCTTCTCGCCACCATGACCGGCACGCTGATGACCGTGCAGGGGCGGGAAGGGCTGGAAGGATGACTGCTGCGCCGCTGATGCTGGCGGGCCGCGCGGTGCTTTTCGTCATGGCGGTGGATGCCGAATACGGGCCGCATCTGCGGCAGCGCTTCACACCATTGATGATCGGCGTTGGGCCGGTAGAGGCAGGCGTGGCCATGGGTGCCGCCCTGACGCGTATGGCGGCGGCAAACGCGCTGCCCGACCTCGTCGTGTCGCTCGGCTCTGCCGGCAGCCGCACGCTGGAGCAGACGGCGATCTACCAGGCGACCTCCGTCTCCTATCGCGACATGGACGCCTCGCCGCTGGGCTTCGCGCGTGGCGAAACCCCCTTCGTCGACCATCCGGTGGCCATACCCCTGCCGCTGCGCATCGCCGGCATCCGCGAGGCCTCCCTTTCCACCGGCGCGAATATCGTCACTGGCGCTGCCTATGACGGCATCGCGGCCGATATGGTGGACATGGAGACATTCGCCGTGATGCGCGCCTGCCAGCTTTTCGGCGTGCCGCTAGTGGCGCTGCGCGGCATTTCCGATGGCGCGGCCGACCTGCATCATGTCGACGACTGGACCGCCTATCTGCATCTCATCGACGAGCGCCTCGCCGCCGCTGTCGACCAGCTGGAGGCCGTGCTCGCGGATGGTTCGCTGGGCATATAGACATAGCGCTGTTGCACCGGACCGCGCTTTTCACTAGAGCCTCGTCATGAGCACCCAGCCGCACCCCGACTCCATTCTCATCATCGATTTCGGCAGCCAGGTCACCCAGCTTATTGCGCGCCGCGTGCGCGAGGCGGGCGTCTATTGCGAGATCCATCCGTTCCAGAATGCAGCCGACGCCTTCGACCGGTTGCAGCCGAAGGGCGTCATCTTCTCCGGCGGGCCGGCATCGGTCACCGCCGAAGGAAGCCCGCGCGCGCCGCAGGCCGTGTTCGATTCCGGCGTGCCCATTCTCGGCATCTGCTATGGCCAGCAGACCCTGTCCGCCCAGCTCGGCGGTGAGGTGGAGGGTGGCCATGCGGCGGAGTTCGGCCGCGCCGACATCGAGATCAGGGCCGACAGCCCGCTTTTCGCGGGTTTCTGGAAAGCAGGTGGCCGCTACCCGGTATGGATGAGCCATGGCGACCGGGTGACGCGCCTGCCGGATGGCTTCACCGTGCTGGCCACCTCGGAAAACGCCCCCTTCGCCATCGCGGCTGACGAGACACGCCGCTACTACACGACGATGTTCCACCCGGAGGTGGTGCACACGCCGGATGGCGGCAAGCTGCTCGCCAACTTCGTGCACAATATCGTCGGCCTGAAATCCGACTGGACCATGTCGGCCTACCGCGCCGAGATGATCCGCAAGATCCGCGAGCAGGTGGGCAGTGAGCGGGTGCTGTGCGGCCTGTCGGGCGGGGTCGATTCCTCGGTTGCCGCGGTGCTGATCCATGAGGCGATCGGCGATCAGCTGACCTGCGTCTTCGTCGACCACGGCCTGATGCGGTTGAATGAGGCCGAGCAGGTCGTCGCGATGTTCCGCGACCACTACAATATCCCGCTGGTCCATGTGGACGCGTCCGACCTCTTCCTCACCGAACTCGCCGGCGTTTCCGACCCGGAGGTGAAGCGCAAGACGATCGGCCGCCTCTTCATCGAGGTGTTCGAGGCGGAAGCCGCCAAGATTGCCGCCGACGGCAAGGGCAAGCCTGCTTTCCTGGCGCAGGGCACGCTCTACCCGGATGTGATCGAGAGCGTCTCCTTCTCGGGCGGCCCCTCGGTCACCATCAAGTCGCACCACAATGTCGGCGGCCTGCCCGAACGCATGGACATGAAGCTGGTGGAGCCGCTGCGCGAACTGTTCAAGGACGAGGTGCGCGCGCTCGGCCGCGAGCTCGGCCTGCCGGAGAATTTCGTCGGCCGCCACCCGTTCCCGGGACCCGGCCTGGCCATCCGCTGCCCCGGCGCGGTGACGCGCGAGAAACTCGAAATATTGCGCAAGGCCGACGCGATCTATCTGGACGAAATCCGCAAGGCCGGCCTCTACGACACGATCTGGCAGGCCTTTGCAGTGCTGCTGCCGGTGCAGACGGTGGGCGTGATGGGCGACTACCGCACCTACGACTTCGTCTGCGCGCTGCGCGCCGTGACCTCGGTGGACGGCATGACGGCGGACTTCTACCCCTACGACATGACCTTCCTCGCCCGCACCGCCACCCGCATCATCAACGAAGTCCGCGGCATCAACCGCGTCGTCTACGACGTGACGTCAAAGCCGCCAGGCACGATCGAGTGGGAATGATCTGACGGGCGGCGCTAAGAGCGGAAACCGCCCGCGATCACAGTGGCCATCACCTCAAAGAGCAGCACGTGGAGGCAGTCCTGGGAAATACTCGGACTGCTGCAACAGGCCCTTGATCGACAAGCCGAATGTGATAAAAGGCCGGCACCAAACAGGAACGCTTTGCCCAACCGAGGCAAAGGAAGCACTTACCGCTCCTGCACCAAGCGATTGAAATCGCGACGGTTTGGGGAATAGGTTAACGGTAGACCCACGGACTCTGACTCCGTTAGTCCTGGTTCGAATCCAGGTTCCCCAGCCACTTGATTTTGCTACGCTTTCTCCGTTTCATCGTTAGAACATTTCATGTCAGTCGGACGCCCGGTCGGGAATTTTCGTTCTCGTTTCGAGCTTCCGGATCGCCTCTTTCGCCATCCGGGGATCGCGGTTGAGGTAGTTGGAATCGAGGATCGCAGCGACATCGCGCAGACTGTGGCCGGTGATCGTCGCGATCTGCGGAACCGTGCATTTGGCGATAGCCAGCCGCGTGACTGCCGTGCCCCGAAGATCGTTGAAGGTGACGCCGACGACGCCGGCCGAGGCGCATGCCTTGCGCCACGACGAGCGGAAGCCGTCCGCCGTCCACGGTTCGCCGTCGCTGTTGAGCAGGATCGGGCCTACCTTGCCCCGCTTGGCGTCGAGCGCGGCCTTCAGCGGCGCACCGACCGGGATCACAACGCGCATCCCCGTCTTCGACTGCTGAAGCCGGATGACCTTGCCGTCATACTGCTGCCAGGTCAGCCGGAGGAGGTCGCCCTGCCGCTGCCCGGTCCAGAGGGCAAGGATCAGAGGAAGGTGCAGATGCGCCGGAGCCGATGCGAGGAACGCCTCCTCGTCGGCATCCGACCAGACATTCTCTGCCCGGCTGCCGCGATAAAGCCGCCCGCCCTTCTCGCAGGGGTTGGCGCTAACAAGGCCGCGCCCGTGCGACCACGACAGGATTCGTGCGAGCACCTGCCAGCCGTAATCGGCCTGCCGGCGCGAGGCCTTGGCGCGCTCGTCGCGCCACTCCATGAAGATGCCGCGCGTGCGCCGGTCGCTCATGGCGGACAACGGGAAGTCGCCGAACTTCTTCTCGATCAACTTGATGATCTTGACGTAATCGCGCTGAGTGCGCGGTGCGAGGTCATCCCACGTCGAGCTTGCCTGGAACCCCTGAAGGACGGAAAGGAGAACGCCCTCGGGAGGGCGCACCCGCTGCGCGATCGCCTGGTTGTAGGCGGCCATGAACTCGGGATCGCCCGGCTTGCCCGGCAGCGCCGGGCCGCCCTTCCACGCCCAGTAGTAGGTTTTCGTCGTGCCGTCCGCCAGCTTCTTCGTCTTCGTGTTGATACCGCGAACGCCCATGTCTTTGAGGCGAGGTCTACGCATTGCGCTTCTCCAGCCACCTGTCGAGGTCATTCCTCGGCGTCTCTGCCTTGCCGGCCGCGACCAGAACGATGCGCCCCGTCGACGGGTCGATCTCGACCCGGCCGAGTTCCATGCCTGCCGCCCGCGCACCCTTGACCGCGCGAAGCACGTCAGCCTGTTTGAAGGGGAGCGGGCCTCGGGCCATCAGCGACGACCCTCCGAATTGTAGACGAGCATGAACAGCATGCCCGAAGCATGCGCTATGGCCGTCACGGGGTGGATAAAGAAACTGTGGATCACGGCCGACCTCCGATCAGGAAGCCGAGCCGGCGCAGCGTTTCCAGCGTGATCGTCCGGGATTCGACGAGGTCGCCGCTCCAGCTCATATCCCCAGCCTCGAAGCGCCGGTGCGCCTCCTCGCCTTGCACCGCCGAGGATCCGCCGAAGTAATAGGTATGTCCCTCCTGGATCGGGCCGCTTCCCTCGATCACGTTGTTGAACGTGATGTCGATGATCGGAACAGGGAACCGGAACTCGACGCGGAAAGTGTGGGGATAGGTGAAAAGGCTGTCGTTATCCTTGACGCCGAGCGCCCGATGAAGGGACCTGTCGGCAATGGATTTGATGATGGCTTCGATCGCTTCGGACGCGGTGTGCCCCTTGCCCAGCGCCGTCAGATGGCCGATTTCGCAACCGGGAAGCCGCCACATGGAATCGAGACGATCGAACTCCTTCCCTCTCTTCAGGAAGCCGCCGTCGCTCGCAAGCGTCGCATATTGCCGCCACCTGTCGACGGACCCCTTCACATTCGGCCCCGCGATCGGCGAGGCCAGCACAGAAATCAGAAGGTTGGCGGCATCGCGGGCCGTCATGTCGGCCGCACCCCGGCCGCGCTTCGTCTTGGTGCGCTCGCCGGCATCCATCAGCGCGCGGTCGTGCAAAAGCACGGTCGCCGGCGGGACTACTGCCACCGCCGACGCGATCGTGTTGATGAGTTCGGTCGACTTCGCCATGCCGAAATACCCGTTGCGTCTTTTTTCTGTGTAGCACGCAATTAGGTAATTCGGCAACTTTTTCTGCGCAGCGGACGAAAAGGGATGTGGATCAGAAGGCTGGAAGCTCCTCGCAATCTTCCTGATCATTCGGCAACTCAAGGTCCGAGTCGCCTTCGTCCTCGTCTAGCAGCGCAACGAGTTGCTCGATCGTTGCGTCGATCCGCATGCGCATCGACCAGGATATCGGAAGTAATATGGTCGCTTCAGGATACGAGCTCATTGCGCATTGGCCGGCACGTCGCACAAGGCAAGCAACAGTGGGGCGATGAAATCGCCCCGATCTTCCTGGCACCAAGAGTCCTTGAAGAACACTGATGAGATCACAAACTCTCGCTTAATCGCAGCTTCTCGCTCATCCGCTGGCGAATAGATGATGAGAGCCATTCTAGATTCCCGTTCGGCGACCTCTGCGGCGTCCGCCCGGCGGCGGAGTTCGTCTATCTTCAGACGCTCCTCCGCTGCCCTGCGATCAAGCCTGCGTGCCGCCAGTTGCTCTTTTAGGCTTTGCCGAATCGCCATGCGCTCGCGGGTACGCTCTCGCTGTAGAAAAACGTCTTGATTCTCGCTCTCATACCAGTCCGGCTGCGTTGCAGCGTCGATCTCGTCATCGGTCTCGCAAAGATATTCCTGACGCCAGTTCTCGAAAGCCGGGCACACCACATGCACCTCGAATTTCGAATCCAATTCGAACTCGGCGTCGCCCAAGGCGGCTAACGCCGCACCATAGCTCTCGAAGGTTGCCTGATAGTGATTGGTCACATCTTCTATTGTCCGTCGCGTCACAGTCCGGCATGACTGAAGATGTCATTGTCTTTTTCCTTCGGGGGCTGGAAGGCGGCACGGGACCGCGCTACCGGCGTGAGGCCGAGTTCGGTCGACAGGCGCAGGAAGACCTCCTGCGCCTTGCCGAGGAGGTTGATCGCGGGATTCGCCTTCAGGCTCCCCTTGCCATCGCCGATCAGTTCTCCGTGCTGGTCGATCATCTGTTGCGCGCGGCGCATGTTCCAGAGCGCCATGATGTAGGCGTCGAGGCTGCCCCCCATCGCTTCGTTGAGGAGCTTTCGATCGCGAAGATCGGCGGCAACCTTCAGCCATTCTTCGCGCATCGGCTCGGGGATATGGTCGGGCGCGAGCGGAATCTCTTCCGGCGGGGAAGAGTTTTCGATCACGCGCAGGTCGGGTTTTCTGCCCTTCATAGGCCAGACCTCGCGGTGCGGATTTCCAGCCCCCGGCGACGGCCGAGTTCCTTCACTTCCTTGATGTTGTGGACTTCGCCCTCGTATCGAATGCGATCGACAAGCCGGACGTTCGGGACATAGCGCGTCCGGAAGATGATCGCGGTCTCGCTGGAGATTCCCCAGCTCCGCATGAATTCTTCGGTAGACGCCTGGATGATCTGCGCGCGGACCTCGGCCAGCGGCTCCCATGAGGATATGATCTCGTTGAACTCGTTGGGTTCACCGGGAACATAGGATTCGATCACGATGACGCAGTCGAGATTGCCGGCACGCATGGCTAGAAACCT
Source organism: Rhizobiaceae bacterium (assembly GCA_035555795.1). Taxonomy (GTDB): domain Bacteria; phylum Pseudomonadota; class Alphaproteobacteria; order Rhizobiales; family Rhizobiaceae; genus RCIO01. The sequence continues at coordinate 30,835 of DATMGE010000068.1, read as the reverse complement.
CCGACATAGGATTTGAAGACGATGACGCCGTGCGAATGTTCTCCGGAGGGGTCGCGCAGATATCGCGCGTCCTCGAAGACCGTGCCGCCGATGTGGCGGCCCTGGAATGAGCCGCCAGCATGCCAGAGGGCAGCCCGGACGGCCGCGCCGATCCGCTTCACGTAGACGGTGCTCTCCTCCTTCGCCCAAAGGTGAAGCGTCGAATAGACGTAGCTCGCGGGCGATTGGTAGGTGTTTGAAGCCACAATCTGCGCCTCGCCGATGACGATGCAGGGAAAGACCTCCGGCGGCCCGTTGCGATCGAAGATAGAACCGGCACTCACAAGCGACGTGACGGCAGGGCTGCCGACCAGACGCTCCCGGAAAAAGCCTTGAACGACGAGGCTCGCATCGATCATTTCTTCCACTCCTCGCGCGCGGCCTTGGAAATCGACCGCTTCACGCGGTTTGCGATCTTCTTTTTCTTCGACCGCACGGCCGGCCAGAAGAAGGGCTGCGCGACGGCATCCTTCGTTCCGTATTCGACCAGGTGCGGATAGCGGACCCCGTCATTGCCGGCCGTCACGACGGCGGCGTTCTCCGGCACGACGCGGCTGCCGCCCGGCTGGGAATAGGGCGGCGTATTCTGGCCGCCCGGCGTCACGACGATGCTCTCGCGCAGAGCGCCGGTATCGACGGGCGCGAGATTGCGCATGGAAGCCGCCAATTCCTCGGCCCCCTCCAGCGTGGCGCGGCTCGCCGCCTACCGGACTGCCTTCGGCAGGGCGATCATGCGGCGTTTCAAGCGGAGCATACGGTCGCGGTCGGCGGACATTAGAAGCTCCAGCACCGATATTCGCGGATGATGTCCTGCACGCCGAGCGGCAACGTCTGCGCGTTGACGCCGACGAGTGTCGCCTCGCGGTTCTCATACCAGTGTGCCGCAAGCTGGCAGACGGCTTCGACCAATGACGGCGGAACGTCATCCTGATCGTCGCCGCCGAACTTCTCCTCGATCTTGTAGCCGAGCATCCGCTCGATATGGTCCTGCGCGGCCTCTATCTTGCGCACGATCATCGCGTCGTCGATGTTGAGCGTGACGCCGAGCTGCTGTTTGACGGTGGCAAGGTCAACGATCATGGGATTTTCTTCTCCTCGCGGCGCTCCTGCGCCTGCTTCGCGCCGGAATGGCAGGGCCGGCAGAGGGGTTGCCAGTTCGAGCGGTTCCAGAAGAGCCGCTGATTGCCCTTGTGGGCTTGGATATGGTCGACCAGGACGGCGGGCGCACCGCAGCGCCGGCACGCCGGGTTCGCGGCGAGGAAGGCCTTGCTCTCGCGCTCCCATTCGGCCGTGTAGCCGCGCTGGCGGGCCGTGGGGCGGCGCTGGTCATGACGAGCCTTCCGTTCGCGGGCGCGGCGCTCCTCGCACGGACAGGCCGCGCCCGGTGCGATCCGGTAGCCGCAACCGCATATGCGAGGAGCGCGTGTTCCCATGGCGTCAGGCCACCGACCTGGACACGGCATCGCCGAGGATGGCGACGGCTCCGGCGGCGATGCTGGTTCCGCCCGCCTTCGTCAGCGCCAGGCGCACGAAACGCTTGTGCCCGCGATAGCCCAGCTTGTAGGCGCTCGACGCCGCCAGCGTGGCCGGCGCATTGCCATCGACCACGTCGGCCGGCGCGTCGGTGAAGTCGCCGCCGGTCGACGTGTCCGATTCCTGCACCTTCACGCCGAAGTCGCCGTCGCCGGCAACCGCGCCCGTGTTCACGACGAAGGCGACACGGTTGAAGCCGAGGAGGTCGATCGCAGCGCCGTCGCCGGCAGCGGTCTTCACAGCCGGAACAAGCGCCTGGATCACGCCGATGTTGGAATAGAGGTCTCTCATGGTAGTGGTCTCCGTTGGGTTCCATGGTGGCTAAATTCGCCACCTTCGATCAGCGGTGGGGAAATTCCCCACCAGTGCCGGTGCGGAATTTCCGCACCAGCGAACTGCGGAAACTCCGCAGTTAGGCCGTGGCCGTCTTCAGCTTCCGGAACTTCGCCGCCTGGAGCACGCCGCCGCCCACGCGACGGGTTGCGTGGATGCGGGTGATGCCGTTCGTCGCGAGGAGATACGGGTTCACCAGGATCGACAGGCCGACGCGATCGACGATGCGGTAGCCGCTCCAGTCGCCGTAGATGATCGGGAAGTTACCGTCGCCGACATCGGGCATATCGACCATCTCGACCACCGGGCGGCCGAGGATCGTCTCCGGCTCGCCGGCCTGGAAGGACGGCTGCCAGAGATAGTTGTTCTGACCGTCCTTCAGCTTGCGCACCGACGCGAGCGTGGTGCCGTTCATCGCCCACGATCCGGCGTTCCGGTATTGCGCCGGCAGCGAATAGAGCAGGTCGATCAGCTTGTCGGCCGACAGGTTGGTCGCATGACCGTTGACGGTGTGCAGGATGTTCGGGTCGTTCATCACGCCCATGGGCTGGAGCACGCCGTCGCCGTTGAGGAAGGCCGCGCCCTCCTTCTGGCCGAAATCCTCAGCCAGCGCGAGGCGGACCTCCGCTTCGGCCTGCCCGGCGCTGTCGGCGAGGAGCTGGTTCGAGATGTCGACGAAGGTGTTGACCTCCTTCACGACAATCTCGGCCTGCCCGAACGCCGGCTCCGAACCTTCCTGCGCCTGCATCTCGCCTTTCCACTTGGCGTTGGTGATGCCGGTGCGCTTCGGATACGAGACGGAGGGCGCGCCCGTGGTGCGGACGCTGGCGACAGAGCGGACGGGCGAGAACTCGACCAGATCACGGATGAACTCCGTCGACATCTCGGCCGGCGCGAGATAGCCGCCCTGCGGATCGCTGGAGACGTTGAGCGTCTTCAGCTCCTCGGCCGGCGTGCCGTTGCCCAGCCGCAGATAGCTGGCGAAGGCCTTCTTCTCGACCTCCTCCGGCTTCGGCGCGTTGCGGATGATCGCGGGCCGGCCGAGCTTCTGCTCCAGCCGCTTGATGCCCTTCTCGACCTCCTCGCCGCTGCCCTTGATCGCCGCGACATCTTCCTTGATCGTCGCGACGTCAGCTTCGAGGGCGTCGACACGCTCGCCGAGTTCCGCGTCGTCGTTGGTGTCTTCGTTGTCGTTGGTGTCCTCGTCGAGTTCCTTCTCGACCTTGGCCTTCAGCTTTGCAGCCATGGTATTTCCTTTCACAGTTTCGATTTGAGCGCCGGGATGGCAGGGCACCGCCACGACGCTGACCTCGACGAGGTCGAGCTTCGTGATGGTTCGACCGCCGCCCTTCCGGGCGACCGCCTTTCTGGTGACGAAACCGAGGGAGAGGCCGTTGACGGCACCCTCGCGGATCATCGCGCGGACCTCGCGGGCGCGGGCCACGTCGTTCACGAGCAGCCGGCCTTTGACGCGGATGCCCTTGTCGGATTCGGTGATGCTGTCCCACACGCCGACCGTCTGCGCCTGGTCGTGCGCGAACAGCATGGGGAGCTTGTCGGGAGCGCTGACAGAACCCTTCACGATTACGTCGCCGACCATGTCCGGCGAGCCGAAGGGCCATGCCAGCCCTTCGATCGTGCCGGCGTCGGAAACGTCGATCTTGGCCTTGATCTCGATCCGATCCATCACGCCGCCTCCGTCGCGTTTTCGTCGAAGGTGGCGTCGGCCGGCGTGATGCCGAAGATCAGCGCCTCTAGCAGCTTCAGCGCCAGCGGCGCATACTTTGCTGCCCCGTGCTCGCGCAGGCAGGCGATGACATCGTCATCCTCGCGGTAGAATCGCCGGTCGACATGCACCGGCGGATTGCCGAACGCGACGGAAAGCCTTCCGAGGGATTCGCCGATGGACGGCCCCTCCGGCTCTTCGAAACTGCCAAGCCCGCTCGAAAGGATGATCTCGACATCGCGATGCCACCAACGGCCCTCCGCAAGGTCGAGGAACGTCTGATAGGCGGCCTTTCCGAGCGTCCGTTCGACGATATGCGCATCCTCGCGCAGGATCTGGAAACGCCGATCCTGTCCGCCGAACTTCGCGTCGATGTAGTTCACGAGACTGTCGCTCATGCGGCCTCCTTTCCGCCGGTTGCCGGCGCATTGCTCGTTGTGTGGGGATTGATGAACTCCTCGCCGCCGGCGTAGGGCGGCAGGTTCTCGCGGGCGCGGACCTCATTCGGGTTGAGGACGCGCGCAGAGACGAGCTGCGAATAGGCCGTCGCGCGGGCCGCGATGTCGGCCTTGAGGAGGTCATCGACCAGGAACTCCGCGTAGAAGTTCTCGCGCTCCTCGGCCTCGAAGAGCTTGAGCCTGATCTCGCCCTCCCACGCCTTCAGCCAGCGCATGAGCGTGAAGGTGACGAAGTTCGCCCCCAGCTCCTCCGCGTTGCCCCAGGTGGCGCGGCCCATCTCGAAGAGCAGATGCGGCGGCACGCCGAAGGCGCGCGCGATCTCGTCGACCGCGTAGCGGCGCAGCTCCAGGAACTGCGCGTCGACCGAATTGAAGGTCAGAGCGTTGAAGGTCGCGCCGTTCCAGAGCACGGCCGTCTTGCCGGAGTTCTCCGCGCCTTCGTGCGAGGCCTTCCAGCCCGCTTTCATCTTCGTGAGGGCTTCCTCGCCCATCGGGCCGGGTATCTGGATCACGCCGGAGGGCCGCGCGCCGTTTGCGAAGAGGCGGATGCCGTGCTCCTCCAGCACCATCGTCATGCTGATGGCCTCGGCGCACTGGCGCACGACCGATTCGCCGACATAGCCGTCGAGGCTGGGAGCCTTGATGTGGAACACGTCGCGGAAGGCGTAGACCTTCTGCTCCGCACCGGACTGGACCTTGTAGGACGGCTCGCCGCTGGCCTCGTCGACCTCGACCGTCACGGCCGCCGGATCGAGGCGCAACAGCTCGACCGGCGTCTCGCCCTCGCGGACGATGTAGGCGTAGCCGTTGCCGTGGAGCAGCGCGTCACGCTGAAGCTGCTCGCGGAAGTCGGCCGAGGAGGTCCAGGCGTTCGGATCGCGCAGCACCTTGGCGACGGGGTGCTCCCGGTCGCGCTCGCGGCTGTTCTCCTCGCGCTTGTAGACGTGGATCGGCAATTGCCCCAGCGGCTCCGCGATCGCCTGGACGGCGCGGCGCACGGCCGCGCTCTTCATGGCGTTGGCCGGCGTCACGGCAATGCGCGCGATCGTGGGGAACGCGCCGAAGATCGCCTGAAGCCATTCGGCCGGAGCGGCGAGCGACTTTTCGTCGACCGGAGGCTTCCGCCCTGCTTTTTTCGTTGCTGCCGCTGTACTAACCATTTGTTTTCCCACAAAAATCTGTCCAATTGAAAGAAATCACGCGCTGACCTCCCCCCGCCGGTCCCCGGCCGAGGTCGAAAGTTCAGGGCTACCCCCGGCTGCCCGGATCAGGGCCGCCCCCACCACGTCGAGGCCGGCAGGTCCACCTTTCGGGAAGTAGACGACGCGCTGCTTTCCGGTGTCGGGCAGCCAAGGCCAGCCACGCCGCTCGAAGTCGTCACGCCATGCGGCAAAGACCTCACCCGTCACCGGGACCGGCTCCATCGTCTCGGCCATCGTCTCGAAAGCCTCCTCGACACGGAAACCCTGTCCGTGGTCGGCCCGGTCCAGCATCTCCCGCGCCTTGGGGAACCCGCTGGTCGCCTGATGCTGGAGACGGTAGCGCTCGCCCTTCTCCCCGCCCTCGGCGATAACCTTGGCGATGAAGGCCGAGGGCTTTGTCTTCTCGGGACCGGCAAGCAGGATCGACAGGAGCTTCGCCATCCAGACCGGGCCGAAAGGAGGAACCGAGGTCGTCGGTGTGAACTCCACGACTGCGCCGCGCTGCCCTTCCGAAGCGCGCATGTCGAGCTGCGCTGCGAACTCCTCCGAGGTCGGGAGCTTCGACCGCAGCGAGGGCGAACGCTTCACCTTCCCCGACAGGAAGTCCTTCACGACACGCTCGACCAGACCGGCAGGCCTGCCCTCGCAAGCCCACACGTAACCCGCCACCTTGGCCTTGCGGGTTTCGGAACCATCTCCGAACGGCACATCGTATCCGGCGAAGAGCATCGCGAGATGCTGGATGATCTCTGCCGAGGCCTTCGGCGTGATGGTGGCGACGACGGCGTTCATTCGGCGAACTCCTTCAGCACGTCGACCAGCACATGTCCGGTCGATCCATTCCGAGATTTCGATTTCGAAGAAACAGGGCGCGCGCGCCTGCGCGCTTCCCCGACAGGGGAAAAGGGTCGTTCAGAAGAAGGGTCGTTCTTATGGGTGCACGTGGGGATGAACCCCCCCTTCATCTGTGCGTGCACCCCCCCTTCATCTGCAGATGAACCCCCCTGCCGATATACCGGCACCCCCTCGCTCGAAATGCCGTCATCCTCGACGACATCGGACGGCTCGCGATCCATGACGACTTGGTAGAGGCTGGCGAGCTGCGCGCCGTTGTCGGCGTGGCGAGCACGGACGCGGACATAGCCGCGCTTCACAAGCTCCCCGATGGCGTTGGCAACGCTGCCGGCGCTCGATCCGATCTTGTCGGCGAGGGTCTTCTGCTTGACGACGCACCAGCCGTTGTTGTCCGCATGCGTGCCGAGCGCCGCCAGGACGTGCAGCGCCAGCCGTGAAAGCTCGCGGTCGAGAACGGCATCAGCCGGGATGCTGGAGTAGCGCGGCCCGGCCATCAGAGGCCCCGCGCTTTGGTCGGGCTTTCGCCGCTAACCCTTTGATATTCCATCTAGCCTTTTCTCCGTCGGCGGAGAAAAAGCGCAGCAATTTCAACTATCGGCCGTGGACTCTGACTCCGTTAGTCCTGGTTCGCCAGCCAGTATACTTCCTAAATTATTGAAATAGTTGGAATTTTGACTCTTCCGAACAGGCGCATTCTGCGTTGAAACGGCTTCCCGCAAGTGGTGCCCACAATTGATGCCCAGAGCTGATGTCCATCAGCTCGGGGCGGATGGGACTGCGAAGACATCAGGTCGAAAACCTCGTACTCAGGGTCGGGAAGAGGACGTTTCTTCGCCGAAGGTAGCGAGACGCGAGAAGCACTGAGGCAGGCGCGCAGGCAGGACGCATCCACCTGTCGAGCGTATAAGCATAGATTCCGGGATGGGGTTGTGAATTGCGGGTGTTGTTGATCACCCCGTAGAGTCCGGCATAAGGAAAATTAGTAGACAATTTCAATAACATAAAAGTTCATGCATTCGCCGCTAGCGGCGCGCCACTCCCATCCAAAAGGGGAGAACTGCCGGCTTCCCGCGTATGACACCCGGCACTGCCATCGTCGCGCGCTGAGCGCTTCGGCCGTCGGGGGACGGCAACTCTCCAGTCATCGAAAGCGGTATGGGGCCGATGTCATTGCGCTATACCGATGAGCTGCTCCAGTCGTGGAACAACCGCGTATGAATTGGGAGAAATTTCGGTTCAGCGCTCCATTTGGAGCTGTTGGTTCTCCGGAGGCGCCGAAAAACGCAATCGACAAAGTCTACTGAGTTTATAGACTATGATGATGGAGGACGAGATGAGCTCATTCCATCAGGTCGTTGCGCATCGCGAAAGCCATTTCCGTTGGGCGTTCGGCGCAGTTTCGGGCATGGTCGCACATATCACATTCTACGCGGCTCTCGGCTTTGCGGGCGCCGTGGTTCTTGGAGTTTTCGCCTAGCCGCGCCGCGCGAGGCCGGCTGAACAAGCTGTGTGTCCAGAAGCATATGCCGAGGAGGACGACATGCAGATCGCCTTCACTGCCCATCCGCTTCCCGTCGCAGGCCAGCGCGCATTCTTCTTCAATCCTGACAGTTATCGGGCCAGCCTGCGCAAACTCGATGCGGCGGGCTTTTCCGGATTCATCGTCGATGATGCTGGCGGATTGCTTTCGAATCTCGATCTGGCCGCAGATGTCGGACGGCAGACCTCGCGCCTGTCCGTGATCGCCACGCATTGGCCGGGCGTGATGAGCCCGGTCATCTCGGCACGCCAGCTTGCCTATCTCGACAATCTGGTCGGCGGGCGGCTTTCGCTGCGGATGGGGGTGGACCAGGAGGCAGCTGAGGAGGGCAGCGCGCATGAGAGGACCTGCGCGCGCGTGGAGGAATATCTCACGCTGCTCAAGCGCCTGTGGTCGAACGACCGCCCCTTCGACCATGAAGGCAGGTTCTACAGTATCCGCAACGGTTTCGTCGCGGAGAAGAGCATCCAGGGGCCGTCCATTGCCATTCGCATGTCGGGTCGCACGGGAACCGCAATGCAGGCGGCCGCCCGCCACGCCACCATCTTCGAGCTGGCGCTTGATTCCAACTATGAGATCGCGCGGCAGATTAGCCGCGTGCAGGCGGCGGCGCGCAGCTTCGGGCGGGAGGGCAAGATCAGCTTTGCACTCTCCGTGCCGGTGGACCGGATCCATGCGGTGATCGCCAGCGGACAGCCTGCTGCCGCGAAAATCGCAATCTATCTGCTTCCCTTCGCGGAGCTCGGCATCAGCGAGTTCATCATCACGGGCTTCGGCTCGGACGCGGTCATGCGGCTGATCGGCACGGATGTCTCTAAGCTGCTTGCCAATACGCTCGAACGACATTCCGAGAAGCTATCGGTGGCGGATGGCGGGGACGTTCCCGGTGCGCTGCGCCTGAGCTGATCGAACCGTTGTGGCGCCGGCCGTGCGGCGTCACGGGCAATGTTTCCCAGCAAAGTCATCTTATCGGTCGGGATCACGCCCCGGAACCTGGACCGGCGAGGCCGCCGCAAGCCGTTTCGAAACGGGACGCAGGCATGCGTGAAGGCGCAATCGGGAGGAGGCCTTTTTCCCTGGGCAACATGGGATTGGAATACTAATCCTTATTAAGTCTATAAAGTTAGTATAATTTAGGAGGTAGATGAACACGCGCCGGAGGGAACGGTGGCATTTACCCCGACAGAACAGCTCTATGCCGCCGCAAGCTCCGCCCCGCGGGCTCTAAAGGCCAGGGGCGGGACCGACAGGCGAGGCGGCTTTCACTGGTCGGTCGCAAGGCGCGCGGTAACGCCGCTGCTTCTCATTGCGCTGTGGCAATATTCGACGGCTATCGGCTGGGTCGATCCTGCCGTGCTGGCGCCGCCCTCGCAGGTCTGGGCCACTTTCGTGGAGCTGGCCGGCACAGGTGAAATCCTGTCGCATGTCCTGATTTCGTTGCAGCGGGTGCTGCTCGGGCTGGCCATCGGCGGCTCGGTGGCCGTCGCGCTCGGGCTCACATCGGGCCTGTCCCGGCTGGGCGAGCAGGCGATCGATCCGCCATTGCAGATGATCCGGGCGATGCCTTCGCTCGGCACCGCGCCGCTGCTGGTCATCTGGCTGGGCATAGACGAGGGCGTGAAGGTGGGCCTGGTGGCGATCGGCGTCGTCTTCCCGCTCTACATCAATCTCTACAAGGGCATCCGCGGCATCGACCGGCGCTTCGCCGAGCTTGCGCAGATGTGCGGCGCGAGCCATCGCGAACTGCTGACCCGCGTCATCCTGCCTGGCGCGCTGCCATCGGCTCTGGTCGGCCTGCGTCTGTCCCTGGGCATCGCCTGGCTCAGCCTGGTCATCGGCGAGGGCATCAATGCGCAGGGCGGCATCGGCTATCTCGTTGCGCAGGGCCGCAACGCGCTCCAGACCGACTGGATCATCCTCGGCCTCGTTCTCTACGCCATCCTCGGCCTGCTGATGGAGGCCATGGTGCGCCTTCTGGAATGGCGGCTTCTGCCCTGGAACAGGGGGTTCCTCAAATGAATATCGCACTCAGCCACGTCTCGGTGGCCCGATCGCAGGAACCCGGCCTCAGCGCCGTCGATGTCCGCAAGGATTTTGGCGACCGCACTGTCCTCGATGGGGTGGACCTGTCGATCCCGCAGGGCGAGATCGTCGCCATCGTCGGCGAATCCGGCTGCGGGAAGAGCACGCTGCTGCGGCTCTTCGCCGGGCTCGACACGCCCACCTCGGGCACCGTCGGCGTCGACGGCGCGGTCTCCATCGCCTTCCAGGATTCGCGCCTGCTGCCGTGGCTGCGGGTTTGGGAGAACGTCGCGTTCGGCCTGCAATATTCGCGGGATGCGCGCCGGGCGCAGGCGCTCGCCGTGCTGGACGAGGTCGGCCTTAGCCGTCTTTCCGATGCGTGGCCGTCGACCCTGTCCGGCGGCGAGGGGCAGCGCGTGGCGCTGGCCCGCGCGCTGATCCGCCAGCCTTCCGTGCTGCTGCTCGACGAGCCCTTCGGCGCGCTGGATGCACTCACCCGCATCCGCATGCATGCGCTGCTCCTGAACCTGTGGCGCAAGCACGGCTTCACCGTCGCGCTGGTCACCCACGATGTCGATGAGGCGCTGACGCTGGCCGACAGCGTCGTCGTGCTCGGCGAGGGCAAGGTGCTCGACCAGTTCTCCATCGAGGCGAGCCATCCGCGCAACCGCCTCGACCCCACATTCGGCCGCCTGCGCGAGCGCGTGCTCGTCCAGCTCGGCGTGCCAGCTATCTGACCGGATCGAAGGACAAGATCATGACCGCCAACTCTCTTCCCCTCCGCCGTCGCGTCATGGCGCTCGGCACCGGACTGGCCGCACTGCTGATGAGCTCCGGCGCCTTTGCCGAGGATGTCGTGCTCAAGGTGGGCGTGCCGCAGGCCTTCGGCTATTTCGCCGCGCTGTGGCAGAAGGACGTGCAACTGCCCGGCGTGAAGGTGGAGTACAAATATTTCCCCAACAGCGCCGACCTGAACGATGCGATCCTATCCGGCGCGGTCGATATCGAGGACCAGGGCGAGATCGGCCCGATCCAGATGGCCGCCAACGGCTCGAAGAACAAGGTCGTGGCCTGCACCGGCTCCAACGGGCGCAACACCAACCTGATCGTGCGGCCGGAGGTGCAGGCCAAGACCTTCGCCGACCTGAAGGGCAGGCGCATCGCCTATGCGCAGAACAACAACCACAAGCTGTTCATCGTGCACCTCCAGAAGGCGCATGACGTCAAGGACGAGGATTTCTCGTCGCTGAACATTCTCGGCGCAGAGGCGGTGGCGGCCTTCGTCACAGGGCAGGCCGATGCGACCTCGCAGAATTCGCCTACTGCGGCTCAGATTCTGGAGAAGGTGCCGGGGAGCTATGTCCTGGCGCGGGGCGACCAGTACGACATCACCAATCTCTACTGCATCTTCGCCACGCCCAACGCGGTGGAGAAGAAGGCCGACGCGATCCGTGCCTTTGTCGGTGAATATGAGAAGATCATCAAATGGGCGAAGGCGAACCCTGACGAATATGTGAAGCTCGTCGCGCCGAAGCTGGGCGTCTCGGAAAATGCCGTCCGCACCGCGCTGGACAACAATTCCGACGGTCTCGCGCTCATCGATGAGGCGTTCCTCGCCGAGAAGCAGGTCTATGCCGACGAGATCTTCGAGACCGGCATCATCCGCAAGCGGCTGGACGTTCGCGACCTCTTCCTGACCGATTTCAATGACGCGATCACTACGCCGGTCGCGCCGCAGGTGAACCAGTGAGCGCCGCCGGACGATCCGCACGGTTCGGTGTCTGGGCACCGCACCACGGCTATTTCGGCGCCGACAGCCATCCCGACGATCTGCCCGATGCGAGCTACCGGCGCAATCGCGAGGTCGTGGTGGAAGCGGAGCGGCTGGGTTTCGACGCCACGCTGATCGCGCAGCATACGATCAGCACGCGCCACCGGGACTCCGAGGTGATCGAACCATGGACGGCGTCGGCGGCAATTGCCGAGGCCACGAACCGCATCGAGATCATCGCCGCGATCAAGCCCTATCTCTACAATCCGGGCGTGCTGGCGAAGCAGGCGATCGGCATCGACCGGATCAGCGGCGGGCGTTTCGCCATCAATCTCGTCAGCGGCTGGTTCGTGCCCGAGATGCAGCAGCTTGGCCTGCCGGTGCTGGATCACGACGCGCGCTACGACTATTCGGCCGAATGGCTGGAGATCGTGCGCGGCCTGTTCGCCGGTGAGACCGTGACCTATCGCGGCGCCCATGTCGGCGTCGAAGGTCTGACGCTGCGGCCGAGGCCCGTGCGTGACGGCGGCCCGACGATCTATTTCGGCGGCGAATCCGAGCCTGCGCGCCGGCTCGCCGCCGCGCAGGCCGATGTCTACTTCATCAACGGCCGCGCCCTGCTCGAGACGCGGGCGCTGATCGAGGACTTGTCGCGCCGGCCGCGCACGAAACCGCCGCTGCGCTTCGCGCTGTCGGCTTTCGTCATCGCGCGCGAGACCGAGGACGCGGCCAGGGCCGAGTTCGACCATCTCCTGTCGCTCGTGGCGCGCAACAATGCCGGTCATATGAAGTCCGGCACGGACGCCGCCGTGCAGATGATGAAGGTCAATGAAGGCGTGCCGGTCGTCGGCACCAATGGTGGCACCAATGCGGGGCTGGTGGGCAGCTACGAGCAGGTGGCCGAACGCATCATCGCCTTCCGCGAAGCCGGCATCGACCTCTTCATGATCCAGTTCCAGCCGCTGCTGGCCGAGATGGAGCGCTTTGCGACCCATGTGATCCCGCGCGTGCGCGAGCGTGAGAGCCATCTGGAGGCGGCCCAATGAATGTACGGCCGTCGCCTCTCCACACCAAGGCCCATGTGATCGCCTCGGACGCGGAAGCACTCGTGGTTGCAGCGGCCTATGCGGCGCGCATCCGTCCAGGTGCTGCCGCGCGCGATGCCGAGCGCAGGCGGCCCTTCGCGGAGATCGAGGATCTGCGCGCGACCGGTCTGCTCGGCACCACCGTTCCGCGTGCCCATGGCGGGCCGGAAGTGTCCATCCGCACGCTGGTCGAGGTTTTCCGCATCATCTCGGCGGCGGACCCGGCGATTGGCCAGATCCCGCAGAACCATTTCTCGCATCTCGACAATATCCGCGCGCTGGGCACGCCCGAGCAGAAGGCATTCTTCTATGCCGGCGTGCTGGCCGGGCAGCTCTGGGGCAATGCGCTGTCTGAGCGCGGCACGCCAAAGGGCGGCTATGCCAATATGACGACGCGTATCCTGCGGCGGCCGGACGGCAGTCATTCGCTCACCGGGCGCAAATTCTACACGACGGGCGCCCTGTTTGCGCAATGGCTGCCGGTCGCCGCGCTGGACGAAGAGGGCCGCGCCCATATGGTGCTGGTCGAGCGCAATGCGCCCGGCGTCGAGGTCATCGACGACTGGAACAGCATGGGCCAGCGTGGCACCGCCAGCGGCACGGCGATCTTCGAGGACGTCTCCGTCTCCGAGCGCGATATCGTGCCGATCTGGCGCTATGATGCCGGCCCGGCGACGCGGCTCGCCTTCGGCCAGATCATGCATGTTGCCGTGGACATCGGCATCGCCCAGGAAGCGCTGGCCGACACCACCGCCTATGTGCGCGAGCGCAGCCGGCCATGGTACGGCGCCGATCTCGAACGCGCCGGCGACGACCCGCACATCATCCGCCGCGTCGGCGAGCTTTTCGTCGAGACGGAAGCGGCGCATGCATTGCTGCTGCACGCCGCCGACACGTTCGACAGCGTGCTCACCGCCCCGCCGGACGAGGCGGCCACCGTGCGCCTCGCGATCCTCGTCGCGGCGGCCAAGGCGGCGGCTTCCGCCGTCTGCGTGAAGGTCGCAAACGATCTCTTCGCGCTCGCCGGCACCAGCGCGGCGGACGAAAAGTGGAACCTGCACCGCCACTGGCGCAATGCGCGGACCCATACGCTCCACGACCCGGAGGTGTGGAAATACCACTACATCGGCGACTTCGTGCTCAACGGCCGCACGCCGCCGCGTCAAGCCCTCATCGTCTAAGGAAGGAATTCGCAATGAACATTGCCACCCCCACCGGCGTCAGCCGAAGCGGCGCTTCGCAAGCAGCTCAGGACGTCTGGTATACCGTCTGCCCGGTGCCCTCCGCCGCCAGCATCGCGCTGGCCCGCGGCGACTACGAGGCGGCGTTTCGCGGCTCCGACGTGACGCTGCATTCGATCCGCACCCATCCCGACCGCAAGGTGCGGGAGGCGCATTACGACCAGTCGCATGAGAACCTCTTTCGCGAAGGCGGCAACATTCCGCCGATCGTGTCGAAGTCGAAGGGGCGGAACCTGCGCGTCATCGGCCTGACCTGGATCGAGCATTATTCATCGATCCTCGCGCTGCCGGGCTCCAACATCCGCACGCCGGAAGACCTCAAGGGCAAGCGGCTCGGCCTGATCAAGCGGCCGAACGACCCGGTGGATTTTCCGCGCGCCACGGCGCTGCGCGGCTACCTGACCGCGCTGGAAAGCGTCGGCCTCGGCCATGATGACGTGACCTTCGTGGACATTCCTCTGACGGAGGCGCTGGTCGGCAAGCCGCCGGAGGCCGGCGCGCTGAGCAGCTCGCAATTCTCCGCCCGCGTGACGCGCCGGCGGCAGGGGCCCGAACTGCGCGCGCTGCTCACCGGCGAGGTCGATGCGATCTACCAGTCGGCGCAGGGCGTCGAGCTCCAGACCCTGCTCGACGCGCATGTCGTGGCCGACATCAGCGCCTTCCCGGAGGTCAGGAGCCGCATCAACAACCTCGCCCCCACCATCTTCACGGTGCGCGGCGAACTGCTCGACAGCCGCCCGGATGTCGTGGCGCGCTATCTGGCGCGCGCCATCGAGACGGCGCGCTGGGCCGTCGCCAATCCGGCCGATGCCAAGCGCCAGATCGCGCGCGACAGCAGTATCGCCGAGGAATGGGTCGACGCGGCCTATTCGCCATCGGTGGCGCAGGTGCTGGAGCCGTCGATCACGCCAGAGCTCGTCGGGCTGCTGGAGAATCAGAAGAACTTCCTGCTCAAATGGGGCTTCATCCAGGACGATTTCAGCGTGCCTGAATGGATCGCCCACGAACCGCTCGCCGAGGCACGCCGTCTCGTCGACGCGGCGAAGTAGGGGACACACCATGTCGGCCGGCAAGACAAGCCGTGTCCTGTCGGCCGACGGGCTCGCGGGACTGTTCTTCCTCGGGCTCGGGCTGTTCTTCCTGATCAACGCGTTCAGCTATTCGATGGGCAGCCTGCGCGATATCGGGCCTGGCCTGTTTCCCGCGCTTGCCGGGGGCATTCTGACGCTGCTGGGCGCCGGGGTCTTCGGGCTTGCGGCTCCGGTCGCCGTCGGCACCGTGGCCTGGCGGCCGCTGATCGGGGTGCTGGCGCCGGTCGTCCTGTTTGCCGTGGCGCTCAAGGCGCTCGGGCTGGCGCTTGCGGCGGGTTTGCTCGTCGGCAGCTCGCTGGCGCTCACACGGCAGGCATCGGCCAGGACCGCGCTGCTGCTGGCGCTGGGGCTGGCGGCCTTCTCGGTCGGCATCTTCGGATATGCCCTCCAGATTCCTCTCAAATTGTGGCCCTGGTGATGGATTTCTCCGCTTTTGCCGGTCTTTGGGGCGGCTTCGCCGTCGCCATCCAGCCGGTCAACCTGCTGCTCTGCTTCGTCGGCGTGGTGCTCGGCACGCTGGTGGGCGTGCTGCCGGGCGTCGGCCCGGTGGTCACGATCTCGCTTCTCCTCCCGCTGACCTTCGGGCTCGACCCAGTAGCGGCGCTCATCATGCTCGCAGGCATCTATTACGGCGCGCAATATGGCGGCTCGACCACCGCGATCCTGCTCAAGCTGCCGGGCGAGACCTCGGCGGTGCTGACCTGCCTCGACGGGCATGCCATGGCCAAGCAGGGGCGGGCGGCCTCGGCGCTCGGCGTCTCCGCCATCGGCTCCTTCGTCGCCGGCGTGTTCGGCACGCTGGTCGTGGTCGCGCTGGCCCCGGTCCTCGTTGCGGCGGCGCTGAAATTCGGACCCGCCGACTATTTCTCGCTCATGCTGGTCGGCCTCGTCGCCTCGCTGCTGGTGGCGCAGGGCGGCACGCTGAAGGCCATAGCCATGATCTTCGCCGGACTGCTGCTCGGCATCGTCGGCACCGATGTCTATACCGGCATCGCCCGTTTCAGCTTCGGCCAGCCGGAACTGCGCGACGGCATCAATTTCGTCGTGGTGGCGATGGGCCTGTTCGGCTTCGGCGAAATCATCGCCAATCTCGAACAGGGCACCGCCGACGGCAAGCTGGCGCAGAAGGTGAAGAACGCCTTCCCGACGCGACAAGACCTGCGCGATTCATGGAAGCCGATCGTGCGCGGCAGTGGCATCGGAGCGGCGTTGGGTGTGCTGCCGGGGGCGGGCGCCGCCGTCGGCGCCTTCGCGGCCTATACGCTGGAGAAGAAGATCTCGCGCACGCCGCAGCGCTTCGGTCATGGCGCGATCGAAGGCGTGGCGGCCCCGGAGGCAGCCAACAATGCCGCAGCACAGACCAATTTCATCCCGCTGCTGACGCTCGGCCTGCCGTCCGGCGCGGTGATGGCGCTGATGGCGGGCGCCATGATGATCCACGGCATCGCGCCCGGCCCGGATGTGATGACGACCCGGCCGGAGCTCTTCTGGGGCCTGATCGCCTCGATGCTGATCGGCAATGCGCTGCTGCTCTTCCTCAATCTCAACCTGATCCGGCTCTGGGTGCGCGTCTTGCAGGTGCCTTACTCGCTGCTGTTCCCGCTCATCCTGCTTCTGTGCTCGATCGGCATCTACAGCCTCAACAATAGCGTCTACGACGTGGGGCTTGCCGCCCTGTTCGGGGTCGTCGGCTATTTCTTCATCAAGACGGGATGCGAGCCGGCGCCGCTGCTGATGGGCTTCATCCTCGGCCCGATGCTGGAGGAGAATCTGCGCCGCGCGCTGGTGCTGTCGCGCGGCGACGCCACCGTCTTCGTCACCAATCCCATCAGCGCGACGCTTCTGGCCGTGGCCGTGCTGATCGTGGCCGCGCTCGCCTGGCGGCCGGCCGCCGATTTCCTGCGCAAGTCTTCAGGCAGCGCCGAGACGCCTGCCGCAATCGCCTCTCAAGATCATGGAGCCTGACAAATGACGACTTTCCTTCCCAAGATCGCGCTCGCGCTTGCCGCCCTCGTCGCGGCGCCGCTCGCCGCACATGCGGACTATCCCGAAAAGCCGATCACCATCGTGATTTCGGCCGCACCCGGGGGCAGCCCCGACATATTGGCGTGCATTATCGGCAAATATCTGAGCCAGCGCGTCGGCCAGCCGGTCATCGTCGAGAACAAGCCCGGCGGCGCCGGCAACATCGCCACCGAATATGTCGCCAATGCCGCGCCGGACGGCTACACGCTGCTCGGCACCAGCGACTCGCTCTCGATCAACCAGACGCTGTTCAAGGAACTGCCCTTCAACGCCGAGACGAGCTTTGCGCCGGTGATCCAGGCCATCTCCGCACCGCAGGTGCTGGCGGTGAACGAGGACATTCCGGTGAGCACGCTGCAGGAGTTCCTGGCGCTGGCGAAGAGCAAGCCGGGCGAGCTCTCGCTGGCCTCGCCGGCGATCGGCACCACGGGTCAGCTCGGCGTGCTGCTGCTCGAAAACCTCACCGGCATCGACGTGACACCCGCCGTCTACAAGAGCGCGCAGCCGGCGCTGACCGACGTGCTCGGCAAGCATGCCGACGGGATCATCGTGACCCTGGCGCCCGCGCTGCCGCACATCAAGAGCGGCAAGCTCAAGGCGCTGGCCGTATCGCCCGGCGAGCGAAGCGCATCCCTGCCGGACGTGCCGACCTTCGTCGAGCAGCGTGTTCCCGAATTCAACTTCACCTCCTGGCAGGGCTTCGTGGCGCCGGCGGGCACGCCGAAGGAGATCGTCGAAAAGCTGAATGTGGAGATCAATGCGGTGATCGCCGACCCGGCCGCGCGTGCGCAGCTCGTGGAGCAGGCATTCGAACCGGTCGGCGGCACGCCCGAGGAACTAGGCAAGGTCATCTCGTCGGGTATCGCGAAATGGGCCGAGGTCATCAAGGCCAACAATATTCCGGCAGTGAACTAGGCTGCCCTCCCAAGGCCGAACGGTCCCGGGCGCGTGGTTCGCAGCGCAGCCCGGGACCATGCGTGTCGAGCATGGAAATCCCGCTCGAAGGCGGTTTGCGGATTCTTCTGTCCACCGGCAGCAGCGATTGAGATCGATATCCTTCCGTCCGACACAAAACTCTACTAATCTGATAGACATAAAGTTGATGGAGAATGCGATGCCACAGGCTGTGTCCACGGTGGTGGCGATTTCGGGAAGCGTGAACCGACCGTCCAAATCGCTCGCATTGGCGCATGCGGTGGCGGCTGCGACGCGCAGGCGGATCGACCTGAATCTGACGAGCTTCGACATCATCGATGCCGGACCGGGACTGGGCGCGGCGTTTGCGCGGTCCGAACTGTCGGATGATGCCCGCCGCGTGGTCGATGCGATCGAACAGGCCGATGCGATCATCGCGATCTCGCCTGTCTACAAGGGCTCCTATACCGGCCTGTTCAAGCATCTGTTCGATTTCGTTTCGCCGAACAGCCTCGCGGGCAAGCCCGTCGTCGTGGGCGCGACAGGCGGCGGCCATCGCCACGGTCTGGTGGTGGAGCACCAGATGCGGCCCTTGTTCGGCTTCTTCTCCGCACTGACCGTGCCCACCTCCGTCTACCTCAGCGAACATGAGTTCGAGAATGGCAAGCCCAGTGATGCTGCGGCCCTCGAAAGGATCGACCAGGCCGGCGCCCAGCTTGGCGCGCTGCTTGCGGCCCGGCGGATCAACCGATCGCCGGACGTGGCGATACGCCCCGCAACCGCTGCGTGAAGCAGTAAAAAATCAATGATTTTGAGGTTGTATAGAAGATTGCTGGATATTAGTTGTCTGGCGTGCCCGAATGCGGCCGGACAGCGCCGGATTCGTGGCGAGCGCGCAGCCTCGGCCGTCCGCGGCCAGTCCTCGGGAATTTCGCAGCACCATGTTGACCAGGAAAGGGAAGTACGGGCTGAAGGCGCTTGTCGACCTCGCTTATCTTCCGGCCGGGCAGCTTGCCTTCGTCAACGACATCGCCACGCGCAACAACATCTCCAAGAAATTCCTCGACGCGATCCTGGTCGAATTGCGCAATGCCGGCTTCGTGCAAAGCCGCAAGGGCAAGGAGGGCGGCTACCGGCTGGCGCGGCCGGCAGACGAGATCAAGGTCGGGCATGTGGTGCGCGTGCTGGACGGGCCGCTCGCGCCCTTTCCCTGCGCAAGCCGCACCCGCTACGAGCGGTGCGAGGATTGCGACGAGGCCACCTGCCAGGTGCGGCACATGATGCTGGAAGTGCGCAACGCCATTGCCGAGGTGCTGGACAACCGCACGCTGGCCGAGATGCGCGACGCAACGGACGATGCGCTGGATATCGAGCTTCAGCAGCAGGCCTGATTGATGAGGGCACGCATGCCGTCTCCCTGAGGTTCACGGCATGAGTGAACATGGCGGCAAATCCATCGTGATCGTCGGCGGCGGCGCAACCGGCGTCATCCTGGCCGCGCATCTCGTCAAGGCCGGTCTCAAGGACCGCATCACCCTGATCGAGAAGCGCGAGGAAGTGGGCGCGGGGTTGGCTTATTCCACGCGGCTGCCCGATCATCGCCTCAACGTGCTGGCATCGCGCATGGGCGCCTATGCAGACGATCCGCTCCATTTCTGGCACTGGTATTGCCGAACCCATGTGGATGCGGCGGGCAATGGCGACATTTTCCTGCCGCGCGAAACCTATGGCCGCTACCTGTCGGACCTCTTCGAGGGGCTGGTCGCCGGGCAGGGGGCATCCGGCCGCCTGCGCAGGGTGACCAATGAATGCGTCAACGTCCTGCCGCTGCCAAGCGGCTTCGATGTGCAACTGGCCGACGGGACGAGCATTCCCGCCCATATGGTGTTCCTCGCCACCGGGCATGATCCTGATCCCACTCCGCGTCAGCCATTTGCAACGCGGCTTTGCGCTGAGGAGACGCCGACGGTCGGCCCTGATGAGCGCGTGGTCATCCTCGGCAGCGGATTGAGCATGATCGACGCCTGGCTGACGCTGGAGGCGCATGGCCATCGCGGTGAGATCGTCGCGATCTCGCGGCGCGGCCTGTTTCCTCTGCCGCATGGCGGGAGGCGCAATCCGATCAGGCTCGATGCGGCCGACATTCCGCTCGGCACCGAGCTTTCCTATTTCGTGCGCTGGTTCGCCACGCTGGTCGAGGAGTGCGAGAGGGAAGGCGGCGACTGGCGCGACGTGGTCGACGGCTTGCGGCCATTCAACCAGATGATCTGGCAGAACTGGCCGATCTCGGCCAAGCGGCGCTTTTGGGAACACACCAAGGCATGGTGGGACATCCACCGCCACCGTATACCGCCCGATATTCATGCCAGGGCCAGCGAAGCCGTAGCGGCCGGCCGCCTGCGTTTGGTCGCGGGAAAGGTAACCGGGGTGACGGAGGACGCGAACGGCCTCGGGCTGACCCTGCGCCAGCGCGGCTCCTCGGAAATCGAAACCATCCCCTGCGGGCGCATCTACGACTGCACCGGCTTTGCCAAGGATATCGGCGCGACCTCGGTCGAGCCGGTCAGGTCGTTGCTGGCGCGGGGAACCATCCGGCCCGACCCTTTGCGGATCGGGCTCGACGTGACACCCGGCTGCATGGCGATCGGCGCGAACGGCCGCCCGATGCCCGGCCTTTATGCGGTGGGCCCGCTGACGCGCGGAACATTCTTCGAGATCGACGCCATCGCGGAAATCCGCAGCCAGTGCGCCCGTATCGCTGTAGAGCTGAAATAAGGTCAGGACAATATTGGCGTTGTCACCGGGTCGCGCCCTCGGGGGTCTCTGGCTGCACTTCACATTTCTGAAGCGTCCCTGCTTGCTCCGCCATGCCGGCTACCCCAGAACCGAATGGATAACGAACCGGTCCATCTCGCCCTTCGGGCAGATAGGGCTTTTGCCGCGAGATCACGGTACTTCCTGGAAGTGCTCTTCGGGCTCAGCGCGCACATGCCAGCAGCCCTGTCGGCGACGCAGAACCCTCCACCGAAATTGCCAGCTTGTCGAACGCCGCCTCCGTGCTGGCGTAGCGCCCGGGCAGCCATTCAGCCGCCACTCTCCGCGTACACGGCGGTGAGGCCCTGCTTCTCCTCTTCGCTCATTGATTTGAGTTTCAGTCCACGGTCTCCAGCCAATACCCCTCCACGAAATACACGAAATCCGTGAATCTGGCTTCCGGCTTTTCAGGCCCAGCCGGCGTAGCGCTTCGTCGAAACGTCGGGCAAGCATGCGCGGCGCGGTGCACGTGCAGGCAGTGGTCACGATCCGAAGATCGTCGTTTCGACCGGTATGATTTCGTGATTCGGCACTTGGGTGGACATGAACCAGACATGTTGATATCAACCTTATAGCCAAGCCGACCACGGAGGAGGAGGTTATGCTAAAGGACAGGGATTCCTCGGCGATCATCGCCGTTTCCGACATTGAGCGCGCGAGGCGCTTCTATTCGGACGTGCTGGGCCTCGAGCCGGTGCAGGAGGGAATGGACGGTGTCATCGTTTTCCGCACCGGCGCCACGCATCTCGTCGTCTACCGCTCGGATACGGCCGGCACGAACCGTGCCAACGCTGTCGTATGGGATGTCGAAGACGAGCTCGATGCGATCGTGGCCGACCTTGCCGCGAAGGGCGTCGTCTTCGAGCATTATCCTGAAATCGGCGAATTCCGCGACCACATCCATCATGCCGACGGCATGAAGCTCGTCTGGTTTAGGGATCCGGACGGCAATATCCTCCATATCAACCAGATGCCGGATGCGGACTGAAGCGGAGACGGGTGAGATATTCGATGGCTTTTGTCGAAGGATTTGTGGCTGCCATTCCCGTCGCCAACCGTGAGGCGTTTCTCGGCCATGCAAGACGTGCCGGGCATGTCTTCGGGCAATTCGGCGCCGCGCGGATCGTGGACGCCTGGGGTGACGATGTCCCGAAAGGGGAGAAGACGGATTTCTACCGGGCAGTGGCGGCGAAGGAGGACGAAGCGATCAGCTTCGGCTGGATAGAATATGCCGACCGGGCGACGCGCGATGCCGCGTCGGCGGAGATGATGAGCGAGGCGAGCGCAGCCGAGATTGGCGAGATGCCCTTCGATGGCCGGCGCATGATCTTCGGCGGTTTCGAGCCGGTCGTGGATCGCGGCGGCGCCGGCAAGGCCGGCTATGTCGAAGGCTTCGTCGGTGCCGTGCCCACACTCAACAAGGAGAAGTTCATCGTCCATGCCGACAAGGCCGCACCGCTCTTCCTGCGCGCGGGAGCGCTGCGCGTGGTTGAATGCTGGGGGGTGGACGTCTCCAGGGGCAAGGTGACGGATTTCCCTCGCTCGGTGAAGGCGCAGGACGATGAAACCGTCATCTTCTCGTGGGTAGAATGGCCTGACAAGGCGACCCGGCTGACAGGGCAGCAAAGGCTCTTTGCGGAGATGGAGGCGCATATGAAGGACAATCCGATGCCCTTCGACGCCCAGCGTATGATTGTCGGCACCTTCGAGATCATCAGCGATGCCAGGGGATGAGGTGATGACGAACCGGCAGGGAATTCCGATCTGGTACGAATGCATCACAGCGGATGCCGATGCGACCGAGCGCTTCTATGGCACCGTGCTTGGCTGGACATGCGCGCGCATGCCTGGCGGACCGCAGATGGACTATCGCATTGCGAGCGCGAACGGCACGCCCGTTGCCGGCCTGATGCAGCAGCCCGAAGGCGAGGAAATGCCGCTTCGCTGGCTGATCTATTTCGGTGTCGAGGATGTAGACCGCAGTGTGCAGGAGGCCGGGCAGGCGGGGGCATCGGTCCATGTCCCGCCGACGGATATTCCGGAGGTCGGACGCTTCGCCTTCCTGGGCGATCCGCAGGGCGCGCTCTTCTATCTGATGCGCGGCGCAAGCGAAGAGGAAAGCCAGGCTTTCCAAGACGGCGGGAACGCGCCGCAGGGCCATGCGGTCTGGAACGAACTCACCGCGCCCGATCCCGAGTCGGCAATCGCCTTCTACGGCGCGCTTCTCGGCCTGCGCCGGGAAGGCGGGATGCCGATGGGCGAGCTGGGCGAATACAGCTTCATCCATGCTGGACCGGAACGCATCGGCGCTGTGATGGGCGAGGTGCCGAACGGAGAGCCCGGCTGGCAGGTCTATTTCTCGGTCGACGATATCGACGCGGCCGTCGAGCGCCTCGGCCGGGCCAATGGCCGTGCCCTTCAGGGGCCGGATGAGATTCCGGGTGAGGTCTTCACTGTGGTGGCCGAGGATGACCAGGGTGCGCGCTTCGGCCTCGTGGGGCCGCGAACCGGCTGATGCCGGCCGTTCGGCCGCGATTCATCCACGATAGTCGGCAGATATCAGGAGAGAAGGGACAGGCAATGAACATCGCCAAGAACACAATCTGCATCTGGTACGACAAGGACGCGGAGGCCGCCGCCCGCTTCTATGCCGAGATTTTTCCCGACAGCGCGGTGAAGGCGGTCCACCATGCTCCGGGCGATTTCCCGTCCGGCAAGGCGGGCGATGTGCTGACGGTCGACTTCACGGTCGCCGGCATCCCCTGCATCGGCCTCAATGGCGGGCCGGCTTTCAAGCATAGCGAGGCCTTCTCGTTCCAGATCGCCACCGACGATCAGGAGGAAACCGACCGCTACTGGAACGCCATCGTCGGCAATGGCGGCCAGGAGAGCGCGTGCGGCTGGTGCAAGGACCGATGGGGCATCAACTGGCAGATCACGCCGCGCGTATTGACCGAGGCGATGGCTGCCGGCGGCGATGAAGCAAAACGCGCATTCGAGGCCATGATGCACATGAAGAAGATCGATGTTGCCGTGATCGAGGCGGCGCGGCGCGGCTGATGGGCGCTGCCTGTCGCGACATCGGACGGTGGAGGAATGTTTCGTGGTCGACGGCAAATCTCCGATCCAGACCATAGATGCCTATATCGAAGCCCAGCCCGGCTCTGTCCGGGACAAGCTCCGTGCGCTGCGCGAGGCGATCAGGGCGGAAGCACCCCATGCGGAGGAAAAGATCGGCTACGGCATCCCGACCTTTGTGCTCGGAGAGAACCTCGTTCATTTCGCTTCCTTCACGCATCATATAGGCTTCTATCCCGGACCCTCGGGCATCGCGGCGTTCAAGGAGGAACTGGCCGGCTACAAGGGCGCCAAGGGGTCGGTCCAGTTTCCGCTCGAAGGGCCGCTGCCGCTCGATCTAGTCGCGCGCATCACGCGGTTTCGCGTGCAGGAGGCCGTCGCCCGTACGGAGGCAAAGCGGCGTCGGGCCTGACCATCTCGCCGCCACAGATATGCAAGGGCATCGCAGTCTGCCGATCGAGCCCGCCTCGCCGGAGACGGCGGACCGTTTATGAAGCGGTATGCGGCCCTATATCGCCAGATACTGGTTGCGCAGTTCGGCGTTTTCGAGGACGGCTGCGGATGTGCCATCGAAGGCGATCTGGCCCATGTCGAGGATGAGCGCGCGGTCCGCCAGCTGCAATGCCGCCACGGCATTCTGTTCGACGATGATCGTGGTGATGCCGAGCTTCTTGATCTCGCTGACGATCCGTTCGATTTCCTGCACGATGACCGGCGCCAGCCCTTCATAGGGCTCGTCGAGCAGCAGGAGCTTGATGTCGCGCGCCAGTGCGCGCGCCACGGCGAGCATCTGCTGTTCGCCTCCCGAAAGTGTCACGCCCTCCTGCTTGCGCCGTTCAGCAAGACGAGGAAAATGCTCGTAGATCTGCTCGATCGGCCAGCCCTTCGGCTCGGCGATCTGGGCCAGTTGGAGGTTTTCTTCCACGGTCAGGCCAGGGATGATGCGCCGGTCTTCCTGAACCAGCTGGATTCCCTTTTGCGCCGCCTGGAAGTCCTTGAGCCTGTGGATCGGTTCGCCATTGAGCCAGATCTCGCCGCGCTTCAGTTCGGGATCGCGGGCCCGTGCCAGCGCACGCAGCGTCGAGGTCTTGCCGGCGCCGTTGCGGCCGAGGAGCGCAATCACGTCGCCTTCGGCCACGTCGAAGCTCACACCCTGAACGATATAGCTCTCGCCATAATAGGCATGGATGTCGCGAACGCTGAAGAAGGGCTGCGCGGCTGCGGTCACGGCTGTGGTGTCCGGCATGGTCATCGCGTTCATCAATGCACGCCTCCCAGATAGGCTTCCTGCACCTTCGGATTGCCCCTGACCTCGTCTGGCGGACCGTCGGCGATGATCCGGCCCTGGGCCAGCACGGTGATGCGGTCCGCCAGCGAGAACACGACATGCATGTCGTGTTCGATGATGACCTTCGTCATGCCGCGCCCCTTGAATTTCCGCAGCAGGTCGATGGTCGAATTGGTGTCGTGGCGGGACATGCCGGCCGTGGGCTCGTCGAGCAGCAGGAGCTTCGGCCTCTGGACCAGCCCCATGGCCAGTTCCAGCCGCCGCTTGTCGCCGCGCGAGAGATTGGCCGCGATCGTATCTTTCCGGGCGGCCAGGCCGACATCCTCCAGGCAATGCATGGCGTCGTCGATAATGTCGGTTCGCGCCGCCGCAGGCCGCATGGCGTTCAGCCTGAACGCACCGTCATGCCTGGCGAAGGCCGGCACCATGACGTTCTGCAGCAGTGTGAGGTCGGGGAAGATCTCCGGTGTCTGGAATACCCTGACGACGCCCATCTGGTTGATCTCATGCGGGCGCTTGCCGGTAATCACCTCGCCATGGAAGACGACCGCCCCGGTGTCGGGAGCGATGCGCCCGATGCAGACATTGAGCAGGGTCGATTTGCCGGCGCCGTTGGGACCGATGATGGCGTGGGTCGTGCCTTCCATGACCTGCAGGTCGATGTCGGACAGCGCATGCAGGCCGCCGAAGCGCTTGTGGACGTCGGCCACGTGAAGAACGACATTGCTCGTGGACATGGCGCGCTACTCCGCGGGTTGCGGCTCGGCCGCGGGGATTTTCCTGCCATCTCCCGGTCGCCGGCCGAAAAGAGCCCAGATGCGGCGCAGGCCCTCCATGATGCCGCCGGGCAGGAAGACGACGATGAGCATGAAGACGACGCCGAGAGTGAGGTTCCAGCCATCGCCGACGAACAGCGACAGGAACCAGACGACGGGACCTTCGATGGCGTCCGGCAGGAATGCGAAGACATTGTGCAGCGTGGCATCGCCGAAAGCCGAGAAGATGTTCTCGAAATATTTGATGACGGCGGCGCCGAGCACCGGCCCGACCAGCGTGCCTGCCCCGCCCAGGATCGTCATGAGCACGACCTCGCCCGATGCCGTCCACTGCATCCGTTCCGCGCCGACCAGCGGATCGGTAGCGGCCATCAGGCCGCCTGCGAGACCGGCGAACATGCCGGATATGACGAAGGCGGCGAGAAGATAAGGCCGCGTGTTGAAGCCGGTATAGCGCATGCGGTTCTGGTTCGACTTGATGGCGCGCAGCTTGAGGCCGAAGGGTGAGCGGAAGATGCGCAGCGAGATGTAGAAGCAGACGATCAGCGCCACCGCGCAAAGGTAGAAACCCGCATAGCCGCCGCCGCTGACCGGAAGGCCGAACAGGTTGACGCGCGGCAACCCCGCCGCGGGCTCGACGAAAAGCGAATCGATGATGCGAGGATCGTTGAGCGTCAGCTGCAGGCCGGTTTCGCCATTGGTCAGCGGCGTCAGAACCGAATAAGCGAGATTGTAGCACATCTGCGCGAAGGCGAGCGTCAGGATCGAGAAGTAGATGCCTGACCGCCTGAGGCTGACATAGCCGATGAGCACGGCGAAGGCCGCAGCGAACACCACCGCCATCGCAATGGCGGGGATCGCATTCATGGTGAACAGCTTGAAGGACCACACGGCGGCATAGGAGCCGACGCCGAGAAATGCGGCATGGCCGAAGGAAAGATAGCCGGTGAGGCCGAACAGGATGTTGAAGCCTATGGCGAAGATTCCGAAGATGCAGAATTTCTGCATCAGCGCCGGATAGGCCGCCCCGATCGGCTCGAGGAGGATCGGCAGCAGAAGGACGATGGCGGCGAAGCCGACGAGCAGCAGCCAGTCATTGCGCGAGATGCCGTTGAACACGTGCTCAGTCCTCCATCACGCCTCTGCGGCCCATGAGCCCGCGTGGCATTGTCAGCAGGATGACCACTGCGACGAGGTAGATGATGATGTGGTCGATGCCGGGGACGATCGTCTTCACCTCGTTCATCGAGGCGAAGGATTGCAGGATGCCGAGCAGGAAGCCGGCAGCCACCGCGCCGCCGAGGGAACCCATTCCGCCGACGACCACCACTACGAAGGACAACACCAGGAATTCCATGCCCATATGATAGTCCGGTGGCATGATCGGCGTGTACATGACGCCGGCAATGCCTGCGACAACCGCCGCCAGCCCGAACACCACGGTGAAGCGGCGCTCGATGTCGATGCCGAGGAAGCCGACCGTCTGGCGGTCATGCATGCCGGCGCGCACCACCATGCCGTAGGTGGTGAATTGCAGGAACGCGAACACCGCTGCGATAATGCCCAGCGAGAAAAGCAGGTAAACGATCCGCCACAGCGGATAGGCCAGCGTCTGGCCCATGCCGAGGAGCTGGCCGACATAGACCGTGCCGCCGAGCGCGTCGGGCGCGGCTTGCGGGATCGGATTGGCGCCGAAGAAATGCTTGATGATCTCCTGCAGGACGATCGCAAGGCCGAAGGTCACCAGAATCTGGTCGGCATGGGGGCGCTTGTAGAAATGGCGGATGAGGCCGCGCTCCATCAATATGCCGAGAAGGAGCATCACCGGAACCGCGAGCACGATGGAGGCCGGCACCGAATAGTCGTTGAGAAAGGCGCCGAAATCGCCGAGCCAGGCTTCGACATAGGGCGTGCGGACTTCAAGCGGGCTGCCCCAGGCCGTCGTCCTGCTGGGATCGATGACGACGCTTTCCAGATTGAGCAGCTTGTTGAACGTGACGGCGCAGAACGCGCCCAGCATGAACAGCGCGCCATGGGCGAAGTTCACCACGCCGAGCGTTCCGAAGACCAGAGTGAGGCCGAGCGCGATCAGCGCATAGGCGCCGCCCTTGTCGAGGCCGTTCATTATCTGAAGCAGGATCGCATCCATCGTCCGTCCGCCATTGGCCAGTTGCGTGGCTGAAACGGGCCGGCCGCCGTGCTGGCGGCCGGCCTTCGTTTTTCAAATCAGCACTGCTTCGGATCCGAGGGGCCGAGTTCGCCGCCGAACATCGCCGCGTCGTAGGTCGTCTCCTCACGCGGCACGACCTTCACCACCTGCATCAGGTCGAACTTGTCCTTCGGATCTTCCTTGCCCTGCACGACGAGGCAGGACTTCATGCACTGATGGTCCTCGGCGCGGTACAGCGTCTTGCCATTGCCCATGCCGTCGAACTCGAAGCCCTCCAGCGCCTCGATGACCGCAGGTGCGTAGAAGGTTCCCGCGCGCTCGCAGGCATCGGCATAGAGCAGCGCCTGCACGTAGCAGGTATGCGCGGCCTGCGACGGCGGCGTGCCATATTCGGTGCCGAAGGACTTGGTGAAGGCCTTCGTGGCGTCGTCGTCGAGCTTCCAGTCCCAGTTGCTGGTGCCGTAGATGCCCTTCACTGCCTCGCCGGCGCCCTGCGCCATCAGTTCGGAGAACAGCGGCACGACGATCTCGAAATTCTTGCCGTTGACCTGCTTCTCGCGCAGGCCGAACTGGACGGCCTGGGTCAGCGAGTTGACCATGTCCTTGCCGTAGTGGTTGAGCACCAGCACGTCGGCCCCGGAATTCAGCACCGGCGTGATATATTGCGAGAAATCGGTGGCGCCGAGCGGCGTGCGGACGGCCTTGACGGTTTCCCAGCCGAGCGCCTCCGTGGCGTTCTTGATCGATTCTTCCTGCGTCCAGCCCCAGGTATAGTCGGCGGTCAGGTGATAGGCGCGGCGGTCCTTGCCGTAGGCCTCGCCGATCACCGGCGCCAGCGCCACGCCCGACTGGTAGGCATTGAAGAAATGGCGGAAGCCGTAGCGCTTCTTGTCCTTCCCTGTGGTGTCGTTGGAATGGGTCAGTCCGGCCATGAAGATGATGCCGAGTTCCTGGCACAGGCCCTGCACCGCTACGGCGACGCCCGAGGACGAGCCGCCGGAAATCATGATCGCACCGTCGCGCTCGACCATGCGCTTGGCGCCGTCGCGCGCGGCATCCGACTTGGTCTGCGAATCGCCATGCACATAGGCGACCTTCTTGCCGAGGATGCCGTTGCCCTTGAGCGCGGTCGGCTTCAGCACCGAGATCAGGCCGCCGTCACCCTCGCCGTTCAGATGCTTGACGGCGAGCTGGAAGGCTTTCAGCTCGTCCTTGCCTTCATCGGCATAGGCGCCCGTCAGTGGTACGTTCCAGCCGAAGGTGACGGTGTCGCCGGTCGGCACGTTGCAGGACATGTCGTCGGCATAGGCGTTGCGGATGAAATGCATCGGCGCGGCGAGGCCGACACCGGCGATTGCGCCGCTCTTCAGGAACAGACGGCGGTTCATGGATTGGAATTTCATGTTGATTCCTCCCGTGGATGCCGCGCGGCTCCCACACCGGCGCAGCGAAACATATGCCGGCCTTATTGTTCACCGTTCTGTCATTATTTCAATAAGCCATTGGTTTAAATAGGATATTTTGTAAATTTATGTATTTGAAGAATGCGATTGTTGTCGTAAATTTACAAAACAGAATGCTGGACGAGGCTTCGGCATGAGCCAGGACCTGACTGGACTGAAGATAAGGACCCTGCGCAGGCAGGCAGGCCTGACCCAGGGCGAACTGGCCAGGCGGGCTGGAATCTCGCCCTCCTATCTCAACCTGATCGAGCTCAACAAACGCGCGGTCGGCGGCGTACTCGTCGACCGCATTGCCGCGGGCCTGGGCGTCGCCCGCGCTGCGCTCGATGGCGAGGCGGAAGAGCGTGTCGTCGCAAATCTGGAGGAGATCGCCGCCGATCCCGCGCTTGGGGGTGAGGCCGGCTATCCCGGCCCGGCCGCGGAACTGGTCGGGAGAAATCCAGGCTGGGCCCAACTCGTCCTCGCACTGCACCGCGCCTGGCACGACCAGCGGGAGGCGGTAATCGCTCTGGCCGACCGCCTGAACCGGGATCCGTTCCTGGGCGACAGCGTGCATCGCATGCTGACCCATGCCGCCTCGATCCGGTCGGCATCGGAAATCCTCGACACGGAAAGCGAACTGGACCCTGCGGATCGCCACCGCTTTCTCGCCATCGTCGCAGCCGACTCCCAGAATCTTTCGGGAACGGCGCAGTCATTGCTCGAATATTTCGACAGCGACCGCATCCGTGTCCGCTCCGCCACGCCGGCGGAACATGTCGATGCATTCCTGTCGGCGACCGGCAATCACTTTCCGGAACTGGAGGCGCTGGCCGGCGACTTCCTTGCCCGCCGCCTTCCGGAGGAGGGCGCCGCCGATGCGGCGCGGCGTTGGCTCTCGGCCGAGGATAGGCTCCCGCCCGAGCCGCCCGTCCCCATCGCGGCGGCGGCGCGGGGCTTTGCGCTGGTCAGGCAAGCCATGCGGCCTGCAGTCGCCGAAGCGGTGAGGAAGCTCGTCGAAGGCCATCCCGCACTTGCATCCGCGGAGTCACGCAGCCTGGCGGTGGCTGCGCTGGAAGCTTATGCGGCGGCGGCCGTGCTCATGCCTTACGGGGAGTTCCTCGAAGCTGCCGAGCGCTGGCGCTACGATCTCGATTCACTGTGCCGCCTCTTCGGCGTTTCCTACGAACAGGCGGCGCATCGCATGGCGACGCTCCGGCGCCCCGGTGCCGAGGGCGTGCGCTTCGCATTCATGCGCTCCGACGCATCGGGCTTCATCACCAAGCGCCTGCCGCTTCCGCGCCTGCCGTTGCCGCGCTATGGCAATGCCTGCCCGCTATGGGTCATCAATTCGGCCTTTCAGGCGCCGGGCGTCACGGCCACCGGCTTTGGCGAATTGCCGTCCGGCGACCAGTTCCTGTTCTTCGCCCG
>DATMGE010000067.1:0-2300 GCA_035555795.1 Rhizobiaceae bacterium | reverse complement strand
GAAATGCTCGTCCCGTTCCGGCCCCGCCCACACCGCCGAAAGCGGAATCATGTGGGCGAGATTCAAAGTGCTGATGGGTGGCTGCCGCACATTCGCGTAAGTGTGTCCGGGCAGGCTGCCGAGCCATGCGTCAACCGCGTTGACGCTCTCGGGCATGGCGGTGAAGTCGCGGCCCTGAACGATCTTCTCGACCAGGCGCAGCTTCTCGTCGGCAAGGCGCGGGTCGGCATCCCATACGGTGACGGTGGCCGTGACATAGGCCATGCCCGCCACGTCCGCCCCAAGTTCCTGCAAGGCCATATCGGCGTCGAGCGCCTTGTTGGCCGCGTCGGTATCCACCAGCGCGGACGCCTCATTCGTCATCACCTCTTTGAGAATTGCGGCGATGGACTTGCGCTTGGCGAACCATTGGCGGCGGATGCGGGTCAGCAGCCGCGTCGCGTCGGTCTTGTCGAGCAGGATCGCCCGCGTGCTCCACCTGTAGGGGAACGGCAGGCGATTCATTTCGTCCAGCAGGCCCGGCGTCGTCGCGGTGGGGAATCCCACGATGGTCAGGACGCGCAGATGCGCGTCGCCAAGGCGCGGCTCCAGCCCGCCGGTCAAGGGCTGGTCGGCGAGCAGCGCGTCGAGGTGCATCGGCACCTCGGGCACGCGCACGCGATGCCGGTTGGTCGAGATGGTTGAATGGAGATAGGTCAGCGTCTCGCCGTCATCCATCCAACGGCACTCGGGCATGAAGCCGTCGAGCAACGCCAGCACGCGGTCGGTGCGGTCGATGAAGCCGCGCAGCAGCTCCCACGGGTCCACGCCGGTTTTCTCGCGGCCCTCGTAGAGCCATGCCTCAGTTCGCGCGGCCTCATCGGCAGGCGGGAGCCAGAGGAAAGTCAGGTAATATCGGGACTCGAAGTGAGCGTCTTGTTCCTCAAACTGTGCTTTCCGCTCGGCATCGACCAGTGCCGACGCAGGATCGGGGAACTTGCTTTCCGGGTATTGCGGAGCCGCAAGCCGAACGGCTTCGACGAAGATGCTCCAGCCGGAGCCGAGGCGGCGGACGGCATTGTTGATGCGGCCGGCGACGGCGACCAGTTCGGCGGCGACGGCGGAATCCAGATCGGGACCGCGAAACTTCGCTGTCCTTTGAAAACTGCCGTCCTTGTTCAAGACGACGCCAGAGCCGACCAGTGCAGCCCATGGCAGATAGTCGGCGAGCCGGGTGGCGGTGCGGCGATATTCGGTAAGGTTCATCATGGCCGCGCCCTCACACTGACAGGAAAGCCGGGATGCGCAGATGCCGCCGCCCGACTTCGACGAATTGAGGATCGCGTTTCGCTGCCCATACCGCCGCGAAATGGCCGATTGCCCAGATGGCGATGCCGACCAGCCAGAGGCGCAGGCCGAGGCCCACGGCCCCGGCCAGCGTTCCGTTCAGAATCGCGATGGCGCGCGGTGCGCCGCCGAGCAGGATATGCTCGGTCAGCGCCCGGTGGACCGGGACGGAGAAGCCCGGCACCGCGTCGAGCTGTTCGAGGCCGCCCGCCATCAAACGAGCGCCCCGCCGCCGAAAGAGAAGAACGACAGGAAGAAGCTCGACGCCGCGAACGCGATGGAAAGGCCGAACACGATCTGGATGAGGCGACGGAAACCGCCGCTGGTATCGCCGAACGCGAGGGTCAGGCCGGTCACGATGATGATGATGACGGCGATGATCTTGGCGACCGGCCCCTCGATGGACTGGAGGATGCTTTGGAGGGGCGCTTCCCACGGCATCGACGAACCGGACGCATGGGCGGCCGGGGCGAGCATGAGGCTGATGGCAAGGGTGGATGCGGCGGTCGCGGCGAAGCGATAGCCGCGCGTGAGCGTGCGGATCATGAAGATTCTCCTGTGCTGGTGGGGATTGCCGAAGGGATGGGATGCGTGATGCGGTAGTCGCCGTCCGGCCCCAGCCCCTCGACGCGGGCAAGCTCGGCCAGCCGGCGCGCGGAACCGCGCCCGGAAAGGACGGCAACAAGGTCGATGGTTTCCGCGATGAGAGCGCGCGGGACGGTGACGACAGCCTCTTGAATGAGCTGTTCAAGGCGACGGAGCGCGCCGATGCCGGTGCCGGCGTGAATAGTGCCGATCCCGCCCGGATGGCCGGTGCCCCACGCTTTCAGAAGGTCGAGGGCTTCCGATCCGCGCACTTCGCCGATGGGGATGCGGTCGGGGCGCAGGCGCAGCGAGGAACGGACCAGATCGGAAAGCGTCGCCACGCCGTCTTTCGTCCGCATGGCGACAAGGTTGGGCGCGGCGCATTGCAG
>DATMGE010000066.1:0-67052 GCA_035555795.1 Rhizobiaceae bacterium | reverse complement strand
GCAGACCGTTGTCGAAGGCTGGTATCGCCCCTGGTAGTGGCGGCAGATCGAAGCGACAGGCGGCGGGCCCTCGGCCCGCCGTTTCATTTCAGGATGTCGCGGATCATGCGCTGGCAGCGATCCGCCATGAAGTCGAGCAGCAGCCGCACCTTCGGATCCTGGAAATTCTTGTGCGGATAGACCGCCGCGAGCTGGACGGGCGTGGGCGGACAATCCGGCAGGATGACCTTGAGGCGCCGGTCGCGGATGAAGGGTTCGACGTCGAAGCGCGGCTTGTTGACGATGCCGCGGCCGGCGAGCGCCCATCCCGTCAGCACGTCGCCATCGTCGGAATCGAACGGTCCCGCCACGTCGTAGCGCACCGGGCCTTCGGGCGTCCGCAGCGTCCAGTGATATTCCTTGGCACCGGGGAAGCGCAGCAGCAGGCAGTCATGGTGGTCGTCCACCAGTTGCTCCGGTCGCAAAGGCTCGCCGCGCTTCTCCAGATAGGCCGGTGCTGCCACCAGCACGCGCTCGCAATCCATGATGCCGCGCATGCGCAGGCTGGAATCCTCCAGCAGGCCGAGGCGGAAGGCGACGTCGATGCCTTCCTTCATGATATCGACATTGTGGTCGGACAGGCGCAGCCGCACCTCGATGTCGGGATAGCGGTCGCGGAATTCGGGTATGCCCGAGGCGATGAGCCTGCGCCCGAGCCCCAGCGGCGCGGTGACCCGGATCGTGCCGCGCGGCTGACCCGAAAGCGTGCCGACGGCGGCCTCCGCTTCCGATACCGCCTCCAGCACCTTCTTGGCGCCTTCGTAATAGACCCTGCCTGCCTCGGTGGGGGTCAGTTGCCGGGTCGTGCGATTGAAGAGCCGCACGCCGAGATGCTTTTCCAGTTCCTTGATACGGTTGGAAGCCACGGCAGGCGAGACGCGCATGTCGCGCCCGGCGGACGACAGGTTGCCCAGTTCCACCACGCGGACGAAGACGGCTATGTTGTCGAGATATGCCATGAGCCTTCACCTCCCCCTACAGCATCGGCAGCCGGCTTTCAGATTTTTTTGAAAGTCATGGCATATCTCCCCTCTTTTACCAAAAGGATCGCGTCGTAAACTCATCCGGCGATATTTACGGGGCAGCGCATGTATGACTACGCGATCTTCTGGGAATGGCTGAGCTTCGCGGCACGCTGGCTGCATGTCATCACGGCCATCGCCTGGATCGGCTCATCCTTCTATTTCATCGCGCTCGATCTCGGCCTTGTGAAGCGCGAGGGCATGCCGGAAGGCGCCAGCGGCGAGGAGTGGCAGGTCCATGGCGGCGGCTTCTACCATATCCAGAAATATATGGTCGCGCCGGCGCGCATGCCCGAGCACCTGACCTGGTTCAAATGGGAATCCTACAGCACCTGGCTGTCGGGCTTCTTCCTGCTCGCCATCGTCTACTATGCCGGCGCCGACCTCTATCTGATCGACCGCAACGTGCTCGACGTGCCGCAATGGGCAGCTATCCTGATCTCGATCGCCTCGCTGGCGGTGGGCTGGATCATCTACGACCTGCTTTGTCGCTCGAAGCTGTCGGACAACGACACGCTGCTGATGCTGGTCCTGTTCCCGATCCTCGTGGCCATCGCCTGGGGCTATACGCATCTCTTTACGGGCCGCGCCGCCTTCCTGCATCTGGGCGCCTTCACGGCCACGATCATGTCGGCCAATGTCTTCCTGATCATCATCCCCAACCAGAAGATCGTGGTGGCGGACCTGATCGCGGGGCGCAAGCCCGACCCGAAATACGGCAAGATCGCCAAGACGCGCTCGCTCCACAACAACTACCTGACGCTGCCCGTCATCTTCCTGATGCTCTCCAACCACTACCCGCTGGCCTATGCCACGGAGTTCAACTGGGTGATCGCGGCGCTGATCTTCATCATCGGCGTGCTCATCCGGCACTATTTCAACAGCGTGCATGCGCGGAAGGGCAATCCGCACTGGACCTGGGGCGCCTCGGCCGTGCTCTTCATCATCATCATGTGGCTGTCGACCGTGCCGGCCGCGCTTACCGGCGAGCCCCGCGCTTCGGCGCGGGCGGAGACGATGATGGCGTCGGCGCATTTTGCCGCCGTGCGCGACACGGTGATGGGCCGCTGCGCCATGTGCCATGCGGCGGAACCCGGCTGGGACGGGATCGTCTTCGCGCCCAAGGGCGTCCATCTCGATACGGATGTGCAGATCGCGGAGCATGCGCGGGACATCTATCTGCAGGCCGGCCGCAGCCACGCCATGCCGCCCGGCAACGTATCGTCCATGACGCCGGAGGAACGCGCGCTGCTGGTGGCCTGGTTCGAGGAGGCTGGGCGGTGACGACACTCCTCCTGCGCGGGCGTACGCTCAGCTTCATCACCGAGCCGGAAAGCGCCGATGACCGCGCTTCCTACCGCTATGAGGACGATGGCGGCGTGCTGGTCCGCGATGGCAGGATCGCCGCAGTCGGGGATTTCGCGCAAATCGCCGCCGGGCAGGGAAAGGGGGCGAGGGTCGTGGATCATCGCCCGCATCTCCTCATGCCGGGTTTCATCGATGCGCATCTGCACATGCCGCAGATGCAGGTGATCGCCAGCTACGGGGCCGAACTGCTCGACTGGCTGAACGACTACACATTTCCGGAGGAAACCAAGTTCCGCGATGCCCAACATGGGCGGCGCATCGCGCGGCTGTTCCTCGACGAGACCGTGCGCCACGGCACCACGACCTTCGCCGCCTATTGCACGGTGCACCGGCAGAGCGCAGATGCGCTCTTCGCCGAGGCGCTGGCGCGCGACATGCGCATTGTCGCTGGCAAATGCCTGATGGACCGCAATGCGCCCGACGGGCTGACCGATACGGCGCAATCCGGCTATGACGACAGCAAAGCGCTGATCGCCGAATGGCACGGCAGGGGGCGGCTGCACTATGCGATCACGCCGCGCTTCGCCATCACCTCGACGCCGGAGCAGATGGAGGCGGCGGGCGCGCTCTGCCGCGAGCATCCGGACCTGCATATGCAGACGCATCTGTCCGAGAACCACGCGGAAATCGCCTTCACGCAGGAGCTCTATCCGTGGTCGAAGGACTATACGGATGTCTATGCGCATTATGGCCTGCTGGGGCCGAAGGCGCTGTTCGGCCACTGCATCCACCTGTCCGAACGCGAGGCGGATGCGCTGTCGGACTCGGGCTCGGTGGCGGTGTTCTGCCCGACCTCCAACCTGTTCCTCGGCTCGGGCCTGTTCGACTACCAGCGCTACCGCTGCCGCCGCAAGCCGCTGCGCGTGGCGACGGCCACGGATGTCGGCGGCGGCACGAACTATTCCATGCTGCGCACCATGGACGAAGCCTACAAGGTGATCGCCTTGCAGGGCGAGAAGCTCAACCCGCTCGCCGCCTTCTGGCAGATCACGCTGGGCAATGCCAAGGCGCTGTCGCTGGAAGCGCATGTCGGAACGCTGGATGCAGGCACGGATGCCGACATCGTGGTGCTCGATTCCCGCGCCACGCCCGCCATGGCCCTGCGCATGGAAACGGTCGAGACACTTGCGGAAGAACTCTTCCTGCTGCAAACGCTGGGCGACGATCGTGCGGTTCGGGAGGTCTATGTTGCGGGAAGAGCGGCGAAGGGGGAATTGCGGTAGCTGTTTTCCGATGAGGTCACCATGCCGCTAGATCGAATCGCCCCCCACGCGCTCTTCACTTCGCTCTTCTCCGCCGCGGTTTCGGCGGCCGACCCGCGGCTCGTGATCCGCAAACACCTGCCCGAACGTCCCAAGGGCCGCACCATCGTCATCGGTGCCGGCAAGGGCTCGGCGCAGATGGCGCAAGCCTTCGAGGAGGTCTGGGACGGGCCGCTGGAGGGCGTGGTCGTCACGCGCTACGGCTATGGTGCGCCGTGCAGGCGCATCGAGGTGCTTGAGGCCGCACATCCTGTTCCCGACGAGGCGGGGCTGGCCGCTTCACAGCGACTGTTCAGCGCCGTTTCCGGCCTGACCGCCGACGACCTGGTGGTGGCGCTGGTCTCGGGCGGGGGCTCGGCGCTGCTGCCGTCACCCCCGGAGGGCATGACTCTCGCCGACGAGATTGCCGTCAACGAGGCGCTGCTTGCGTCCGGTGCGCCGATTTCGGCGATGAACACAGTGCGCAAGCACCTTTCCGCCATCAAGGGCGGGCGGCTCGCGCTGGCCGCGCATCCGGCGCGCGTGGTGTCGCTGGTCGTTTCGGATATTCCCGGCGACAATCCGGCCTTCGTGGCATCCGGACCGACCGTGCCGGACGGGGCGACCCGACAGGATGCGCGCGACATCGTGGCAGCATGGAAGCTCGACCTGCCAGCGGCTGCCTTGCGCCATCTCGAAGCCGCCGCCGATGCGCCGAGGCCCGACGATCCGCGCTTCGCCGCCAATGCGGTGGAGGTGATCGCCTCGGCTGCCGTCTCGCTCGAAGCTGCCGCCCAGGCGGCGCGTGAGCAGGGCATCGAGGCGGTCATCCTGTCGGATTCGATCGAAGGCGAGGCGCGCGACATCGCCGGCATGCATGCGGCCATGGCGCGCGAGATCGCCACGCGCGACCGGCCGTTCAACAAGCCGGTGCTGCTTCTGTCGGGCGGCGAGACGACCGTCACCATTCGCGGTAAGGGTGGCAAGGGCGGACGCAATTCTGAATTCCTGCTGGCGCTGGCGCTCGGCATCGACGGCGTGCCGGGCATTCATGCCTTCGCCGCCGACACTGACGGTATCGACGGTTCCGAGGACAATGCCGGCGCTTTCGCCGATCACACAAGCGCGGCGCGCATGCGGGCGGCGGGCGTCGATCCGCGCGCCGCACTTGCCCGCAATGATGCCTGGACGGCGTTCGACGCCGTCGGCGACCTGTTCGCGCCGGGGCCGACGGGCACGAATGTGAACGACCTGCGGGCGGTGCTCATCAGATAGCGTTTCATGCCGCTGCCGGCCGTATCAGCGGAACGGTGGCATGCTGGGTCGAGTGGTCAGCCGGCAATATCGATGACGCCGCAATCGCCGGTCTCGGTGCCGAAGGCGATGCGGCGGCCTTCGCGGTCCCAGCTCAGATCGGTGAGCGGTCCCTTGCCGCCGCGCCGCAGCA
The DNA here is from genome assembly GCA_035555795.1 of Rhizobiaceae bacterium. Lineage (GTDB taxonomy): Bacteria > Pseudomonadota > Alphaproteobacteria > Rhizobiales > Rhizobiaceae > RCIO01. The sequence continues at coordinate 61,935 of DATMGE010000066.1, read as the reverse complement.
GCACTTCCTTCTGGTCGGCGCAGCGCGCAGCCAGCACCATGCCGTCGGCATAGCCGATGGCGACGATCTCGTCGGCCGGGTGGAAGGCGACGGCGGTCACCTGCGCGTCGCCGCGCGTGCCGAGTTCCAGCGGCGCCTTGCCCATCGGCCCGTCCTTGGCCTGGAAGGGCCAGACGATGGCCGCCGGCGCGCCGGAGCTTGCCAGCCAGCGCCCCTTCGGCCCCCAGGAGAGGCTCTTCACCTTGGCGGGATAGCCGCTCATGCGCATGTGCTTGCCATCGGCGAGCTTCCAGCCGTGCAACGCGTTTTCCTGCATGGCGGTGACGAGGAAATTGCCGTCCGGCGAGAAGGTGATCTGCGTATGCGCGCCGGCCCATTCGAGCTCGACGGGCTTTCCCTGGACGGCGGGGAAATGCAGCGTGGCGCCATTATAGCGCGCGACCGCGATCCGCAGGCCCTTCGGGGCGAAGGCGACGTCCTCGGCCGAGCGCGGGTGCTGGAATTCGCGCAGCGTGCCGTCCGGCATGCGCACATAGGCAACGCGCCCGCTGGCGAAGGCGATCGCGCCCTGCGGGCCGGCGGTGACGCTGTTGATCCATTTGCGTCCGATCTCGGCGAGCGTGACGATATTGCCGCCCGCGTCGAGCGATAGGACCTTGCCGTCCTCGCCACCGGTGATCAGCGCCTTGCCGTCGAGTGTCGGCCGCGCGCAGAGCAGGCCGTCATGCGCGGTTACTTCCTTATGGCCGTCCGCCAGCCGGTGGACGGTGCCTTCGGCAAGCGCGAAATGCGGCACGTCGCCGATCCAGGCCGTGGCAATGCAATGTCCGGGAAGGTCGAGCGGGGCAATGGTCGGCACGGTTTCAGGTCTCCTCGGGCATTGTGCGCGCATCCGGATGCAGGACGCGTGCTTCGCGGACCGGAATACGCGCATCCTTCGCATAGGTGAAGACGAACCAGTCATCCCAATTGTCGATCAGCCAGTCCACCGCGAGGCCGCCGTCGGCGCCTCGGCTGGCAATGGGGAAATGATGCAGGATCAGGCCGGCCTTGCGGCCCGAGGCGGTGACGACGCCGAGCCCGCAATCGTCGCTGCGCGGATCGTAGACCAGGAGGTCGACCGGGCCGGAGCCCGGCCCGAGATCGTAATTCTGGGAAAGCCGCAGGATGTCGCCGGGGGCGAGCGCCTGCCCGGCGAGGTCGATGAGCAGCGGCAATTATGCCGCCTGGCAGGCTTCGAAGGTGCGCCGCAGCCGCTCTTCGTCGAGTTCGCGGCCGATGAAGACGAGGCGCGTCTCGTGCTTCTCGCCATCCTTCCATGCGCGCTGGTGGTCGCCCTCCAGCAGCATGTGGACGCCCTGCAGCACATAGCGGTCCGGATCGTCCTTCAGCGCGATGATGCCCTTGAGACGCAGGATGTTGGGCCCGTCCATCTGCGTGGTCTTCTCGATCCACGGGAAGAATTTCCGCGGGTCCATCTCGCCGCCGCGCAGCGAGATCGACTTCACGGTGACGTCGTGGATCGCCGAGGCCTCGCCGTGATGGTCGTGATCGTGGCCGTGATGATGATCGTGGCCGTGATGATGGTGGTCGTGATCGCAGTCCGGACCGCATTCATGGTCGTGATCGTGATCATGGTGGTCGAGGAAGTGCGGATCGTTGTCGAGCGCGCGCTTGAGGTCGAAGGCGCCGCGGTCGAGCACCTCGCTGAGCGCCACGCCGGAGCGCTGGGTGCGGTGGATTTTCGCGGCCGGATTGATGGCGCGCACTGCGGCCTCCACGTCGCGCAGTTCTTCCGGCGTCACGAGGTCGGTCTTGTTGAGGACCACCACGTCGGCGAAGGCGATCTGGTCTTCGGCCTCCTTGGAATCCTTCAGGCGAAGCGGCAGATGCTTGGCGTCGACAAGGGCCACGACGGCGTCGAGCTTGGTCTTGGACCGCACGTCGTCATCCATGAAGAAGGTTTGCGCCACGGGCGCGGGGTCGGCCAGACCGGTCGTCTCCACGAGGATCGCGTCGAAGCGGCCGGGGCGGCGCATCAGGCCTTCCACGGTGCGGATCAGATCGCCGCGCACCGTGCAGCAGATGCAGCCATTGTTCATCTCGTAGATTTCCTCGTCGGATTCCACGATCAGGTCGTTGTCGATGCCGATCTCGCCGAATTCGTTGACGATCACGGCGTAGCGCTTGCCATGATCTTCCGACAGGATGCGGTTGAGCAGCGTGGTCTTGCCCGAGCCGAGATAACCGGTGAGCACGGTGACGGGGATCTGTTGCTGCGTCTGCGACATGGCGAACCTCTGCAATTTTAGATGGCGTGCCGCCGATATAGGATGTGCGGCGGCATTTTGCACGGGGCAGAATCTAGGCGAGTATATCCAGATCGAAAGCGGCGACGTCGCGCAGCAGTGCGATGAAGCCTTGCGCCGCGTGCTGGATCATCGCGTCGCCGGCTTCGGCGGTTGCGGCAGCGGCATTGCCCGCGACGCCGTCGGGCGACAGGTCGTGCATCGTCCAGCCGAAGGCATGCGGACCATAGGCGCGCAGATGGGTGAAGTCGCGGGCGAAGGCCGCCTGACGGCTGGGAAAGTCCTGCGCCTTCGCCATGTCGACCAAGTCAGGCCGCAAAGCGCGCATCACCGAGGTCTCGATGAAGCCGCCATGGATGCCATAGGCGCGTTCCTCATCGCTCACCAGCCCTTCCGGATAGCCGAATCGCGTCCAGCTCGTGGCGACTGCGAGCATGCGGTGACGCACCCGCAATTCCGTCGCCACGACGGTCATCAGCGGGGCGTTTCCGCCATGGGCGTTGAGCATGACGAAGCGGCGGATGCCGCGCCGTGCGCAGTCGGCGCCGATGCCGATCCAGTGCTCGATCGCCTCCGAATAGGTCAGGGTCCGAGTGCCTGCGACATCCATGTGCTCGATCGAATAACCGATGTGTTCGACGGGGAGGAGTTCGATGTCCAACTCCGGGGGGAGGTTGGCGGCGACGCGAGCGGAAATCCCTTCGGCGATGATCGCATCGGTTTCGAAGGGCAGATGCGGTCCATGCTGCTCATGGGCGCCGAGGGGCAGGATGGCGATGGCGGGTCGATCTGGTGTCATAAGATTGATAAAACGCTCTGGCATGAGGTGACGCATCTTGCCGGCAAAGAATGTGCCTGATCGCCGGCAAGGACGCGGTACGCTATCTTGAAGCGTGACGGTCAGCTTATGCAATCCCAACGGGTGAGGGGAAGACATGGCCAAATCCGGAAAGACATCCGCAGCCGCACGGCTCCAGTCCGTGGCGCGCCTGTCGCGCACGGCGCTTGCCGCGCGGCTTCTGCAACATGGCTTCTATGCCGGGCAGGACCAGATCATGCTGGCATTGGCCGAAACCGACGGCCTGACGCCCGGCAACCTTGCGCAGCGGCTCGGCGTGCGCCCGCCGACGATCACCAAGACCATCAACCGGTTGCAGGGGCAGGGCTTCGTCGAGCGCCGCGCCAGCGAGAACGATTCGCGGCAGGCGCATATATGGCTGACCGAGGCTGGCAGCGACGCCATTCGCGGCATCGAGAAGGCGGTGCGCAAGACCGACAAACAGGTGGCCAAAGGCCTCGACAAGAAAGAACTGAAGCTGCTCATGAAGCTGCTTTCACGCATCGAGGCCAATCTGTCGGAGATTGCCCCGCCGGTTGTCGAGGACGACGAGCCCGACGAGGAGGCCGCGGCGGCCTAGCGCGGCGGACGTTCTTCGTTCAGCCGTGCGGTGCCTCTGCCCGGCTGCTCCGGCTTGAAGGAGCTTGCGGTCGGCGCGCATTGCCCGCAGATTGCGGCCGAATCGGCAGGCTTGAACTGGAAACACCTTGCAGCAGAAAAAGGCTGATGGCGGGACGGCGCCCGCCGCCATACTCCTGTTCCTCGGCGCGCTCGTTTCATTCATCTTTCTCGACACCACGGCCAAATATCTTGGCCGCCAGGGGCTTCACCCGCAATTCATCGCGTGGATGCGCTTTGCCGTGCATCTGGTCCTCGTCTCGATCATCTTCCGGGTATGGTCCAATCCGCTGCCGCTGCGAACCGGGAACCTGCCCATGCAGGTGCTGCGCGGACTGTTCCTTTTCGGCTCGACGATCTTCAATTTCTTCGCCCTGCGCACGCTGCAGCTCACCGAAAGCACGGCGATCTACTTCCTGTCGCCCATGGTGGTCACGGCGCTCGCGGGACCGGTACTGGGCGAATGGGCCGGCTGGCGGCGCTGGGCGGCGATCGGCGTCGGCTTCGCGGGAATGCTGGTGGTGACACGGTCGGGGCTCGCCGCATTCAATATCGGCTACGTCTTCTCCATCCTGTCGATGCTTTCCTATTCGGCCTATCTGCTGATGACGCGCAAGATGGGCGCGACCGAGAGCGCGGCCAGCCTCATCTTCTATTCGGCGCTGGCGCCTGTGGTGCTGATGTCGCCGCTGGTGCCGATCTATGGCAGCGTGCCGCCCGACCGGTTCCTGTGGCTGGTGCTGGTCCTGCTGGGTGTCTACGGCACGCTGGGCCACTGGCTGCTGATCAAGGCCTACAAGCTGGCGACCACGACCCAGCTCGCGCCGTTTCCCTATCTGCAGATCGTCGGGGTGACGATCTCGGGCTATCTCGTATTCGGCGACATTCCGGACAAATGGACGGTCGTCGGCTCGGCGATCATCGTGGCGTCGGGTCTCTACATCGTCCAGCGCGAGCGCAGGCTGCGGCTCAGCAACAGCGCCACGCCCAATCTGGACGACGAGGAGATCGCGAAAAAACTTTGACACCGAACGAGCTTGTGGCCTAACGCCCTTAAACAGTTTAAATCCGGCGGAGGAGGCGGCGCTGGCGCAGAAGATCAAACTTTCCACCATTGCCGACAGTCTCGGCGTGTCGACCGCGACGGTTTCGCTGGCGCTGCGCGACAGCCCGCTCGTGGCGGATTCGACGCGCGAGCGGATCAAGGAGCATGCGCGCGAAATCGGCTATATCTACAACCGGCGGGCCGCTTCGCTGCGCACCTCGCGCTCCGGCATTGTCGGCGTGGTCGTGCACGACATCATGAACCCGTTCTATGCCGAGATCCTGCGCTCGATCGAGACGGAGCTCGACCGCTCCCGCCAGACTTTCCTGCTCTCCAACCATTATGACAAGATCGAGAAGCAGCGGACCTTCCTCGATACGCTGCTCCAGCTGGGGGCCGACGGGGTCATCATGTCACCCGCCATCGGCACGCCGCCGGAAGACATCCGCCTGGCGGAGGACAATGGCATGCCGGTCGTGCTGATCGCGCGCTCGGTCGAAGGCGCGGAGGTGCCGGCCTTCCGGGGCGACGACGCCTATGGCACGGCGCTGGCCACCAACCATCTCATCTCGCTCGGCCACCGGCGGATCGCCATGGTCGGCGGCACCGACCAGACCTCGACCGGCCGCGACCGCTATCTCGGCTATGTGTCGGCCATGCAGAAGGCCGGGCTCGAGGTTTCGCCTGCCATGCGGCTCGCCGGTCCGCGCACCAAGCAGGGCGGCTTCGAGATTTCCGGCGAGTTCCTGGCCCTGCGGGACAAGCCCACTGCCGCCGTGTGCTGGAACGATCTCGTCGCCATCGGGCTGATGAACGGTATTGCGCGTGCCGGGCTGGTGCCGGGCGTCGACATCTCCGTGACCGGCTATGACGATCTGGAGGAGGCTGCCATCGCGACGCCGGCGCTCACCACCGTGTGGAACGGGCAGCGCGAGGTGGGGCGCCGCGCCGCGCGCGTGCTGCTCGACCGGCTGAACGGGGCGACGGTGAAGACGAGCCTCGAACTGATCCGCCCGGAACTGCATGTGCGGCAATCCACGGCCAATCCGCGCAGCCGCTGAATCGGCGGCCAGCTTCCGAAGCCAGCCGTAATGGATAAGCCGGCCGTCTGGGCGGTTGGCAACCACCGGGCGCGTGTCTACCGTTTTCCTGTGAAGCAAGGAGAACGTCATGGCGAGTGCGCATTCCGACGTGACCGTGGTCATTCCCGGACCGGTCCATCCCTATGTCAATGAGCGTATTGCGCGCGAATTCAGCCTGATCGTCCTGCCGACGCCGGATCTTTCCCTGATGACGCCGGAACAGATCGCTTCCGTGCGGGCCATTGCCAGCTACCAGCTCGTGCCGACGCCTTTCATCGATGCTTTCGACAGGCTGGAGATCCTGTCCAATTTCGGCGTCGGCTATGACGGGGTGGATGCCAGGCATTGCGCGGCCAAGGGCATCATGGTCACGCATACGCCCGACATCCTCACCGAGGAGGTGGCGGATACAACGGTCGGCCTGCTGCTCAATACGGCCCGCGAGTTCAACCGCGCCGAGAAGTGGCTGCGCGAGGGCAAGTGGGAAAGCATCGGCAATTACCGCTTCTCCGCCGCCACCCTGCGCGGCCGGCATATCGGCATCTTCGGCATGGGCCGCATCGGGCTCGCCGTGGCGAAGCGGCTGAAGGCGATGGGGCTGAAGATCAGCTATCACAATCGCCGGCAGGCGCCGGATGTGCCCTATGACTATTATCCGACGCTGAAGGACCTTGCGACGGCGGTCGATACGCTGATCTCCGTCGTGCCGGGCGGACCTTCGACCGACAGGATCGTCAATGCCGAAATCCTTGCAGCGCTCGGCCCCGACGGCATCTTCATCAATATAGGGCGTGGTTCGACGGTGGATGAGGATGCGCTGATCGCCGCCCTCACGGACGGGACGATCCTCGCCGCGGGGCTGGACGTCTTTGCCGACGAGCCCCGCGTGCGGCCCGAACTTATCGCGCTGGAGAACACGGTCCTGCTGCCGCATGTCGGCTCGGCCTCGTTCCAGACGCGCCGGGCCATGGCCAACCTGACGGTGGACAATCTGGTGAGCTGGTTCGACGGCAATGGGCCGCTGACGCCGGTGCCCGAGACGAAGCACCTTCCGCATCCGAAGGGCTGACGCGCCCTGCGGATCCCCTATTCGGCGGCTTCGCGATGTGCGAGGCGCGCCGCCTCATGGGCGCGTACGGCGTCGCCGAAAGCGCGGAAGATGCGTGCCGATGCATCGTCGCTCGCTGCCCAATATTCGGGATGCCATTGTACGCCGACGGCAAAGGCCGCCGCGTCGCGCACCGAAACCGCTTCCACAGTACCGTCGGGGGCCACGGCCTCCACATCGAGCCTGTCGCCCAGACGATCGACGGCCTGCCGGTGAACCGAATTCACCATGATCTCGCCGGGTCCGAAAATGCCGGCAAGGCAGCTTCCGGGCTTGATCGAGACAGGCTGGCGGATGGCGAAGCGCTCGTCCTGGCTGGCGCCGTCCGGCGCGCGGTGGTCCATCCGGCCGGGCTTGTCCTGGATTTCGGCTGCGAGCGTGCCGCCGAGCGCCACGTTCAGCTCCTGTATGCCCCGGCAGATGGCGAGAAGCGGCACGCCGCGCGCGATCGCCTTGCGGATCAGCGGCAATGTCGTCGCGTCGCGGTCGTGGTCATAGGGACCGTTCGCCTCGCCGGCCTCGCCGCCGTAGAGTTCCGGATAAACATTCGACTTCGAGCCGGTGATCATCACGCCGTCCACGCGCTCCAGCAGCCCGTCGAGATCGAGCCTTTCGCCGAATGACGGCAGGACCAGCGGCAGCACGCCGGCGACGTCTGCGGCCGCGTCCAGATATTGCTGCGGCGCGGCCTGCCAGGTGTAGTTCTCGAAGTTGCGTACGTCGGCAGAGACGGCAACGAGCGGCTGGGTCATGGATGTGTCCGGGGTCAGTGGTCCTGACTTCATACATAGTGCGAAACCGGCGCCGGCACAAAGGCGTGCGCCGGGGCGTGGGTCCGCAAACCCTACTTTCGTTGAAGGTGGACTTGGTGCGGGCTGCGTGTAATCTCGCCGCGAGACCTCGTTCACGCAACAACGGAGCGGGGGCTTATAATCAATGGGAGGTTTTCACCAAATGGATCGTCGTTCATTCATCAAGAAGGCGGGTCTCGCCGGCGTGGGGGCCGCCACCGCCGCCGGCGCGCTTGCAACGCCCGCCATCGCGCAGGGCAACCAGACCTGGCGCATGGTCACGACGTGGCCGAAGAATTTTCCGGGTCTCGGTGTCGGCGCGCAGCGTCTGGGCGACCGCATCACGGCTGCATCGGGCGGCCGCCTGACCGTTCAGGTCTACGCCGCCGGCGAGATGGTGCCCGCCCTACAGGCGCTGGACGCCGTCATCGACGGTTCGGCGGAGATGAGCCACGGCGCTGCCTATTACTGGCAGAACAAGAGCACTGCGCTTTCCTTCTTCACCGGCGTTCCCTACGGCATGACCTCGCGCGAGTTGACGGGCTGGGTGCGCTATCTCGGCGGCCAGGAGATCTGGGACGAGATCTACGACCAGTTTGGCGTGCAGGGCTTCCTGTCGGGCGATACGGGCACGCAGGCGGGCGGCTGGTTCCGCAACGAGCTGACCGGTGTGGATTCGGTGAAGGGCCTGCGCTTCCGCACGCCGGGCCTCGGCGGCCAGGTCTGGCAGAAGCTCGGCGCCTCGGTGACCAATATGGCCGCCGGCGACATCTTCCAGGCGCTCCAGTCCGGCACGCTCGACGCGGCCGAATTCGTCGGCCCCTATAATGACCTGGCGCTCGGCTTCTACCAGATTGCCAAGAACTATTATTTCCCGAGCTTCATCGAGCCGGGCCTTGCGACGGAACTGGTGGTCTCGAAGGAGAAATACCAGAACCTGCCGGCCGACCTGCAGGCGATCGTCAAGGATGTCTGCCAGGCCGAGTATGACAGCGTGGCCGCCGACTTCGCCGCCAATGATCCACGCGCGCTGAAGACGCTCGTCGACATGCATGGGGTCCAGGTTCGCCCGTTCCCCGACGAGATCCTGAAGGCCGGCGCCGATGCCTCGAAGGAGATCTTGCAGGGCCTGCTGGATTCCGGCGATGCGCTGACCAAGAAGACGGCGGAAAGCTTCGTCGCCGCCCTCGATATCGTGCGTCAGAAGACGGAGGGCACCGATTCGCTGTTCATTCAGGCGCGTGAGAAATATTTCCACCTCTGATCGGACAGACATGAAAGCAAAAAGGCCCGGAGCGATCCGGGCCTTTTTCGTTGTACGCCATGCAGCGCGTCAGCCGTAAATCCAGCGCGGCAGCCAGGTTGCGATGCCGGGGAAGGCGAACATGATCGCCATGGCCACGATCTGGAGGAAGACGAAGGGGATGATGCCCTTGTAGATCATGCCCGTGCTGACGCTCGCCGGGGCCACGCCGCGCAGATAGAAAAGCGAGAAGCCGAAGGGCGGGGTGAGGAAGCTCGTCTGCAGGTTGACGCCGACGATGACGCCCAGCCAGAGCGGATCGACGCCCATCGTCAGCAGGATCGGCGCGGTGATCGGGATCACGATGAAGATGATCTCGAACGTGTCCAGGATGAAGCCCAGCAGGAACATGATGAACATGACCATGATGACGGCGGCCATCGTGCCGCCGGGCAATCCCGAGAGGAATTCATGGACGAGATTGTCGCCGCCCATGAGGCGGAAGACGATCGAGAACACCGAGGCGCCGAACAGGATGATGAACACCATGGAAGTGATCGCGGCGGTCGAGATGGTTGCCTCCCGCACGACGCGGAACGACAGACGCCAGCGTGCGGCGGCCAGCACCATGGCGCCGACGGCGCCCACCGACGCGGCTTCCGTCGCGGTGGCGAAGCCGCCCAGGATGGAGCCGAGCACGGCGATGATGAGCAGCAGCGGCGGCACCAGCGCCACCACCACCTCGCGCAGCAGGTCCTTGCGCTCCTCGGGTGGAACCGGCGTGGCGGGACAGGATTGCGGGTCGGTGATCGCCTTGAAGATCATCCAGGTGAGATAGAGAGCGACCAGCAGCAGGCCGGGAAACACCGCGCCTGCGAACAGGTCTCCGACCGAGACCGGCGCCGGGGCGAAATTGCCCTTTGACATCTGCACCTGCGCGTTGATGCCGGCCAGCATGTCGCCCATGAAGATCAGCACCGTGGATGGCGGAATGATCTGGCCGAGCGTGCCTGATGCGCAGATGACGCCGCTGGCGAGCTTCGGGTCGTATCCCGCGCGCATCATGGCCGGCAGCGAGATGAGCCCCATGGTCACCACGGTCGCGCCGACGACGCCTGTGGAGGCGGCCAGCAGCGCGCCGACTATGATGACCGATATGCCGAGACCGCCGCGCAGATTGCCGAACAGCTTGCCCATGGTCAGCAGGAGCTGCTCGGCGATGCGGGAGCGCTCCAGCATCACGCCCATGAAGATGAACAGCGGGACCGCCACCAGCACTTCATTGGTCATGAAGCCGATATAGCGGGGCGCCAGGCTGCCGAAATTGGAGATGTCGAAGACGCCGAGTGCCAGGCCCACGGCGCCGAACATCAGCGAGACGCCCGCCAGCGTGAAGGCGACGGGGAAGCCGAGCATGAGGAAGCCGATGATTCCGAAGAACATCAGCCCGGCGAGGATCTCGCCAAGAAGCACCGTACCCATCAGTGCGCGCCCCCGTCATTCTCGTAGCGGAGCTGCGCGGGGAGGCGGTGTTCCTCGCCTGCGAGAACCAGGATCGAGCGCAGCGCCATGGCGATGCCCTGCAAGGCCAGCAGCCCGGCAAAGACGAGGATGAAGCTTTTCAGGATGTACAGGCCAGGCATGCCGCCAACATTCGCCGAACCTTCGTGGATGCGCCAGGCGCGCGCCACGTAGGGCCAGCCATAGCGTGCCACGATCCAGCAGAAGGGCAGGAGGAAAATGACGACACCGATCAGGTCGATGATCGCCTTGGTGCGAATGGGTGCCGGCCGATAGAAGATGTCGACCCGCACATGATCGTTGCGAAGCAGCGCGAAACCGGCCACGGCGGTGAACATCGCCCCGTTGAGCCAGACATAGAGGTCCTGCATCCAGAGCTGGGTGGTCGAGAAGAAATAACGCTCAACCACCACCGCGAAACACACGAAGACGATGGCCAGCGAAAGCCAGGCGAATGTGTTTCCGATGAGGCGATTGACCGCGCTGATGCCTCTCACGGCTAACGCGATTGCTGCCATTGCAGTGTGGTCTCCTCTCCCTGCGACCGCTTGCCTGCCACGTTCATCGCGCATGATGCGTGTCGCTCTGGCCTTGTTGCCGGCCTTGTTCCCCGCTTTTGGTATTCCGCCGCTTGCGGATTGGCAATGCTACGATGGGAGCGGAAACAAAAAGGGCGCCCGAAGGCGCCCTTTTCCGTTCCGTACCTGTCTGCCTATTCGCGGTTGCCCAGGAACTGCAGCAGGAAGGTGAACATGTTGATGAAGTCGAGATAGAGCGTCAGCGCGCCCATGATCGCCTTGCGGCCGGCGACGAGCGCGTCGTCGCCCTCGAAATACATCTCCTTGATCTTCTGGGTGTCGTAGGCGGTCAGGCCGGCGAAGACCAGCACGCCGATCGCCGAAATGGCGAACTGAAGCGCCGGAGAGGCCAGGAAGATGTTGACCACCATGGCGATCAGCAGGCCGATCACGCCCATGAACAGGAACGTGCCCATGCCCGTCAGGTCGCGCTTGGTCGTGTAGCCCCACAGCGACAGCGCGCCGAAGGCGGTCGCGGTGATGAAGAAGGTCTGCACGATCGATGCGCCCGTATAGACCAGGAAGATCGAGGACAGCGAAATGCCCATCACGGCCGCGAAGGCCCAGAAGAGCATCTGCGCCGACGATGTCGCCATGCGGTCGATGCGGAAGGACAGGAAGAAGACGAAGGCCAGCGGGGCGAGCATGACGACCCAGCGCAGCGGCGAGCCGTAGAGCACGACGCCCAGATCGGTCAGCATCTTGCCGTTGGGGAGGGTGGCGGCGGCGGCCGAAGGGTCGCCGGTGGTGGCGAGCGACACGGTACCCAGTGCCGCAAGGCCGGTAATTGCGAGGCCGAGCGCCATCAGGTTGTAGACCCTGATCATGTAGGCGCGAAGGCCCTGGTCGATCGAGGCATCGGCGCGCGTGCCGGCATTCACGGCGCGGGCCTGATAGTTGCGAAGTTCAGCCATGGGTTCCTCTTTGTGCTATGTCCCGTCGGGTGTCGGGCGGATCAAACGCCCAGGCGCCGCTGGCGGAACTCCAGCATGCCTGCGTGCGAATATGATGTGTATGCAAGGCGAGAACAAGACCCGACATGCCTTCCGGCACCATTAAATCGCGTCCATCTTGCCGGGCGTCACAGATCGTTACCGCGCGCGGGACTGCGAGCTAGGCCGAGAGTTCCCTACGGACGATTTCCGCGCCTGCACCCAAAGCGCTCAACTTGCCCCTTGCTACGCGACGAGACAGGGGTGCCATGCCGCAATTCGTACAAGGATAGAGCTTGTCGGCATCTACGAACTGAAGCGCCTTTCGTAGTGTATCGGCTACTTCCTGCGGATTCTCGATGGTGTTTGTCGCCACATCGATGGCCCCCACCATTACTTTCTTGCCCCGAATGAGCTCGATCAAATCCATCGGAACGTGAGAGTTGTGGCATTCCAATGAAATGAGGTCGATTTTGGATTTCTGGAGTTTGGGGAAAAATTCCTCATACTGCCTCCACTCGGACCCAAGGGTCTTTTTCCAGTCTGTATTGGCCTTGATCCCGTAACCATAGCAAATATGGACAGCGGTTTCACATCGAAGCCCTTCGATCGCCTTTTCCAGGGTGGCGATCCCCCAATCATTCACCTCGTCGAAGAAAACATTGAATGCAGGTTCATCGAACTGGATGATATCGACGCCGACAGCCTCCAGTTCCCTGGCTTCCTGATTGAGGATCCCCGCGAATTCCCAGGCAAGTCTTTCGCGGCTTTTGTAGTGATTGTCATAGAGCGTATCGATCATGGTCATGGGCCCTGGCAGGGCCCATTTGATCGGCTGGCTGGTTTGCTGCCGTAGGAACCTGGCGTCTTCAACAAAGACCGGCTTCTGCCGAGACACCTCTGAAACGACCGTCGGTACGCTTGCATCATAGCGATCGCGAATCCTGACGGTTTCGCGCTTTTCGAAATCAACTCCGCTGAGGTTCTCGATGAATGTCGTGACAAAGTGCTGGCGCGTTTGCTCGCCATCGCTGACGATATCGATGCCTGCCTGTCTTTGGTCCTCCAGGGACAAACGCAGGGCGTCTCGTTTGCCTTCAATCAAGTCCTCATCTTGCAATTTCCAGGGCGACCAAAGTTTCTCGGGTTGTGCAAGCCAGGAGGGTTTTGGCAGGCTGCCGGCGATTGAGGTGGGCAAGAGTGTTTTCAAGACGGACGACCTTGTGTCTTTGGACGATCTAAAGGGCGTGACTGGCAGACCATTGATCAAGAATGGCCTTGTATGGCTTGATGAAGTGTTCCTCGGCAAACTTTCCCTGCTCGACAGCAAGCCGGCTGCGTTCTTCCCGATCATAGACAATGCGCGTCAGTGAATAATCGCTGTGCTTCAAACTCGGTTGATAGCATGCGCCCGCCACGGAGTTGGCGTTGTAGATCTCCGGTCGGTAAATCTTCTGAAACGTCTCCATGGTGCTGATCGTGCTGATGAGCTCGATGTTGGTGTAGTTACCAAGCAAGTCGCCAAGAAAATAGAACGCCAAAGGTGCAACGCCGTTCGGGGGCATGAAGTAGCGGACATTCAATCCCATCTTCTCAAAATATCGATCTGTCGGAGAGGTCTCACCCTGCCGATACTCGATACCCAATATCGGGTGCTGGTTATCAACCCGATAATATGTCTTATTGCTTGACGCACTTATGCATATGACCGGTGGCTTACTGAAATGCCTCTTATAGGCACTCGATTTCAGAAAAGATTTAAAGATATTTCCATGAAGGTCGCCGAAATCGTCAGGAGCCTTGAGATTGGGGCGGTATTTGTTGTGCTCCGGAAGCAAAATGCTGAAGTCGTAGTCTCGCACGTAAGACGAGAAATTATTTCCCACGATCCCGTCGATAAGTGCGTCAGTGTGCCTGTCGACGATGTTCGTCTTCAACATTTCAATCAAAGGGAAGACGTCGTTGCGCCCTTCGGAGCCGATATTCATCTCGACGGAGATGATCTCGAGCTTCACGGAATAACGATCGCCTCGCGGGTTATCCCAATGCGCCAAGGTGTTGAAGCGATTGTCAATCATCCTCAGGGCGTTGCGTAAATTCTCCTGGCGGTTCGCACCTCTGGCCAGATTGGCAAAATTGGTCGTTATGCGCGTATTTTCCGAGGGCTGGTAATCCTCATCGAAAGGCGCGCTTCTGATCGTGAATGAAAGTTCTCGGTTCATCGCGTTTGGTGTCCCAATTGCTGTGAGAGACGCGGTCTCTTGCATTCTCAGGATCCCCCGCCCGCCGGCACCGTAGACGTCTGGAGCAGGTCTCCTGGCTCGCGCATCGCTCCCGTTCGCCTTCCCAATGGCTGCCCTGTGACATGCTGGCCGTCAGCTCACCGCTGACAGTTGCGGGAGCATCGGAGCCTGATGCGCCTCCACCTTCCCGCACCTGCTGCGCGAAGTCAATATGACATAAAGAAATGTTTATATCTTTAAATCGTAATCTTTGGTATCAATTTGCGGCGCTGTCTTTCCTGCCGCCGTGCGCTTCGGGAAGGCAGCGAGAGCTATCTCGCCGTCTTCACCAAGGCCGCCACAGTTCAGGCGATAGTCTACAGGTTGCGCAGCACGGGCGCGGCCTTGTGGCCGAGCACCCGCCATGTGCCGGCGAGGCCGAAGCCGACCGTCAGCACCAGCGCTGTCGCCAGTGTGAACAGCGCTACTTCGGGCATGAAGCTCGATGGCAGCGACATGATGCGCGTGATGACGAACCATGCCGCGACGCCGCCGGCGAAGAGGGCGAAAAGCGCGGTTGCGAGCCCGATCAGCATATATTCCAGCGAAAAGGCGGCGATCAGCGTGCGGCGCGTGGCGCCGAGCGTCTTGAGCACCACCGCGTCGTGAATGCGCGCCCGGTTGCCGGCGGCAAGCGCGCCCGACAGGACCAGCACCGATGCCACCAGCGTGACCGCCGCGGCGGCGCGGATCGCGGTGGCGAGCTGCGCCACGAGGTCGTTGACCACATCGAGCGCATCCTTGACCCGCACCGAGGTGACGGAGGGAAGCGCGCGCGTCACGGCGTTGAGGATGCGAGCCTCGTCGGCGGGGCTCGCCTGCGGGTCGGACAGCGTGGCCAGCCAGCCATGCGGCGCGCCGGCGAATGTGTTGGGCGAGAACACCATGACGAAATTGATGCCCAGCGATTCCCATTCGATCTGGCGGAAATTGGCAATGCGCGCCGTCACGTTGCGGCCAAGCACGTTGACGGTGACCGTATCGCCGATCTTCAGACCGATCTGGCCGGCTTCCTCGGCCGAGAAAGACACCAGCGGCTCGCCCTGATAGTCCGCTGGCCACCATCGACCTCCCGTCACCGTGGCATTTTCCGGCGGGGTGGCGGAATAGGTGATGCCGCGGTCGCCGCGCAGCACCCAGGCGCCTTCCGGCGGCACCTGCACCTCGCGCACGTCGACGCCGTTCAGCGCCATCACGCGCCCCCGCAGCATCGGCACGCGCACCAGATCGCCGCGCGGCGCTTCTGCCGCGACGAGTTGCGAGAAGCGGTCGATCTCGGTGTTCTGGATATCGACGAAGAAGAAGTTCGGTGCGCGTTCGGGCAGGTTGCCGGCGATCTGCCGCCGCAGATTGCCGTCGATCAGCGCCAGCGTGACCAGCAGCGTCAGGCCGAGCCCGAGCGACAGCACGACCGACGGCGTCAGCGCGCCCGGCCGGTGGATGTTGCCGATGGCGAGCCTGAGCGCGGTAGAGCGTACGCGCGGACTGCGGCGCGCCAGTGCCTGGACGCCAAGCCCCACCGCGCGCAGTACGAGGAAAGCGAAAAGCATGGCGCCGATGAAGATCACGGCGATGCGCCTGTCGTCCGACCACCAGATTGCGAAGAAGGCCAGTGCCACGGCGATTGCGCCCGCCGCGATCACATAGGCCGGACGCGGCAGGCCGCGTGCGTCAAAACCCATTTCGCGGAAGAGCGCAGTGGCAGGGATGTCGCGCGCGCGGCCGAGCGGCAGCAGCGCGAAGGCGAGCGTCACCATGATGCCGAACAGCGCGCCCACGGCGAGCGCGGCGGGATAGAAGCCGCCGGTCGCGGGAAGGGGAAGTACCGAGGACAGGAAGCCGGCGGCCAGGAAGGGCATCGCTGCGCCAATGACAAGACCGGCGACGATGCCGATCAGCGCGATCAGCACGATCTGGACGAGATAGACGGTGAAGACGAAGCCGCCCGATGCGCCGAGGCTCTTGAAGGTGGCGATGACGCCGCGCTTGCCTTCCAGATAGGCGCGCACCGCATTGGCCACGCCGACGCCGCCGACGACCAGCGCGGTCAGGCCGACCAGCGTGAGAAACTGCGAGAAGCGCTCCACATTCGAGGCGAGGGAGGGGGCGGCATTGTTGCGCGAACGGATGCTCCAGCCTGCCTCCGGGAAGCGTTGCGTCGCCTCGGCGCGCACGGCTTCCAGCCGTTGCTCCGATGCGCCGTCGATGCGGATCTTGTAGGCGTTTTCGACGAGGCTGCCCGGTTGCAGCAGTGTAGAAGCGCGCAGGCCATCCACCGAAACCATCAGGCGAGGGGCAAAGCCGAAACCTTCGCCGGCCGCATCGGGCTCCGTCACCAGCCGGGCGCGAATCTCGAAGGTGGCCTCGCCCAGAAGAACGCGGTCGCCGACCGACAGGCCGAGCCGCTGGAGAAGCAGGTCGGCCGCGACGGCACCCCATGCGCCGTCGCGCTCGCCATAGAGCGCATCGGCGGGCAAAGCGGGGTCGGTTTCGAGTGCGCCGTAGAGCGGATAGGCGGCATCAGTCGCCTTGACCTCGACCAGCGTCTGGTCTGACCCATCCGGCAGGCGCACCATGGAGCGCATATTGGCGTTGTGCGACACCGTGCCGAGTGTTTCGAGGTAGGCGCGTTCTTCAGCCGAAGCCTCGCGCTGAATGAGCTGGAAGCGCAGGTCGCCCCCGAGCAGTGTCTGGCCCTGGTTGGCCACCGCAGCGCCGATGGCGCTCGCCACCGAATTCACGCCGCCGATGGCCCCGACGCCCAGCGCGATGCAGGTGATGAAGATGAGGAAGCCCGCAAGCCCGCCGCGCATCTCGCGCAGGGAAAATCGGATGGCGAGGGCGAGGTTGGGGCCTGTGCTCATCGCCCGATCCTATGCGCTGACGGCGATGGCCGCAGCCGGGTTCGCCTCTATCCGGCCCGAGCGCATGGCGATCTGGCGGTCGCAGCGGGCGGCGAGCGACGGGTCATGCGTGACCAGCAGCAGTGTCATGCCGCGTTCTGCGGCCTTGGCGAAGATGAGGTCGGAAATCTGCTTTCCGGTCGCCTGGTCGAGATTTCCGGTCGGTTCGTCGGCGATGAGGATGGGCGGCTGGGGCGCGAGCGCGCGGGCGATTGCCACGCGCTGCTGCTCGCCGCCCGACAATTCGCCGGGATAGTGGGTCACGCGCTCGGCGAGGCCAACGGCGGCCAGCTCCCGCGCAGCCGTCCCGAAAGGATCGGCATGGCCGGCCAGTTCCAGCGGCACCGCCACGTTCTCCAGCGCCGTCATGTTGGGAATGAGGTGGAAGGACTGGAACACGATGCCGATATTGCGGCCGCGAAAGGCGGCGATCTCGTCTTCCGACCGCCCGTCGATCCGCTGGCCGGCAATCGACACTTCGCCCGCATCGACCTTTTCCAGCCCGGCCAGAACCATCAACAATGTAGACTTGCCCGATCCGGAAGGACCGACGATGCCCGCCGTTTCGCCACGGTTGACGGTCAGGCTGACCCCCTTGAGCACATGCACGGTCGTGGCGCCGGTGCCGAGCGTAAGGGAAACGTCCTTGAGGGCGATGACGGGTTCTGTCACGAGAAACGAGTCCTATATGGTGGGTCGCGGCAGACTGGCCCGCCTGGCGGATATGGGTTGCACTATATGGTTTTCAAACGCGTCATCCTGGCAATCGCACTGGTCCTTGCGCTTGCCCCCGCCGCAATCGCGGATACGTATCGAATTGTCGGCTTCGGTGACAGTTTGATGGCCGGATATCAGCTTTCGCCGGGCGAATCCTTCCCCGAAAAGCTTGAAGCAGCGCTGAAGGCCAAGGGTCACGATGTCGTGATCGCAAATGCCGGCGTGTCGGGAGATACCAGTTCCGGGGGCCTGGCGCGGCTCGACTGGTCGGTGCCGGACGACACCGACCTCGTCATTCTCGAACTTGGCGCCAACGACATGCTGCGCGGGATTTCGCCTGAAATCACCGCCCGCAACCTGGAGGAGATGGTCGCGCGGCTGAAGGAACGCGGCATCGACATCCTTCTGGCCGGCATGGTGGCGGCGCCCAATCTCGGCGCGGCCTATGGCGATGCGTTCAACGGCATTTACAAACGGCTGGCCGAAGAGCACGGCCTGCAACTCTATCCCTTCTTCCTCGACGGCGTTGCGGCGCAGGCAGGACTTCTGCTGGCGGACGGGATGCACCCCAATGCGCAAGGCGTCGACAGGATGGTCGAGGGAGTGTTGCCGATGGTCGAGGGGAAGCTCGCCGCGCCCGACGGGCGAAGCTGATCTGTGTGCAACGCACAAGCAGCTTGCCCGAACGGGAAATCGATGATTCGCTAGCACCAAGCGTTGTCGATTCGAGGAGGTTTCCATGCCCCGTCTTTTCACCGCCCTCGAGATACCCCGCGATGCCGCGCTTTCGCTCTCCCTTCTGCGCGGCGGCCTTCCCGGAGCGCGCTGGATCGATGTCGAGAACCACCACATCACATTGCGCTTCATCGGCGACGTGGAAGGCCATGTGGCCGACGAGGTCGCCAATGCGCTCGACAGGGTACGCCGGCCCTCCTTCAGCCTGACGCTGTCCGGAGTCGGCGCCTTCGGCGGCAAGAAACCTCATTCGGTCTGGGCCGGCGTGGCCGCCTCTCCCGAGATCGTGGCGCTGCAGGCCGAAATCGAGCGTATCTGCCAGCGGCTCGGCCTGCCGGCCGATCCGCGCAAATTCGTGCCGCATGTCACGCTGGCGCGGCTGCGTAATACATCACCCGCCGAAGTGGCCCATTACCTTTCCGCCCGGGGCAATTTCGCCGCCATGCCCTTCAAGGTCGGCCGCTTCGTGCTGATGTCGTCGCGGGATTCGGTCGGCGGTGGCCCCTATGTCGTCGAGGAGGCGTGGCCGCTGCTGGGCTCGTCGGAGCCGCTGCGCGCGCCTGCCTACCACGCCCAGGCCTGGACGGTGCGCTGATGGCCCGGCCCCCGAAACTCGCCAGCGCAGAGATCGCCGCGGCCCATGAAGGGCTCCACGGCTGGACGCTGGAGGCGGGCGAGGGGGCGATATCGCGCACCTTCACCTTCCGCAATTTCAGCGAGGCCTTCGGCTTCATGGCGCGCGCCGCACTCGCGGCCGAAAAGCTCGACCATCATCCCGAATGGTCGAATGTCTACAAGACGGTCGAGGTCCGATTGAGCACCCATGATGCCGGCGGGCTGACCGAACTCGACTTCACGCTGGCACGACGGATGGACAAGATCGTGGGCGGCTGACGCGGCTCGTTCTTGCAATGGTCCTGCGCCATTCCCATTTTCTGCCCGAAGGAGAATGGTGGATGGACAGTATCAGGATCGGTGAAATTCTTGCTCCGGTATCGCAGGACGAGACGCGCCGCCGCGAGGGTCGCGTGCGTGCCAAGCTGTGGACCACGGTGCGTCGTGCCGCGGGCAAGATCCCGTTCATGGACGAGGTCGTGGCCAGCTATTACTGCGCCATCGACAGAAACACACCCTACCGCGCGCGCGCCACGCTGCTTGCGGCGCTGGCCTATTTCGTCCTGCCCTTCGATGTCATGCCGGACTTTCTCGCCGTCATCGGATTTACCGACGACATGGCCGTGCTGATGGCCGCGATCACCGCCATCCGCCCGCATATCAGGGACAGTCACCGCCAGGCCGCGCGGGCGATGTTGGACGAGTAAGCGCGTCGCGTCCTATGCGCATCACCGTCGCAGTTTGCGCCGCCCCTCATCCGGCTGCTGCAACCTTCTCCCCGTGAACGGGGAGAAGAAATCCATCCATCTCTGCTTTCGACACTCGCAAGCGTCGCAAGGTGGAATATGGCAATGCGGCCGGCTTTCTTCGCCCCGTTTACGGGAGAAGTGCCCGGCAGGGCGATGAGGGGCAGCGCAAAGGCTGAAGATCGTGCTCTTCGGAACGGATAGGGCCAACCTTCCTGCTTACTGCACGACAAAAAAATCCTCGATGCCCGACGCGGCATGCCGCAGCGCCGGCAGGAAGTCGCGTGCGATCTCCTGCGGCGTGTGGCGCGAGGACTGTGTCGGCACGTTGATGGCCGCAACCACCTTGCCGGTGCGGTCCCTGATGGGCACCGCCAGCGAGCGCAGGCCGATCTCCAGTTCCCCGTCGACGAGCGAATAGCCGTCGCGCTCCACGTCGCGCAGGATCGCCAGCAATGCCGACGGGTCCGTCACCGTACGCGACGTGTTCGCCGCCGGCCGGCTGCGTGCGATGATGGCAGCGCGCTCCCCCTCCGGCAGGCCAGCCAGCAGGACACGGCCCATCGAGGTGCAATAGGCCGGCAGGCGCGTGCCGACATGGATCGCCATGGAGATGATCCGCTCGCCGGGAATGCGCGCCACATAGACGACATCCGTGTCGGCGAGGATCGCGGCCGAGCAGGATTCGTCGAGGCTTGCCGCCACCTCGCGCATGAAGGGCAGGGCGAAATCCCACAGCGACACGCCGGTGAGCCAGGTACGCATCTGGGCGAGCAGCTTCGGCGTCAACAGGAAGCGGCGGCCGTCCTGCCGCGCATGGCCGGTTGCGACGAGGGTGAGCAGCAGCCGCCGTGCGCCGGCACGGGTCAGCGCCGTGCGCTCGGCCGTCTCTGTCAGCGTCAGGCCGTCCGGGTGCTGGGCGAGCACGTCGATGACCGCCAGACCACGCTCCAGCGAGCCGACGAGATCGCGCGCGGGGCCTTGAACGGGCATTGACTTGGGTTCATCGTTCATATAGCTAAATATCACATAGAAAACATTTGTTCGCAATACGAACTTTTGGGCGATTGTGATTGCCCGGTCAAGCATGGATGGGATGAGCGATGGACAAGATCTGTCCCACTATCGATGACGCATTGTCCGTCATCGAGGACGACATGGTCGTCATGATCGGAGGGTTCGGTGGCGCTGGCGCGCCGATCGAGCTCATCCACGCGCTGGTGGAGCGCTACAAGAAGACCGGCTCGCCGGCGCGGCTCACCGTGGTGAACAACAATGCCGGCAATGGCGATGTCGGCATCGCCGCCATGATCTATGCCGGCATGGTCGCCAAGATGGTCTGCTCCTTCCCGCGCTCGTCCGATCCGAAGGCGTTCACCGAGAAATACCTCGCCGGCCAGATCGGCCTCGAACTGGTGCCGCAGGGCACGCTGGCCGAGCGCATCCGCGCCGGCGGCGCGGGCATACCTGCCTTCTACACGCCGACCAGCTTCGGCACCGAACTGGCCGAAGGCAAGCCGATCGAGGAATTCGAGGGCCGCAAATATGTCCAGGAGCGCTGGCTGAAGGCCGATGTGGCGATCATCAAGGCCGAAAAGGCCGACAGGAAGGGCAACCTGACCTACCGCAAGGCAGCGCGCAACTTCGCCCCGCTGATGGCGATGGCGGCGAAGGTCACTGTCGTGCAGGCGAGTGAGGTCGTGGAGCCCGGCCAGATCGACGCCGAACAGGTGATCACGCCTGGCCTCTTCGTTGACCGTATCGTCGAAGTTCCGAACCCTCAGCAGGAAGAAGCGCTGCTTCGCCAGGGAGCAAAGTGATGACTGCCAAGCTCAGCAACGCACAGATCGCCTGGCGCGCCGCGCAGGATATCCAGGACGGCGCCTATGTGAATCTCGGCATCGGCTTTCCCGAAATGGTGGCCAAGTTCAAGCCCGACGGTCGCGAGGTCATCTACCATACCGAGAACGGCATTCTCGATTTCGGCGAGGCCCCGCCCGCCGGCGAGGAGGACTGGGACCTGATCAATGCCGGCAAGAAGGCTGTCACGCTCAATCCGGGCGCGGCCTTCTTCCATCATGCCGACAGCTTCGCCATGGTGCGTGGCGGGCATCTGGATGTCGCGATCCTCGGCGCCTATGAGGTTGCCGAGAATGGCGACCTCGCCAATTGGAGCACCGGTCCTGGTTCGGTGCCGGCCGTCGGCGGCGCGATGGATCTCGTGCATGGCGCGAAGAATGTCGTCGTCATCACCGACCACGTCACCAAGAAGGGCGAGCCGAAGCTGGTGAAGAAGTGCAGCCTGCCGCTGACCGGCGTCGGCTGCGTGACCCGTATCTATACCAGCCTCGCCGTCATCGACATCGTGAACCAGCGCTTCGTGCTGCGGGAAAAGCTGCCCGGCATGAGCGTGGAGGAGCTGCAGGCCGTGACCGGCGCCGAACTGGTCATCGACGGCACTGTGGGCGACCTGAACGTACCGGAGCTTTGAGCCATGGCTGACGCCTATATCTGCGATTACATCCGCACGCCCATCGGCCGTTTCGGCGGCTCACTCGCCACCGTCCGTGCCGACGATCTCGGTGCCATCCCGCTCAGGGCGCTGATGGAGCGCAATGCCGGCGTGGACTGGGAAGCGGTCGATGACGTGATCTTCGGCTGCGCCAACCAGGCCGGCGACGACAACCGCAACGTGGCGCGCATGTCGCTGCTTTTGGCTGGTCTGCCGGTCGGTGTTTCCGGCTCGACGGTGAACCGCCTCTGCGGCTCCGGCATGAATGCCGTCATTTCAGCCGCTCAGGCTATCAAGGCCGGCGAGGCAGAGCTGATGATCGCCGGCGGTGTGGAGAGCATGTCGCGCGCGCCCTTTGTCATGCCCAAGGCCGAGACGGCTTTCTCGCGCAATGCGGAAATCTACGACACCACGATCGGCTGGCGCTTCGTCAATCCGCTGATGAAGAAGCAGTACGGCGTCGATTCCATGCCCGAGACCGGCGACAATGTCGCCATCGACTACAAGGTCTCGCGCGAGGATCAGGACGCATTCGCGGTGAACAGCCAGGCAAAGGCGGCTGCCGCGCAGGCCAACGGCCGGCTGGCCAAAGAGATCACGCCGGTCAGCGTGCCGCAGCGCAAGGGCGATCCGGTCATCGTGTCGAAGGATGAGCACCCGCGCGCGACCAGCATGGAAGCGCTGGCCAAGCTGAAGCCGGTCAACAAGATGGACGGTGCGACGGTCACGGCGGGGAATGCATCCGGCGTCAATGACGGAGCCGCGGCCCTCATCATTGCCTCGGAAGCGGCGGTGAAGAAATATGGCCTGACGCCGATCGCGCGCGTGCTGGGCGGTGCCGCCGCCGGTGTGCCGCCGCGCGTCATGGGCATCGGCCCCGCACCCGCCACGCAGAGGCTTTGCGCGCGGCTGGGCATCAAGCCGACTGATTTCGATGTGGTGGAGCTCAACGAGGCTTTCGCGTCGCAGGGCATCGCCGTGCTGCGCGAACTGGGCATCGCCGAGGATGCAGCCTTCGTTAATGCGAATGGCGGCGCAATCGCGCTCGGCCATCCGCTCGGCATGTCGGGCGCGCGCATTGCCGGTACGGCTGCGCTGGAACTGAAGGAGCGCGGCGCGAAGCTGGCCCTCGCCACCATGTGCATCGGCGTCGGCCAGGGCATCGCGGTGGCGCTGGAACGCGCCTGATCGCGACCGGAACCTCTATCAAAATCCCTGGCCGCAAGGCCGGGGATTTTTGTTTGTCCGCCGAAGATTGCATCGTCTGCTGATCCGGGTGAGAAAGGCGCCAAGGTTCGCGGGGGCGGCTGACGATCGGGAATTGATGATGGGTTCATTGCGCCAGACTGCCATTTCCGCCCTTGGCGGCTTTCGTTTCCTGCTTCCCGTTCTGATGGTGCTGGCCGGCGCCATGCCGGCGGCAGCGCAGGATGCCGTGGACCGGCTTGGCATTGCCGGGCCGATTGCGTTCGACGGTACGGACTATGCGCTGGCCTGGACGTCCAATCCGTCGCCCACCTATTTCAAGCAGGAATATCTGCCTGCCGGGCAGATGCCGCAGACCTACAAGTCGATGGTGCTGGTGGAGGTGCTGACCGCCGGCGCGGATGTGAAACAGGCGCTGGCCAGCCAGGTGCAGACGCTGAACGAACGCAAGGGCAGCGACCCGCTGCTCAATCTGAGCATATTGCAGAACGAGAAGGAGGAGGAAGTCATCCTCGACTTCCTCATGAGCCAGAAGGACGAGAAGGGCGAGTATATCGTCGAGTGGAACGCCTATCGCTACGTGCCCTATGAGAAGACCGGCGTGACGCTTTTCGGCGTGTCGCACCGCGTCTACGGCAATGAGGCAGCGACGGCGTTTCTCGGCGGCCTGAAGGAACTGCGCAAGGCGCAGATCAGCCTGATCGCGCAACAGGAACTGCCGCAGCCGAAGCCGGTGTATTAGGGTTTCGCACTTCAGCCGTCGCGCTGCCCTCATCGCCCTGCCGGGCACTTCTCCCCGTAAACGGGGAAAGAAAGCCGGCCGCATTCCCCGCAGCCCGCTTTGCCGGCGATTAAGCCCCTTCTCCCCGTTCATGAGGAGAAGGTGGCGACAGCCGGATGAGGGGCGGCGCGAACGGTATCGGTGACGCGCTCAGCGCCCCTCACGATACCACATCGATCCGAGCGCCAGCAACAGCAGGCCGAGACCGAAGAAGCCGGCGAAGAGCGGCACGCGGGTTACCGCCGTGAGCACGCTGTCATTCGTCGTGCGCAGCCCCATCCAGTCGCCGCCCGATGTGTTGGCGGCGGGACGAACGGGCACGATGCCGGGCAGGTCGAGCCCGGTCAGGCCGCTTTCGATGCGCCGCACGCTGCCGCCGCTTGCTTCAGCCACAGGCGCCAGCTTTTCCGTGGTCGACACCACGTCGGCGAATTCCGGCGCGTTGACGGGCCCGACATGGGCAAGAGCGGTCAGGTCGCCATTCGCTACCTGATAGAGGCCGATCTCGTCGGTCTCCATGCTGCCGGTGAAGATGCCTGGCTCCTGTTGTGACAGGGCAACGCTGCGCGTCTGCCCCGACGGGGTGATGACCTGCGCGCTGCCCGGATCGTCGCTCATGGTCTGGCGGCGGATGTCGAGCACCATGCCACGTCCGTCGGCGGTCAGGCGCTCCTCTTCCAACTCCGGCTCCTTCATCAGCCAGTGGGCGATGCGGCGATAGAGCGAGACATACGGGCCGCCGCCTTCGAAGCCGCGCGCCCACAGCCAGCCCTGATCTGACAAGAGCATGCCCACGCGGCCCTCGCCCTTGCGGTCGAGCACCAGCAGCGGCCGGTCCTGCGGACCCTTCATCACCACTTCGCCTTCCGCATTGCTTATGCCGACCAGCCGGAACCAGCGGCTCCAGGCGGGCGGCTCCTGCGCCGAGCCTTCCAGCCCGCGCGTCACCGGATGGCGCTGGCCGGTCTCGGTCAGGCGTGGATAGAAACCCTCCTCGATCACGTCGCCAGTCGGCATGCCCGGCAGCGCCGGCATCAGCGGCGTGCGGGCGATCGACTGTTCGGTGGCATATTCCGGCCCGGCGGCGACGAGCAGTGCGCCGCCCTTCTGCACATATTCGGCGATGTAGTCGTAATAGAGGATCGGCAGCACGTCGCGGTGCTGGTAGCGGTCGAAGATGATCAAGTCGAAATCGTCGATCTTCTCCACGAACAGCTCGCGCGTGGGGAAGGCGATCAGCGACAATTCGTTGATGGGCGTGCCGTCCTGCTTCTCCGGCGGCCGCAAAATGGTGAAGTGCACGAGGTCCACCGCCGCGTCCGACTTCAAGAGATTGCGCCAGGTGCGCTCGCCGGCATGCGGCTCGCCGGAGACGAGCAGCACGCGCAGGTTTTCGCGGATGCCGTCGACGATGGCGATGGTGCGGTTGTTGGTGTCTGTCAGTTCGCCTTCCACTGGCGCGATGGAGAGCTCGATGATGTTGCGCCCGGCATTGGGGATGGCCGTCTCCAGCGGCATTTCCTCGCCGATGATGGCGCGGCGCACGACGACATGCTCGCCATTGACCGTGACGCGCACATCGACCTCGCCGGTCTCGCCCTGCGTGCCGATGACGCGGTAGCTCATTTCCAGCGGGCGGCCGACAATGCCGAAGCGCGGCGCCTTCTCGAAGCGGATGCGCCGGTCGCGTTCGTTTTCGTCGCCGGTGACAAGGGCGTGAAGCGGTGCGGCAAGCGTTCCGGCCTCGGGAATGTCGTGCACCTGCCCGTCGGTAATCATGATCGCGCCGGCCACGCGCGAGGGCGGCACGTCGCGGAAGGCGCTGTCGAGCGCGCCGAAGAGCCGCGTCTGCGTGCGTTCCTCGGCAGCGTCGGCGCGGCCGGTCTCGACCACGCGCACCTCGAACTGGTCGAAGCGGGCAAGCCGGGCCTGAACCTCGGCAAGTGCGGCGTCGGTCGTGGGCGTGCGGTCGCCGATGTCCTGGCTCTGGCTGCGGTCCACCACAACGGCCACCACGCTCTTCAACTGCTCGCGCTGCTCGTCCAGCAGAACGGGGTTGGCCAGCGCCAATGCCAGCGCGGCAAGAGCGGCCAGCCGCAGCAGCGCGCCGCGCATGCCGAAGGCAAGGCTGGCGATGGCCAGCAGCGCCAGCGGCACGACGATGGCGGCGACCCATATCCATGGCAGCAAAGGCTCGAAGGCGAGGGAGAAATTCATTGTCCCAGCCTTTCGAGCAGCACCGGCACATGGACCTGATCGGATTTGTAATTGCCGGTCAGCATGTACATGACGATGTTGACGCCGCCGCGCATCGCCCAGAGCCGCTGCAGCGGATCGTTGGGCACGGTGGGCAGCATGGGCTGGCCGTTGCGGTCCACCGCCCAGGCGCCCGCCAGGTCATTGGCGGTGATCATGATCGGCGACACGCCGTCGCCGGTGCGGACCGGGCGGTTGTCGCTGTTGGAGGCGTCGAGCGAGGCTTCCACCCAGAGCGGGCTGCCGGTGAAGCGACCCGGAAATTCCGACATGATGAAGAAGGTCTTGGTCAGCACATGGTCCGGCGGCACCGGCTCGAGCGGCGGCACGTTGAGCGAGGCAAGGATGTCGCGCAGGCGCTGCGTGGAAGGGCTGGTCGAATTGGCGTCGATGCCGGTGGAATACTGGTCGCGGGTGTCGAACAGAACCGTGCCGCCCTGCCGCATATAGGCGTCGATGCGCGCCACGGCGGCCTGGTCGGGCATCGGCGCATTGGGGTCGATCGGCCAGTAGATGAGCGGATAGAAGGCGAGTTCGTCGGTGGCGATGTCAACGCCGGCGGGATTGCCGGGTTCGAGCGCGGTCTTCTCGGCCAGATAGCGGCTGAGGCCCTCAAGGCCGGCGCGGCTGATGGCGTCGATCGATGAATCGCCGGTGACGACATAGGCGATGCGGGTTTCGCTGATGGCGGCGACAGCAGCCGCGTCGTCGGGCTTTATATCCTGTGCGC
This sequence comes from Rhizobiaceae bacterium, assembly GCA_035555795.1. GTDB lineage: Bacteria > Pseudomonadota > Alphaproteobacteria > Rhizobiales > Rhizobiaceae > RCIO01. The sequence goes on along the minus strand of DATMGE010000066.1, from coordinate 34,387 downwards.
GTGCTTCGCCTGCGGGGTGAAGCAGCAGGCCGGCGGCGAGCAGCGCCATCGCGCCGGTGGCGGCTGCGCGTCGCCGCCGCGCGAACATGCCGCCCATCCACATCACCGCCAGCGTGTCGAGCAGCAGGAGAAGCAGCGCGCCGGCAAAGAGCGGGCCGCGCAGGTCGCGCGATTCGTCGAAGGCATAGGCGGCATTGGTGACGGGCAGCGTGGTGTCCGGCTGCGCTATCGGGGCGAAGGCCGCATCGGCGGCAAGCAGGTTATGCGCCACAACGCCTTCCTCGGTGCCGTAGAGGCCGGGGGGATTTTCCAGCGTCACCGCGCGGTCGGTTGCCGCCAGCGGCCTCGCATCCGGCGGCGGGGGCACGAGCTGCGCGTCCGCCGCGATCATGCGATAGGGCGGCAGGCTGGCCGCCGCGCCGTTGGCCGAGGCTTCGATCGCGCCCTGATTGCGCGACAGCTGCACGACACGCCGCAGCATTTCCACGAAGGTGCCGGATATCGGCAGGTTCGACCATGTCGCCTCGGGCGTGATGTGGAACAGCGCCACCGTTCCTTCGCCGCGCCTTGCGCCGGTAACCAGCGGCGTCCCGTCGGCCAGCGTGGCCCAGGTGTGGTCGACCAGATCGGCGGTGGGTTCGGCCAGCACCTGCCGGCTCACGGTCACCTCGGAGGGCGGCGGCAGGTCGGCGAAGGGGCCGGTCGGGGGAAACTCGCTCACCACCTGCGGCTCGGTCCATGAGAGCGTGCCGCCCAGCGTGCGCTCGCCCAGCCGCAGCCGCACGGGCAAAAGGTCCGGATCGTTCTCAGAAGAAGCAAGGCGCGAACCGGCGAAGCGCACCAGCGTGCCGCCTGCTTCCACCCATTCCAGCAATTCGGCGCGGGCTTCGTCGGGAATGGTGCCGACATCGGCCATCACGATCATCGCCGGCTTCTGCTCGATGATTTGCGGGATCGCCTCGGCGAGATCGGAGCTGCGTGGCTCGATCAGGTCGGCGAAGGGCTCCATGGCGCGGCGGATGTAATAGAGCGGCGACAGGAGCGGCTGCGCCTGGTCGGCTTCCGCCTGCGAGATCAGCCCGACGCGGCGGCGGCGCGAATTCTCGTCCAGCACGCGCGCGGCTGCGGCTTGTGGCTGGCCGTCGATCGCCACCAACTGGAAATCGTTGCGCAGCTCGAACGGCACGCGCATCTCGCCTGTCGCCACCGTCTCGCCGGTCGCGAAGGCCAGCGTCGCATCGGCGATGCGGCGGCCGCGCTCATCGAACGCGCCGGCGGTGAACTGCCGTGGCGCGGGGTCGCCGGGCGCACGGATGGCGGTGAGCGCAAAGGTGTCGGCGCGGTTATCGGTTGCGGTCAGGCCGATCATGTCGAGCTGTTCCGGCGCGATCCATGTCAGGCCGGACGCGCCATTGCCCAGCAGCGTGCCGAAGGCCTGTTCGTCGCCCGGTTGCTCCAGCCCGTCGGACAGGACAGCGACACGCGCGCCCGGAAGCGCATCGAGCGCAGCAGAGACGCGGCCATAGATCGTCGGGCGGTCCACCGGGACAGGGCGTGGCGCGGCGGCGTTCAGCCGGTCCCGCGCGGCGGCCGCGTCGAAGGGGCCGATCTCGGCATTGGCGGCGTCGGCGGTGAAAGCGAGGATCACCGGCATGCCGCTGTCGCTGGCATCGGATATCAGGCGCTCGGCGGTCGCCACTCGGCGCTCCCAGTCGGGAGCGCTCGCCCAGCCATTGTCGATCACCAGCGCAACGCCTGCGCCGCCAGCCGGCATCCGTTCGCGCGGATTGAAGACAGGTTCGGCCAAAGCGAGGATGATGAGGCCCGCCATCAACAGGCGCAGCAGGGTCAGCCACCATGGGCTCTGATGCGGTGTTTCTTCACGCTTCAGCACGTTTGCGAGGATACGCAGCGGCGGAAACACTTCCGACTTCGGCTTGGGCGGCGTGAGCCGCAGCAGCCACCAGATGACGGGAAGCGCCAGAAGACCGACCAGAACGGCTGGGAGCCCGAAGGAAAGCGGCAGCCAGCTCATGCGGCATGCCCCGCAAAGCTGTGGCCGGCGTCGGACATGGACAGATGTATGCGCACCAGCGCTTCGGAGGCGAGGCGGTCGGTATGGTTGACCGTGTAGCTCCAGCCCATGCGCTTGCACCAGGCAGAAAGCTCGTCGCGGCGGGCGATGTAGAGGCGGCGGTAGTCGTCGCTGAACATTTCGGCGCGGCCCGCTGTCAGCTTCTCGCCCGTCTCCGGGTCGCGGAACTCGGTGCGGCCGGCATAGGGAAAGCTCTCCTCTGCGGGGTCGGCGATCTCGATCAGATGCGCGCGCACGCCGCGCCGCGTGAGTGGATCGAGCCAGGCCTGCGTTTCGGCGACGGGATCGAGGAAATCGCTGGCGATGATGATGTCCGAGAAGCGGCGGACAGGCAGAAGGTCGGGCCGCTGCGGCAGGTCGGTGGCGTGGGCGAGGCGCGCCGCCAGCCTTTCGGCGCCGTCGCGCGCCGTGAACGGATCGGTGAGGCCCGGCCAGGCGATGCGCTCGCCGCCGCGCGACAGCAGGTCGGCCAGCGCCAGCATCAGCACCAGCGCGCGCGACTCCTTCGAGACGGTTGCGGTCGTGGATTTATAGAGCATCGAGGGCGAGGGGTCGGCCCACAGCCAGACCGTATGGGCGGCCTCCCATTCGCGGTCGCGGACATAGGTGTGGTCGTCGCGCGCAGAACGGCGCCAGTCGATCCGCGACAGGCTCTCGCCTTCCACATAGGGGCGGAACTGCCAGAAATTTTCGCCGATGCCGCGCCGCCGGCGGCCGTGCCAGCCGGAAATCACCGTGTTGGCGATACGCCGCGATTCCACCAGAAGGTCGGGCACGAGCGAGGCACGCCGCCGCGCGCGCGCCAGCGCGTCGCGAGTCGAAGCCGGAGCGGTGACCTCGCCGACCGCTGCCATCTATACCACGATGCCCTCTCGTTGAATCGTCATCGCCCTTCCATCTCCTTGTTTGAGCATGATCTCCTCCGAAAACCGGTTCCCACTTTTCGGGATCATGCTCTAGCCCTGCGCCTTCACCAGCCGGGCGATCACGTCGCGCACGTTCATGCCTTCGGCGCGCGCGGCAAAGGTCAGCGCCATGCGGTGCTGGAGCACCGGTTCGGCCAGCGCGTGGACATCGTCCACCGAGGGCGCCAGCCGCCCGTCATAAAGCGCGCGGGCGCGGGCGCACAGCGTGAGCGCCTGGCTGGCGCGGGGGCCGGGGCCCCAGGCGACATGCCTGTCGGTCTCGGCATTGCCCTGGCCGGGGCGCGCCGAGCGCACCAGATCGAGGATCGCGTCCACCACGGTCTCGGGCACAGGCATGCGGCGGATCAACTGCTGGATTTCCTTGAGGCGCTGCGCGCTCAGCACGTTCTGCGCCCGCGCATCCTGCATGCCCGTCGTCTCGATCAGGATACGGCGTTCGGCATCGAGATCGGGATAGGAAATGTCCACCTGCATGAGGAAGCGGTCGAGCTGCGCTTCCGGCAGCGGATAGGTGCCTTCCTGCTCCAGCGGGTTCTGCGTCGCCAGCACATGGAAGGGCGAGGGCAGGTCGTGCCGGTGGCCGGCCACGGTGACATGATATTCCTGCATGGACTGCAAGAGCGCCGACTGCGTGCGCGGGCTGGCGCGGTTGATCTCGTCGGCCATCAGCAGTTGCGCGAAGATGGGGCCCGGAATGAAACGGAAGGAGCGGCGGCCCTTCTCGTCCTGCTCCATCACCTCGGAGCCGAGGATGTCGGAGGGCATCAGGTCCGGCGTGAACTGGATGCGGCTGGAATCGAGCCCGAGCACGGTGCCCAGCGTCTCCACCAGCTTGGTCTTGGCAAGACCCGGCACGCCGACCAGCAGCGCGTGGCCGCCAGCCAGCACCGCCACCAGAGTTTGCTCCACCACCGCATGCTGGCCGAAGATCACGCGGCCGACGCCCTCTCGCACCCTGCCGATATCGGCAAGCGCGCGCTCGGCCTCGGCGATCATGTCGGCCTCGTTCAGTGCCAGGTCCTTGATGATTGCGCTCATTTGGGCGTCGGTCCCTTCATCGAGAGGTGCGGCGCGCTCCGCCGCCGGCAGGACACCGGAAGGCCGCGACTCAGAGGCTGGCATTGCCATGCCTGCCCATCAAACTTAAATCACGGGGCATGGCTGACAAGCGCGCCAACAGTGACTATTTCGTGACGATGCCCGATCAGGAACAATCGCCGGCGCATGGATTTTCGGCGGTGCGCGACGCCGCCGGATTGCAGGCGCTGATAGGCCGCGCGGCCCGCGCCGGCAAGGGCGCCGCGCCCGTCGAACGCTGGAACCCGCCCTTCTGCGGCGATCTCGACATGGAGATCCGCGCCGACGGAACCTGGTATTATCTCGGCACGCCGATCGGGCGGATGGCGCTGGTCCAGCTCTTTTCCTCCGTTCTGCGCAAGGACGAGGACGGCCGCACCTATCTCGTCACGCCGGTGGAGAAAGTCGGCATCCGCGTCGAGGATGCGCCATTCCTTGCCGTGGAGATGAATGTCGCCGGCGAAGGCGACGCGCAGGTGCTGACCTTCCGCACCAATGTCGGCAACGTGGTGGAGGCGGGACCCGACCACAAGCTGCGCTTCGTGAATGAGGACGAGACGGGCGGGCTGAAGCCCTATCTCCTCGTGCGCGGGCGGCTGGAAGCGCTGGTGTCACGAGCGGTGATGTATGAACTGGCCGAAATCGGCGAGGAATTGACGGTGGATGGACGCGACGTTTTCGCCGTGCGTTCCAATGGCATGATATTCCCGATCATGCCGGTCGCGGAACTGAAGAGGAAAAGTGCATGAGCATGGAGGCCGATCTGAAGGGCGCGACGTTTACGGCGCAGGATTTCCGCCGCCGCGCAGAGCGTGAGACCGGTCCCTTCGATGGCGACCAGATCGGCGACCACGTCCTCAACCCCACAATGTTCGACGATTTCATCACCGGCCCGCTGCGCGATGCGGCGGTGATGATCGCGGTGGTGGACCACGGCCCGGAAGCGAGCATCATCCTCACCCAGCGTTGCACCAGATTGCGCACCCATTCGGGGCAGGTGGCATTTCCGGGTGGGCGCATCGACGCGACCGATCCCTCGCCGGAATTCGCCGCGCTGCGCGAGACGCAGGAGGAAATAGGCCTCGATCCGCACGAGATCGAGGTGATCGGCCGCATGCCGGACTATGTGGCGGGCAGCGGCTATCGCATCGCGCCGGTGCTGGGCATCGTCCAGCCGGGATTCCGGCTCTCGCTCAATCCCGACGAGGTGGACGCCGCCTTCGAGGTGCCGCTGTCCTTCCTGATGGACCCCGCGAATCATCACCGCAAGACGCGCATCTTCAAGGAACGCGAGCGGCATTATTTCGAGATGCCGTTCGGCGAGCGCCACATATGGGGGGTGACGGCGGGCATCATCCATACGCTCTATACCCGGCTCTACACATGACCAGCATTGCGGGCCGCGCCCCGTGGCTTGACGAGCCGGACTTGCAGGCTGTGCTGGCGGTGCTCGGCGCGGATGGCGAGGAAGCGCGCATCGCCGGCGGCGCGGTACGCAACGCCCTGCTGGGTGCGCCGGGAAGCGATGTGGACATCGCCACGACGAACCTGCCGGCCGAGACCGTCGCGAGGGTCCAAAGGGCAGGCTTCCGCGCAGTTCCGACCGGGATCGACCACGGCACCGTCACGGTGATCGCCGGCGGCAGGCCCTATGAGGTGACGACATTGCGCGACGATGTCGAAACCGATGGGCGGCATGCCCGCGTCGTCTTCGGCCGCGACTGGAAGCGCGACGCCGAGCGGCGCGACTTCACCATCAACGCGCTCTATGCCGATGCGGACGGCACGGTCTTCGACCCTATCGGCGGGCTCGCCGATGTGGAGAGCCGCACGCTGCGCTTCATCGGCAAGGCGGAAGACCGCATACGCGAGGACTATCTACGCATCCTGCGCTTCTTCCGCTTCTTCGCCTGGTACGGCGCGGGCCGCCCGGATGCGGAGGGGCTGAAGGCCTGTGCGCGATTGAAGGACGGGCTTGCGCGGCTTTCCGCCGAGCGCGTCTGGTCCGAGCTGCGCAAGCTGTTTTCCGCGCCCGATCCGTCACGTGCGATTCTGTGGATGCGCCAGACCGGCGTGCTCACCGCCATCCTGCCGGAAACGGAGAAATGGGGCATCGATGCGCTTGCCCCTCTCATCGAGACGGAAGTCGCACTCGGCTGGACGCCCGACGCGCTTCTGCGGCTGATGGCGGTGCTGCCGCCCGATCCGGCGCGCATGGAGGCGCTCTCCAAGCGGCTGCGCCTGTCGCGGGCGGAAAACGACCGGCTGGTCGCCTGGGCGATGGCCGAACCGGCACGCGCCGATATGGGCGACCTGGCGCTTTCCAAGATGCTCTATCGCGGCGACGTGCAGGGCGTTCGCGACCGGCTGGCGCTTGCGCTGGCTGCGGCGCGGGGGAGCGGCAAGCTGGCCGAGGCGGGGGCCTATCTGCGCCAGCACAAGCTGGCTGCGGTGTGGGAACGCCCGACCTTTCCGGCCCGTGGCGACGATCTCGCCGCGCTGGGCGTCACGCCCGGAAGGCGCATGGGCGACCTGCTGCGCGAGCTGGAATCGGAGTGGATCGACAGCGGCTTTCAGACCGGCCGCGACGCGCTGCTTGCACGCGCCGCGGATTTGATTGCCGATCGGCCGGACTGATCCGGTTCAGGCCGCGTCGCGGACCTTTTCGATGCGCGAGCGGATCGCTTCGATCATCGTCTCGCGGATCGTTTCCTCGCCATGGGTCTCGCGCATATGCGCGACGGCGCGGCGCATGACCTCCGCCTCCTCCTCATGGCGTGTGTGCCAGTCGCAACCGGGCACCAGCGAGCCGCAATGGAACTCCTTCATCGCTTCCTCCTGTCATTGCTTGCATGGGAAGCATAACATCGGACGCGGCGGATTTGTTGCGATGGCGATCACATTTTGACCTGTGCCCGAAGGCACGTCTTCAGGCCAGCGCGTCGGTGGATTCGAAATCGCGCGCCGTATCGGCGATTTCCTCCCGCAGCCATGCCTTGAAGGCCTTTGTCCTGGCATCTTCACGCCGCGTCAGCGAGGTGACCGCATAATAGGCGTCTCCCGTGCGGGCGCGCTGCGGAAAGGGCGCGACCAGCGTTCCCGCCTTCAAGGCGGAATGCGCCAGCGTCTGCCAGGCGAGCAGCACGCCCTGTCCGGCAATCGCGGCGTCGAGCGCCAGCGCCGCGTCGGTGAAGCTGTTGCCGGGCCTGAACTGGCTCTCGTCGAGGCCGAAAGGCGCAAGCCACAGATTCCACGGGATGATGGAGTTGGCGTCGCGCACGACCGGCAACGCCACTAGATCGCGCGGCGAGGCGATATGCGATGCCAGCTCTGGCGCACAGACCGGGAAGACTTCCTGGTCGAGCAGCTTTTCGGCACGGACGCCGGGCCAGTTGCCGGGGCCAACCCGCAAGGCGATGTCCACATCGCTGGTATCGAGATCGACCCGCGTGGTCGTCGCGTCGAGCCGCAGCTGGATGCCGGGATGGCGCGCGGCAAAGCCGCTCAGGCGCGGCACCAGCCACTTCGCGGCGAGCACTGGCGCGACGGAAATGGTCAGGATCGCCTCGTCGCGCCGCCGCGCCCCGGCCAATGCTGCCTCGATGAAGCGGAAGCCCTCGCTCAGGCGCGGCAGCAATGCTGCTCCATATTCAGTGAGCACCAAGCCGCGCGCCGTCCGCTCGAAGACGAGGCGGCCAAGCTGTGCCTCGGCCCGCGCCACCTGCTGGCTGACGGCTCCCGGCGTGACGCCGAGCTCTGCCGCGGCACCCGCCAGCCCGCCATGCCGGGCGCATGCCTCGATGGCACGTAAGGCGTTGAGATGGACGCGGTTCAGCTCCTGCATATAGAAAAGCTAAACGCAAAGCGGCAAAAAGTCGATTTATTCCCGCGCCGCAATCCGCGAAAATCCTGTCTTGAAAGGCAGGACGAACCATGTTTGGGCAGTGGAAGCGGCTGATCCTCTATCTCGCAGAGAGCGACGAGGCGGCTCCGCCTTGCGGCGATCCCTTCAGTATTGCTGCGCTGCGCGCGATGAGCCAGCGTGAACTTGCGGACCTGCCGCTGCGCGGGAGCGCATGGCGCGGCATGGATTGCGAGCGGCGCTGATCTACTTGGCGCTGGCGGTCTGGAGCCATTCGCGCACGAGGCGGACATCCTCGTCGCCGAGATTGTGGCCAGAATCGATCATGTAGGATTTGACGCGTGCTCCGCGCGTGCGGAACTGCTCTTCCAGCTTGGGCGCGAAGGGTCCGTAGAGCTTGTCGCTGCGGCCGGCGATGGTCAGCACGTCGATATTGCCGAGCTTCGCGTCGGGGGTCTTGTCGAGCACCGGCATGGCGCGCAGCAGGGCGGCCTTGTGCACGATGTCGGGATGCAGCACCGACAGCGCCGCGATCAGGTTGGCGCCGTTGGAATAGCCGACGAAAATCGCCTTATCGAGGTCGATCTTGAGCTTGCCGGCGGTGTCCTTCAGAAAACTGACGAAGGCATCGGCCTCGGAACGCACGTCGGTCTGGTCGAAGGTGGTCGGCGTGATGCGCCGGTACCAGCGGTTGATGCCGTCCTGGCGGATGCGGCCGCGAATGCCCAGCAGGTTGGCGTTCGGCGCCATTTTGCGCGCCAGCGCCATCAGCGTCGTCTCGTCGCCACCCGAGCCGTGCAGCAGCACGATGGTGCGGTCGCCCGCTTCCGCCTCCGGCTTGCGAAAGTCGAAGGCGAATGACGCCAGACGTTCATCCTTGAGGATCGTCATGACCGACTTAACGGCCGTGACGGCCGCGGGTTCGACCTTGGGCGCCGGCGCGGCCGCGACCGCGTCAAGCGCCTCCGGTTCCGCGCCAGCGATGGAGGTGGAGAGGATCAGCGCGCCAAGGGCACAAAGGATCAGGCGTGTCATGGGTCGAGAGTGCTCGCAAGAAGGTAAACGGAACGTATGCTTTGCATGCGTCGGTCCCGAATCGGATCATGCCCCCTCAAGCATGACCGGTTGCTCCGCGCCTCGCAGGATCGGCGCGAGCGAAGCCTCTAGCCGATCCCGCGATCCGTGTCGCGGCCTATTTCACGAGATATAAAACGTTTTAATGAGTGTTGCGCGCCCGCAACGATGTGCCTTATGGCCACTTCACCTCGGGCGGCATGCTGGAGAGGATGGAGTTCACATTGCCGCCGGTCCTGAGGCCGAACGTGGTTCCCCGGTCGTAGAGCAGGTTGAACTCCACATAGCGGCCGCGGCGGATGAGTTGTTCCTCTCGATCGGCCTCGGTCCAGTTGTCGTTGAAGTTCCTGCGTACGATGTGCTGGTAGGCGATCAGGAAGGTGCGGCCGACATCCTGGGTGAAGCGGAAGTCGGCGTTCCAGCCGCCTTTTTCCTCCGGCGTCTTCAGCCAGTCATAGAAGATGCCGCCGACGCCGCGCAGTTCGTTGCGGTGCGGCAGGTAGAAATATTCATCGCACCACTGCTTGAACCGCTCATGGTCGGCCACGTCGTGGTGCTTGTCGCAGACGAATTTCATCGCCCTGTGGAAGGCGACCGTGTCGGGGTCTTCCTGCGTGCGCCGACGGTCGAGCACCGGCGTCAGGTCGGCTCCGCCGCCGAACCATTGCCGCGAGGTCACCACCATGCGCGTATTCATATGCACGGCCGGCACGTTGGGGTTCCAGGGATGGCAGATCAGCGAGATGCCGCTTGCCCAGAAGTTGGGATCCTCCTCGGCCCCGGGGATCTGCTTGCGGAATTCCGGCGAGAACTCGCCATGGACGGTGGAGGTGTGGACGCCGACCTTCTCGAAGACACGCCCATACATCATCGACATGATGCCGCCGCCGCCCCGGCCTTCGTCGCGCAGCCATTCGGTGCGCTCGAACCGGCCCGGCGACCAGGAGGATTGCGGCCCGCTCACCTCGTCCTCCAGCGCCTCGAGGCCGGCGCAGATGCGATCGCGGATGTCCTCGAACCAGGCTTTTGCGGTCGCCTTCTTGTCTTCGATGTCGTCCGGCAATCCTGCCGGCAGTTCAGGGCGTTCCATTCCGGTCTCCACTCCGCCGCCTGGACGGCACGGCCGTTCGTGCGGCACGAATTGACTCGTCTTTTCTCCGTCCGATCCCTAATCTGTCGTTGATCAGGGTCAAGGAGTTCTTCCATGCGGGTTCCCGCGAGGCCTCCCCTCGATGGCATCAAGTCGCGGCTCGAGCGCAGCCGTCGCGATGCCCACCGCCTGCCGCGCGACGGCTTCCTGCGCGAGACCTTCCTGTTGCCGCGTCCGGACGCGCGGGCCAAGGCGCGCGAATGGCTGGAGCGCTGGCCGAAGGAAGCCTACTGGACCGAGGTCGAGAGCTGGTGCGAACGGCCCGACGACCAGATCGAGTTCACCATGCGCCGCCTGCCCACGGCGGAGTGAGCCGCTTCAACCGGTCGTCTGCCGCATTGCTTCGCCCATGCCCATCGCAGCCGCAAGCGCGACATTGAGGCTGCGCCCGCCGCCCGGCATGGGGATCGTCACCGCAGCCTCCGCAGCGCCATGCACCTCGTCCGGCACGCCGGCGCTTTCGCGGCCGAACAGCAATATGTCGCGCGGGCGATAGGCGAAGGCGGTGTAGGGTTCGACAGCCTTGGTAGTGAACAGGACGAGCCGCCGGCCTTCGGCGCGGCGCCAGGCCTCGAACGTGTCCCATGAAACGTGCCGGCGCAGCGCGGCCATTTCGAGATAGTCCATGCCGGCCCGCTTCAGGTTGCGGTCGGACAGGTCGAAGCCGGTCGGCTCGATGATGTCGAGCGCGACGCCCAGGCAGGCGGCCATGCGCATCAGCGTGCCGGTATTGCCGGGAATGTCGGGCTGGTAGAGCGCCAGACGCGGCCTTTCGCTCACGCGATTATGCCTCTTTCGGCGACCTTCGCCGCAAAGAGCGCGCGATCGGGGATGGCGATGCCGAACTCGCCCTCGATGGCGTCGGCCAGCGCTGCCGCATCGGCCAGTTCGCGGCGCTCGCTCCGGCCGCCCAGCCAATGGGTGGTGAGGCGGTTGTTGGCGAGGGCGAGTCGGCGGTCGGCAAGCGGGCGCGCCAGCATCAGGCCGGTGACGAATTGCGACTGCGGATGGGTGGAGAGGAAATAGCTCGTCACCGCATAGTCGACCTCGAAATTCTCCGCGAGATCGAAGCGGTAGAGCGTGCGCCACGCGCCGCCAGCGAGCGCCTGACTGAGGAAATGGCCGTCCTGCTCCACCAGCCGGAAATTCTCGTGCGGCGTTTCCTGTTCGTCGGGGGCGAGACGCAGCGGCGCGGTCTGGGTGAGCCCGCCGAAGCCGACATCGGCCAGCCAGGTTTCGCCGTCGAGCTCGATGCGCAGCAGCATATGGCTGCGCGGGGTGAGGAAATCGGGCGGGCGGTTCCACATCACCCGCGCCGCCAGTCCCGACACTTGGAAGCCCAGCGCGCGCAGCGCGTCCATGAACAGCAGGTTCTGCTCGAAACAGTAGCCGCCGCGCGGCTGGTCCACCATCTTGGCCTGCAATGTCTGTGCATCGAGCGTCACCGGCAGGCCGAGAAACGGGTTCAGGTTCTCGAAGGGGATCGCCGCCGGATGCAGCAGATGCAGGTCGCGCAGCACGTCGAGCGTTGCCGCGTGCGGACCGTCATAGCCGATACGGTCGAGATAGGCGTCGAGATCGAAGCCGTCGCGAGGGGCGCTGACGCTGTTCGTGTCGGACATTGACTGCCTCCGGGTTGGGCATGTCATCCCGTTGGCATGCGGTTGCTGTCAAGTGCGCGCTGGCGATTCTGGGCCAATCGGCGGAAGCTGCCGGTCCAGCAATGGTCTGTGGGGTTGGAAAATCGCTCGTTCTCATGTATTGGAGGCGCCCTTGACTGGCTACGAACCGAAGGAGGCAGCGATGATTGACCGGATGATCCTGATCGCGCTCATGCGCCTCCGCAGTGCAGCGCGCGCCTGACGGCAGCTTCGGTTCGACCCTACCCAGTAATTTTCAATAACAGCGTCGCCGAAGTCTGCCGGATCGATTGACCGATTCATCCGGAGACAATTCATGCCACGCAAACAGAAAGATACGCCGCTGGCGGCGCCCGTCGCGCTGCCGCCGGCCTTCGGCGCCGTTCTCGGCGCGAAGCCCGGTGTCAATGCCAAGGCGCTGCACGGAAAGGCTGTGATCAGCCGGCCCGATCAGCTCGACAAGGCGCGCAAGCCGCAAGCCAGCGCAAACAGGACCATGAGCCCACGCAAGGGCCACCGCTGAGAGACGCCGGCGCCGCCGCAAGGTGGTGCCGGCGCAACGAATTTCAGGCCCGCCCCGGCCTTACGATGAAAGCATGCACCATGTTCAAATGGTTCGAAGACCGCCTCGATCCCTTTCCCGCGGAGGAGCCGCAGGAGCCGCCGCGCACGCTGCTCGGCTTCTGCCTGCACTACACGAAGGGATCGTGGCCCTATCTCATTCCATCGGCGATCCTGATGTCGCTGATCGCGCTGACCGAGGTGTGGATGTTCTCCTTCCTCGGCAATATCGTCGACTGGCTGTCGAGCCACGACCGCACGACATTCCTTGCAGAGGAGGGCTGGCGGCTGGCCGGCATGTCGGCGATCGTGCTCATCGGCCTGCCGCTGATGGTCTGGTTCCACTCGCTGCTCAACCAGCAGACGCTGATGGGCAACTATCCGATGCGCATCCGCTGGCAGGTGCACCGCTACCTGCTCAAACAATCGATGACCTTCTATCAGGACGAGTTCGCCGGCCGCATCGCCACCAAGCTGATGCAGACGGCGCTCGCCGTGCGCGAATGCGTCATCAAGCTCATCGACGTGCTGAACTATGTCATCGTCTATTTCGGCGGCATGCTGTTCATCATCGCCACCGCCGACTGGCGCCTGGCGGCACCGTTGGTGGTCTGGCTGGCCAGCTATGCGCTGCTCCTGCGCTATTTCATCCCGCGGCTGGGGCAGGTGGCCGAAGACCAGGCCGATGCGCGCTCGCTAATGACGGGCCGCGTGGTCGACAGCTACACCAATATCCAGACGGTGAAGCTGTTCAGCCATGCGCGCCGCGAGGCGGCGTTCGCGAAGGAAGGCATGAACGGCTTCCTGCAAACCGTCTACCGCCAGATGCGGATGATCACGAGCCTCTACGGCCTGCTCTACATGCTCAACTCGCTGTGCCTCTTTTCGGTCGGCGTGCTCGGCATCTGGCTGTGGCTGGGCGAGGCCGTCAGCATCGGCGCAGTTGCCGTGGCATTGGGACTCGTGCTGCGCCTGTGGGGCATGTCGCAGTGGATCATGTGGGAGATGTCGGCGCTGTTCGAGAATATCGGCACGGTGCAGGACGGCATCAATTCCATCTCGCTGCCGCATCTGGTCGAGGACAGGCCTGACGCGAAGCCGCTCGCCGTGACCGCCGGTGCGATCCGCTTCGACGATGTGAGGTTCCACTACGGCAAGCAGAAGGGTGTATTGGAGCAGCTCACGCTCGACATCCAGCCTGGCGAGAAGGTGGGCGTGGTCGGCCGCTCGGGCGCCGGCAAGTCGACGCTCGTCAACCTGCTGCTGCGTTTCTACGACATCGAGGCCGGCCGCATCCTGATCGACGGACAGGATATCGCGGCCGTCACGCAGGACAGCCTGCGGGCCAATATCGGCATGGTGACGCAGGACACGTCGCTGCTGCATCGCTCGGTGCGCGACAATATCCTCTATGGCCGCCCCGATGCGACGGAGGAGATGATGCTGGAGGCGGCGCGGCGGGCGGAGGCCACCGAGTTCATCGCCGGCCTGACCGACCCGAAGGGCCGGAAAGGCTACGACGCCCATGTGGGCGAGCGCGGCGTCAAGCTGTCGGGCGGCCAGCGCCAGCGCATCGCCATCGCCCGCGTCATGCTCAAGGACGCGCCGATCCTGATCCTCGACGAGGCGACCTCGGCGCTGGATTCGGAGGTCGAGGCGGCGATCCAGGCCAATCTCTACCGCCTGATGGAAGGCAAGACGGTGATCGCCATCGCCCACCGCCTCTCCACCATCGCGGCGATGGACCGGCTGATCGTGATGGACAAGGGCCATGTCGTCGAGCAGGGCAGCCATGCCGATCTCGTGGCGGCCGGCGGTCTCTATGCGCAATTGTGGGCACGCCAGTCCGGCGGCTTCCTCGACCTGTCAGCAGAGGAGGGCAAGGCGGCTGCGGAGTGAGGCTTCGCCGGTTGCCATTTTCCGCCGTCATGCCCAGTTAAGGGATGATTTCATTGGCTGCGAGTCGCTGCTCGCGCCGTCTTTTTGGATAGTTTTTCGTGACAGATATCAGCGAACAGACCGGATTGCGTGAGCGCGCCTGGCGTTCCGTCGAGAATGTCATCGATCCATTCGCGGACACCGAGCGCGAAGTGCTGCCGCGCGATGCATGGCGGTTCATCCTCTTCTTCGCCCGGCAGGCGAAGCTGCCCTTCGTGCTCCTGCTGGTGGTGGGTGGCCTGTCGGGCGCCATCGATGCGGCGCTCTACTGGTCGCTCGGCTGGCTGATCGACATTCTCGACACGTCCTCGCCACAGACCCTGCTCGCCGATTACTGGCTGCACCTGACCGCGTTCCTGCTCCTGCTGCTCGTCCTGCGCGCTGCCGTGATGATCTTCAACGCGGTGGTGGAGCAGCAGATCGTGGTGCCGAATTTCTACCAGCTCGTGCGCTGGCAGGCATTTCGCCGCGTCATGGAGCAGCCCTATGAATTCTACCAGAACGATTTCGCCGGCCGCATCGCCACCAAGATCCTGCAAGGCGGCGAATCGACCGGCGATTTCATCGTCTCCTCGCTCCAGACCCTGTGGAGCTTCCTGACCTTCCTGATCCTGGCCGGAACGATCCTGGCCGTGCTCGACCCGATGATGACGGCCGTGCTGGGCATATGGGTGGTCGTGTTCGGCATTGCCGGCTGGTATCTCCTGCCGCCGCTGAGGGCTGCGGGCCGCCGCACCGCCGACGAGCGCTCGGTGGTCAATGGCCGCATCGTCGATGCCTTCACCAATATCCTCGCCGTCAAGCTTTTCGACAGCGGCCGGCGCGAACATGCCTTCGTGCGCGAGGGCATGGAGCGCTATCTTTCGGCGGTGAAGGCGCTCACGCGCTCCATCACCAGCGTGCGCGGGGCGGTCGCCATCATCAATGGCTTCATGATGGCGGCGGTTGCGGTGCTTGCGGTGCGCAGCTGGATGGCGGGCGACGCCACGACCGGCGAGATCGCGGCCGCCATCGGCATCGTCTTCCGGCTCAACCAGATGTCCGGCTACATGATGTTCAACATCAACGGGCTGATCCGCAATTTCGCGACCGTGCAGGACGCCACCGCGACCATTTCCGTCAAGCCTGCCATTCGCGACGCCGCCGACGCGCAGGTCATGCCGCGCGCCAGGGGCGACCTGCGCTTCGACAATGTCACCTTCGACTACGGCAAGAACCGTGGCGACGATGCAGGTGTCATCAGCGGGCTCGACCTGCATATCAAGCCTGGCGAACGCGTCGCGCTGGTGGGACCGTCGGGGGCAGGCAAGACCACCATTGTCAATCTGGCATTGCGCCTCTTCGACGTCGAGGACGGGCGCATCCTGCTCGACGGGCGCGACATACGCAGCCTGACGCAGGCGTCGCTGCGGGCGCAGTTCGGCGTGGTGAGCCAGGAGCCGATGCTGATGCACCGCTCGATCCGCGACAACATCGCCTATGGCCGGCAGGATGCGACCGAGGCTGAGATCATCGAGGCTGCCAAGCGCGCATCCGCGCATGATTTCATCAAGGATGTGTCGGATCCGCGCGGCCGCACCGGCTATGACGCCTATGTCGGCGAGCGTGGCGTCAAGCTGTCGGGCGGGCAGCGCCAGCGTATCGCCATCGCCCGCATGATGCTGAAGAATGCGCCGATCCTGATCCTCGACGAGGCGACCTCGGCGCTGGATTCCGAAGTGGAGGCGGCGATCCAGGACAACCTCTTCGCCATGATGGAGGGCAAGACGGTGATCGCGGTGGCGCATCGACTCTCCACAATCGCCGCGCTCGACCGGCTGATCGTGCTCGACCGCGGCCGGATCGTGGAGGAGGGCACCCACGAGCAGTTGCTCGCCGCGGGCGGCCTCTATTCGCAGCTGTGGAAGCGGCAGTCCGGCGGCTTCCTGCCCAGCCGCCTTGCAGCGGAGTAGGGCCAGTGTCGACGCTGCGGCCGCCCGGCTTGCTCGCTTCCACGATCGGGCCGGAAACCGGCCTGTCGGTGCTGGAGCACGAGATGCTGGCCGAGAAGGCGGCATCGCTGGGCCGGGCCGGCGACAAGGCTGCGCGCGACGTCGCCCGGCTGAAATCCTGTTCCGCTGATTCGCCCGAGCGGCCGGCGCTTCTGAAGGCGGCGGCGGCCTCGGTGCATGGCTTTTTCATCCAGCGCGAGCTTTGCGGCATGCGCCGCCATGCCGACATCATTCGCGAACTGGCGATTCCGCCGGAAGTCCTGGCGCGACTGGGCGCGGCATAGACGCGCGATCGCCGCTCTATCAGGCGCGACAAACTGCCCTACATGGCGTGAAGTCTGGACAAGCTTTCAGTGTCCGCATAAACCACGCCGGAATGCCGGGGGGAATCCGCACGGCTGACGGATATCGTGCACGCTGCGTGCAGGCATCCGACGCGCGGAAGCCGGCAATTGCATGGCAGAAGGATGCTGATCCCGTGAGCGCGACAGACTCGACCGATCCGACCCGCCGCGATTTCCTCTACGTCGCCACCGGCATGGCCGGCGTGGTGGCCGTGGGTGGCGTTGCATGGCCCTTCATCGACCAGATGCGCCCGGACGCCTCGACGCTGGCGCTGGCGACGGTCGATGTGAATATTTCCGCTATCGAGCCCGGCATGTCGCTGACGGCCAAGTGGCGCGGCAAGCCCGTCTTCATCCGCAACAGGACGCCGGAAGAAATCGAGGCGGCCCGTGCGGTGCCGATGGCAGAGCTCAAGGATCCGGTCGCGCGCAACGCCAATCTGGCCGCCGATGCGCAGGCCACCGACATCGATCGTTCCGCCGGCGAAGGCAGGGAGAACTGGATCGTCATGATCGGTTCCTGCACCCATCTCGGTTGCGTGCCGCTCGGCCAGTCGGGTGATTTCGGCGGCTGGTTCTGCCCCTGCCATGGCTCGCACTACGATACGGCCGGCCGTATCCGTGTCGGTCCGGCTCCGGAAAACCTTCACATCCCGAACTTCGAATTCACGTCCGACACGACCATCCGGATCGGCTGAGGGCATAGGGGAACCTGACCATGAGCGGTGGACACTCGACCTATACGCCGAAAACCGGCATTGAGCGCTGGATCGATGCGCGGCTCCCGCTGCCGCGCCTGATGTATGATTCCTTCGTGGCCTATCCGGTGCCGCGCAACCTCAACTATGCCTACACGTTCGGCGGCATCCTCTCGATCATGCTGGTGGCGCAGATCCTCACCGGCGTGGTTCTGGCGATGCACTATGCCGCCTCGACGCAACTTGCGTTCGACTCGGTCGAGAAGATCATGCGCGACGTGAATTCGGGCTGGCTGCTGCGCTACCTGCATTCCAACGGCGCGTCGTTCTTCTTCATCGCGGTCTATATCCACATTTTCCGCGGCCTCTATTACGGCTCCTACAAGGCGCCGCGCGAGCTGCTGTGGATCCTCGGCTGCATCATCTACCTGCTGATGATGGCCACCGGATTCATGGGCTATGTGCTGCCATGGGGACAGATGTCCTTCTGGGGCGCGACCGTCATCACCGGCTTCTTCACCGCCATTCCGTTGGTCGGCGAGTGGATCCAGCAGCTCCTGCTCGGCGGCTTCGCCGTCGACAATCCGACGCTGAACCGCTTCTTCGCGCTGCATTACCTGCTGCCTTTCATGATTGCGGGCGTCGTGGTGCTGCATGTCTGGGCGCTGCATGTCACCGGCCAGACCAACCCGACCGGCATCGAGGTCAAGTCCAAGACCGACACCGTCCCGTTCTCGCCGCATGCGTCGGCCAAGGACGGGTTCGCGATGGTCGTGTTCCTGCTCGTCTTCGCCTATTTCGTCTTCTACCTGCCCAACTATCTCGGCCATCCGGACAACTATATCCCGGCCGATCCGCTGAAGACGCCGGCCCATATCGTTCCGGAGTGGTATTACCTGCCCTTCTACGCGATCCTGCGCGCGGTCACCTTCAATATCGGCCCGATCGACTCCAAGCTCGGCGGCGTGCTGGCCATGTTCGGCGCCATCGCGGTCCTCTTCGTGGTGCCGTGGCTCGATACGTCGAAGGTGCGCTCGGCGGTGTACCGCCCCTGGTACAAGCTGTTCTTCTGGCTCTTCGTCGCCAATGCGCTGTTCCTCGGCTGGCTGGGTTCCAAGCCGGCGGAAGGCTGGTACATCCCGGCGATGCAGGTCTCCACGCTGTATTATTTCGCATTCTTCCTGGTGGTCATGCCGGTGCTCGGTCTCATCGAGACGCCGCGCCGCCTGCCCAACTCGATCACCGAGGCGGTGCTGGAGAAGAAGGGCGGGGCGCATGCCCAGCCGGCCGGCAGCACTGCGGCGCCGGAAGTGAACGGCTAAGTCGGATCCCGAGGCTCGAAAGGACCTATCATGAAGACGATCCTCAAGGGATTTGCCGCAGCGGTGCTCGGGCTGGCGCTTGCCGGTCCGGTGATGGCGGCGGAAGAGGGCGGCACGCCGCACTATCCGATCCATGCGCCGCGCGAGGAGAGCTGGTCGTTCTCCGGCCCATTCGGCACCTATGACCGCGCCCAGCTGCAGCGCGGCCTGAAGATCTATCGCGAGGCATGCTCGTCATGCCATTCGATGAACCTCGTGGCCTTCCGCACGCTGCAGGACCTCGGCTATTCCGAGGCCCAGGTGCGCACGCTGGCCGCAGAATACACGATCCAGGACGGACCGAATGCCGATGGCGACATGTTCGAGCGTCCCGGCCTGCCGTCGGACCGCTTCCCGTCGCCCTTCGCCAATCACGAGCAGGCGGCTGCGTCCAACAATGGCGCTGCCCCGCCCGATTTCTCGCTGATCGCCAAGGCGCGCGGCGTGACGCGCGGCTTCCCGACCTTCGTGTTCGACGTCTTCACGCAATATGCCGAGGGCGGCCCGGATTATATCCACAGCCTGTTGACCGGCTATCAGGAGCCGCCGGAGGGCGTCGTGGTGCAGCCCGGCACCCACTACAATCCCTACTTCATCGCCGGACCGGCGCTGGCTATGCCGGCACCGCTGTCGGACGGCCAGATCACCTATGAGGACGGCACGCCGGAAACCGTCGACCAGTATGCGCGCGACGTCTCGGCCTTCCTGATGTGGGCGGCCGAGCCGCACCTCGAGGCGCGCAAGCAGACCGGCTTCGTCGTGATGATCTTCCTCATCCTGTTCGGCGGTCTGGTCTACCTGACCAAGCGCAAGATCTGGGCCGACGTGCACTGATCGGATAATGTATCGGAATGCGAAAAGGCCCGCCTCGAGCGGGCCTTTTTCATGTCTTCGCTCAGGCCGTCATCGCTGCGGCGATAAGCGCCCCGTCGCGTTCGCTGATCTCCACGAGTCCGAAACGGAAAGCCTGCCCCCAGTTTCGGCGGCCGGCCGTCAGTTCGAGCCTGTCGAGCAGGCCGCTGATCGGCGCGTCCTGCGTCTTGAACCACGCCACGTCCCGCCGGAACGCCATCAAGCCCTCGCCCATGACGCCTTGATATGGCTCGCCTTCCCGCACCTGGCCAAGCGCAGTGAAGGACTGCAAGCCGTCCTTGATGCCATAGACCTCGCTCGGCGAATAATAAGCGACCTGGTCGCCCGGCCTTATGCGCCGCAACGGCGCGACCTTGCCGTGGTTGACCTGCATGAAGCCGCCGGCCACGCCGCGCCGGACATGCTGCGCCGAGGCCACCGCAATCCAGTAGCGCGGCCGGTCGTCGGGTCTCATCGCGGATTCGCGGCAAGCGCCATGCCGCGAATGCGGTGGCTGTCTGGATCGACGAGAACGAAGGAGCGCCCGAAAGGCAGGGTCTTCGGCTCCATGACGACCGTCAGTTCCTTCTTTTTCGACCACTCGGCAAATGTCCGGTCGACGGCTTCGTCGGAATCGAGAGTGACGCCGATCTCGGCCATATTGCTCTTCTCGCCGCCGTCGATATGGGCATCGGGGTCGGCGGACGCCCAAAGCGCGAACTTGTAGCCGTGCGGCAGGACGAACATGACGAAGTTGCCGGACGTATAGGCCGGCTCTACGCCGAAAAGGCCGGCATAGAGATTGGCGCTGGCCAACGGGTCTTCGACGAAGAGGATGGTGTAGTTCGGGGTATTCATGACGGGTCTCCTTTCAGACACGACCGAAGACTAGACCCGCATGCTGTCAGTTTCCGGCAGCATCCTGAGATGGAATTTTCTCCTGTTCCCGCCACGCTTTGAGCAATGCGGCCCTCCGCTTCGGATAGCGTATGTCGGTCATCTCCATTGCGCTTATCCTGTCGGTGCGGAAATGGCGGAACCCGTCGCGCAGCTCGCACCAGCAGACGACGACGCGCGCCTTGTCGAAGAAGCCGAGCGCCAATGGCCAGATGGTGCGCCGGGTGTCGCGGCCGGAAAGATCGCGATAGGCGATGGCGAGCTTGCGCTCGGCGCGGATGGCGCGGCGCAGGAGCGTCAGGTCGATCCGTTCGATCGGCTGGCGGATCGCCTGCCCGACGAGAAGGCCGTTGGAATCGACCTTGTCGCGCAGGTCGGCAGGCAGCACGGCGGTGATCTTGGCAAGCGCATTGCCTGCTGCCGCCCCGAGCCGTGCATCGGCGCTTCGCCGCGCTACCCAGCGCTGGCCGAGAACCAGCGCCTCCAGTTCATCCTCGGAAAACATCAGCGGCGGCAACATGAAGCCGGGGCGCAGCACATAGCCCACGCCCGGCTCGCCCTCGATCGTCGCGCCCTGCGCCTGCAGGCTTGCAATGTCGCGATAAAGCGTGCGCAAACTGACGCCGGTCTCGGCGGCAAGCGCGCGTCCGCTTACCGGCCGGCGATGCCTGCGCAGAACTTCGATGAGTGTCAGGAGGCGCTCCGAACGCGACATGCGGGCTCGCTCCCGGTATGGCTTTTCGCGGCGATTTCTCCGTCCAGCCTATTCCATTCGAGGGGCGCGGACGATACCAATTCCACGACATCAGACAGGGTAGCCCAGTGACATCTTCCAGAAGCAACCTGCAAGCCGCGATCCGCACGATCCCGGACTATCCCAAGCCGGGCATCCTGTTTCGCGACATCACCACGCTGCTTGGCGATGCGCGTGCGTTCCGCCGTGCGGTGGACGAGCTCGTCCATCCCTATGCCGGGTCGAAGATCGACAAGATCGCCGGTATCGAGGCGCGCGGCTTCATCCTCGGCGGGGCGATGGCGCATCAGCTCTCGTCCGGCTTCATCCCCATCCGCAAGAAGGGCAAGCTGCCGCACGATACGGTGCGGGTCGCCTACAGCCTCGAATATGGCATCGACGAGATGGAGATGCATCGCGACGCAGTTGCGCCGGGCGAGAAGGTGATCCTCGTGGACGACCTCATCGCCACCGGCGGCACGGCGGAAGGGGCAGTCAAGCTGCTGCGCCAGATGGGGGCGGACATCGTCGCTGCCTGCTTCGTCATCGACCTGCCGGACCTCGGCGGCCGCAAGAAGCTCGAGGCGCTCGGCGTCGACGTGCGCACGCTGGTTTCCTTCGACGGGCACTGATTCAGCCACCTGCTGCGTTTACGGACGCAAAGCCGCTGAATACCTCGCTGGAATTACTCTAGCCGGTCTTGAGAAGCACGTCGCTCTCGAATTCCAGCACCTTGCTTCCAGCCTCGTCATAGGCCTCGCACAGGCTGGTGAGCACGTTCCATTCCGGCCTTGCGGGATGCCTTCGCAGATGCATGGCGCGCCGGCTATAGGTCAGCGTCGTGCCGGCAAAGGTCGGTTTCAGCCAGCGCAGCTTGCGGAAGCCGGGGGAGGGGCCGAAAGCCGGTCTGGGGCCGTCGCCGGTCCAGGGACGCTCGCCCTCGGCCTGCTGGTAGAGCAGGTTCACCCGCATCCATATCGCGACAGTGTGCCAGCCGGAGGCGCATAGCGCGCCGAAAACGCTGTTCCTCGCCGCATCCTCGTCCAGATGGAACGGCTGCGGGTCGAACTTGCGCGCGAAGGTCTTGATCTCCTCGGCCTCGAATGTGTGGGAGCCGATGACGACCGTTTCGCCGATCTGGAGGAAATCGTCCAGCGCGCTCATGCCACGGCGTCCCGGGTGAGGAACATTGCTGCATTCTCCGTTTCCAGCACCACCTCACCATGCTGGTTCCAGAGGCGGTGGCGACAGGTGACGATGCCGAGATGCGGCCGCGTCTGCGAGCGCCGCAGCGCCGCGATCTCGACCTCGCCCGACAGGGTGTCGCCGGCGAGGACCGGCCGCCGCCAGCGCGCATATTCGACGCCGGGCGCACCCTGGGCGGTAGAGTCCAGCAGCAGGGCGTCACAGGCCATGCGCATAAGCATGCCGCAGGTATGCCATCCGGATGCCGCGAGCCCGCCAAGCAGGCTCGCCTTGCCTGCTTCCTCGTCGAGATGCATCGGCTGCATGTCGAATTCCGAGGCGAAGGCGACGATCTCCTCGGCCGTGACGTGCTTCGGCCCCAGCGGGAAGGTCTGGCCGACCGTCAGATCGTCGAACGCCCATGTCGGGCTCTTTGCCATGCCCACGCCTCAGGTGTTGAACTTGAACAGCATCACGTCGCCGTCATTGACGACATATTCCTTGCCTTCATCGCGCGCCTTGCCAGCTTCCTTGGCGGCGGTCTCGCCGCCGAACGATACATAATCGTTGAAGGCGATCGTCTGGGCGCGGATGAAACCACGCTCGAAATCCGTATGGATCACGCCGGCCGCCTGCGGCGCTTTCATGCCGCGGGTGATCGTCCAGGCACGCGTCTCCTTCGGGCCGGCGGTGAAATAGGTGATGAGGTCGAGCAGGTCGTAGCCGGCACGGATGAGCCGGTCGAGGCCGGGTTCCTCGAGGCCGAGATCGGCGAGGAACTCGACCGCCTCCTCGTCCGGCAATTGCGCCACCTCGGCTTCGATGGCGGCAGAAATGACGACGGTGCCGGCGCCCTGCGCCTCGGCCATCTTGGCCACTGCCTGCGTGTGGGCATTGCCCTTCGCCGCGTCGCCCTCGGCCACGTTGCACACATAGAGCACGGGCTTGGAAGTGAGCAGGTTCAGGCCCCGCAGGATCATCAGGTCTTCCGCAGCGATGCCCTTCAGCATCACGCGCACCGGCTTGCCGTCCTGCAGCAGCGCAAGTGCGGCTTCCATCACCGGCAGGATGGCGAGCGCCTCCTTTTCCTTGCTGGTCGCGCGCTTGCGGATCTGCACGATGCGGCGCTCGAGGCTTTCGAGGTCGGAGAGCATCAGCTCGGTCTCGACCGTCTCGGCGTCGGCCACCGGGTCAATCCGTCCCTCCACATGGGTGATGTCGTCGTCCTCGAAGCAGCGCAGCACATGCACGATGGCGTCGACCTCGCGGATATTGGCGAGGAACTGGTTGCCGAGGCCTTCACCCTTGGAGGCGCCGCGCACGAGGCCGGCAATGTCGACGAAGGAGATGCGGGTCGGGATGATCTCCTTCGAGCCGGCGATGGAGGCGATCGCCTTCAGGCGCGAATCCGGAACCGCGACCTCGCCGGTATTGGGCTCGATGGTGCAGAACGGATAATTCGCCGCCTGTGCCGCGGCCGTTCTGGTGAGCGCGTTGAAGAGCGTCGACTTGCCCACATTCGGCAGGCCGACGATGCCGCATTTGAAACCCATGATCTCTCCTGGAGAGGCGATAGAAGTTGCCGCAGGCTATGGGCGTCCCATCCCGGATCGTCAAGCCTTGGCCCGGATCGTCAGGCCTTGGCAGCTTCCTCCCTGCGCACCCGATAGCGCGCGTGGATGGTGCCGTTCTTCAGCGGCGAGGCATATTCGAGATCCAGCCAGCGATCAGCCTGCATGCCACCGAAAGCGGGGATGCCGGAGCCCAGGACCACCGGTATGATGCCGATCTCCACGATATCCAGCAGGCCTGCATCGAGGAACTGGCGGACAAGGTTTCCGCCGCCGAACAGCCAGATACGTCCCCCCGCCTCGCGTTCGGCCAGTGCGGTCAGCATCCCCGCCGGGGAAGCGTCGAGGGCGAATGCGCCATCGGGCAGATCGTCGACCGGCTGCCGCGTCGCGACCAGCGTGGGCCAGCGCCCATAGTCCCATCCGCCGCCGCGTCGGGCCGCCTCGTAGGAAACGCGGCCCATCACAATGCCGGACAGGGAATCGAGGAAGGTCGAGAAATCGTAATCGTCGTCGGCGGGAAACCTGTCGAGCCAGTCGACGGCGCCATCGGCACGGGCAATGAAGCCGTCCAGGCTCATTGCGAACATGTAGATCACTTCGCGCATTTCGCCTCCTTCTGCCCGGCTGGGCCGCTGCGGATCAGTCCTTGCCGAAGAGCTTCTTCAGCATGGCCGCCATCGGCCCGCTCTCCGGCAGATTGACCGCGGGGCGTTGCGGGCGCGACTGGCGGATGTGGCTCTGCCCGGCTTTGGCTGGCTTTTCCGCCGCCGGCCCGGCCGCGCCTTTGGCATAGGGCTTCGGGTCCCCGGTGGGGACCGCGAGGCTGATCCTGTTCATCGCTTCATTGTCATTGCCTTGCGCGATCAGGGGAGCCGCATCGGCGATGGCGTCGAGCAGCGGTTCGAGCCAGTCGTCGGCCTTGGCGAAATCGCCCAGTACGTGGTGCAGCACCAGTTCCTTCACGCCGGGATGGCCGATGCCGATCCGCACGCGGCGATATTCCTTGCCGCAATGGGCATCGACGGACTTGATGCCATTGTGGCCGCCGGCGCCGCCGCCGGTCTTGATGCGCACCTTGCCCGGTGCGAGATCCAGCTCGTCGTAGAAAACGGTGATGTCGGCCGGGGTCGACTTGTAGAAGCGCATTGCTTCGCCCACGGCCTGGCCCGACAGGTTCATGAAGGTCTGCGGCTTCATCAGCAGCACCTTTTCGCCGCCGATCATGCCTTCGGCGACGAGCGCCTGGAACTTCTTCGCCCAGGGCGAAAAGGAATGGCGGCGGGCTATCGTGTCCGCCGCCATGAAGCCGACATTGTGCCGGTTCCGCTCATATTTCGAGCCGGGATTGCCGAGACCTGCAAAGATGCGCATGTCGCCTCCCGGCTAAAGCATTTTGCAGCCAGGCGAAACCGCCTGGTGTCGCACAAATGCGGCTAGACAAAGCGATAGAGCGGGTCGGCGTCTCCATGAAACGCTGAACCGCTCCAAAGCGGGGATTACTCCTCGCCGTTCTCTTCCGCTTCCTCGGCCTCGTCGGCCGCCGCATCCTCTTCCGAACGCAGGCCCGCGGGCGCCGCGATGGTCGCGATGGTGAAGTCGCGATCGGTGATCGTCGGCTTCACGCCGTCGGGCAGCTTCACTGCCGAGATGTGGATGGAATCACCGAGATCGGTGCCGGTCAGGTCGACCGTGATCGAATCCGGGATCGCATTGGCCGGAGCGCTGAACTCAACCTCGTGGCGGACGATGTTCAGCACGCCGCCGCGCTTGAGACCGGGCGACTTTTCCTCGTTCTCGAAGTGAACGGGGATCTGCACGGTGACGACAGTGTTCTTGCCGACGCGCAGGAAGTCGACATGCATGGGGAAGTCGCGGACCGGGTCGAGCTGGAAGTCCTTCGGCAGGACCTGAATCTTCTTTCCGTCGACGTCGATCGTGGCGATCGTCGTCAGGAAACCGCCGCCGTGAATCTTGTAGTAGATTTCCTTGTAGGACAGCGCGATCGACAGCGGGGGCTGCTTGTCGCCGTAGATGACTGCTGGAATCTTGCCTTGACGACGGATCTCACGGGCGGACCCCTTACCTGCCCGATCGCGCGCCTCGGCCTTGAGCTCGTAGCTCTCGTGGCTCATGGCATTACCTTTCTTCGTTGCTGGAGCGTCCGGCGGGAGCGTATCCATGTCCGAACGTCGAAAGCCGCCATCTCGCGCCATGTCCTTCCGGACAGTGACGCAGCCAGGCAGCTCCCATCCGCGTTGCCTCCAAGGGTGTCTACGCGGGTGGCGGCTCCTTAGCCGAACATGCCGATGAAGGCAAGGTTTTGCGGAGTCGCCGGCGGAGGGCAGCTATACTTTTGCGCGGCGTAGCGCTAGGTAGCGCGCAAACGGCATGGCTGCGCACCGCACCGTGCCCATGCGCGTCGCCGCGCATCGCTCCCCTCACACGGAAAGACGTTCCCGTTGACACAGTTTCCAGGCATTCTGCCATCGCTTGCCAATGCGCTCGAGAAGCGCGGCTTCGACGCACTGACCCCGGTCCAGGCCGCCGTGATCGCGCCGGAACTTGCCGGGCGCGACGCGCTGGTCTCGGCGCAGACCGGATCGGGCAAGACGGTTGCCTTCGGTCTGGCGATGGCTCCCGACCTGCTTGGCGACAATGATCGCTTCGAGGCCGCCGCCACGCCGCTTGCGCTTGCCGTGGCGCCGACGCGCGAACTTGCCCTTCAGGTGAAGCGCGAGCTCGAATGGCTCTACGGCGAAGCAGGCGCGGTGGTGGCCTCCTGCGTCGGCGGCATGGACATGCGCACCGAGCGGCGCGCGCTGGAGCGGGGCGCGCATATCGTGGTCGGCACGCCGGGGCGGCTGCGCGACCACATCACCCGCCATGCGCTGGACATGTCGGCGCTGCGCGCCGTCGTGCTCGACGAGGCCGACGAGATGCTCGACCTCGGCTTCCGCGACGATCTCGAATTCATCCTGGAGTCTGCGCCGGCGGATCGCCGCACGCTGATGTTCTCCGCCACCGTTCCGCGCGCCATCGAGACGCTGGCCGGCCGCTACCAGCGCGATGCGGTGCGGCTGGCGACGGTGGGCGAGGCGCGGCAGCATGGCGACATCGCCTATCGCGCGCTGATGGTTGCAGCCAGCGACCGCGAGAACGCCATCATCAACGTGCTGCGCTATTATGAGGCAGCCAACGCGCTGGTGTTCTGCTCGACGCGCGCGGCGGTGAACCACCTTGCGGCGCGCTTCAACAATCGGGGCTTTTCGGCCGTGTCGCTGTCGGGCGAGTTGAGCCAGAGCGAGCGCACCCATGCCTTGCAGGCCATGCGCGACGGCCGCGCGCGGGTGTGTATCGCCACCGATGTCGCCGCGCGCGGCATCGACCTGCCCAATCTCGAACTCGTGGTTCATGCCGACCTGCCGACCAATCCGGAAACGCTGCTGCACCGCAGCGGGCGCACCGGCCGGGCGGGGCGCAAGGGCGTCAGTGTTCTGATCGTTCCCACCAATGCGCATCGCCGCGCTGAACGCCTGCTCCACAATGCGGCGATCGCGGCGGAATGGGCGCGTGCGCCCTCGGCGGAGGAAGTCTCGGCGCGGGACGATGAGAGGCTGCTGTCCGATCCGCTGCTGGCGGAAGCGGTGCAGGATCAGGAACAGGCGCTGGTGGAGGCATTGATGGCGCGCTACGCGCCGGAGCAGATCGCCGCCGCCTTCATCCGCAGGCACCGCGCCGGCAAGTCTGCGCCGGAGGAGCTGATCGAGGTGAATATCGGCGTTCCGGGCGCCATGCGCGGACGCAGGGAGGATGCCCGGCCTTCGCCGCGCGCGGAGTTCGGCGCGAGCGTCTGGATTTCCCTGTCGGTCGGGCGCCGGCAGAGTGCGGAGCCGCGCTGGATCATTCCGATGCTGTGCCGGGTCGGCAAGATCACCAAGCAGGAGATCGGCGCCATCCGCATGCAGACGCATGAGACATTCGTGCAGATCGCCGCCGATGCGGTCGACGGCTTCTGGAAAGCAGTCGGTCCGGAGCGCCAGGTCCAGGATGGAATTCTCCTTGTGCCCGTCGACGGCGTGCCCGATTTCAGCCGGCAGGGGCAGGACAGGCCGCGTGCTCCCAAGCCTTATGCAAGGCCGCGGGATGGCCGACCGGAGGACAGGCCGGCGCGCAAGCCGTGGCAGCAGGATCGCCCAGCCGAAGAACGGGCCCACAAGCCGGTGAAGCGTGCATCCGGCGAGGATCGTCCCGCCCGCGCCGACGGTCCCGCCAAGCCGGCCGGCTGGGCCAAGCCGGGCGGCAAGGGCAAGAAGAAGTTCGACAAGCCGCGCGGCGAAGGTGGTGCACCGGTTGCCGGCAAGCCGAAATTCAAGGGCAAGAAGGGCAAGCCCGGCGCGTAAGCCGCCGGGCGCAATGACACCCGTCTATTCTTGACCTGCGCGGGCCGGAAACCCTCCGGTCAGCCGTGCTTCACGCGTGGCAGGAAGACCACGAGGAGACCGAGGAAGGGCAGGTAGGAGCAGATCGCGTAGACGAAATCGATGCCCTTCCAGTCCGCCACGATGCCGAGCGCCGCCGCTGCAATGCCGGCCATGCCGAAGGCGAAGCCGAAGAACAGGCCGGCGATCATGCCGACGCGGCCTGGCACCAGTTCCTGCGCGAAGACGACGATGGCCGGGAAGGCCGAGGACAGGACCAGGCCGATGATGAAGGTCAGGATCGGCGTCCAGGTCAGGTCGACATAGGGCAGAGCGAGCGAGAAGGGCAGCACGCCGAGGATCGACAGCCAGATCACGTTGCGCGCGCCGATGCGGTCGCCGATGGGCCCGCCGAGCAGGGTGCCGAGCGCGGTCGCGCCAAGGAAGACGAAGAGCAGGATCTGCGAGGTCTGCACGCTGACGCCGAAGCGGTGGATCACATAGAAGGTATAGTAGCTCGAAAAGCTCACCATGTAGATGTTCTTGGCGAAGGTGAGCATGGCCAGCACCGCCAGCGCGGTGACGATCGTCTTGCGCGGCAGGGCCGGCGCGGCGGAGGCGCTGCGCTTCTTCGCGGCGAGGCTGTAGCGGCGCTGCCATGCGGCGACCCGGCTCAGGATCGCCATGCCGGCAAAGGCCACGAGCGCGAACCAGGCCACGCTGGTCTGCCCGCGCGGCACGATGATGAAGGCGGCCAGCAGCGGACCGATCGCCGAGCCGAAATTGCCGCCCACCTGGAACCAGGATTGCGCAAGGCCGAAGCGGCCGCCGGAGGCCATGCGCGCCACGCGCGAGGCTTCGGGGTGGAAGATGGCCGAGCCGATGCCGATCATGCCGGCGCCGCCCAGAAGGCCCGCATAGCTGTGTGAAAAGGCCAGAAACAGCAGGCCGCAAAGGCTGGCGGCCATGCCGAAGGGCAGCGAATAGGGCATTGGCCGCTTGTCGGTGTAGAGGCCGATGGCCGGCTGCAGCAGCGATGCGGTGACCTGGAAGGTGAATGTCAGGAGGCCGATCTGCCAGAAGGCGAGCTGGTAGTCTTCCTTGATCATCGGATAGAGCGCCGCCAGCAGCGACTGCATCACATCGTTGAGCATGTGGCAGAGGCTGGTGGCGAAGATCACCAGGAAGACGGTATTCTCGACCTGCGGACGGGAGGGAGCGGCTGTATCGGTCACGGGCGGTTCCTTTGAACGATGCCCGCATAGACCTTTGTGACCGGACAGGCCAGTGCCGGTGATGAGGCCAGACATGGCAGCCATGCGCTGCCTGTGCGCATGGCTGACGCTACCAGCCCCGGTCGATCCCGATCAGTCGAAGAGGCTCGACACCGATTCCTCGCTGGCCGTGCGCGAGATCGCCTCGCCGATCAGGTCGGCGATGGTGACGGTGCGGATATTGTGCGCCGCTTCCACGCTCGATGTCGGCTGGATCGAATCGGTGATGACCAGTTCGCGCAGCTTGGAGCCGGTGATGCGCGCAACCGCGCCGCCGGAAAGCACGCCATGGGTGATATAGGCGGTGACGCTGGTCGCGCCATTGGCGAGCAGGGCGTCGGCCGCGTTGCAGAGCGTGCCGCCGGAATCGACGATGTCGTCGATGAGCAGGCAGTCCTTGCCATGCACGTCGCCGATGACGTTCATCACTTCCGATTCGCCCGGCCGGTCGCGGCGCTTGTCGACGATGGCGAGCTGCGCATCGATGCGCTTGGCGAGCGCGCGGGCGCGCACCACGCCGCCCACGTCGGGCGACACGACCATGACGTTGGGCAGCTTGTAGTGCTTCTTCACGTCGCGGGCGAGCACCGGTACGGCGAAGAGGTTGTCTGTCGGGATATCGAAGAAGCCCTGGATCTGGCCGGCATGCAGGTCGAGCGTCAGCACGCGGTCGGCGCCGGCCTGGGTGATGAGGTTCGATACCAGCTTGGCCGAGATCGGCGTGCGGCCCGAGGCCCGACGATCCTGCCGCGCATAGCCGAAATAGGGAATCACCGCCGTGATGCGCCGCGCCGAGGAACGGCGGAAGGCGTCGATCATGATGAGGAGTTCCATCAGGTGATCATTGGCGGGATAGGAGGTCGACTGGAGGACGAAGACGTCCTCGCCGCGCACATTCTCCTGGATCTCGACGAAGATCTCCTGATCGGCAAACCGCCTGACGCTGGCTTTGCCGATCGAAATGTTGAGGTATCGGGCAACGGCCTCGGCCAGTACCCGGTTGGAATTGCCCGCAAAGAGCTTCATGCAGATTTCCCCGGCAACGGCCTCGAGAATATGCCTGCGCTTTTAGCGGCGTTGATCGCTATTGCAAGCCTTGCCGGCGAAATGAGCGCAGCATTGCACCACGAAGTTAACCGGCGCGGGCTGCGAGCCATGCCGTGAGGTCGTCGATGGTGCGGTCGGCTATCGCCTGCATGGTGCGCTGCGTGACCGCCGACCAGCCCTCGCCGCCGCCGCCGCTCTCCTTTTCCTGCCCCTGTATGCGGTGCAGCCGGTTGCCGGATGGGTCGAGCACGTCCCAGACATAGATGACCGTCGTCTGGGAGCCTTCGGTGAAGGCGGAGAAATAGCCCTTCAGCATATGAGTGGCGTTGGCCGTGCCGGCCGGCACCAATGCGATGCCGCGCTCCGTCGCCCGCACGCTCAGCTGTTGCGCCAGCGGGGTCGCGGCATTTTCGGCCGCACCGACGACGGGCGCGACGAAGACGCGTGCGCTGCCGGGTGCGATTGCCGCAACCGCCGGCGGGGGGGTGGCCATCGTGGCTGAAGCGGGAGGCGCGATGGGTGCCGCCACCTCCGGCGCGCGGTCCGCGCCGACGGGCTGGAGCGCATTCGGATCGAGGACGGCTGCGGTGTTGTTGCAGCCGGACAGTGCCAGTGCAGCCAGCATCAGCCCGGCGCGGAAAGCGCGTCTCATTCTTTCATCTCCCCGTACAATCCGCCAGCGCGGACCGGCCGTCGTGAAAGTCCCTCGGCTGCATTATGCCATTCAACGTATGATCAAGTCGAGATCATGCCGGGAAAGCGGCTTCGGCGCAGCCTCGGTGGTGAGATAGGTGCGCCCCAGCGTCATCGCCGTCTCGCTGTCGGAATCCATGATGATCATATGGGCGAACAGCGTCATCGAGGGTGCGATGAGCTCGGTATTGCCGGCATAGAACATCGGCTCGTCCATCCAGGATGGCGTGAAGCGGGCGCCCAGCGAATAGCCGCAGGCATTGAGCCGATGGCGCGTGAGGCCGCGCGCTTCCATCACCCGCGCATGGGCGTCGAAGACGTCGCCGAAGGTCTTGCCGGGTACCATCGCCTTCTCGACCGCGAGAAGCGCCTCGTTCGACGCCTCGTAAAGCTCCTGATGCCGCTTCGAGACCTTGCCCACCAGCACGGTGCGCATCATGGCGGCATGGTAGTGGTGGAAGGTGCCGGCCCATTCCAGCGTGAGCTGGTCATTCTTGGTGAGTTTGCGGCGACCGGCCTTGTAGCGGCACAGCAGCGCGTCCGCGCCCGAACCGATGATGAACTCGTTGGCCGGATAGTCGCCGCCGCCAGCGAAGATCGCGCCCTGCATGGCGGCGAGGATCGCGCCCTCGTCGGCGCCCTGGCCGATCAGCGGCAGGGCGGCGTCCAGCGCATCGTCGGCGAGGGCGGCTGCTTTCTCCACCTTCCTGATTTCCGCGGCGCTTTTCAGCAGACGCAGCCGGCCGACGATGCCGGAAGCGTCGACGACGGTGCCGAAGGTCTTGAGCTGCTCGTCGAGCAGGTGGGTGTTGCGGCCTGTCAGCCCGTGCGTGGCATATTCCACGCCGATCCGGCAGCCGAGCAGGTCGAGGTCGTTGAGGAGGTTGCGCAGGTCTATCGCCGGATTGGCGCCCTCGCGGTCGGTCCAGACGACGACGTTTTCGAGGGTGGAGGTGTGGCGCGCCTGGCGCATGTCCGCCGAACGCGTCAGCAGCACCATCTGGCCATCCGCCTTCATCACCAGGCACTGGAAGAAGCAGAAGCCGAATGTGTCGTAGCCGGTCAGCCAATACATGCTCTCCTGCGCGAAGAGCAGGATGGCATCGAGCTTGTTCTCGCTCATCTCCATGATGAGACGGTCGCGCCGCGCGTCAAACTCGGCCGTGTCGAAATGCAGGGCCATCATGCCTCCTGAAGAACAATCGCGGATATCTGGCGCCCATAGTCGGGCTCGTTGCGATGCGTGGTGCGCCGGTAGGAAAAGAAGCGGTCCTCGTCGGCATAGGTGCACAGGCCGAGTTGCGAGGCATCGACGCCGGCCGCCGCGAGGCGGGTCACCGTATAGCCATTGAGGTCGAACATGGCGTGGTCCGCGCGGGGCGAGGGGGCGAACCAGCGGGAATTGGCTGGATCGGCCGATACGAAGCGCTCGACGAATTCCGGCCCAACCTCATAGGCCGTCTGGCTGATCGAGGGGCCGAGCACGGCCACGATATGATTGCGGGCGGCCCCGAGCCGTTCCATCGCATCGACCGTCGCTTCCAATATGCCGGTGAAGGCGCCCTTCCATCCCGCATGGGCCGCGCCGATGACGCGCGCTTGCGGGTCGGCGAACAGGACCGGCCCGCAATCGGCCGTCAGCACGCCCAGCGCCATGCCGGGGCGGTCGGTCACCATGGCGTCGGCGCGGGGGCGCTCAGTTCCGAAGGGAGCATCGACCGCCACCGCATCGGCCGAGTGGACCTGATGCACCGAGACGAGATGGCTGGCGTCGACACCCATCCAGCGCGCCACGCGGCTGCGGTTCTCCGCCACGTCCTGGGGCCGGTCATCGCTGCCCTGGCCGACATTGAGGCCTTGATAGACCCCCTGCGACACGCCGCCGACACGGGTGAAGAAACCATGGCGAATGCCGTTTTCGGCAAAAGGATCCAGCGCTGGCGACCGAATCGGATCCGGTCCAACAGTTTCATGCATCGGTTGTCATTGTCCCTTCCGGCCGCCGAGTACCATGGCACTGACTGGTCGCGCCGGCTCCGATTTGTGCGCGGGATGGTGCGGCAGCGGCATGGTCAAGTCAATCCGCCTGCGCGGCGAGCGGCTGCCGGCGGCAGGTTCAGGCCTTGGGGGCCGACGAGCATGGCCTTGAAAAGCGTGCCCATCTGTTCCGGCCCGGCCAGCCGCTCGACCTCGCTGGAAAGCCGTTCCTGGAGCTCGCGCCCGCGCCCCGATCCCAGCCGCCCGGCGCGTTCGATCAGGCCCATGTCGAGCAGGAATTCGCCCTGCGTCATGAGTTGAGCGTCGAGACCCTGGGCGCGCATGGCGGCAAGAAGCGGCGTGAAATCGACATGCGAGGTGAGGTCGGCCATCCCGGGATCGGCGAGCGGATCGGCATAGGCGTGTTCCTGCAATGCCTGCAGCGTATCGCCGAGCAGCGGGCCTTCATAGCCATAGTCGATGAGCAGCGCCGCGCCGCCATGGCGCGCCAGGTGGTTGCCGATCCCGCTTGCGACGGCCTCGCGCGCCGGCGCCGTTTCAAAGATCGCACCGGCGGGCACCGTAGCGGCATCGGCGGGCAGCAGGCCGGGTTCGATGCCGGTCGCGGCGGCGGCGAAGGCGAGGCCGCCATCGGCATCGACCGTCACCGCGCGCTCGCGCCAGCCCGAGCCCGTCTTCACGAACTGGCGCATGGGCACGGCATCGAGCAATTCGTTGCCGACGAGGAGCAGCGGGCCATCCGGCAAGGCCGCGAGGTTCTCGTGCCATTCGACGTGGGCCTCGCCGAGCGTGGCCGCCTGTACCTCGCGCAGCCGTGGCGAAATCTCGATCAGGGCGGCGGGGCGCTCCAGCATGGCCGGTGCGACGCGGCCGAGCGTGCGCAGCATGTCCTTCATCAGCGTGCCGCGCCCGGGGCCGATCTCGGCCAGCGTCACCGCGTTCGGCCGGCCGAGCGCCCGCCAGGCCTGGTAGAGCCACACCGCCACCAGTTCGCCGAAC
>DATMGE010000065.1:0-9183 GCA_035555795.1 Rhizobiaceae bacterium | reverse complement strand
CCGAAGGGCAGGAGGTCAAGGCGGGCGAGACGCTGGCCGTGGTCGAGGCCATGAAGATGGAGAACGTGCTGCGCGCCGAGCGCGACCTGACCGTCGAAAAGATCAACGCCAAGCCGGGCGACAGCCTGGCGGTCGACGCCGTCATCATGGAATTTGCGTGAGCGATTTCCGCTCGACGGGCGAACGCTTGGATTTCGCCGCCCGGCGCAGGCCAAGCCGTTCGCGGATCGAGCCGAGGTGCCGGAACCAGCGCGGGATACTCTCCCGATAGGCGAGGGCGTGAAGACGCTTGGCGCGGGCAATATAGAAATCGCTGTCGATGGAGCCATCCATCCTGCGGCGAATATCGGGATCGCGGTGATCGGCCATGGGAGTTCCCCTTGCTGCTCACCCGCACTCTACGGATGCTCCTTCTCCGCGCTTGATCCTCGCCTTGCGTTTTTCCTGCCGACCCCTTGTCTTTTCGCAGGCCGGGCCGACGAGGCGCCGGCGCGCTACAAGGGGTGGGGCGGGCGTGATACAAATGCGCCATGCGCTATCGGTTCGGCTCATTCGAGATGGTCGCGGAAACGAGGGAATTCCTCGCATCGGGCCAGCCGCGCGCCGTCGAGCCGCAGGTCTTCGATCTCCTGCTCCATCTCATACAGGAACGGCACCGTCTCGTGCCGGTCGATGAACTTGTCGATGTGGTCTGGAACGGGCGGATCGTGTCGGATTCGGCCATCAGCGCGCGCATCAGCGCCGCGCGCCGGGTGCTGGGAGATGACGGCCCGCGCCAGCAATGGATCAGGACCGTGCAGCGGCGCGGCTTCCGTTTCGTCGGTTCTGCCGAAACCCTCCGGGATGGCGCGCCCGAAGCCACGCCGCAGCATCATCAGCGCGTCGCCTTCTGCCGCTCGCGCGACGGCACGCGGCCTGCCTATGCGACGAGCGGCGACGGCTATCCGCTGGTCAAGGCGGGCCACTGGCTGACCCATCTGGAGAAGGACTGGAACAGCCCTCTGTGGCGGCCATTTCTCGACAGGCTGAGCGAAAGCTTCCGTGTTGTGCGCTATGACCAGCGCGGCAATGGTCTTTCCCAATGGGATGTCGCCGACTTTTCGCTGGAACGCTTCGTGGAAGACCTCGAGGCCGTGGTGGCGACCAGCGGTCTGGACCGCTTCGCGCTCTATGGTACATCGCAAGGCGCCCCGGCCGCCGTGGCCTATGCGGCGCGGCATCCCGACAGGGTCAGCCGGCTTATCCTGCACGGCGGCTACGAAAAGGGCCGGACGGTCAGGGCATCCGAGGAGGAACGGCTGAAGGGCGAAGCGCTGCTGACGCTGATCCGCCACGGCTGGGGCATGCCGGACAGCGCCTTCATCGAAGCCTTCGCGACCATGTTCATTCCCGCCGGCACGCAGGCCCAGATCGGCTCGCTGGCCGAGCTTCAGCGTAGCACGACCTCGCCGCAGAACGCCGCCGCCTTGCGGTCGGCCATAGACCGCTTCGATGTCAGCGCGATGCTGGCGGAGGTGAAGGTGCCGACACTGGTCATCCATGCACGCAACGATGCGGTGCAGCCGCTCGACCAGGGCTACCGGCTGGCAGCCGGAATTACGGGCGCCGAGTTCCTGCTGCTGGACAGCCGCAACCATGTCATCCTGCCGCAGGAACCTGCCTGGGACGTGCTCTTCGATGCGTTGAAGCGCTTCCTCATGCCCGAGCCGCAATCCTAAAATCGCCACTGCGATCTGAGCCGATCCGAAGGGTTGCGCGTGTCTGTGGGCGGGCTCCATATAGGCTGGACCTGAGCGCCGGTCCGGCCAGAATAGGCGTCCGAGTCGGAGAAGAAGCGGAACGATGACCGAGAGACTGCCCCGAGATCCGCTGATGCGCGAAGCTGCGACAAGGGCGCATGCGCCGCTGCCGCCGGCGCGCACCTTCGTCCATCTGCGCGTCCATTCCGCCTATTCGCTGCTGGAAGGCGCGCTGCCGCTCAAGAAGATCGTCGCCCATGCGGTGAAGGACGAGACGCCGGCCATCGCCGTCACCGACACCAACAATCTCTTCGGCGCGCTGGAATTCGCGCAATATGCGTCGAAGGACGGCATCCAGCCCATCGTCGGCTGCCATGTCGATATTTCCTTCGAGGACGCCAATGCGGAAGCCTCGCGCAGCCAGCGCAAGAGCGGTCCCGATCTCCAGCCCGTGGTGCTGATCGCCGCGACGGAGGAGGGCTATGCCAATCTCGTGCGGCTGGTGAGCCGCGTCTATCTGGAGAACAATCCGGGCGAGGCGGCCCATGCGCGGCGTGGCTGGCTGGCCGAGCATGCGGCCGGCGTCATCTGCCTCACCGGCGGCCCGCGCGGCCCGATCGGCGCAGCACTTGCCGCCAATGCGCCCGCACTTGCCGAAGCGCGGCTGCTCTATCTGCGCGACTGCTTCGACGACCGGCTCTATGTCGAACTGGAGCGGCTTGCCAATTACGACCGCGCCGTCGAGGCCGCGACGGTGGAACTCGCCTATCGCCACGAACTGCCGCTCGTCGCCACCAATGAGGCCTTCTTCCAATCGGCCGAGGACTTCGAGGCGCATGACGCGCTGATGGCGATCGCGGAAGGTTCGGTCATCGCGGTGGACGACCGCCGCCGCCTGACACCCGACAACCACCTCAAGTCGCAGCGTGAAATGGCGATGCTCTTCGCCGACCTGCCGGAGGCGATCGACAACACTGTCGAGATCGCTCGGCGCTGTTCGTACTATCCGCTCAACCGCGCGCCGATCCTGCCCCGTTTCACCACCGGCGCGGTCGCCAGCGCCGAGGAGGCGGAGCGGGCGGAAGCCGACGAATTGCGCCGGCAGGCTCATGCCGGCCTCACCGCGCGCATGGAAATGCTGGGGATCGCCGAAGGCTACACGGCCGAGCAATATGGGGAGCGGCTGGACTACGAGCTCGGCATCATCGAGCGGATGAAATATCCCGGCTACTTCCTGATCGTCTCGGATTTCATCAAATGGGCCAAGGCGCACGATATCCCGGTCGGGCCGGGCCGCGGCTCGGGCGCGGGCAGCCTCGTCGCCTATGCGCTCACCATTACTGACGTCGATCCGCTGCGCTTCTCGCTGCTGTTCGAGCGCTTCCTCAATCCCGACCGCGTGTCGATGCCCGACTTCGACATCGACTTCTGCCAGGATCGCCGCGAAGAGGTGATCCGCTACGTGCAGGAGAAATACGGCCGCGATCAGGTCGCCCAGATCATCACCTTCGGAACATTGCAGGCGCGCGCCGTTCTGCGCGACGTCGGCCGCGTCCTCCAGATGCCCTATGGCCAGGTCGACCGGCTGTGCAAGATGGTGCCGCAGAACCCGGCTAATCCGGTCAAGCTGAAGGATGCGATAGAGGCCGAACCGCGTTTCGCGGAAGAGGTCGAGCGCGAGCCAGCGGTCCAAACCCTGCTCGACATCGCGCAGAAGCTGGAAGGGCTCTATCGCCACGCCTCAACGCACGCCGCCGGCATCGTCATCGGTGACCGGCCGCTGTCGGAACTGGTGCCGATGTATCGCGACCCGCGCTCCGACATGCCGGTCACGCAGTTCAACATGAAGAAGGTGGAGGATGCCGGGCTGGTGAAGTTCGACTTCCTCGGCCTGAAGACGCTCACCGTGCTCGACCGCGCGGTGAAGCTGATCCGCCGCCGCGGCATCGACATCGACCTCGCGACCATCCCCATCGACGACAGGCCCACTTACGAGATGCTGTCGCGCGGCGAGGTGGTGGGCGTGTTCCAGGTGGAATCGGCCGGCATGCGCAAGGCGCTGATCGGCATGAAGCCCGACCGCATCGAGGACATCATCGCGCTGGTGGCGCTCTACCGCCCCGGCCCGATGGAGAACATTCCCACCTACAATGCCCGCAAGCATGGCGAGGAGGAGATCGCCTCGATCCATCCCAAGATCGACCATCTGGTGGCCGAGACGCAAGGCGTCATCGTCTATCAGGAGCAGGTCATGCAGATCGCGCAGGAGTTGGCCGGCTACACGCTCGGACAGGCGGACCTCTTGCGCCGCGCCATGGGCAAGAAAATCCGCGCCGAGATGGAGAAGCAGCGCGAGATCTTCGTGAAGGGCGCCGTGGAGCGCGGCGTCGCCAAGCCGCAGGCCGACTTCATCTTCGACCTTCTGGCCAAGTTCGCCGATTACGGCTTCAACAAGTCGCATGCGGCAGCCTACGCCATCGTCTCCTACCAGACCGCCTATCTGAAGGCGCATTATCCGGTCGAGTTCCTTGCGGCGTCGATGACGCTCGACATGTCGAACACCGACAAGCTCGCCGATTTCCGGCAGGATGCGACGCGGCTCGGCATCGAGGTGGTGCCGCCCTCGGTCATGACCAGTTTCCGCGACTTCGAGGTGGGCGAGAACCGCATCTTCTATTCGCTCGCCGCCATCAAGGGCGTGGGCGACGCAGCCGTCGAGCACATCGTGGAGAAGCGGCGCGAAAAGTCCTTCGCCAGCCTCGCCGATTTCTGCACCCGCATCGATCCGCGCATCGTCGGCAAGCGCGTGCTGGAAAGCCTGATCCAGGCCGGCGCCTTCGACTGTTTCGGCCATGACCGCGCACAGCTCTTCGCCGGCATAGAACGCATGATGGGCCTCGCCGCCCGCGCGCATGACGATGCCGCATCTGGACAGGGCGACATTTTCGGCGGCGCGGTTTCGGCACCTTCCCTGCACCTGCCGCTGGCCGAGCCGTGGCTGTCGGCGGAACGTCTGCACCGCGAGTTCCAGACCGTCGGCTTCTATCTGTCGGCCCATCCGTTGGACGAATATCGCGCCACGCTGGAGAAACTCCGGGTGCAGAACTGGAGCGCCTTCCAACTGGCGGTCAAGGCGGGCGCATCGGCCGGGCGACTGGCTGGCACCATCACCGGCCGGCAGGAGCGCAAGACCCGCACCGGCAACAAGATGTGCATCGTCAACCTGTCGGATGCCAGCGGCCAGTTCGAGGCGGTGATGTTCTCCGAGACCCTGGCGGCCTATCGCGACCTGACGGAGCCCGGTCGCTCGGTCGTCATCACCGTCGCCGCCGAAGACCGGCCCGAGGGCGTCAATCTGCGCATCCAGACGATGCAATTGCTGGAGGATGAAGCCGGCAAGGTGCAGAAGTCGCTGCGCATCTATCTGCGCGACCAGAGCCCGCTGGTCTCGCTCACCCGCCATCTGTCTGCCGGCGGGGAAGGACAGGTGAGCTTCGTGGTCATCAAGGAAGCCGGCCAGGGCGAAATCGAGGTGGCGCTGCCGAACAGCTATCGCGTCGGCCCGCAGGTCGCCGCGGCACTCCGCGCCGTGCAGGGCGTGGTCGAGGTCGAGCTGGTCTAGCCCGGCCCCGGATCATCCCGGCCAACTCATCCGCGCTAGCGGTCCCCCTCCACGCCGCGGGCGGTGCCCGGCCATCCGATATCCTTGAGCACTTCGACCGGAAGCGCCGAAATAACGCGCTCCGTATGGCGATAGCGCCGGCGCGCCGAGAAGTGGGAAATATAGCCGGCCACCTTGCTGAATATCCGCATGACACGTCTCCTTGGTTATCTTCCCATGGGTCAGCAATATGCGCGGCGGCTTGCATTCAATCAAACGAAATGGAATGATGTATCCGTTCAGTGAAATTGATGGATCGTCCTGCCGATGAACGCGCCCCTCAATCACCCCATGCCACTGCTCGAGCTGGATGTGCTGCGCACCTTCGTTGCCATCGCGGAGACCGGCAGCTTCACCGCCGCCGCGACCATCGTGTTCCGCACGCCGTCCGCCGTCTCCATGCAGATCAAGAAGCTGGAGGAAACGCTGCGCTGCTCGGTGTTTTCGCGCGATGCGCGTGCCGTCACGCTCACCACGCAGGGCGAGATGCTGCTTGGCTATGCGCGCCGTCTGCTCGCCGTGAACCGCGAGGCGGTGTCGAAATTCATCGTTCCCGACGTGGCGGGTGTCGTGCGGCTCGGTTCGCCCGACGATTATGGCGAGCGCATCCTTCCCGGTGTGTTGCGGCGTTTCGCGCAGACGCATCCGGCGGTGGCGGTGGATGTCGTCATCGACCAGAGCGGCAATCTGCGCCGCCGCCTGGCCGAGCGGGAGCTCGACATCACTTTGTTCACCGCCTGCAAGAACATTCCCGCCGAGGCGGACGTGCTGCTGACCGAGCCGATCGTCTGGGGCGGCGCGCGCGGCGGCACGGCACATCTGCGCGAGCCGCTTCCCATCTCCGTGTGGGAGGAAGGCTGCGCCTGGCGCGCCGATGCGCTTGAGACGCTGGGCCGCGACGGTCGCAGCTATCGCGTCGCCTATATGAGCGCGCACACGGCCGGCCAGCGCGCCGCCATCTTGGCCGATCTCGCCATCGCGCCGCTGCCGCGCTCCTTCCTCGGCGACGACATCGTCGCGCTGGGCGAGGAGCATGGCCTGCCAAAGCTGAGCAACTACAATCTGTGCATGACGGTGGCGCCCAACGCGTCCCTGCCGGTGCTGGCCGCGGCGGACCATATCCGCGCCACGATGGATCTCTTTCGCGAGACCGGCCGGTTCTAGTTCGGGCAGGTGATTGCCGAGGTGGAACCTTCCGCCCGCCTGCAGGGTTTGAGACGCATCTGGCGCGGGGCGTGGAGAGGCATGGCCAATGGCCGAAGCTGTCGACGACAAGCTCAAGGAATATCGTGCCCGCCGCGACTTCTCCAAGACGGCGGAGCCCGACGACAGGCCGGCGGCGAAACGCGGCGAACACCTCTCCTTCGTCGTGCAGAAGCATGATGCGACGCGCCTTCACTATGATTTCCGGCTGGAATGGAAAGGCGTGCTCCTCAGTTGGGCGGTGACGCGCGGCCCCTCCTACGATCCGGCCGAAAAGCGTCTGGCCGTGCACACCGAGGACCACCCGCTCGCCTATGGCGCCTTCGAGGGCACGATCCCGAAAGGCCAGTATGGCGGCGGCACCGTGATGCTTTGGGACCGCGGCGCATGGGAGCCGGTGGAGGATTTCGACAAGGGGCTCAAGGCCGGCAAGCTCGTCTTCCGCCTTGCCGGTGAGCGGCTCAAGGGCGAATGGACGCTCGTGCGCATGAAGCCGCGGCCGGGCGAGAAGGCCGAGAACTGGCTGATGATCAAGCACCGC
Source organism: Rhizobiaceae bacterium (assembly GCA_035555795.1). GTDB lineage: Bacteria > Pseudomonadota > Alphaproteobacteria > Rhizobiales > Rhizobiaceae > RCIO01. The sequence continues at coordinate 2,039 of DATMGE010000065.1, read as the reverse complement.
GAGCCCGGCTTCAAGCCGCCGCGCGGCGACGTGCTGAAGAAATATGACAAAAGCGTCGCGACCGGCCGCACCATGGCGGCGATCGCCAAAGGCGGGCGCAGCCTCGCCCCCTCCGACCTCACGCCCGAGGCCCCGGCCTCGCAACTGGACAAGGGTGGGCAGCCGCTACCGAAGCCGAAGGGTGCCGCGCCACGCGCCGGTCGGAAAGCTCGTGCAGCAATGCCACAATGGCGCGAACCGCAACTCGCGACATTGGTCGATGTCGCTCCCGATGGCGCGGCCTGGATCAGCGAGCTCAAATATGACGGCTACCGCATCCTCATCGGCGTCGCCGGCGGCAAGGCGCGTATCTATACCCGCAGCGGGCAGGACTGGACGGAGCGCTTCCCCGGAATAGCCAGGGCCGCCGCCGCGCTCGCCACAGACGGAACCATGCTGGACGGCGAAGTCGTGGCCTTCGACAAGAACGGCCGCACCGATTTCTCCACCCTCCAGGCGGCCATCAAGGCAGGGGGCAGGGATCTGTCGTGTTTCGTCTTCGATCTGCTTGTCGAGGACGGCGACGACATTTCCGGCTTGCCGCTGGTGGAGCGCAAGGCGCGCCTTGAGGTGCTGCTGGGCGAGGGCAGCGCGCCACTCATCTATTCCACGCATGTTGCCGGCCATGCGAGCGAGGTTCTCGCGCAGGTCTGCGGCGGCGGTCACGAGGGCATCGTCGTCAAGCGCGCAAACGATCCTTACCGTTCAGGGCGTGGCCGAAGCTGGCTCAAGGTGAAATGCACCCGCAGTCAGGAATTCGTGATCGGCGGATATGCGAAGTCGGACAAGGAAAACAGGAAGATAAGGTCTGTTCTTATAGGCGCTTATGAAAATGGTAGCTTCGTCTACAAGGGTCGCGTCGGCGCATTTGAGGGCAATATGCTGGCCGAGTTGGAAGAACGGCTGGTCGGCCTGCCGGCGGTCAAATCGCCTTTCGCCGAACTGCCGCGCGAGGTCCGCCGCGGCGCGGTCTTCGTGAAGCCTGAAGCCGTCATCGAAGTCTCGCTGGCCGAGCTGACGGCCGACGGCATCGTCCGCCATGGCGTGGCCAGAGGCATTCGCGAGGACAAGGATGCGGCCGAGGTCGTGACCGAGATTCCACAGGAGCCGGAAATGACCATCCATGAGGAACGCGACACTTTCGCCGGCATCAAGATTTCGAGCCATGACAAGGTGCTCTTTGCCGGAACCGGCATCACCAAGGCCGATCTCGCCGCCCATTACGAGCGCGTCGCGCCGCGCATGCTGCCACATGTCGAGCGCCGTCTTCTCAGCCTGTTTCGCGGCCCCGACGGGCCGGATGGCGAAACCTTTTTCCAGAAGCATGGGAGCAAGGGCCTGCCCGCCGCACTGAAACGCATCGAGATCGCGGAAAGCGACGGCAAGAAGGACACCTATCTCCATGCCGACGATCTGGCCGGCCTGATCGCCGGCGTGCAGATGGGCACGCTGGAATTCCATATATGGGGCTCGCGCATCGACCTGCTGGAACGGCCCGACCGACTGGTGATCGACCTCGACCCGGACGAGGGGCTGCACTTCACCGATGTGCGGGACGCTGCCTTCGACGTGCGCGAGCGGATCAGGAAGATCGGCCTTGAGACGATGCCGATGGTGACCGGCGGCAAGGGCATCCACATCGTCGCGCCGCTGACGGGCCGCGCGGAATGGCCCGAGGTGAAAGCTTTCGCGCGGGGCGTGGCCCAGCTTCTGGAGCATGAGCAGCCGGAGCGCTATGTCGCCAACATGTCCAAGGCCAAGCGCAAGGGCCGCATTTTCGTGGACTATCTGCGCAACGAGCGCGGCTCCACCGCGATCGCGCCCTATTCGACGCGAGCCCGCAAGGGCTCCCCGGTGGCGACGCCGGTTTCGTGGGAGGAACTGGAAACGCTCGAGGCCGCGAATGTCTTCCATATCGGCGATATGGCGACGCGCATGGCGATGAACGATCCATGGGCCGTTGCCGATGGCTGGAAACAGGCGATCACGAAAAAGCTTCT
>DATMGE010000064.1:0-38741 GCA_035555795.1 Rhizobiaceae bacterium | reverse complement strand
TGCGGACGGACCACATCCGGGAAGTCTGGGCGGTGCGCAAGCCGAACACCGAGGGCCACGTCACGTCCGTGGAGGCCTATGGTTCCGACGGCGAACTGATCATCCAGTTCTTCGGCCTGCGCAAGGAAGGCCGCATGGAGCGCGACGACTGGCGCATGCTTGCCGAAGGCCTGCCGCGCACTCGCGAACAGACCGCTGCCTAGAGCATTTTGCAGCCGGCTGAATCGCTTGGCGTTGCATAAACAAAGAGATGGGCGGTTCAGCGTGATGCTGGACCGCTATGAGGAAGGAAGACCATGAATTCTTTCAAGCGCTTGCGTGCCGTTCTTGCGGCAACGGCCTTGACCGTCGCCGTGATCGCACCGGCGGCGGCAAACAATGTCGAGACATTCTCCGATTCGTCGCGCCTGGTGGCTGTGGGCGGTTCGCTGACCGAGATCGTCTACGCGCTGGGCGAGGAAAAGCGACTGATCGCGCGCGATTCGACCAGCATGTTTCCGCCCGAATCCGAGGCGCTTCCGGATGTGGGCTATATGCGTGCCCTGTCGCCCGAAGGGCTGATGTCCGTCGACCCAAGCGCGATTTTGATGCTCGAGGGCAGCGGTCCCCCGGAAGCGCTTGAGGTGCTCCGCAAGGCGAGCGTGGAAATGGTGACCGTGCCCGAGACGTTCGACCGCGCGGGGATTCTCGCCAAGATAGAGGCGGTGGGCCGCGCGCTCGGCACCGAAGAGAAGGCTGACCAGCTTGCCGAAAAGGTGGGCGCCGATATCGACGCTGCCGAAAAGGCGGTGGCGGCGGTGACGGAGCGCAAGCGCGTGCTGTTCATCCTGTCCATGCAGGGCGGGCGGATCCTTGCTTCCGGTCATGGCACGGCGGCTGACGGCATCATCGCCATGGCAGGCGGCGTCAATGCGGTCGATGGCTATGAAGGCTACAAGCCGCTCACCGACGAGGCCGTCCAGGCGGCGCGTCCGGACGTGGTGCTGATGATGGACCGCGTTGGCGATCACTCGGCGGCCAACGATGCGCTTTTCAGCCATGCCGCAATGGTGGGAACGCCGGCGGCGCAGAACCATGCCGTCGTGCGCATGGACGGCGCCTATCTGCTTGGTTTCGGACCGCGCACGGCCAGCGCGATCCGCGACCTGGCACATGCGCTCTATGGCGACGCGGTCTCGGACTAGGAAATGGCGGCGGTGGACAATATTGAGGGCCGCTCCCGCTTCAGCTGGGCGGTCGCCGACGGCGACCGCTCGGCGCGGGCGCGCCTTGCCATACTCATTCTGGTTGCGGTTCTTGCCGCGACCTTCCTTTTCAGCCTGACGGCGGGCGCGTCGGACGCGTCCGTCGGGTCGGTCATCGCCGACTGGCTGGGTATTGGCGAATTGTCGGCCCGCGACCGGATCATCATCTACGACATAAGATTGCCGCGGACGATCCTCGGCGTGCTGATCGGCGCCGCACTTGCCGTGTCCGGCGCGACCATGCAGGGGTTGTTCCGGAATCCGCTTGCAGATCCGGGTATTGTAGGCGTTTCCTCAGGCGCCGGACTAGGCGCGATCATCATCATCGTGCTGGGAGGGGGCTTTGCCGCTCCGGCCGTCGCCCTGCTCGGAATCTATGCGCTGCCGCTGGCGGCATTTCTGGGCGGCCTCGCCACCACGCTTATTCTCTATCGCGTCGCGACCCGGCGCGGACAGACATCGATCGCCACCATGCTGCTGGCGGGCATCGCGCTCGGTGCGCTTGCCGGCGCGTTTTCCGGCGTGATGGTCTACATCGCCAACGACCAGCAATTGCGCGACCTGACATTCTGGGGCCTGGGCTCGCTGGCGGGCGCGACCTGGACGAAGATCGCGGCTGCCGGCCCGATCATCGCCCTGGCGCTGATCGCCAGCCCGTTTCTTGCGCGCGGGCTGAACGCACTGTCGCTTGGCGAGGCATCCGCCCGCCATCTCGGCGTGCCGGTGCAACTGTTCAAGAACATCGCCATCGTTGCGGTCGCGGCTGCGACTGGCGCTTCGGTCGCCGTTTCGGGCGGCATCGGTTTCGTCGGCATCGTGGTGCCGCATCTGCTGCGGCTGCTGATCGGCCCCGACCACCGCTTCCTTCTGCCGGCGGCGGGCCTGCTCGGGGCGAGTCTGCTGCTGCTTGCCGATGTCGTGAGCCGCACTATCGTGGCGCCCGCCGAATTGCCGATCGGTATCGTGACGGCAGCGGTGGGAGCGCCGTTCTTCCTCTGGATATTGCTGCGCCGCCGCGGCATCCTCGATCTGTAGGGCGCGACATGAGCATCGAAGCCAGGAACGTATCGGTCTCGCTGGGCGGCGAGCCCATCGTCCACGCAGCCAGCCTCGTGGCGGGGCCGGGACAGGTGACCGCCATTTGCGGGCCGAACGGCTCCGGCAAGACGACGCTGCTGAAGGCGGTATCCGGCGATCTCGCCTATACTGGCGAAGTGCGCATGAACGGTCGCGACCTTGCCTCCATGAAGCCGTGGGAGGCCGCGTCGGTCCGGGGCGTGCTGCCGCAGGCGACGTCGCTTTCCTTCCCCTTCACCGTGCGCGAGATCGTGGCGCTCGGCCTGATGAGCGGCCGCAGCGGTGCGCTGGCCGGGGAGGAGAAGCGCCTGCCGGAACGTGCATTGGCGGCGGTGGACCTGGAAGGCTTTTCCGGGCGGTTCTATCAGGAGCTTTCCGGTGGCGAGCAGCAGCGCGTGCAGCTTGCGCGGGTCCTGTGCCAGATGTGGGCGCCGGTGCTTTCGGGCGAACCGCGCTATCTGTTCCTGGACGAGCCGGTCTCCAGCCTCGACATCAAGCACCAGCTCATCATCATGCGCATCGCCCGTGATTTCGCCCGCCGGGGCGGGGGCGTCATCGCGATCCTGCACGATCTCAATCTCACCGCGATGTTCGCGGATCAGGTCGTGCTGATGCATAAGGGTAGGGTCGCGGCTGCGGGTGCGCCCGCCGATGTGCTGAACGACGATATGATCGAAGAAGTGTTCGATTGCGCGCTGCGCGTAGGAGCGCTGCCGACAGGCAATATTCCCTTCATCCTGCCGCAGTCAGCCGCCTGAAAGGTGGATGGCTGCGCCCTGTGGGCTCAGCTTGCCTGCTGGAGCGCGGGTGCTTCGATTCCCAACAGGTTCCGCATGGCAGGTCGCGACGATATCAGATCGGCGATGGTGTGGGACTGGAGCACCTGGAAGAAAGCGCCCAGCGCCTCGCGCAGCGCCGCATTGAGCGCGCAGGAATCGATCAGCGGGCAATCCGTGGCGTCGTTTTCGAAGCACTCGGCCATGGCGAAGCTCTCTTCAGTCACGCGCACCACGTCGAACAAGGTGATATCCGCCGCCGGCTGCGCCAGGCGCACGCCGCCATTGCGGCCGCGGACCGTTTCTACCAGACGGTGCTCGACCAGCGGCTGAAGGATCTTGAACAGGAAAAGCTCCGACACGGAGTAAGCTGCGGCAATCTCGGGAATACGGCTGAGTCGCGTATCGTTGGCTGCGCAATACATCAGGATGCGGATGGCGTAATTGGTCTGACGAGTCAGGCGCATGGAGAATCCTCTCACGCTGTTCGACACTAGCTACGGCTTGTTTAGAACAATTCCAGAGAAGATGCCAGCGAAAAAACATGAATATGGAGTTCATGTTTAGCTATGCGGCTTGGTCAGGGCTGACCTGCACAGGTGATTCAAGCATTGAAAATCGATGTTGCAGTGCACAAATTGCCACTGCGGCTCCCGAATTGCGCCGCGCGGAATCACGAACGAGAATGAGTGTCATGGTAGAATTTGGCGTGCGCCAGTTGCGCCCTTCGGAACTGCCGCTTTTCAGGGAACACCTGCTGCGGCTCGATGCATCCAGCCGACGCGACCGCTTTAACGGTCCGGCGGGCGACGCATTCCTGTCTGCCTATGCGGAACGCTGCTTCCGCGATGGAACCTCGGTGATCGGCTATCTGGAATATGGCCGCCTGCTTGGCGCCGCCGAGATACATGAATTCCCCGGCGCGGAAGCACCGACGGGCGAGATCGCCTTCAGCGTCGAGCATCAGGCGCAGCATCGCGGCGTCGGCAGCGCGCTTTTCGCGCGCCTGATCGAGATCGCGCGGCTCTATGGATATTCGCGCCTGCTGGTGACCACCCATCCGCAGAACGAGGCGATGAAGCGGCTGGCCCGGCGCTTCGACGCGCGCCTGAGCTTTGCCGAAGGCGAGACGGTGGGCACGATCGAATTGCCGCCGCTGGAATCGGAGCTGCCGCGCCGCCTCGCCATGGCCTGATTGTTCACAGGCCCATGCGACTCCCTATATGCGTTGCTCAACTCCCGCGGAGCGACCATGACCGAGAGTAGCGACCGAACCCTCGCATCCGACGCCGAACGTCTCCGCGCGCTCCGGATCACCAAGGCCGTCGCCACCGGCGCGCTGGTGCTGTGCATCGCCATCTTCCTCGCCGCGCGCGCCTATGCGCCCGCTTATCCGTGGCTGGGCTTCGTCGCCGCTTTCGCGGAAGCCGCGGCCATTGGCGGGCTTGCAGACTGGTATGCGGTCGTGGCGCTCTTTCGCCGACCGCTCGGGCTGCCCATCCCGCATACCGCCATCATTCCCCGCAACCAAGAGCGCATCGCCGACAATCTCGGCCGCTTCATCGAAGCCAATTTCCTGGATCGCGAGGCCGTTCGCCACAAGCTGCGCGAGGTCGATTTCGCCATGATGGTGGCCGACTGGCTCGCCCATCCGCGCCGTGCCGACGAACTGGCGCGGTTCAGCGTGCGGCTGGTGCCGCAAGCGCTCGCCGCGCTCGACGGCTCCGATTTCAAGTCGTTCATCGGAACGCGGCTGAGCGAGCGTTTCGAGCAGGTGGATCTCGCTCCGCTGGCGGCCAGGCTGCTGGAAGGCGTCACCGCCGAGCGGCGGCATCAGCAATTGCTGGACGAAATGCTCAAAGTATTCGGCCGCTTCCTCGGCGATGCGGATGCGCTCGATGCGCTGCGCGACAGGATCAGGAACGAGCTTCCCACGCTTGCGCGCTTCTTCAAGGCCGATGCCTATCTGCTTAAAAAGATAATCGCTTCCGCCGAAACGATGATCGAGGAAGTACGGGCCGATCCCGACCACGCCATGCGCCGCGAGTTCGACAGTTTCGTCGCCGGTTTCGTGGGCAAGCTGGCAACCTCGCCCGACTATGCGGCGCGGGCCGAGGCGATCAAGCGCGACATGCTGGCGAGGCCCGAATTCGCCGCGCTTGGCGACACGCTGTGGGAGAGCCTGCGCGGTTTCGTGGAGCAGGATGCCGCCAGCGATGAATCCGCGCTGCGCCACCATCTGGCGCAGCTTTTCACCGCCATAGGGCGGCAGCTGCGGGAAAACGAGCGCATGCGCGCCGACATGAACGAAGGCTTCGTCGTGGCGCTCGGCGCCTTCGTGGAAAAGCAGAAGAGCGGCGTCTCCGGCTTCATTTCCGATCAGGTGCGCCGCTGGGACCTCGGCCAGCTCACCCATGTGATCGAGCTGAATATCGGCCGCGACCTGCAATATATCCGCTTCAACGGCATGATCGTCGGCGGCCTTGCGGGCCTGCTTCTTCATCTGGCGGAACTGGGAATCCTGGCGGGATGAACCGTCATCTTTGCGTGATACGGTTCCCATCGCCGGCGCGCGGTGGCATGAATGCAAGGAACCAAGCGCGCGGATTCTTGTTTCGCGTACTGACGCGTTATGGGAGTTGATGAGATGGGCAAGCTGCTCGGCGTGATCGCGATGGCCGTCGTCGTTGGCGCGGCCCTTCTTGTGTTCGGCCAGCCGCAGCAGGGACCGAGCGTGCGCATCTCCACCCTGGAATCGCTTTCCGCGAAAACCGCCGCGGATGCCGTGTCGCCGATCGTCTCCGATGGCGGCAGCCGCCGCTTGCGGCAGGTGAACGCCGGTCCGCAGACGGCAGGCTGCGTGGGCGTATGCCTTCCCGACCAGATCGACATGAGCGGCCTGCCGCCGCTCGACCGTCCGGGCACCTGAGGCGCTATTTCTCCTGCCGCAGCGCCACGATGTCCGACAGCATGTCGAGCAGGAGTTCGAGGCGCTCTTCTCCGAACTTCAGGCGGAATTCGTCGAATGAGGCGCGGCCTTCACGCGACAGCAGGCGGATCAGGTCGATTCCCGCCGGCGTGATGGAAAGGAAGATGCGGCGCGCATCGTCCGGGTGACGCCGCTTGACGATCAGGCGGCGGGTTTCCAGCGCGCGCACGATGCGCGTGAGGCTGGGCGCCATCAGGCAGGCGCGCTCGGCCACCTCTCGGGAATCCATCTGGTCCACTTCGCCGAGCACGCGCAGCACGCGCCATTGCTGCTCGCTGAGGTCGTGCTGCATCAGGAAGGGGCGGAAGCGCGCCATGACGACGTCCCGCGCCCGCAACATCATCAGCGGCAGCGAGCGGCGCGTGTCGCGCGGCAGCAGCGAATCCTCCGGAAGGCCATGTGCGCTGGCGGTCTTGTCTGAATTCATCGGTTCGGAAATCGCTTCGTCTCAATCCCCATAGGGAACCCAGACATTCTTGACCTCGATGGCCCGCCGCAGCATCGCGTCGAGCCCGCCATGCAGGTCCACCTCGCCGCTTTCGGTCCACACGCGCTTGAGGTTTCCGGCGGATTCGGCCTCCACCGCCATACAGGTGCCGGCATCGGCGATGCACCAGAGCCCGTCCACATCGTCATGCCTTGCCAGCACTGTCGCCAGTTCACCGGCCGAGCCGGTGACGATGTTCACCGCGCCGGCCGGAAGGTCTGACGTTTCGAAGACCTGATAGAGATCGGTGGCGACGAGTGCATGGCGCTGGGAAGGGACGGCAACCACCGTATTGCCCATCGCCAGCGCAGGCGCCACCAGCGCGACCAGCCCGAACAGGGGCTCCGCATCGGGCGCGACGATGCCCAGTACGCCGACAGGCTCGTGCAGCGCCAGCGTCACTGCGCGCATGGGCGGCTGGTGCACGCGCCCCTCGAACTTGTCGGCCATGCCGGCCACCGCGAAAATGTGCTCCACGCTGGATTCGATCTCCATTGTCGCGGCGCGCAGCGTGCGGCCGGTGAGGGAGGCGATGCGGGTGGCGAATTCCGCCTGCCGCGTGGACAGGTTCTCGGCCAGGAAATACAGCACCTGCGCGCGATTATAGGCGGTCGCGGACGGCCATGCCTTGCAGGCGCGGGCGGCGGCGACCGCATCGCGAATATCCTTGCGGCTGCCGGTGCCGGCTTCGCCCGCGAGGCGACCACGCGCATCGGCGACTGGGAAGGAATAGTTTCCGTCGGGCCGCACCTGCTTGCCGCCGATATAGAGCTTCGCCGTCCGGTCGATCGCGTCGGTGAGGGCGCCGGTGGAAACGGCGGGTGTGAAGGCTGCGATGGCCTTGCCGCGAGCATGTTTCGCCGGCTTCAGATATTCGCGCATGCCTTCCGCGCCGCCTTCGCGCCCGAAGCCGCTTTCGCGATAGCCGCCGAAACCGCAGGCGGCGTCGAACATGTTGGTGCCGTTGATCCAGACGACGCCGGCCTTGAGGCGCGGGGCCGCTTCCAGCGCGCGGTTGACGCTCTCGCTCCAGACGGAAGCCGCGAGCCCGTAGCGCGTATTGTTGGCAAGCTCGATCGCTTCGTCCATGTCGCGAAAGCTCATGGCGGCGAGCACCGGCCCGAACACCTCTTCCTGCGCCAGCAAATTGGCCGGAGCGACATCGGTCGCCAGCGTGGGCAGCATGTAGTGTCCGGCCTCGGGGAGGAGCTGCTGCGGCTGCCAGCATGTGGCGCCCTGGCGCGTGCCCTCGGTCACCATGCGGGTCACGCGCTCGAGCTGCGAGCGGTCGACCAGCGGGCCGATATCGGTGTTCTTGTCGAGCGGATCGCCGACCCGCAGCTTTTCCATGCGCGCCCGCACCCTGGCATGGAAAGCGTCCGCGATGCCCTCCTGCACCAGCAGGCGCGACCCCGCGCAGCAGACCTGGCCCTGGTTGAACCAGATGCCGTCGACCAGCCCCTCGACGGCGGAATCGAGGTCCGCATCCTCGAAGACGATGAAGGCCGACTTGCCGCCGAGCTCCAGCGACAGTTTCTTGCCGCTGCCGGCGGTGGCGCGGCGGATGCGTTTTCCGACCTCCGACGAGCCGGTGAAGGCGATCTTGTCGACCCCCTTGTGGCCGACGATGGCCTCTCCGACTTCCGGCCCGCCATGCATGATGTTGACGACGCCCTTCGGCACGCCCGCGCGCTCGCAGATTTCCGCAAAGAGGATCGCTGTCAGCGGCGTGAACTCGGCCGGTTTGAGCACCACCGTGCAGCCGGCGGCGAGCGCCGGCGCGATCTTCCAGGCCAGCATCAGCAGCGGAAAATTCCACGGGATGATCTGGCCGGCGACGCCCACCGCCGTCTGGCCGGGAAAGTTCTCGGTGAGGTTCTGCGCCCAGCCGGCATGGTGCAGGAAGTGGCGTATGGCGAGCGGCACGTCGATGTCGCGGCTTTCACGGATCGGCTTGCCGTTGTCGAGCGATTCCAGCACCGCAAAGAGGCGCGCATGGCGCTGCATGGACCGGCCGATGGCGTAAAGCACGCGGGCGCGGCCATAGGCGCCCGCCGTCTGCCAGCGGGGCAAAGCGCGCCGCGCGGCGGCCACTGCCGCGTCCACATCGGCGCTGGAAGCCTCCGCTACCTTGCCGAGCAGCGCACCGCTCGACGGATCGTGCACATCGAAACTGGCACCGTCGGTCGCGGCCCGCCATTTGCCGTCGATGAAAAGCGCCTTGTCGAGGCGACGTGTCCTGAGCCACGCATCGGCCTCGGCGCGCGATTCCAGCGCGGGCGCATAGTCCATTGCCTGATATTTCTGCATCACGTTCATGAATGTCACTCGCTCAGGCCATGGCGTGGCGGTGGTTGGCCGAATAGCGGCCGGTCACGAAATGTTCGAGCTGGCGCTCGATATCCGTCAGCAGGCCGGAGGCGCCGAAGCGGAACAGGTCCGGTTCCAGCCAGCGGCGGCCGAGCTCCTCATTCATCAGGATCAGCCAGTCCAGCGACGACTTGGCCGTCGAGATGCCACCGGCCGGCTTGAAGCCGATGCGGATGCCGGTTTCCTCATGATAGGCGCGGATAGCCCGCACCATGGCGAGCCCCACCGGCAGCGTGGCATTGACGCTCTCCTTGCCGGTGGATGTCTTCACGAAATCGGCGCCCGCCATCATCGCCACCATCGCGGCCAGCGTGACGTTGCGCAGCGTCGAGAGGTCGCCGGTGCCGAGAATGACCTTGAGATGCGCTTCGCCACAGGCGTCACGGGAGGCGGCGATCTCGTCGTAAAGCTCCTGCCACTTCCCACCCAGCACCAGACCACGCTGGATGACGATATCGATTTCGTCCGCGCCGTCGGCCACCGATGCTTTGATCTCGCCGATCCTTGTCGAAAGCGGCGCAAGCCCGTGCGGGAAGGCGGTAGAGACCGCCGCGACGTGAACGCCCGAGCCTTGCAGTGCAGCGGCGGCCGTGGCGACGAAGGGATGATAGACGCAGACCGCGGCGGGGCGGATCACGACTTCCGCAATGCCGAGGCTTTCCATGAGATCGGCGCGAAGCGGATGCAGCGCCTTGGCACAGAGCCGCCGCACCCGGTCATGCGTGTCGTTGCTGTTGAGCGTGGTGAGGTCCATCAGCGATATCGATCGCAGCAGCCATGCTGCCTGGTTCTCGCCCTTGATCGAGCGGCGCTTGGTCAGCGTCGCCGCGCGGCGCTCCAGCGCGCTGCGGTTGATGTTGCGGAACGTGTCGAGCCAGGCGAGATCAAGCGGCCTGCCCGGATTGCGCTGCAATTCGTGGCTAGTACCGCGCTCGGGCACCGGGCGCGGAAGCTGATGCAGCTTTGCAGGTGATGTCGGACTGGCTTGCATGGCCAAAACCTCGAAACAGACGTCGCCGCGCGTCGAGCGCGCCGGACGCGATTGCGCCAACACTATTCCACGCGCCGCGCCGGAGATACAAGCAATGCGGATCGTGTCATCCAGACATCGTCAGTTGCCTTGACAGGAGGGCCCTTTTGCCCGACCACGCCGCGCTGACTTGTCGCGCCGCACAGCCTGCGCGATGCCGGAGGAGAGATGAAGATGAGTGAAGTGCCGGGCAGGATCGTGGTTATCGGGGCAGGGCATGCGGGCGTGGAACTGGCCGCGGCGCTACGCCACAAGGCCTATTCCGGCACGATCGACCTCATCTCCGACGAGGACGAGGTTCCCTACCAGCGCCCGCCGCTGTCGAAGGAATATATCAAGCGCGGTGGCAAGATGCAGGCGCTGGTGCTCAAGCCCGAACAGTTCTTCTCCGACAATTCCGTCACGCTGCGGCGCGGTGTCTCGGCCGTGGCGGTCGACCGCAATGCGCGGACGGTCGCGCTTTCGACCGGCGACACGCTGCATTACGACCATCTGGTCTTCGCCACGGGTGCGCGCAACCGCGTGCCGCCCGTGCCCGGGCTCGACAATCCCGCCGTGCTCGGCCTGCGCACGCTGGCCGACGCCGACCGGCTCGTAGTCGAGGTGGGCCGCGTCAAGCGCGTGGTGGTGATCGGCGGCGGTTTCATCGGGCTGGAAGCGGCTGGCCTGCTGCGCGAGTTCGGCATCGAGGTAGACGTGGTCGAGATGGCCGACCGCCTGATGCAACGCGCAATATCGCCCACAATGTCGAAATGGTTCCTGGAAAGCCATATCGGGGCCGGCGCGCGCGTGCACCTCAATACGCAGGTGACGGGCGTCGATTTCTCGCAGGCGGAAGCGCGCGTGAAGCTGAGCGACGGTTCGGAACTCGCCGCAGACGCCGTGATCCTGGCCGCCGGCGTGGTGCCGAATGTCGAGCTTGCAAAGGCGTCGGGGTTGGCGGTGGAGAACGGCATCGTCGTCGATGCGCTGATGGCGACGGCCGATCCGGCCGTGTCCGCGCTGGGCGACTGCGCCTTCTATCCGAGCGTCCACCTGCCGGGCATGGCGCGGCTGGAATCGGTGCAGAACGCCACCGATCAGGCGCGTGCGCTGGCGGAACGGCTGATGGGCGAGGGCAAGCCCTATGATGCGCTGCCGTGGTTCTGGTCGATCCAGGGCGCGGCGCGCCTGCAGATCGCCGGGCTGGCCAAACCCGGCCTGACGGAAGTGGTGCGCGGCAACCCTGCAGAGGGCAAATTCTCGGTGTTCCTGTTCGACGGCGAGCGCCTCGCCGCCGTGGAATCCGTCAACGCGCCGGCCGACCATATGATCGCGCGGCGCCTCATTGCCAGGGATGCGGCGATCACGCCGGCGCAGGCCGCGGACTTGGCTTTCGACATCAAGGCGCTAAGTGCCGGTTAAGGGGAACTGAGGTAGAGTTCTCCATCGGATAGCCCACGAGGTCTCGGTGTATCGAATGCAGGACGCTGCCGTCCGTCGGGAAGGACGGGCCATGACCGCAGACGACCAACCTATGGAGCATCCGGCATGGTGGCGCAGGACGACCTTCGCCGCGCGCTGGGTCGCGATCCTCACCGTTCCGCTGTCGCTGATCTCGGCGGGGGCGACCGTCAGCATGGCGCTGGTGGCCCTCTATGGCGTGATCGCGATCGTACGGGGCGCTCGCCTGTCGCCCCGATTGCTGCGCGTCCACTGGTTCATGACCGCCTGCTACGCATTGCTGCTGGCGACCGATTTCCTTAACGGCGGCGGCCTCCAGAACCTCACATCGACGGGCGTCAACTACCTGCATCTGATCGCCGTCGCGCCGCTGGCGCTCGCCTTCCGGCTGATCGACCTCGATGACGGCGATATCGACTGGATGCTGCATGCCGGCGTGTGGGGCGGACTGGCCAACAGCCTGTTCAGCTTCTTCGTGCTGGACATCCTGCGTCCGGGCGGACCCAGCCTCAATCCCATCCCCTACGCCTTCATCATCACCATGTGGGGCGTCTTCCTGCTGGCACGCGGGCTGGACCGCGGCCGCGGCGGGCGCATGCTGATCCTGTCCTCCGCCATTGCGATCATTCCGGTCGTGCTTTCGGAGAGCAAGATCGACTGGATCGCCATGATCGCGGGCTATGGGCTGACGATCGTCTTCGTGGCGTGGAAGCGCCAGCGCTTCGGCTTCCTGTGGAAGGGCGCGCTGGTGGCGATCCCCATGCTCGTCATTGCCTATTTCGCGCTGGCCCATCGTCGGATCGAGCAGTTCGTCCATGAGGTCGATGCCTATGCGGCGCGCGGCGAACTGACCGAAGGCTCGTTCGGCTACCGCTGGGAGCTCCTGCGCGCCTCGTGGCGGGCGGTGCTCGACCGGCCATGGTTCGGCCACGGCATCGTGGAACGCAAGACCGCCGCCTTCGCCTATGCCGATCCGAACGGGCCCGACATCACCACGCTCGGCCACCTGCACAATGACTACCTGACCCATGCCGTCGCCTTTGGCGTGCCGGGGATCGTATTCGTGCTCGCCTTCCTGGGTTTTTTCATCGCCGTGGGGCGCGGTTCATGGCGGGCAAGCGGCAGCGCGACCGCCTATGCGATCACCCTTATGCTGGCGATCTACATGGTCACCGATGTGGCCTTCAACATGGATCCGATGAGCGGTGCGCTGACCATCGCGCTGGGGCTTCTCCTGATCCCGAGACCCGGTGAAGTCGCCTATAGGCCTGTCGTACCGCCGCGCAGCAAGGCCTGATAGTCGCTGCGATACCAGTCCACGAATGCGCGCACGCCCTCCTCGACCGTCACCGAGGGCAGGAAGCCGGTCAGCGTCTGCAGCAGGCTGGCATCGGCAAAGGTTTCGACAACGTCGCCCTTTTGCATCGGCAGCATGTTGCGGATCGCCTTGCGACCGAGCGCATTCTCGACGGTCTCGACGAAATCCAGCAGGCCCACTGGATTGCCGCCAGCTATGTTCACCACCCGCCACGGCGCGGCGGGTGAGAGCGTGTCCATCGCGGTCGCCAGCGGTTCGCCTTCGCGAGGCGAGAGCGGGATCAGGCGGCAGATCGCCTCGACCAGATCCGCGACATAGGTGAAGTCGCGCCGCATCCGTCCCTCGCCATAGATGTCGATCGGCTGGCCCTTCTCGATAGCGTCGACGAACTTGAACAATGCCATGTCCGGCCGGCCCCACGGGCCGTAGACTGTGAAGAAGCGGAAGCAGGTCGTCGGCACTTTCCACAGATGCGCGTAGGAATGCGACATCGCCTCGCCGGCCTTCTTGGTGGCGGCGTAGAGGGTGAGGGGATGATCCGCCGCATCGGTCTCGCGGAAGGGGATTTTCGTGTTCGCGCCATAGACGGAGCTGGTCGAGGCGAAAAGCAGATGCGCGGGCTGGTATTCGCGCGCCACTTCCAGAAGGTTGAAGGTGCCTGTCAGGTTGGTGTCCACATAAGCGCGCGGGTTTTCGAGGCTGTAGCGCACGCCCGCCTGCGCGGCGAGGTGGATGATGATGTCGGGCCGGCAATCCTCTGCTGCGCGGGCCAGTGCGTCGCGATCCTCCAGCATGACTTCATGGGCGCGAAAACCGTTGCTGCGGGCAAGGATCTCATGCCGGCGCCGTTTCAGCCGCACGTCGTAATAAGGCGTCATGCCGTCGATGCCGACGACCAGATGGCCATCGGCCACGAGCCGCTTGGCGAGATGGAAGCCGATGAAGCCGGCGCTGCCCGTCAAAAGGATGCGCATCGTCAGTCCCTGTCCACTTTCGGCCGGCCGATGCTCGTATAGGCGAAGCCCAGCCTGCGCACCTCCGGACCGCGATAGATGTTGCGCAGGTCCACAATGGTGCGGTTGCGCATCAGGCTTCCGATGCGAGGCAGGTCAAGTGCGCGGAATTCATCCCATTCAGTGACGATCACCAGCGCGTCGGCGCCCTCGGCGGCATCGTAGGAATCGCGGCCGAAGGTGGTGATGTCGGGCATGAGCGGCGCGGCCGCCTTCATGCCCTGCGGATCGTAGGCGCGGACGGTGGCGCCGGCGGCGGCAAGGCCGGCGACCAGCTCGATGGACGGCGCCTCGCGCATGTCGTCGGTGTTCGGCTTGAAGGTGAGGCCGAGCAGGGCGATCGTCTTGCCGGCGACGCTGCCGCCGCAGGCGGCGACTACACGCTCGACCATGGCGCGCTTGCGCTTGTCGTTGATGTCGACCGTGGTTTCGATGAGGCGCACCGGGCTGCCCGCATCCTGCGCCGTCTGGGTGAGGGCAAGCGCGTCCTTGGGAAAGCACGAGCCGCCATAGCCCGGCCCCGCATGCAGGAATTTCGGCCCGATCCGGCGGTCGAGGCCGATGCCGCGGGCCACGTCCTGCACATTGGCGTCTACCGCCTCGCACAGGTCCGCCATCTCATTGATGAAGGTGATCTTCATGGCGAGGAAGGCGTTGGCCGCATATTTCGTCAGTTCCGCCGCCCGGCGCGACATGAACAGGAGCGGCGGTTCGTTGAGCGAGAGCGGGCGGTAGACATCGGTCATGGCGGCTCGGGCGCGCTCGTCCTCGATGCCGACGATGATGCGGTCCGGACGCTTGAAATCGCCGATGGCCGCCCCCTCGCGCAGGAATTCAGGATTGGATACGGCGGCGAAATCTGCATCGGGCCGGGCGTCGCGCACGATCTTCTCGACCTCGTCGCCGGTGCCCACCGGAACGGTGGACTTCACCGCGATGACCGTGAAGCCCGTGATGAGCTGCGCCACTTCGCGCGCTGCGTCATAGACATGGGTGAGGTCGGCATGGCCGTCACCGCGGCGCGATGGCGTGCCGACGGCAAGGAAGACGACATCCGCCTGCGGCACGGCCTCCTCCATACCGACGGCGAAATCGAGCCGCCCCGCCTGCACATTGGAGGCGACGAGTTCGGCAAGGCCCGGTTCGTAGATCGGCATCTCGCCCCGCTGCAATGCCGCGACGCGCTCCGTATCGCGGTCGATGCACGTGACCGTGTGGCCGAAATCGGCGAAGCAGGCGCCGCTGACCAGCCCGACATAGCCGGAGCCGACAATTGCAATCCGCATTCAGGCAATCTCCTGCAGCAATGGCTGCCGCTTACGCCCTCACGGCGCGCGAGGCAACTCGCCCGCCATTCCATGCAGGCCGATGACGATGATGTCGCCGGCCATGCCGACACGCGCGGCTTCGCGCAGGCCCATGGCCTCTAGGTCCAGCCGATCCCAGGCTGCGACCGGCGTTGCAAGCACCGCCGCCGGCCGGTCGGCAAGCCAGTCGGCGAGGGCCTGCCGGTCGGCGAACCGCTCGGCATAGGGCTGGCGCAGATGATAGGCGAAGTCGCCGCCGGTCATGTCCCACGCAGCCGGTGCATAGCCGCGTTCGACATAGGGCCTGACGGCTTCCGCGATGGCGCGCGGGCTCATCACCGGGTCGAGCGAAGGCATGACCGCGATGGCGAGAACATTGACCCACAGCATCTGGATGACGACCAGCGCGCCGAGCGGCGCATGGACCGGCTTGTGACGCAGGACGAATATCGCCACCGCCGCCGCAAGCAGGAGGGCTGCGCAGGCAAGGACGCCCGGCATGGAGATCGCATAGGGGAGGAAGGAGGGAATCAGCGGCAGCAGAAGGCCGGCGATCGCCAGCGTCGCGGCCATGGCTTTCCACGAACTGGCGCGATCACGCCCGGAGGCGCGCAGCAATGCTCCCGCCGCGATCAGCGCCAGCGGGACGAAGAGCGGCAGCAGGTAGTAATCGTGCTTCTCGCCGACGAGCGAGAGAATCACCAGCCCGCTGATGCCCGTGCACCAGAGGAAGGCGTCGCGGGGATCCGATGGCGGCCGGGCACCGCGCTGCCGCAGGAGCAGCGTGGCAAGCCCCGTTGTCCAGGGCATGAAGACCGCCGGCAGCAACAGTAGATAGAGCAGATAATTGAACGGGTTGGTGGCGTTCCTTACGCCGCGCGAGACGATCTGGTCGGAGAAGATGAACCGCACATAGTCGAAGCCTTCCGCCAGCGCGATGCCGCCGATCCAGGCCAGCACGGTCGCCATGAGAATGACGAGGCCAAGCACGACATCGGCTGAAAGCAGCCGTCTCGGCTCGCGCTTCCAGACCAGGAAGGCGATGAGCGCACCGAGCGGCAGCAGGAAGCCGAACGGCCCCTTGACCATGGTCGCGACGGAAGCGGTAGTGAAGCCGAGGATCATCCAGCGCCAGCGGGAATCCTGCGAAGCGCGCCAGAAGCAGCCCCATGCGAGCGCGATGAAGCCCACGAACAGAAAGTCCATGCGGGCATAGTGCGAGAGGAAAAGGAGGTAATTTGCCGTCCCCATGATGGCCACTGCGACGAGCCCGGTCGACGGTGGAAAATCCATGAGGCGCGCCATCGCATAGGCGCTGAGCATGAAGAAGGCGACGGTCAGCGCCAGCCCGATCAGGATCGCATGCGGTTCCGTCGAACCGAGAATGGTCGCCACGGCGCCCTGAAGCCAGAAATAGAGCGGCGGCTTGTCGGGGTAGGGGAAATCGTTGAGCCGCAGCGCGATCCAGTGGCCGTCCAGCAGGTTGCGCAGCACGTCCGCCTGGCGGACTTCATCCGACCACCACAGGTCACGCGACCACAGAGTGAGCACCTGCTGGCAAGCCACGAGCAGCGATATGGTCAGGACCGGATGGCGGTCGCAGAAGGCGAGGAAGCGCGACACGGCTTGCAGCGCGCTAGTTGGTCGCAGCGGTGTCGGCCTTCCCGCTGCGGCGTTCCAGCAGCACGAAATAGACGTTGCGAGCATAGATGATGAGGCCCGCTGCCTGGCCGACGATGAAGACAGGATCCTGACGGTAGATCGCATAGGCGAGCAGCGTCACGCCGCCGGCGATGGAGAAGAACCAGAAGGCTGCCGGAATGACAGACTTGCGTGCCCGCTCGCTGGCGATCCACTGAACGAGGAAGCGCGCCGAAAACAGCCCCTGGCCGAGAAAGCCTATCAGCAGCCAGATCTTTTCAATTCCGATCATGGATATCATCGTTCCAGTTCTCTCAGGCGGGGCATCGGGTTCCGGCGGCGGCGCTTGCGGATCCAGGACACGCCGAAAAGGTCGAGCAGGCCGGCCATGAGCCGGTCGATGATCCCGTATTTGGAGGTTCCGTGCATGCGCGGGCGGTTGACCACGTCGACATGGGCGATCTTCCACCCGTCGGTCAGGAACAGCGCCGGCAGGAAGCGGTGCATGGTTTCGAAATATGGCAGGTCGAGGAATGCGTCGCGGCGAAATGCCTTCAGGCCGCAGCCGGTGTCGCGCGTATTGTCGCCGAGCATCCAGCCGCGCACCGCATTGGCGATCCGCGATCCGATGCGCTTTTGCCAGTTGTCGCGGCGGTTGACGCGCTGGCCGGCGGCGAGGCCGACATCGCTGTCGCCCTCGAGCGCGACCAGCATGGCCGGCAGGAAGGCGGGATCGTCCTGCCCGTCGCCGTCCATCGTCATCACGAAGCGCCCGCGCGCCAGGCGCGCGCCCATATAGACGCTGGCGCTCTGGCCCAGCGACCTTTCGTTGCGGACGGTGCGCAGGCGCGCATCCTGCGCCATGCGCTCCGCCAGCATGCGGTCGCTGCCGTCGGTCGAGCCGTCGTCCATCACGATGATCTCATATTCGCGTCCCGCCAGCGCGGCATGGATCTCGTCCAGCAGCGGCGGGAGGTTTTCGATCTCGTCACGCGCGGGAATCACCACGGAGATGTCGATGGGGCTTTTATCGGGCATTGCTAGCACTTCTGCAGACGATGTGCGTCGGCTTCTCATCCGGGCGAAGCAGGCTGTCGCGGGATGTCCGGCGGCCTTCCGATGGACTATTTCTGGCCGATTGTCCATCATCCAGCGCCCCATGCGGCGCGGTGCGGCCCGGCAAGACAGGCTGACGCAACGTCCGCCTGCGACAGATGGGTGCAGCTTCGCCGCGCCCGATTACAGTGCTTGCGTCACGAGGGAGCCTGCGGTAACCCATCGCCGCAATGCAACATGGGGCTTGATGGTTGCGGCACGTCCTCTGGACGATCATCGCAGTTGCACCGCTCCTGTGATGGTAACATCATGTGACCACGAGACAGTGAGGCTGAGATGAGCGAATTGCTGAGTTCATATTTGCCGGTCCTGATCTTCCTTGGCGTGGCGCTGCTGGTCGGCGTCGTGCTGACGATCGCGCCTTTCCTGGTCGCCTATCGCAACCCGGATCCGGAGAAGCTTTCGGCCTATGAGTGCGGTTTCAACGCATTCGACGATGCGCGCATGAAATTCGACGTGCGGTTCTACCTCGTGGCCATCCTCTTCATTATCTTCGATCTCGAAGTCGCCTTTCTCTTCCCCTGGGCGGTCTCCTTCGGCGAGATCGGCATGCTTGGCTTCTGGTCGATGATGATCTTCCTCGGGGTGCTGACCATCGGCTTCATCTACGAATGGAAAAAGGGAGCACTGGAATGGGATTGATCGACAACTCCCAGACGCTGGTGTCCCCGAGCCCTCGGGGCATCGTCGATCCGAAGACCGGAAAGCCGTTCGGTGCGGACGACCCGTTCTTCGGCGACATCAATGCGGAACTCTCGGACAAGGGTTTCCTCGTCACCTCGTCCTCGGCGCTCATCAACTGGGCGCGCAGCGGCTCGCTGATGTTCATGACCTTCGGCCTGGCCTGCTGCGCGGTAGAGATGATCCACACATCCATGCCGCGCTATGACAGCGAGCGCTTCGGCGTGGCGCCCCGCGCCAGCCCGCGCCAGTCGGACGTCATGATCGTCGCCGGCACGCTGACCAACAAGATGGCGCCGGCTCTGCGCAAGGTCTACGACCAGATGCCCGAGCCGCGCTACGTCATCTCCATGGGCTCCTGCGCCAATGGCGGCGGCTACTACCATTATTCCTATTCGGTGGTGCGCGGCTGCGACCGCGTGGTGCCGGTGGATATCTACGTGCCCGGCTGCCCGCCATCGGCCGAGGCGCTGCTCTACGGCATCCTTCTTCTGCAGAAGAAGATACGCCGCACCGGCACGATCGAACGGTGACAAGATGTCTGAATCGCTGAAGGACCTTGCGGCCTATGTGAGCGAGAAGCTCGATGGCCGGATTGAGGAAGCCGACCTTGCCCATGGTGAGCTGACATTCACCGTGGCGGCCGGCGATATCGTCGAGGTCGCGCGTTTCCTGCGCAACGACGTGCAGTGCCAGTTCATATCCTTCATCGATATTTGCGGCGTGGATTATCCCGGCCGCGAGCGTCGTTTCGACGTGGTCTATCATCTGCTGTCGCCGCGCCACAATCAGCGCGTGCGCATCCGGGTGATGACCGACGAGGATACGCCGGTCCCGTCGATCACCAGCGTCTATCCGGGCGCGGACTGGTTCGAGCGCGAGACCTACGATCTCTATGGCGTGCTCTTCACTGGCCATCCGGACCTGCGCCGGATCCTGACCGATTACGGTTTCGAGGGGCATCCGCTGCGCAAGGATTTTCCGCTCACCGGCTTCGTCGAGGTGCGCTACGACGACGAGGTGAAGCGCGTCATCTACGAGCCGGTCGTGCTCAAGCAGGAATTCCGCAACTTCGACTTCCTGTCTCCATGGGAGGGCACCGATTATGTGCTGCCCGGAGATGAGAAAGCGAAGCAGTGAATGATGAGCAGCGACTAGTCGCGCCGAAGGCACGTTCATGACCCAGCACAATGTCCGCAATTTCAACATCAATTTCGGTCCGCAGCATCCGGCTGCGCATGGCGTTCTGCGCCTCGTGCTCGAGCTTGATGGCGAGGTGATCGAGCGCGTCGATCCGCATATCGGGCTGCTCCATCGCGGCACCGAGAAGCTGATGGAGGCCAAGACCTATCTTCAGGCCGTGCCCTATCTCGACCGGCTCGACTATTGCGCGCCGATGAACCAGGAGCATGCCTTCGCGCTTGCGGTAGAGCGGTTGTTGGGCATCGAGGTGCCGAAGCGCGGCCAGCTGATCCGCGTGCTTTATTGCGAGATCGGCCGCATCATGTCGCACATCCTCAATGTGACGACGCAGGCGATGGACGTCGGCGCGCTCACCCCGCCGCTGTGGGGCTTCGTCGAGCGCGAGAAGCTGATGGTGTTCTATGAGCGCGCCTCGGGTTCGCGCATGCATGCGGCCTATTTCCGTCCCGGCGGCGTGCATCAGGACCTGCCGGACCAGCTCGTCGCCGATATCGGCGCCTGGATCGATCCATTCCTCAAGACGATCGACGATCTCGATGACCTGCTGACCGAAAACCGCATCTTCAAGCAGCGCAACGTCGATATCGGCGTCGTCTCGCTGGAAGATGCCTGGGCGTGGGGCTTCTCCGGTGTCATGGTGCGCGGCTCGGGTGCTGCGTGGGACCTGCGCAAGAGCCAGCCCTATGAATGTTATCCCGAGATGGAATTCGATATTCCGATCGGCAAGAACGGCGATTGCTACGACCGTTATCTCATTCGCATGGAAGAGATGCGCCAGTCGGCCCGCATCATGCGCCAATGCGTGGACCTGCTCCTTGGCAACGAGAAGGTGGGACCGGTTTCCAACATGGACGGCAAGGTCGTGCCGCCGAAGCGTGCGGCCATGAAGCGCTCGATGGAAGCGCTGATCCATCACTTCAAGCTCTATACGGAAGGCTATCGCGTTCCGGCCGGCGAGGTCTACGCCGCCGTCGAGGCGCCCAAGGGCGAGTTCGGCGTCTATCTCGTCTCCGACGGCACCAACAAGCCCTATCGCTGCAAGCTGCGCGCGCCCGGCTTCGCGCATTTGCAGGCCATGGATTTCCTGTGCAAGGGCCACATGCTGGCCGACGTGTCCGCCGTGCTGGGTTCCCTCGACATCGTGTTTGGTGAGGTCGACCGCTAAATGTCAGTTCGCCGTCTCGCAGAGCCAGCCGTCCAGCCAGCAACATTCTCCTTCAATACGGAGAATGCCGTCTGGGCGGAAAAGACAATCGGCAAATATCCGACCGGCCGCCAGCAGTCGGCGGTCATTCCGCTGCTCATGCGCGCGCAGGAGCAGGAAGGCTGGGTGACGCGGGCAGCCATCGAGCACATCGCCGACATGCTCGACATGCCCTATATCCGCGTGCTCGAGGTCGCGACCTTCTATACGCAGTACCAGCTCAAGCCGGTGGGTACGCGCGCCCACATTCAGGTCTGCGGCACCACGCCCTGCATGCTGCGCGGTGCGGAAGAGCTGATGGATGTCTGCCGCTCGAAGATCCATCACGACCAGTTCCACACTAACGAGGCGGGCACGCTTTCGTGGGAAGAGGTCGAATGTCTCGGCGCCTGCGTGAATGCGCCGATGGTCATGGTCTTCAAGGACACTTATGAGGATCTGACGCCGGAAAGGCTTGCCGAGATCATCGACGCATTCGAGGCGGGCAGGGGCGACGACATACCGACCGGCCCGCAGACGGACCGCTTCTTCTCCGCGCCGATCTCCGGCTTCACTTCGCTGGCTGACGAGAAAGCGGTCCTCAAGACCGTTCGCAAGGACGATGCGCGAGTCGAGAAGACGGCCACGACGAAAGCCGGAACCGCGCCGAGCCGGTCTGCCAAGCCGAAGACGGATGCGATCGAGACGAGCCCGGCGATCAAGTCGCCGTCGAACACCAAGGTGAGCCCGCAGGCCGAGCGCGCCGCGAGCGTTGCGGCGCCGCTGGTCAACGATGCCGCCGCCGACCGCGCCGAGCCGGCGGTCGAGGGTTCGGCCAGGCGCCGCGTCCATTCCGGCAAGGGCGCCGCCGACAAGGCCGAAAAGTCCTCGCTGGAGAGCAGGGATCGCCCGGCCGGCATCGAACGCCCCGCGCAGCCGGACGATCTCCAGCTGATCTCGGGCGTCGGCCCGAAGAACGAGGCGATCCTGCATTCGCTCGGCATCTATACCTTCGCCCAGGTCGCCGGCTGGAAGAAGGCCGAGCGCGAATGGGTCGACGGTTATCTCCGCTTCGGCGGGCGGATCGAGCGTGAGGACTGGGTCAGGCAGGCCAAGGCCTTGGCCAAGGGCGGCGAGGCCGAATATATCCGCGTCTTCGGCAAGAAGCCGCGGTAGGGAGCCAAGGATGCTTCAGGACAAAGACCGCATATTCACCAATATCTACGGCCAGTTCGACCGGTCGCTGAAGGGCGCCATGGCGCGCGGCCATTGGGATGGCACCAAGGCGATCCTCGAAAAGGGCCGCGACTGGATCATTGAGGAGATGAAGGCGTCGGGCCTGCGCGGGCGCGGCGGCGCCGGCTTCCCCACCGGCCTGAAATGGTCCTTCATGCCGAAGCAGTCCGACCGTCCATGCTATCTCGTCGTCAATGCCGACGAGTCTGAGCCGGGCACCTGCAAGGACCGCGACATCATGCGTCACGATCCGCATACGCTGGTCGAGGGCTGCCTGATCGCCGGTTTCGCCATGGGCGCGGAAGCCGCTTACATCTATATTCGCGGCGAGTTCATTCGCGAGCGCGAGGCGCTCCAGCATGCGGTCGACGAGGCCTATGAAGCGCGGCTGATCGGCAAGAACAACAAGAACGGCTACGATTTCGACATCATCGTCCATCACGGCGCCGGCGCCTATATCTGCGGCGAGGAAACCGCCTTGCTGGAGAGCCTGGAGGGCAAGAAGGGCCAGCCGCGCCTCAAGCCGCCATTCCCGGCCAATGTCGGCCTCTATGGCTGCCCGACCACGGTGAACAATGTCGAATCCATCGCGGTGGCGCCGACGATCCTGCGCCGTGGCGCGGCGTGGTTCTCCTCCATCGGCCGGCCGAACAATGTCGGCACCAAGCTGTTCATGCTGGTGGGGCATGTGAATACGCCGTGCACGGTCGAGGAGGCGATGGGCATCACCTTCCGCGAACTGGTGGAAAAGCATGGCGGCGGCGTTCGCGGCGGCTGGGACAACCTGCTCGGCGTGATCCCCGGCGGCGCGTCCTGCCCGGTGGTCAAGGGCGAGGATATTCTCGACGCGCATATGGACTTCGACGGCATGCGCGAGCTGAAGTCCTCCTTCGGCACGGCTGCGGTCATCGTCATGGACAAGTCGACCGACATCGTGAAGGCGATCGCGCGGCTGTCCTACTTCTTCAAGCATGAAAGCTGCGGCCAGTGCACGCCGTGCCGCGAGGGCACCGGCTGGATGTGGCGCGTGATGGAGCGGTTGGTGCGCGGCGAGGCACACAAGCGCGAGATCGATATGCTGCTCGACGTGACCAAGCAGGTCGAAGGCCACACGATCTGTGCGCTGGGCGACGCGGCGGCCTGGCCGATCCAGGGCCTGATCCGCAATTTCCGCCCGGAGATCGAACGCCGCATCGACGAATTCTCCCGCAACGCGCATCGCGCCGAACCGGTATTGGTGGCTGCCGAATGACCGGAAGATCGTCCATGGACAAACAGGCGGACGCGGCCGGGATGGTCAACCTCATGGCCCATCCGATGGCCGGCCTGGCTTCCGCATCCGCGCTCGGCATGGGGCTGGCCGCACATATGGCCGGCATCTGGCTGGGCACGGTCATGGGCTCGGCCGCCGTGGCGCGCCGTTTGATGGATATCGCGCCGGAAGCGGCGCCACGGCCCGAAACCGGCCACGGGGATGTCGTCCGCAAGGCCCGCGCGGCAACGGATGCAGTCATTGCCGATGCGCGTGCCAAGGTAATCCAGCTTTCGACGGCGGCGGAGCGTCTTGACGCGCGTCGGGGGCGGGCGGCCGCCCGCAAGGCGGCGGAGTCCCAGCCGGCTTCCGTGAAGAGCGCGCCGGCCGCAAAGTCGGCAAGCAAGGCCGAAACGCGAAAGAAACCGCTCGAGGTCCATGTCGGGCAGGCATCTGCGGCGGATGACCTCAAGATGATCTCCGGCATCGGCCCGAAGCTCGAACAGGCCCTGAACGGGCTTGGCATATCGACCTTTGCGGGGCTTGCCGGCCTTTCCGAAGACGATGCGGTCCGCATCGACGATAAGCTTGGGCTGAATGGCCGCATTGCGCGCGACGAATGGATTGCCCAGGCAAGGCTGTTGACCGCCGGGGGCGCTGCATGATTCCCGTGGCGCAGGTCAATCCGGTCTGGAAGAGCGCGCGCCGCTTCGGCTGCGCGCCGGCGGTAAACCTCGAAACCGATCGGGCGGCAGCGGCCGCCGGAGGCGAATGATGGCGAAACTCAGGGTCGACGGCAAAGAGATCGAGGTTCCCGACCACTACACGCTGCTTCAGGCGGCGGAGGAGGCGGGCGCCGAAGTGCCGCGTTTCTGCTTCCACGAGCGGCTGTCGATTGCCGGCAACTGCCGCATGTGCCTTGTCGAGGTGAAGGGCGGCCCGCCCAAGCCGCAGGCCTCCTGCGCCATGGGCGTGCGCGACCTGCGCCCCGGCCCGAACGGCGAACTGCCGGAAATGTTCACCAACTCGCCAATGGTCAAGAAGGCGCGCGAGGGGGTGATGGAGTTCCTGCTCATCAACCACCCGCTGGATTGCCCGATCTGCGACCAGGGCGGCGAATGCGACCTGCAGGACCAGGCGATGGCCTTCGGCGTCGATTCCTCGCGCTTTCACGAGAACAAGCGCGCCGTCGAGGACAAATATATCGGCCCGCTGGTCAAGACCATCATGACGCGTTGCATCCACTGCACGCGCTGCGTGAGGTTCACAACGGAAGTCGCTGGAATCTCTGAGCTTGGCCTGATTGGTCGCGGCGAGGACGCGGAGATCACCACCTATCTCGAACAGGCGATGACCTCCGAGCTCCAGGGCAATGTGATCGACCTGTGCCCCGTCGGCGCGCTGACGTCGCGCCCCTACGCCTTCCAGGCCCGTCCGTGGGAACTGACCAAGACCGAATCGGTCGACGTGATGGATGCGGTGGGCTCGGCGATCCGCGTCGATACGCGCGGCCGCGAGGTCATGCGCATCCTGCCGCGCATCAACGAGGCGGTGAACGAGGAGTGGATCTCCGACAAGACGCGCTTCATCTGGGACGGGCTGCGCACCCAGCGTCTCGACCGGCCCTATGTCCGCCGCAACGGCAAGCTTACCGTTGCTTCATGGGCGGAGGCGTTCGCCGCCGTCCGCGATGCGGTGGCGAAGACCACCGGCGAGCGCATCGGCGCGATTGCCGGCGATCTGGCCGCGGTCGAGGAAATCTATGCGCTCAAGTTGCTGATGCAGTCGCTCGGCTCGGCCAATATGGATTGCCGCCAGGATGGCGCGAAGCTCGATCCGGCGCTCGGCCGCGCGAGCTACGTCTTCAACCCGACCATCGAGGGCATCGAGCAGGCGGATGCGGTGCTGATCATCGGCGCCAATCCGCGCTTCGAGGCTTCCGTGCTGAATGCGCGCATCCGCAAGCGCTGGCGCATGGGCAACCTGCCGGTCGGCGTGATCGGCGATGTGGGTGACCTTCGCTATGATTATGAGCAGCTGGGCGCCGGTGCGGAGACGCTGCGCCAGCTCGTCGACGGCGGCGTTTCCTTCCTCGACACGCTGAAGAATGCCGAGCGCCCGCTGATCATCGTGGGGCAGGGCGCGCTTGCCCGCGCCGACGGTGCGGCTGTGCTGGCTCTCGCCGCGCAGTTGGCGCAGGCCTGTGGCGCCATCGGCGATGCGTGGAACGGTTTTGCGGTCCTCCACACCGCGGCCGGGCGCGTCGGCGGGCTCGATGTCGGCTTCGTGCCGGGCGCTGGCGGCAATGATGTGGCGGGCATGATGGGCGCGCTCGATGTGCTCTTCCTGCTCGGCGCAGACGAGATCGACATGAACGCGATCGGCGATGCCTTCACCGTCTATATCGGCACGCATGGCGATGCCGGCGCGCACCGGGCGGATGTGATCCTGCCGGCGGCCGCCTATACCGAGAAGTCGGGAACCTATGTGAACACCGAGGGCCGGGTGCAGATGGCGAACCGGGCCGGCTTCGCGCCTGGCGAGGCCAAGGAAGACTGGGCCATCCTGCGCGCCTTGTCGGATGTGCTGGGCAAGAAGCTGCCCTTCGATTCGCTGCCGCAGCTGCGCGCGCATCTCTATGCCGACGTGCCGCATCTGGCGGCCATCGACAGGATCGCGCCGGCCACTTTCGCCGATATGAGCAGGCTGACGAAGGTTTCCGGCAAGCTCGGCAAGGATGCCTTCACATCCGCCATAGGCGATTTCTATCTCACCAATCCGATCGCGCGCGCCTCGGCCGTCATGGCCGAATGTTCGGCGCTGGCCCGCGACGGATTCAAGCAGGCGGCCGAATAGGGGCGGGGGACATGGACGAATTCTTCTCAACCTATGTGCTGCCGGCGCTGATCATGCTGGGCCAATCGGTCCTGCTGATCGTCGTCCTGCTCGTGGGCGTGGCCTATATCCTCTATGCCGACCGCAAGATCTGGGCGGCGGTGCAACTGCGGCGCGGCCCCAACGTGGTCGGCCCCTGGGGCACGCTCCAGGCCTTCGCCGACCTGTTCAAATTCGTCTTCAAGGAGCCGATCATCCCGTCGGGCGCCAATAAGGGCGTCTTCCTGCTCGCGCCGCTGGTCTCGGCGGTGCTGGCCATCGGCACATGGGCGGTGATCCCGGTCAATCTCGGCTGGGCCATCGCCGACATCAATGTCGGCATTCTCTACATCTTCGCCATCTCCTCTCTCGAGGTTTACGGCGTGATCATGGGCGGCTGGGCGTCGAACTCGAAATATCCGTTCCTCGGCGCGTTGCGCTCGGCGGCGCAGATGGTGTCCTACGAGGTCTCCATCGGCTTCGTGATCGTGACCGTGCTTCTGTGCGTGGGCTCGCTCAACCTCACCGACATCGTGCTGGCGCAGAATACCGGCCTCGGCACCATGCTTGGCCTGCCGGCGACCTTCCTCGACTGGCACTGGCTCGGCCTGTTCCCGATGTTCATCATCTTCTTCATCTCGGCGCTGGCCGAGACGAACCGCCCGCCCTTCGACCTGGTGGAAGCCGAGTCGGAACTCGTGGCCGGCCACATGATCGAGTATTCGTCGACGCCGTTCCTGCTGTTCTTCCTCGGCGAATATGTCGCCATCGTGCTGATGTGTGCGCTGACGACGATCCTGTTCCTTGGCGGCTGGCTACCCCCGTTCGATTTCGCGCCCTTCACCTGGGTGCCGGGCGTCATCTGGTTCGTGTTGAAGCTTTGCCTGGTGTTCTTCATGTTCTCCATGGTGAAGGCGTTCGTGCCGCGCTACCGCTACGACCAGCTGATGCGGTTGGGCTGGAAGGTTTTCCTGCCGATCTCGCTCTTCATGGTGGTCGCAACCGCTGCCTTCCTCAAGCTCACAGGGCTTGCGTGATGAGTGCTGCTGCTATCGGCGCGCTGGTTGGCCTTTTGATCGCCGTGGCGGATTTCGCGCTGCTGCGTCTCCTGGCCACACGCGTCGATCTGCAGGAGACCAAGCGTGTTCTTAATGTAACCGGCATGGTGCAGCTTGTGCTGTTGCCGGTCATGGGCTGGTTCATCGGCCCTCTATTCGTCGGAGAATGACCATGTCGGTCCTCGCACAGGCCGCGAAATCGCTCCTCCTCAAGGAGTTCGTCGACGCCTTCTTCCTCTCGATGCGCCAGTTCTTCGCGCCGAAGGAAACAATCAACTACCCGCATGAGAAGGGGCCGACGAGCCCGCGCTTCCGCGGCGAACATGCGCTGCGCCGTTATCCTAACGGTGAGGAACGCTGCATCGCCTGCAAACTGTGCGAGGCGATCTGTCCGGCGCAGGCCATCACCATCGAGGCCGGCCCACGCCGCAACGACGGGACGCGCCGCACGGTGCGCTACGACATTGACATGGTGAAGTGCATCTATTGCGGCTTCTGCCAGGAGGCGTGCCCGGTGGATGCGATCGTGGAAGGGCCCAATTTCGAGTTCGCGACCGAGACGCGCGAGGAACTCTATTATTCGAAGGACAAGCTGCTGGCGAATGGCGATCGCTGGGAGCGCGAACTTGAACGCAACATTGCGTTGGATGCGCCTTATCGCTGAGGCAACGCAGGTGGACGGGCACAGGGGGCTCGTCTAAGAGACACGCGGTCCGCGCCGGAGGCGGTCGCGGCACCGGAGGGATCTCCCTCCAGCCATTTACGGGGTACCCATGCTGACAGGATTAGAGGCGATCTTCTTCTACCTCTTTGCATTCGTTGCGGTGGCGGCGGCCTTCATGGTCATCGCGGCCCGCAACCCCGTGCATTCGGTGCTGTTCCTGATCCTGACCTTCTTCAACGCGGCGGCGCTGTTCCTGCTGACGGGGGCCGAGTTCCTCGCCATGATCCTGCTCGTCGTCTATGTCGGCGCGGTGGCGGTGCTGTTCCTCTTCGTCGTCATGATGCTCGACGTCGATTTCGCCGAACTGAAGAGCGGCGCGCTGCAATATGCGCCCATCGGCGCGCTGGTAGGGCTGATCCTGGCCGCCGAACTGGTCATCGTGCTGGGCGGCTACACGCTGTCGCCGCAGATCGCGGGCGATATATCGAAGCCGATCCCGGCGCTGGCCGAGCGGCATAACACCGCCGCGCTCGGCGACATCCTCTATACGGACTACATCTACTTCTTCCAGATCGCCGGCCTGATCCTGCTGGTGGCGATGATCGGCGCGATCGTGCTGACCCTGCGCCACAAGGAGGGCGTCAAGCGCCAGGACATCTCGGCGCAGGTGGCCCGCAATCCGGCCAGCGCGATCGAGATCAAGAAGGTCGAGACAGGCAAGGGAATCTGACCATGGAAGTCGGTATCGGACACTTCCTGACGCTGTCAGCCGTGCTGTTCACGCTCGGCGTGTTCGGCATCTTCCTCAACAGGAAGAACGTCATCGTCATCCTGATGTCGATCGAGCTTATCCTGCTGGCGGTCAACATCAATTTCGTCGCCTTCTCGGCGGCGCTCGGCGATCTCGTCGGGCAGGCTTTCGCCCTGTTCGTGCTGACGGTTGCCGCCGCGGAGGCTGCGATCGGCCTCGCCATTCTCGTCGTCTTCTTCCGCAATCGGGGTTCGATCGCGACGGAAGACGTCAATCTGATGAAGGGTTGAACGAAGGTCCCGTAATGTATCACGCCATCGTCTTCCTTCCCCTTCTCGGCTTCCTGATCGCCGGCCTCGGCGGCCGGCAGATCGGTGCCAAGGCATCGGAATATGTGACCTCCGGCCTGCTGGTGGTCTCCGCAGCGCTCTCCTGGGTGGCTTTCGTCACCGTCGCCTTCGGCTCGGGCGAAGCCTTCACGGTGCCGGTGCTGCGCTGGCTGGATGTCGGCGGGCTCCAGGCCGACTGGTCGTTGCGCATCGACACGCTGACTGTGGTCATGCTGGTGGTGGTCAACACCGTGTCATCGCTCGTGCATATCTACTCGATCGGCTACATGCACCACGATCCGCACCGGCCGCGCTTCTTCGCCTATCTGTCGCTGTTCACCTTCGCCATGCTGATGCTGGTGACGAGCGACAACCTGATCCAGATGTTCTTCGGCTGGGAGGGCGTCGGCCTCGCCTCCTACCTGCTGATCGGATTCTGGTACAAGAAGCCGTCGGCCAATGCGGCCGCCATCAAGGCATTCGTCGTCAACCGCGTCGGCGATTTCGGCTTCCTGCTCGGCATTTTCGGCCTGTTCGTGCTGTTCGGCTCGGTCGACTTCGCGACGATCTTCGCCAATGCGGCCGACTATCTGCCGGCGGCGGCGCATGGCGCCGAAGCGGCGTCCGGCGAGGTTGCGGGGCAGGGCGACACGGTGCTGAACTTCCTCGGCTACCAGCTCGACAAGGCCTCCGCGCTGACGATCGTCTGTCTGCTGCTCTTCATGGGCGCCATGGGCAAGTCGGCGCAGGTGCCGCTGCACACCTGGCTGCCGGATGCGATGGAAGGCCCGACGCCGGTCTCGGCGCTGATCCATGCCGCGACCATGGTGA
Organism: Rhizobiaceae bacterium; assembly: GCA_035555795.1. GTDB lineage: Bacteria > Pseudomonadota > Alphaproteobacteria > Rhizobiales > Rhizobiaceae > RCIO01. The sequence goes on along the minus strand of DATMGE010000064.1, from coordinate 8,868 downwards.
CGGCGGGCGTGTTCATGCTGGCGCGGCTGTCGCCGATCTTCGAGCACAGCCACACGGCACTGCTGGTGGTGACCTTCATCGGCGCGCTGACGGCGATCTTCGCAGCTACCGTCGGCCTGGTCCAGAACGACATCAAGCGCGTCATCGCCTATTCGACCTGCTCGCAGCTCGGCTACATGTTCGTGGCGCTGGGGCTGGGCTTCTACTCGGCGGCGATCTTCCATCTGTTCACGCATGCCTTCTTCAAGGCGCTGCTATTCCTCGGCTCGGGCTCGGTGATCCATGCCGTCTCCGACGAGCAGGACATGCGCAAGATGGGCGGTCTGCGCAAGCTGATCCCGACGACATACTGGATGATGATCATCGGCACGATCGCCCTGACTGGCGTGGGCATTCCCGCCACCATTATCGGCACGGCCGGCTTCTTCTCCAAGGACGCCATCATCGAGGGCGCCTTCGTGGGACATAATGCGGCGGCCACCGGGGCCTTCATCACGCTCGTAATCGCAGCCATGTTCACCAGCTTCTATTCGTGGCGGCTGATCTTCATGACCTTCCATGGCAAGCCGCGCGCCTCGGCCGACGTAATGCACCATGTGCATGAATCTCCGCCGGTCATGCTCGTGCCGCTCTTTGTGCTGGCCGTCGGCGCGCTGTTCGCGGGCGTGATCTTCCACGATTTCTTCATCGGCGAAGGCTATGAAGCGTTCTGGAAGGGCGCGCTGTTCACGCTGGCCGACAACCACATCCTGCATGAATTCCACGATGTGCCGATGTGGGTGAAGCTGGCGCCGTTCGTGGCCATGCTGATCGGCTTCGCGACCGCCTACCAGTTCTATATCCGCTCGCCCGAAACGCCGAAGCGCCTCGCCGAGCAGCATCACGGGCTCTACAAGTTCCTGCTCAACAAGTGGTATTTCGACGAGCTCTACGACTTCCTCTTCGTCAGGCCCGCCATGCGCCTTGGCCGCTTCCTGTGGAAGCAGGGCGACGGCGCGGTCATTGACGGGCTGGGGCCGGACGGCATTTCGGCACGCGTCGTCGATGTGACGCAGCGTGTCGTGAAGCTGCAGTCCGGCTATCTCTATCACTACGCATTCGCAATGCTCATCGGCGTGGCAGCGCTGGTCACCTGGATGATGCTCGGGGGCTCTTTCTGACCATGACCGACTGGCCCATTCTCTCGACCGTCACCTTCCTGCCGCTCGTCGGCGCGTTCCTGATCCTTCTGATCAGGGACGATGGGCGCGCGGCGCGCGGCAATATCCGCAATGTCGCGCTGCTCACGACGGTCTTCACCTTCGTCCTGTCACTGTTCATCTGGATCGGCTTCGATACCAGCGAAGCCGGCTTCCAGATGGTCGAGAAGGCCGAATGGCTGGATTCCGGCATTTCCTATCATATGGGCGTGGACGGCATCTCGATGCTGTTCGTGATCCTGACGACCTTCCTGATGCCGCTCTGCATCCTTGCCTCCTGGGTATCGGTGGAGAAGCGCGTCAAGGAATATATGATCGCCTTCCTCATCCTCGAGACGCTGATGATCGGCGTGTTCTGCGCGCTCGACATCGTGCTGTTCTACGTGTTCTTCGAGGCCAGCCTGATCCCGATGTTCATCATCATCGGCGTGTGGGGCGGCAAGCGGCGCGTCTATGCCAGCTTCAAGTTCTTCCTCTACACGCTGCTCGGCTCGGTGCTGATGCTGCTCGCCATCATGGCGATGTTCTGGCAGTCCGGCACGACCGACATCCCGACTCTGCTGGCGCATGACTTCCCCGCCGGCATGCAGACCTGGCTGTGGCTCGCCTTCTTCGCCTCCTTCGCGGTGAAGATGCCGATGTGGCCGGTCCATACCTGGCTGCCGGACGCCCATGTCGAGGCGCCGACGGCGGGCTCGGTGATCCTAGCCGCCATCCTGCTCAAGATGGGCGGCTACGGATTCCTGCGCTTCCTGCTGCCCATGTTCCCGGATGCGTCGCTGTTCTTCCAGCCGCTGGTCTTCACGCTCTCCGTCATCGCCATCGTCTACACCTCGCTGGTGGCGCTGATGCAGGAGGACATGAAGAAGCTGATCGCCTATTCCTCGGTCGCCCATATGGGCTACGTGACCATGGGCATCTTCGCGCTCAATGTGGAAGGCATCCAGGGCGCGCTCTTCCAGATGCTCAGCCACGGGCTGGTTTCGGGTGCGCTCTTCCTCTGCGTCGGCGTCATCTACGACCGGATGCACACGCGCGAGATCGCGGCCTATGGCGGCCTGGTCAACAACATGCCGAAATATGCGGTCGTGTTCCTGATCCTGACCATGGCCAATGTCGGCCTGCCGGGCACCAGCGGCTTCATCGGCGAGTTCCTGACGCTGCTTGGCGTCTTCCGCGTCAATACGTGGGTTGCGCTGTTCGCCACGACGGGCGTCATCCTGTCGGCGGCCTATGCACTCTATCTCTATCGCCGCATCATCTTCGGGGCACTGACCAAGGACAGCCTGAAGTCGATGCTGGACCTCAGCATGCGCGAGAAGCTGGTGATCTATCCGCTTGTCGTGCTGGTCATCTTCTTCGGCGTCTATCCGACCCCGATCTTCGACGTGACGTCCTCTTCGGTCGGCGCGCTCGTCAACCAGGTATCCAACTCGCTTGCCGCACAGAGCGCGGCAGTGGCGCATTAGCAGGGTCGGAGCGATCAATGTCAGCCGAACTTACTTCCAGCCTGACGCTCGCAGCGCCCGAACTGCTTCTCGCAGTCGGTGCCCTGGCGCTGCTGATGATCGGCGTGTTCACTGGCGAGAAGGCCAACAGCACGGTGACCGGCCTCGCGGTCGCGCTGCTTGTCGGCGTGACGGCATGGATACTCGTCTTCCCGCATGACGGCGCGGCTTTTGGCGGCGCCTTCGTCTCCGACCCGTTCGCCCGTTTCATGAAGGTCGTGACGCTGATCGGCTCGGGCGTGACGCTGGTCATGTCGGTGGGCTTTGCGCGGGAAGAGAAGTTCGACAAGTTCGAATATCCGGTGCTGATCGTGCTCGCCACGCTCGGCATGCTGCTCATGATCTCGGCCAACGACATGATCGGCCTCTATCTCGGGCTCGAATTGCAGTCGCTGGCGCTCTATGTCGTCGCCGCGATCAACCGCGACAACCTCCGTTCGACGGAAGCGGGCCTCAAATATTTCGTCCTCGGGGCGCTCTCGTCTGGCATGCTGCTTTACGGCGTCAGCCTCGTCTACGGCTATACCGGCTCGACCTCCTTCGAGACGATCGCGGCGGCGCTTTCGGGCTCCGAGCGGCAGATCGGTCTTGTCTTCGGCCTCGTCTTCCTGCTGGCCGGCCTTGCCTTCAAGATCTCCGCCGTGCCGTTCCACATGTGGACGCCGGATGTCTATGAAGGCGCGCCGACGCCGGTGACGGCTTTCTTCGCCGCCGCGCCCAAGATGGCCGCGATGGCGCTGCTGGTGCGGGTGACCGTTGGCGCCTTCGAGCCGATCGCGGCCGACTGGCAGCAGATCGTCGTCTTCATCGCCATCGCCTCCATGGCGCTGGGCTCCTTCGCGGCGATCGGCCAGCGCAACATCAAGCGGCTGATGGCCTATTCCTCGATCGGCCATATGGGCTTCGCGCTGGTGGGACTGGCGTCCAACAGCGTCGAGGGCGTGCGCGGCGTGGTCATCTATATGCTGATCTATCTCGTCATGACGCTCGGCACCTTTGCCTTTATCCTGGCGATGCGGCGCAAGGAGGGCAATGTGGAGGAGATTTCGGACCTCGCCGGCCTCTCCACCACCAATCCCGTCATGGCGACGATCATGACGATTCTGATGTTCTCGCTGGCCGGCATCCCGCCGCTCGCAGGCTTCTGGGCTAAGTGGTACGTCTTCCTGGCCGCCATCAATGCCGAGCTCTATGCGCTGGCGGTGATCGGGGTTCTCACCTCGGTGGTCGGCGCGTTCTACTATCTGCGCATCATCAAGATCATGTGGTTCGACGAGCCGGTGGGCGGCTTCCAGCCCATGGCGGGCGAGTTGCGCTTGGTGCTTGGCGTATCGGGCGCATTCGTGCTGCTCTATGTGCTGATCGGCGGGCCTGTCGGCCGCATGGCGCAGGCCGCGGCGCAGACCTTCTTCTGAGGAATGAACTTTTCACTCGCGCCCACTGCGACTGCCGCCGGCTACCGGATCGAATCCTTCCCGACGATCGGCTCGACCAATGCCGCCGCGCTTGAGCGCGCCCGGAGCGGTGACGTCGGCCCGCTCTGGCTCGTTTCCGGGCGGCAGGAAGCCGGTCGCGGGCGGCGCGGGCGCGTATGGGAGACGCCCGAGGGCAATCTGGCCGCGACATTGCTGATCGGCGGCCTGCCGGATCTCAAGGCTGCCGCCACGCTCGGCTTCGTTGCCGGGTTGGCGCTCGGCGAGGCGCTCGACGCGGTGGCGCCGATGGGGCGCTTCGCGACCGCCGCGGATGGCGCCACGGGCGGCACGGCGCGGTTCCAGCTGAAATGGCCCAATGACGTCCTGTCCGGCGGCGCCAAGCTGGCAGGAATCCTGTTGGAATCCACTTCGGCCGGGGCAGGGCGCTTTGCCGTGGCGGTCGGTATCGGCGTGAATGTGGTAGCCTATCCGCCGGATCTGCCTTACCCCGCCACCTCGCTTGCCGAACTGGGGGCAAAGACAGATGCCGCAGAACTGTTTCTGGCACTGTCGGATGCGTGGATGACATACAGCCGCATATGGGATGACGGCAGGGGGATAGCCGGGATCAGGGATCGCTGGCTGGCGCGCGCGGCCGGGCTTGGCGGCGAGGTGGCGGTACGTATCGATGAAGGCGTGCTGCGCGGCCGCTTCGACACGATCGACGAGCAGTGCCGTTTCGTCATACGCACGGATGACGGCGCATTGCACAAGATTGCCGCCGGGGACGTGCATTTCGGCACCATCGCATCGGCTGCCGCCGGATAGAGCATTTCGCAGCCGGATGGAAACATTCGGCGTCGCACAAATGCGGCTGAAGAGAGAGGCACGAGAAGGATGAACGGGACCGAACTGGTATTCTGCCCGCTTGGCGGCGTCGGCGAGATCGGCATGAACCTCGCGCTCTATGGCTATGGTCCGGCCGAACATCGCGAATGGATCATGGTCGACTGCGGCGTGACCTTTCCCGACGACACGCTGCCGGGGGTCGACCTCGTTCTGCCCGATACGCGCTTCATCGAGGAAGAGCTGGGCAGCCTGCGCGGCATCGTCATCACCCATGCGCATGAAGACCATTACGGCGCGCTGCTGGACCTGTGGCCGCGCCTGAAAGTGCCCGTATGGATGACGCCCTTCACCGCCGGCCTGCTGGAAGCCAAGCGTCATTCTGAGAAGGGCGCGCCCGACGTGCCGGTGACGATCTACCGTGCCGGCGAGACGTTCACGGTCGGCCCGTTCAGCATCGAGGCTGTGGCGGTGACGCATTCGATTCCCGAGCCGGTATCGCTCGCCATCACCTCGCCGCTCGGCACGGTGGTGCATACCGGTGACTGGAAGATCGACCCCGCGCCGGAGATCGGGCCGCTGACGGACGAGAATCGCTTCCGTGCGCTCGGCGATGCTGGGGTGCTGGCGATGATGTGCGATTCCACCAACGCGCTTCGTGATGGCGAGTCGCCTTCCGAACAGGCTGTGGGCGAGGGGCTGCGGCAGGTCATCGAGGCTTCGCCCGCCCGCGTCGCCATCACGACCTTCTCCTCCAATGTCGGCCGCATCCGTTCGATCGCCGAGGCCGCGCGCGATGCCGGCCGGCAGGTGGTCGTTCTCGGCCGCTCGCTCAAGCGCGTCATCGATGTGGCGAGCGATCTTGGCTATCTGGATGGCCTGCCGCCATTCATCGACGAGCAGGATTACGGGGCGATCCCGCGCGAGAACATCGTCATCCTGTGCACGGGAAGTCAGGGCGAGCCGCGCGCAGCACTTGCCAAGCTTGCCCGCGACGAGATGCGCTCCGTCGCACTTTCCGCCGGCGATACGGTGGTCTTCTCCTCGCGCGTCATCCCGGGCAATGAGAAGGCGATCCTCGCCATCAAGAACCAGCTCATCGAGCAGGGCGTGCGCATCATCGAGGATGGCGACGCGCTTGTGCATGTGTCTGGCCATCCGCGCCGCAACGAGCTGCGCCGCATGTATGAGTGGGTGCGTCCGCAGATTCTCGTGCCGGTTCATGGCGAGGCCGCGCATCTGGTGGCGCAGGGTTCGCTCGCGGCAACCGCCAGCGTGCCGCATGTCGCGCAAATGCGCAATGGCGACATGTTCCGGCTGGCGCCCGGCGAGCCGGAAATCGTCGACCAGGTGCCGTTCGGCCGCATTTACAAGGATGGCCGGCTGATTGGCACCGACGAGGCCATGGGCATTCGCGATCGCCGCAAGCTCTCCTTTGCCGGCCATGTCGCGGTGAATGTGGTGCTCGACGAGCGCTACGAACTGGCCGGCGATCCCGATCTTGTCGCTATTGGCGTCGCCAAGGCGAACAAGGTCGGCGAGGACATGGAGGAATTGCTGGTGGATGCCGCGGCAGGCGCGGTGGAGAGCATTCCGCGCACGCGCCGCAAGGATCTCGACATGGTGTCGGAGGCCGTGCGGCGCGCCGTGCGCGGTGCCGCCAACGAGGTCTGGGGCAAGAAGCCCATCGTGACCGTTTTCGTGACGAGGTAGACATGCTGGGCCGCCTGAACCACGTTGCCATCGCTGTGCCGGATCTCGACGCCGCGACCGCGACCTATCGTGACACGCTGGGAGCGAAGGTGACGGCGCCGCAGGCGCTGCCGGAGCATGGGGTGACTGTGGTCTTCATCGAACTCGACAATACGAAGATCGAACTCCTGCATCCTCTGGGGGCGGATTCGCCGATCAGGGCATTCCTAGACAAGAACCCGTCCGGCGGCATGCACCATGTGTGCTATGAGGTCGACGACATCATCGCCGCGCGAGATCGTCTCGCCGCCGGCGGGGCGCGCATATTGGGTGACGGGGAGCCGAAGATCGGCGCGCATGGCAAACCCGTGCTGTTCCTTCACCCCAAGGATTTCTGCGGCACGCTGGTCGAGCTTGAACAGGTATGAAATGAGCTGGATATCCGTCTTCGCGATCTTCTTCATCATCTGGTGGGTGGTGCTTTTCGCGACGCTGCCATTCGGCCTGCGCACGCAGGACGACGATGGCGAGGTGACGCTCGGCACGACATCCAGCGCACCGCGCGGCCCTCACATGCGGCGGGCCTTTCTGCGCACCACCATCGTGACCATCATCATTTTCGGCATCTATTACGTGGCTACCGTCTATTACGGCCTCAGCCTCAATGACGTGCCGCGCATCGGCCCGAACGCCTGAATATCAGAACGGCGGTCGCCAAGGGCCGTTGATCGCGACACGCTTCAGCCCGGCTTCCTTCTACTTCCGCGGGGCCTGCGAAGCTTCTTCCCTGGCGCTGTAGCCCAGCCTCTCCGCCAGGGAACCGAGCGTCGCTGCGATCAGCTTCTGCGCCGCTACGGGAATTGCGGCGTCGAAACCGCCGTGCCGGACGAGTACTTTCAACATTGCTGCAAGTTGAAGGGGATTTCGGGGCAGGCCACGGGCGTTCGTCTCGCCGCGCGCCGCCATCCGGTAGAGCGCGCCAAAGACACCGAGCGTATCCTGGACGGCTTGCGGACTGGCAACGGCAAACCGGGTTTCCTGCCGATAGACCAGTTCGGTGTCGCCGGCATTCCAGGGATGGATATGTCGGTGCCCGGGAGGAAAGACGATCGTCTCCCCCGCTTCCGCCATCCGCTCGTCTCCATCCAGACGATATCGCGCTCGACCGGCCAATATGGTGAACCATTCGGTCCAATCGCGGTGGAAATGTTCGGGAACATCCGGGCCGGCGCCAGCTGGAGAGACGACTTCTAGGGCAAAGCCCAGTCCGGCTGTTTCGCTGTCGGTTTCCAGGATCCTCAGCAGAGACCCCGTCGACGGATTGTGTATCTCGTCTCCCGCCCGGACAACCATTCCGCCCCCCTCGGTTTGATCTGAGTTTTCACGCTGCCATTGCGTGGTTCCATCATATCGATGCAAACGTACTTCCCAGCAAAGTATTATCTCGCTCCGAAAGGGCGGATCCTGAACAAATATAGTATTTTTGGAAAGTCGCCGCGGGCGTTTCCAGCGATTTATTTGGATTGCCCAAAAAAAATGCAAGGCACGAGGCCTTGCAGTGTAACGCGTCCGATCTGTGTTCCGTCGTCCGGCGGCAGCGATAAACGCGCCTAGATCGCATCCTCCCAAGACTTTGACCGCGTAGGAGAGCGAATTTTCATTTCGCCCTCTCGTTTATGACGAGCACACTAAACCAGCCCGAGACAAATTGTCACGAAAAATATTGTCCTGACATTGTATGAAGTGTGCTGCACTGCACAATGATGCGCCACCTTCTGCCTGCCGCTTGTGCGCCGGATTTCGGCATATCCGCATCGGGTTTCCATCGTGCCTTGAAATGGCTATGAAGCGCCGTCACACGGGCTCAAGGCCCGTGGCGATTCCACCTTTTGCCGCGCCTCTCTTCCGGACGATCCGACATGCGACTTTCGCGCTACTTCCTGCCCATACTCAAGGAAAACCCCAGGGAGGCGGACATCGTTTCGCACCGCCTCATGCTGCGCGCGGGCATGATCCGCCAGCAGGCGGCCGGATCGTTCAGCTGGCTGCCGCTGGGCAAGCGCGTTCTCGACAAGGTGTGCCGCATCGTCCGCGAGGAGCAGGACCGCGCCGGCGCGCTGGAAATCCTCATGCCCACCATCCAGTCTGCCGACCTGTGGCGCGAAAGCGGCCGCTATGACGACTACGGCAAGGAGATGCTGCGCATCA
>DATMGE010000063.1:0-1537 GCA_035555795.1 Rhizobiaceae bacterium | reverse complement strand
CCGCGGCCTGGTTCGAGCCCTCATTGTGGAAGAGATGGGCCAGAACCTGCCACTGGGCGCGCGTCAGGCCGGCCCCCTGAGCGCGCTGATCGAAGGCGCGACGGAGCAGGCGCGCAACGTCGTTTATTAGGAAACCCAGGTGCTTTTCGCGGGGCGGCTTATCCATGGCGGCAATATAATAAGCATCCTTATCATATGCAAGCACCCGGCTTTCCCGCGACGTCCTGCGCCCGTCACGGACACGTGAGGCACGGGAACGCGGCGCGCATTGACGGGTTGTCGTATTGCCGTGCGGCCCCAAGCTGGCCTTTATTGCTTGTTAGCCGGCAGAGGTGAGATTGGAACCTGCACGCAGGATCGATTGAATTGTTGCAGCCATTTTCGAACACCATGCCGCGCGACTACCGGATCGATTTTTTCCGTGGGCTCGCGCTGCTTTCCATCTTCGTCAATCACATTCCCGGGAATTTCTATGCGAATTTCACGCACAGGAATTTCGGTCTTTCGGATGCGGCGGAGGTTTTCGTGCTGCTGGCGGGCATGTCCGCGGCACTCGCCTTTTTCCCCCGCTTCCTCTCCGGACAGGCGCCGCTGTCGGTCGGCCTGATCCTGAAGCGGGTCGGCACACTCTATGTCGCCCAGCTCTCCTCGGTCGCCATCGGCTTCGCGCTCTATGCCGCCGCCGCGGTGCTCCTCGAAAAGCCGGAACTGATGGTGCCGGACGAGCGGCACTGGATCATGGACGAGCCGCTGAAGGCGATGGCCGGCATCGGCGCCCTCACCTACCAGACCGGCAATTTCAACATCCTGCCGATGTATGTCTGCATGCTGCTGATGCTGCCCGCCATCATGGTCCTCGCGCGCATCCGCCTGTCGCTGGCGCTCGGCGCCAGCTTCGCGCTGTGGCTGGCCGCGAACATCTTCCGCCTTTCGCTGCCGGCCTATCCGGCGCCGGGCGGCTGGTTCTTCAACCCGTTCACCTGGCAGCTGATCTTCACCATCGGCTTCGTCATGGGCGTGAAGCTAAGGCGCGGTGACGTGGTCAAGCCGTCCAGCGCGCTCTATGCGCTCGCCGTCGGCTATCTGGTCCTCAGCGCCGTGCTGGTCGTCGGCGCCTTCTGGGATCGCTTCCCGCCGCTGCCGCAATGGGTCTGGCTGACCGGTTTCGACAAGAGCTGGGTCGGCGTATTCCGCCTCGCCCACCTTCTGGCGCTGGTCTATGTGATCGTCTTCAGCCCGGTGCCGCGCTTCCTGCAGCAATGGCTCGACGCGGATAACTGGATCGTCCGCCTCGGGCGCAACACGCTGCCCGTCTTCTGGCTTTCGGTCGTGCTCTCGGTCACCGGCCACATCATCCGCGAGAACGTCTTCCTGCTGCCCAACGACCCGACCCTGTCGGCGTCGAGCCTGGTTCTCGACACCATGCTGATCGGCGCGGGCCTCGTCGGGCTGTTCGGCCTCGCCTTCCTGCTCGACTGGATGAAGCCGCGCACGGGGCGCTCGTTCCAGCCGCAGCGCGCCGGCGTTTCCGTGGCTC
>DATMGE010000062.1:0-2390 GCA_035555795.1 Rhizobiaceae bacterium | reverse complement strand
TTTCGGCGAAGGTGTGTTCCTTGCGCGAGCGGAAGCGCGCGAACAGGGCGGCGGTGATGACTTCCGCCGGTACGGATTCGTCGATCGCCGCCGCGATAGTCCAGCGGCCCTCGCCGGAATCCTCGACGAAGCCCGAATATTGATCGAGCGTGTCGTTGCGCGCGAGCGCGCTCGCGGTGAGATCGAGCAGCCATGACGAGATCACGCTGCCACGCCGCCAGACTTCCGCGACGTCGGCGACATCGATGTCAAAACGATGTTCGGGCGGCAGCGCCTCGATATTGGCGTTCTTGAGGATGTCGAAGCCTTCGGCATAGGCCTGCATCAGCCCGTATTCGATGCCATTATGCACCATCTTGACGAAATGCCCGGCGCCGACAGGTCCGGCGTGAATGTAACCCTGTTCGGCGCGCGGATCGCGCTTGTCGCGGCCCGGCGTGCGCGGCACGCCGCTTTCGCCTGGCGCGAGTGTTGCGAAGATCGGATCGAGCCGATCGACGTTGGCCTTGTCGCCGCCGATCATCATGCAGTAGCCGCGCTCAAAGCCCCAGATGCCACCGCTGGTGCCGACATCGATGTAGCTGATGCCTTTTTCCCTGAGCGCTTGCGCGCGGCGCACGTCGTCCTGCCAGAAGGTGTTGCCACCATCAATGATGGTGTCGCCCTTCTCCAGAATCGAGGAGAGCGCGTGAATGGTGTCCTCTGTGATCTTGCCGGCCGGCAGCATGATCCAGACGGTGCGCGGCGCTTTCAGTTTCGCCGCGACCTCCTTGAGCGAGGCGGCGGCGATGGCACCGTGCTGCGCCAGTTCGCCGACCGCCTTCGGATTGACGTCGAACACGACGACCTCGTGCTTGCCCATTTCGATCAGGCGGCGAGTGATGTTGCCGCCCATCCGGCCGAGGCCGACAAGTCCGATCTGCATGCGTCCTCCTTAAGACAGCGCTTTCGTGACTGCGCTGTTGATGGCGGCAAGCCCCTTGGCGACATCTCCCTTGATGTGAAGCCGCAGGGCGCGGCGGTCACGTTCGGTGAGTACGTCGAAATCGCCGCGCGCTTGCGCGGCCTTGATGATGCCGAAGCTTGCTTTCTGGCCCGGCACCGGCAGGTCCTTGGCATCGTCGGCGGTGATCTGCACGAACACGCCGGTGTTCGGCCCGCCCTTGTAGGCCTGCCCTGTGGAATGCTGGAAGCGCGGACCGAAGCCCGTGCAGGTGGCAACGCGTTTGGTGTCGCGGATAGCGATGCGCGCCTTCTGGAGGGCCGCGATATCCTTGTCATTATGGTCGATGTAAGCGAGCAGGGCGGCGTAGTCGCCGGACTCGATGCGGGAGAAATGCGCCTTGAGCCACGATGCCACCGTGCCGTCTGCGCCTGCCTCGCGCAGCGCCTCGGCGTTGTTGTGGTCGGTATAGACCACGAGATTGCCATCGGTGACGAGCGGTTCTTCCTGCGGCAGCGTGCCGGATTTCTCGAACGCGGCGGTGAGTTCGCGGGTCTTCACCTTGGCGGCCTCGACGTCGGGCTGGTCGAACGGATTGACGCCGATCACGCTGCCCGCGACCGCGGTCGCCATTTCGAAACGGAAGAACTCCTGTCCGATATGAGCGGCGTCCGTCACCGCGATGCGGATGACGGGGTGGCCTGCCTGTTCGAGCGCCGCGAGTGCACCTTCGCGCGAGGTATCGCCCTTGAGCGCGAGATCGACGAACACACGGTCGGCGCCATAGACATTGGGGTGTCCCAGCGGCTCGTCGGCGAGAGGGATCAGCGCCCGGCCGTTCTTGCCGGTGGATTCTGCGATCAACTGCTCGGTCCATGCGCCGAAGTCTTCGATCTGGTCGGATGCCGATAGAGTCACCTTGTCACGTCCGGCACGTGCCGCCGCGCCAAGCGCGAGGCCGAGCTGGATGCCGGGGTTCTCATGCGGCGGCACGTCAGCGCCACAGGCATGCGCCATCGCACCGGCTGCTTCGAGGAATTTTTTAAGGTCGATGCCGGCTGCAGCCGCCGGCACTAGGCCGAATGGCGAGATCACCGAATAGCGGCCGCCAATGCTCGGTTCGCCGTGGAAGACATGGATAAAATTGCGCTGCCGCGCGACTTTTTCCAGTGATGAGCCAGGATCGGTGACGGCGATGAAGTGCACGCCGGGGCTCTCACCGCTGACCTCCTCGACGCGCGCGAAGAAGTAATCCATCAGTGCGTTCGGCTCGGTGGTGCCGCCGGACTTGCTGGAGACGATGAACAGTGTCCGGGTCAGGTTGATGGAGTTCTCCACGCGCCTGATCTGCGCAGGGTCCATGGAATCGAGAATGTGCAGCTTCGGGAAGCCCTTCACCGGCTTGAAGGTGGTGGCGAGCACTTCGGGGCCGAGGCTCGATCCGCCC
>DATMGE010000061.1:0-5572 GCA_035555795.1 Rhizobiaceae bacterium | reverse complement strand
TCCTGCCGGACCGGCACGAAACGGGCGCGCTTGTCCGGTGTTGGAAAGCAGCCATCGGCGAACAGGCGGTCGACTGCCTTTCCGTCGTTCGATTGCGGCCACAGGCGCGGTGCGAAATTTTCGTAGCCGGCATCGTCCAATCTTGCGCAGGCGCCGATATCGAACAGCCGGTCGCCTTGGTTCTCAAAACAGGAGAGCGCCGCATGCTCGCAGAAGATGGCGGCGGGGTCGGCATAGTCGAACGCGTGGCCGAACCCCATCCGCTTCGCCACGTCGCAAATGATGCGCCAGTCGGCCCGCGCCTCGCCGGGCATCGGCATGAATGGCCGCTGGCGCGACAGGCGGCGTTCGGAATTCGACACCATCCCGTCCTTCTCGCCCCAGGCGGCGGCGGGAAGGAACACATCGGCATGGCGCGTGGTATCGGTGCGGGTCACGTCCGACACCACGACGAAATCGCAGGACTTCAGCGCCGCACGCACATGGCCGGCATCCGGCATCGAGACGGCCGGGTTCGTGCCCATGATCCAGAGCGCCTTGATAGGGCCGTCGCCGGCGGCACGGAACATGTCGACCGCCTTCAGCCCGGCCTTGCGCGCGATGCCGGGCGCCTGCCAGAAGCGGCTGACGCGGTTCACATCTGCCGCGCTTTCGAAATTCATGTGCGCTGCGAGCTGGTTGGCGAGGCCGCCGACCTCCCGCCCGCCCATCGCATTCGGCTGGCCGGTGACCGAGAACGGGCCCATGCCGGGCCGGCCGATGCGGCCTGTTGCCAGATGGCAGTTGATGATCGCATTGACCTTGTCGGTTCCGTGCGCCGACTGGTTGACCCCCTGGCTGTAGACGGTGATGGCCCGCTCGTTTGCGGCGAACAGTTCGTAGAAGAGCCGCACATCGGCGGCATCCAGGCCGCAGCCGGCAGCGACATGCGCGATCGACGGGGCATCGGCCAGGGCCAGCGCGATCGCCCCGTCGAAACCGGACGTATGCGCCGCGACATAGTTTTCGTCGATCGCGCGCGACCGCGCCAGATGCGCCAGCAGTCCGTTGAAGAGCAGCACATCCGTACCGGGATCCAGCGCCAGATGAAGGTCGCTTTCATCGACGGTGGCGGTCCGGCGCGGATCGATGACAACGATCTTCGTGCCGCGCTTGCGTCGCGCCGCCAGCATGCGCTGGTAAAGGATCGGGTGGCACCAGGCGGTATTGGAGCCCGTCAGCACGATCAGGTCGGATTGCTCGAAATCCTCATAGATTCCGGGGACGATATCCTCGCCGAAAGCACGGCGATGGCCGGCGACGGAAGAAGCCATGCACAGCCGCGAATTGGTATCGATATTGGCCGAGCCGATGAAACCCTTCATCAGCTTGTTGGCGACGTAATAGTCTTCGGTCAGCAATTGGCCCGAAATGTAGAAGGCGACCGAATCCGGCCCATGCGCGGCGATTGTGTCCGCGAACACCTGCGCAACGCGATCCAGCGCCGCGTCCCAATCAGTCCGGCTGCCGCCGATTTCTGGATGGAGCACCCGGCCTTCCAGTCCCAGGGTTTCACCAAGCGCCGATCCCTTGGAGCAAAGCTTGCCGCGATTGGCGGGATGGTCGGGGTCACCGCGGACGGACACGCTTCCGTCCGCCGTGACCTTTGCCAACACGCCGCAACCCACCCCGCAATAGGGACAGGTCGTCCTTGTCTCGGCTGCCGCAATTTCATCCATGGTCTATTCCGCAGCCAGCAGCATTTCGCCGAGCGCGATGGAAATGCGCCCATCCGTCACCCGTACGGGAATGGTCCTGACGGTACCCTCGTCGGCACCGAGCGCCTTGCCTGTTTCAAGGGAGAAGACCCAGTTGTGCAGCGGGCAGGTCACGGCCGCGCCATGCACGATACCTTGCGTGAGCGGCCCGCCCTTGTGCGGGCAGTGATCATCGATGGCGTAGATCCGGTCGTCATGGGTGCGGAAGATTCCGATCTTGCCCTGCGGGGTCTTCACGCAGCGCGCGCCGCGCTGCGGGATGTCGTCGATCGTGCCGATGTCGAGCCAGTTCATCATTCTGCGGCCTCCTGCATTGCGGCTATCGCCATGGGCCTGAACTCATGCTTGTCCTTGCCGGAGACGCGCTCGGCCCATGGGTCGACCTGGGCGAATTTCTGGCTGAACACGAAGCGGTCGTAATAGGCCTTGCGCTTGTCGGGATCGCCCATGACCTGGCGGCGGATTTCATCCAGCCCGATGCGCCTGGCCCATTTGTAGATGCGCTCCAGATAGCGTCCCTGCTCGCGATACATCTGGGTAAGCGCGACGATCGCCTCCAGCGCCTCGTCCTCGGTCCTGACCAGGCCGAGCACCTCGGTGCCCTTGATGTCGACGCCGGCCGCGCCGGCGAAATGTATCTCGAAGCCTGAATCCACGCAGATGACGCCGATATCCTTGCAGGTTGCTTCCGCGCAGTTGCGTGGGCAGCCGGAGACGGCCATCTTCAGCTTGGCGGGCGTCCACGATCCCCACATGAATTTCTCGATGCGAATGCCGAGGCCGGTCGAATCCTGTGTGCCGAAGCGGCACCAATCGGTGCCGACGCAGGTCTTCACCGTGCGCAGGCCCTTTGCATAGGCATGGCCCGAAACGAAACCCGCCTCGCCGAGATCGGCCCAGACTGCCGGCAGGTCCTCCTTCCTGATGCCGAGCATGTCGATGCGCTGACCGCCGGTGACCTTCACCGTCGGAATGGCGAACTTGTCGACGACGTCGGCAATGGCGCGCAGTTCCTTCGATGAGGTGACGCCGCCCCACATGCGCGGCACGACCGAATAGGTGCCGTCCTTCTGGATGTTGGCGTGGACGCGCTCATTGATGAATCGCGACTGGTAGTCGTCGGCATATTCGTCCGGCCAGTCGGCGACGAGGTAGTAGTTGAGCGCCGGCCGGCACTTCGCGCAGCCGCAGGAGGTCTTCCACTCCAGCTCCTGCATCACCGCGGGAATCGTCTTCAGCGCCTTGGCCTTGACAAGGCGGCGCACCTCGTCATGGCCGAGTTCGGTGCAGGAACACATCGGCTGGATTGCCGCCGGATTGTAGCTGTCGCCGAGTGTCAGCGTCATGATCTTCTCGACCAGGCCCGTGCAGGTGCCGCAGGAGGCGGACGCCTTGGTGTGGGCGCGGACGTCCTCGAGCGTTGTCAGGCCCTTCTGGTTGATGGTCGAGACGATGGTGCCCTTGCAGACGCCGTTGCAGCCGCAGATTTCTGCATCATCCGCCAGAGCCGCAACGGCCGCCAAAGGGTCCGCGGAGACGCCCCCCTGGAATGCCTGTCCGAAGATCAGCGTGTCGCGCATCTCGGAAATGTCGGTCGCCTTTTTCTTCAGTTCGTTGAACCAGGCGCCGTCACCTGTCTCGCCGAACAGCACCGTTCCGATGATCCGGTTCTCCTGCAGGATGACGCGCTTGTAGATGCCTGCCGAGGCGTCGCGCAGGATGATCTCCTCGCGGTCCTCGCCATCCGCGAAATCGCCGATCGAATAGAGATCGATGCCGGTGACCTTCAGCTTCGTCGGCGTGTCGGAATGGATGAAGCGCCTGTTCTCGCTGCCGGAAAGATGTGCGGCGGCCGCCTTCGCCATTTCATAGAGCGGCGCGACCAGCCCATAGACGCGTCCGTCCACTTCCGTGCACTCGCCGACCGAAAGGATATCGGGATCGGAGGTTACCATGCGGTCGTCGGTGACGATGCCGCGATTCACCTCCAGCCCGGCTTCCCGGGCCAGGCCGATATTGGGACGGATGCCGACGGCCATGACCACCAGCGTGGCCGGAATGATTTCGCCCGTATCCAGTTCGACACCCTCGACCTTGCCGTCGCCGAGTATCTGCCGGGTGTTGGCCTTGGTGCGCACCTTGATGCCGCGCGCCTCGACAGCCTTCTGCAGGAGATAGCCGGCGGCAGGGTCGAGCTGACGCTCCATCAATGTGGGCATGACGTGCAGCACGGTCACGTCCATGCCGCGCTCCTTCAGGCCGGCGGCCGCTTCCAGGCCAAGCAGGCCGCCGCCGATGACCACCGCCCTGTCGCGCGATTGCGCCGCGACCAGCATGGCGCTGACATCGTCCAGGTCGCGATAGCTGAGCACGCCCGGCAGGTCCTTGCCCGGCACGGGGATGATGAAGGGCACCGAACCGGTGGCGATGACCAGCTTGTCATAGCTTTCCGTGACGCCATGGCCGGAAGTGACCGTCCTGGCGTGCCGGTCGATCGCAACGACCTTGTGGCCCTTGTAGAGCGTGATGCCGTGCTTGATGTACCAGCCGTCACCGTGGATGACGATTTCCTCATATTCCTTTTCGCCCGAGAGGACCGGCGACAGCATGATACGGTCGTAATTCACACGCGGCTCGGCGTTGAAGATGGTGATCTGGTAGCGGCCGGGCGCGGCTTCCAGCAGATGCTCCAGCATCCGTCCGGGAGCCATGCCGTTGCCGACGATGACGAGCTTCTCTGTCATGATCGCTATCCTTCTCGGTCATTCCGCCGGTGAGGTGAGAGGTTGTGCGGCGCCGGCGCGCGTCTGCTCCAGACGCTGCACGGTGACGTGCATCCAAGCCAGGCAAGCCGCCGCGACGACGAAGAGCAGCATGAAGCAGCTCGACCAGACGCCGGTGATATCGTTGAGCGCGCCGAAGGCGAGAGGCAGCAGGAAGCCGCCCAGACCGCCGATCATGCCGACCAGGCCGCCGACGGCGCCGACCTTGTCGGGGTAGTATACCGGGATGTGCTTGTAGACGGCCGCCTTGCCCACGGCCATGAAGAAGCCGAGGACGAAGGCCACCAGAATAAAGGCGAGCCAGCCGACCTCCACATGGAAGGCGATCGGCCCGTCGATGCCACGTACCGTGTAGTCGGTGGCCGGCAGCGACAGCACTGCGCAGCAAACCGCCGACACGATGAAGGTCCAGTAGAGCACGGTACGGGCGCCGATCCTGTCCGACAGCACACCTCCATAGGCGCGGAAGATCGAGGCGGGGATCGAATAGGCAGCACCGATAATACCGGCGGTCGTGATATCGAACCCGTAGACGCCGATCAGATAGCGCGGAAGCCAGAGCGCCAGCGCCACGAAGCCGCCGAAGACGAAGAAATAATAGAGCGCGAAGCGCCAGACGCGGACGTCCTTCAGCGGCTCGAACTCGGCCATGAAGCTGCGCGGCTGCCCGGCGCCGGAAATGCGGCGCTGGCGGATCACCGGGTCGTCCTCGGTGGTCAGCCAGAAGATGATCGCCATGAGAGCGAGCGCCGCGGCCCAGATGACAGCCACGCTCTGCCAGCCCCAGGCCAGCAGCGCGAATGGCGCGAGGAACTTGGTGACGGCGGCCCCTACATTGCCGACGCCGAAAATGCCGAGCGCCGTTCCCTGCCTGCCTGCCGGATAGAAACGCGACACATAGGCGACGCCCACCGCGAAGGAACCGCCGGCCAGCCCGACGCCGAGCGCGGCAATCAGCATCTGCGTATAGGTGGTGGCGAAGGCCAGCAGGAAAGTGGCGATCGCCGCGGCGAGCATCGTGGCGGTATAGAC
>DATMGE010000060.1:0-1803 GCA_035555795.1 Rhizobiaceae bacterium | reverse complement strand
GCGCAGCGGATGCCGACCGCCTGATAGGCCTCGGCCAGCTTGACGAAGTCCGGCAGCGATTCCGAATAGCTGTGCGAATAGCGGCCGCCGTGCAGAAGCTCCTGCCACTGCCGCACCATGCCCATGTACTGGTTGTTCAGGATGAAGATCTTGACCGGCAGCCGGTACTGCACCGCCGTCGAAATCTCCTGCATGGTCATCTGCACCGAGGCTTCGCCGGCGATGTCGATCACCAGCGCATTCGGGTGCGCGAGCTGCACGCCGACCGAGGCCGGCAGGCCATAGCCCATGGTGCCGAGGCCGCCGGAGGTCATCCAGCGGTTCGGCTCCTGGAAGCCGTAGAACTGCGCCGCCCACATCTGGTGCTGACCGACTTCGGTCGTGATGTAGGTGTCGCGATCCTTGGTCAGTTCGAACAGGCGCTGGATGGCGTATTGCGGCTTGATGACGTCCTTGGACGGACGATAGGCGAGCGACTTGCGGCCGCGCCACGTCTCGACCTGCTTCCACCACGCGGCCATCGCCTTCTTCTCGGGCTGCTTGGCATGCGCGCGCCACTGCTTGAGCATCTCCATCAGCACGTTGGCGCAGTCGCCGACGATCGGCACGTCGACGCGCACGTTCTTGTTGATCGACGACGGATCGATGTCGACGTGGATCTTCTTCGATCCCGGCGAGAAGGCATCGATGCGGCCGGTGATGCGGTCGTCGAAGCGGGCGCCGATGCAGATCATGACGTCGCAATCGTGCATCGCCATGTTGGCCTCGAGCGTGCCGTGCATGCCGAGCATGCCGAGCCACTGCGGATCGGCGGCCGGGAACGCGCCCAGCCCCATCAGCGTCGAGGTGATCGGGAAGCCGGTCTGCCGCACCAGTTCGGTCAGCAGCTTGCTGGCTTCCTTGCCCGAATTGATGACGCCGCCGCCGGTGTAGAACAGCGGCCGCTTGGCGGTCGCCATCAATTCGACGGCGCGTCGGATCTGCTCGACGTCGCCTTCCACTTTCGGCTTGTAGCCGGTGTGCGGAAACTCCGTCGGCACAGAATACATGCCCTTGGCGAACTGGATGTCCTTCGGCACGTCGACGACGACCGGGCCCGGGCGGCCGCTGGAGGCGATATGGAACGCCTCGTGCAGCACGCGCGGCAGGTCCTCGATCCGCTTCACCAGGTAATTGTGCTTGGTGCAGGGGCGCGTAATGCCGACGGTGTCGCATTCCTGGAATGCGTCGTTGCCGATGAGATGCGTCGGCACCTGACCGGTGATGCAGACCAGCGGGATGGAGTCCATCAGCGCGTCGGTGAGGCCGGTCACCGCGTTGGTGGCGCCGGGGCCGGACGTGACCAGCACGCAGCCGACCTTGCCGGTCGAGCGCGCATAGCCTTCGGCCGCGTGCACCGCGCCCTGCTCATGCCGCACCAGAACGTGCTGAACCTGGTTCTGCGCGAAAATCGCGTCGTAGATCGGCAGCACCGCTCCGCCCGGATAACCGAACAGATGCTTGACGCCCTGATCGGCCATGGCCTGGATCACCATCTCGGCGCCGGTCATTTCCCGTTCCATACTCGTCTTCCTTCCTGGCGCGTCATCCCCAGCCGCCTGCCGGGATCGTACGCGCTTGCCTGCCGTTGGTCGTGCCCTGCGCAATAAAAAAGGCCCGCGAGAGGGGCCATGCCGGACGCTTCCCTGGGTGCCCCTGTCAGGGCCGCCGGGGGTGCGTCCGAACCACTACTACGAGAGTAATATAATTGCGCATCGCCGTATCTGTCCGTACTTTCGTTGCGCGGTTTATAGTAGCGGCAAT
>DATMGE010000059.1:0-51107 GCA_035555795.1 Rhizobiaceae bacterium | reverse complement strand
TCTTTGATGACCTGCTCTGCCGGCGCTTTCCCGGTTCCGGATTTCTGTCTCATCTTCGCTCCTTTGAAAGGCTACGATGAACCAAAAATCCTCCGTTCTCAGTTAAGCCGATTTGGTCCCATCAGTGCTGACGCCGGACACGCAGGACGCAGAACCGTTGACGACAGCTATCTGGAGTTCTTCGGGGCCAACGACAACCTGGGCGCAAACTTACGCCTGTACGGCGACAACCACGCGACCTACCCGCGAGGCATCGCGCTTGACGCAAGCCGGATGAGTTTCTTCGACAAGACACCCATCGCCAGGCCGACTGTGAGCGCCGCCGCTACAGATGCGGGAACCACACAAACGCTGGTGAACGATATTCGCACAGCGCTAATAAATCTCGGGCTAGTTCAGTAACCCCGCCGTTGCACTTTAGCTGATGATCGCGCACAACGCGGTGGGGAGGCCCGCCGTGCATTTCAACTCAGTACAGTTCATGTTCGCGTTTTTGCCGGTCGTATTGCTCGCATTTTGGGCAATACGGCGGCTTAGCGTGGTAGCATCCAGTGCCTGGCTGGCCGCTGCTTCCTTGGGGTTCTATTGGTTAGGCACCTATCTCGGATTGAACGTCAACGTCCCGCTGCTCCTCGGGTCGATTGCCTTTAACTTCCTTGTGGGATTTGGCATATTCAAACTGCCGCGATGGTCGAAGGCCATCCTCATATTTGGTGTTTCCGTTGATCTCCTGATCCTTGGGTACTTCAAATATGCCGGGTTCATCCTTGATGAAATCGCCGCGCCTCTAGGGGCGTCATTTGCTTTGGACGTACCACGCGGCGTCAATGCTTTGCCTATCGGCATCTCGTTCTACACCTTCACACAGATTGCCTATCTGGTGGACACCTATCAACGAAAGGTGCGGGACCAGGATCCGGTCAATTATGCGTTGTTTGTGACCTGGTTCCCGCATCTGATTTCCGGGCCCATCCTCCACCACAAAGAGATGATGCCGCAGTTTGCGGATCGGACGAACCGCCGCAAGCTAGAGCTTTTGGCGGTCGGTATTGCTGTTTTCACCATCGGGTTAGTGAAGAAGGTATTTCTAGCCGATCCAGTGGCGCTCCACGCCTCGCCAATCTTCGCTGCTGCCGATGCTGGCGAGGCGATCACGATGGCTAGCGCATGGGTTGCTGCGCTGGCCTACACGCTTCAACTCTACTTCGACTTCTCTGGCTATTGTGACATGGCTGTCGGCATCAGCTTCATGTTCGGAGTTCGCCTACCGATCAACTTTTATTCGCCTTACAAGGCTACAAGCATCGTGGAATTCTGGCGGCGCTGGCACATGACGCTTTCACGCTTCCTGCGAGACTACCTCTACATTCCGCTTGGGGGTAACCGGAAGGGGCCAGCCCGGCGGTGGGTCAATCTGTTCATTACGATGGTGCTTGGCGGACTTTGGCACGGTGCGGGATGGACATTCCTGGTCTGGGGCGCACTCCATGGCGTGTATCTGGGCATCAACCACGCCTTCCGATCCTTTGGGGGTAGATTGCCAGCGGTGATCGCTTGGGCGCTCACCTTTCTTGCGGTCGTCGTCGGATGGGTGTTCTTTCGCGCGCAGACGGTGGATGGCGCTCTATCACTCTTGAAGGCGATGGTTGGCAGCGGGATGGCCGGCACGGTAGACTGGCTGGCTGTCGTTCATATAGCCGCGCTAATGGCCGTCGTTTTGGCGCTACCGAATGCCTATCAAATGCTCGCACGCTGGCAGCCGGCCTTGCTGCCTCGAGATACCGAAGAAGAGATCGGACAGGGCTCCCGTTTGCGAATCAGCCTAACGCTCCCCCAAGGCATGGTCGCCGGAATTGCGGTTGCCGTGTCCGTGTTTATGATCACGCGGCAGGTTGTCCCCTCCGAATTTCTCTATTTCCAGTTTTGACCATGCCGGCAGCACAAAGTGTCAGGTTCCTCGTTGGCTGCGTACTGGCGTTGGCAGCCTCTTTCGTAGTTGCAATTTCGTTGTTCGTGCTTTCAGCGGGTGAGATCACCGGTACGCACGGATGGACTGCTAACATTGTTCGGGAGCGTGAGCTTGCGGTGTCCCGTTCTCAGCCGAACAGGCTTGTTATCGTCGCTGGATCAGGCGGGCTTTTCGGCATTGCTGCCGTCGAACTATCACGCCGCACAGGGCGTCCGGCGGTCAACGCCTCAAGCCACGCCGCGCTGCGCTTTGACATGCTCGACTACTACTTTCTTCAACGCCTTGTGCGCGGCGATGTGTTGCTCCTACCGCTTGAGTTTCAATACTACTACGATGGTCCACCTCAAGAGATGAATACCTTGTCGGTGGCGGCGGCGCATGCGGTGGGGTTGGGCTATTTTTGGTCGCTGCCGCTAGCAGAGAAAGCTGAGTATCTTCGCCTGCTCGACGCCGGTTTCCTCTGGATGCAATTGCGCTCCGCGGTAGGAGTGGACCGATTTGAGCCTGTGCGAGGTTACTGGCGGTACGCTTCTCATTGGAACGGTGATATAGACACATGGGGAGGCGCGGCTAAGCCTGTTGAACCTATGTGGGTGAGGTCGAAAGTGGAGCCGGGCGCCAAGAGTCGGATTTGCAAGACAATCCGCGCCTTAGTGGATAGGGGAGTGAAGGTGATTGGCACGCCACCTAACGCCTATGTCTCAGACCAAACTCGGGGTGCAGCCAGATCGATTCTATCCGATGCGTCTATGATGTTCAGGGAATGCGGTGGATCGTTCATTTCACCGGCAGGCGACGGCTTCGCTTCCGAGGGAGATATGCTCGACACCAATTTTCATTTGACCGCACGGGCCCGGATGAAACGCTCAGAGCTTTTGGCTGATGCACTCTGCACGGTAGTGGAGTGCAAACCATGAAGAAGGTCGGCTTCAATATGATTGACGGGGGAGATTTCCCTGTCGTTTTTGCCGACATCATCGCAGAGCTCCATGCTGAAGACGGGATGGTTGTCATCGGCTTAGCGTCAGACTTCGATGGATCGGGCATCGGGCCAGTGGAGCTACGGTGCAGAATCGCAATGCCGGTAAAGTCGGCTGAAACATTGGCCGCAGCACTGGATGGTTTGGTCAAGTTGACGCGGGAAACATCTTCCACGCCTAACTAACCAGACTGCGGTTAGGTTCGTTCGAGGCTCGCTCACGCGGGCCTTTTTTGTGCCCCCTCTCGCACAACCCCTCAAATCTGGAGACAGAACATGTCGATCTCACTCGGCAGCGCTTCCGCGCGGCTGATCGTAGCCGAATGCGTGAAGCAAGACCTGTTGCGCAACCAGTGCGCCTACGTGCTGGCCACCGCATGGCACGAGACAGGCGCATTCAAATACATGCGGGAGATATGGGGGCCGACCCCCGCACAGAAGCGCTACGAGGGCCGTAAGGACCTCGGCAACACCGTGAAGGGCGACGGCAAGAAGTTCCTCGGGCGCGGCTTCGTACAGATCACCGGCCGTCGCAACTATGCCGACTGGTCGAAGCGGCTCGGGCTTGACCTGCTCAAGGAGCCGCAGCTTGCCGAGAAGCCGGAGATTGCCGTGCGCATTCTAGTGCAGGGCATGAAGTTCGGCACTTTCACCGGCAAGAACCTTGGCGACTATATCACGCTCCAGCGGTCGGAGTTCGTGGGCGCTCGCCGCATCGTCAATGGCACGGATCGGGCGGAGCAGATCGCCAGCTATGCACGGCAGTTCGATGTGCTGCTCAAAGCGGAAGGGTATGGCGAACAGACCTCGGTGAAACCGACCCCCGCGCCCCCTCCTGCCGAGCCCGCGCCGCAGGCTTTGGGCCTCTGGCAGCGTCTCATCAACATCATCTTCGGGAGGGGCTGACCATGGCGCCACTCATCCGCATCTTCCTGCGCTACGCCACGTTCCCGCTGCTCTATTTCGGCCTGATCAATCAGAACGAGGCTTCCGACCTCATCGCGGATCCGGAAATCGCGCAGTGGGTTTCGCTCGGCCTCGGCATTGTCGCGCCGTTCGTCAGCGAAGGCTGGTACTGGCTTGCCAGCAAGTTCGGGTGGAGGACGTGATGGCCGCGCGCGGTGTTCTCCGAACCGGCGCAGGCGGCTACCTGTTCTTCTGGTGCCCTGGCTGTGGTGAGCCACACATGATCCGCGCGCGCCAGCCTGGCGAGGCGCGTGGATGGGGGTTCAACGGTGACTACGACCGTCCGACTTTCGATCCCTCCGTGCTGGTTAAGGGCACCCGGCGCATGACCGAGGACGAATACCAGCGCTGCATGGCAGGCGAGAAGATCACGACCGAGCCGACGGTCTGCCATTCCTTCGTCCGCGACGGACAGATCCAGTTCCTCGGCGACTGCACGCACGCGCTGGCCGGGCAGACCGTCCCGTTGCAACAGTTTGACGCGGGAGGCGAATGATGGACACGCTCCTTTCCATCCTCACCGGCAACGGCCTGATTGCCGGCATCGTCGCTGCGCTGGTCGGTGCCGCCGTCCTCTACGTCAAAGGCCGCAGCGATGGTGCTGCCAAGGCCGCGAACAAGTCGCTCAAGGACAAGCTCGCCTCAAAGGAAGAGCAGCTTGAGATGCACCGCGAGGCAAACGATGCCGAGCGGGAGGCCGCTGGCCTGTCCGACGAGGCGGCACGCAAGGAGGCGCTGAAATGGGCAAGGCGCTGATCTTCGTCCTACTTCTGACCGGCTGCGCGTCTACGGCGTCGCCTGACGATCCACGGCTCATCTGGTGCGACCACAATCAGCCACGCCGCGATGCTACCGAGGCGACGCCGCGCGGCGAGCTCGACCGCATCAATGCGCACAACCGGCTCGGCACCAATTGGTGCGGCTGGAAGCCGTGATCGGAACTGACCTCCTGAAAATCGCATTCAAGGGCTAGGGCTGATGGAAAAGGACACGCAGATGCAACTCTCTGCGCCTTCGTGGAAATGGGAATGGAACCTCAACACCATCGCCATTCTGATTGGCTTCGCCGCTGGCTTGGTGGCATGGGGCTGGACGCTCAATGAGCTTCAGACCGGTCGATCGACCAACGCTGCGAACATCGAGCGCCTGGACACCCGCCTGACGGCGCTGGAGGTGTCGACGCGCCGTCTCGACAATCACGAGCTGCGCATCGGCAATGTCGAGAAGCAGGCTACCGATGCTGCAACGGCCATGCGCGCGGTGGAGGCGACGCTGAATGGCCTGGCGGCCGACATGCGTGTCACGCGGGAGATATTGCAGCGGCTGGAGGCTGCAAGCTCGGGTCAGCGCGGCGGATAAAAGTCGGTGATGACCATGGGAGGCTTATCCAGCGCCTTCACATCCTTCGCCGCTGTCTCCAGTGCATCCCGAGCTTGGGATGCATCATCTAAGCCTTGCAGCGCCCGCAGGCATGCTTGCCGTGCTGCGATGTGCGCCTTCCGGCTCTGACTGCCCGGCCATTTGTTCAGCAGCAGGTCAGCCGCTTTTGCAACGCTGGTGACGGCCTCAAGATAGCCGTCCTTTCGGCGGACGAATACGGGGCGGTCAAATGGCTTATCAAGGGGGTCGAGACGCAACACACATACTCCAGCCGCGATTCAATGCGGTGGAGGCGATGCGGTTCCCCGTTGAAATCCGTTCCGCATCTGTTCTAGTCTGGACGGATGCACCCGTTCAAGATGCCAGAGATCACCTACCCGCTTTCTATCGACACCATCGGCAAGGTGATCGTCACAGCCCATACTGTATGGGTGTATTGCAATGCCTACCAGTGCAATCACCGTGGCAGGCTCAATCTGGTACCGCTCGTCTACAAGCTGGGAGCAGACCATTCATGCATGGCTGATGATCTAAGGCCGCATGTGTTTTGCCCGAAATGCCGAGAGGCAGGGAAGCCTGATCGCAACATCAGTTTCAGCATGATGCCGCTGACTGCGCCGCACTCGGAATGGCCGAAGCAGCATGTGGAGGTGGACGTGTTCAAGCGGGGGAGGGGTTAGGGCGGCGTCCCGAAATCTCCAATCTAATCAATGGGCCAGCTTTCGTAGGTTCGGGTCTCCAACAGATTGATCTATAAGGATTGTTCTACATCCTCCGGGCCCACCATTTCTCACTCACACATCACACTCCAAGCGCACTGCGTTCGCCGACTCCGCGAGGGTGGGCAAAAGCCCAGGCTGCAGTCGCGGCCTTGTTCCGGTTCGAGGATTCTCACCTCCACTAGACCACCTCATGGAAAATCGATTCACCCACACCCCGGCGAGGCAGCTCTTGCGAGCGGCATGCGGATCACGGGAGTGCTCATACAGAAGCGTTGGGAGCCCGGACACGCGGTCCCGCCGGTCTTGGCAACAAATGGGCGCTGTTCAGAAACTTAGTGCCACTACTTCTTTGAATCGTTCCGGAATATGTAAGATGCCATCCCATAGACCGCCGCGTAAGAATTGGGTGTTGGTTGCACCGAATTCATGCATAGCCTTTGTCAACCCTTCAGCCGAATAATGAATAACGTGAACATCATTGTCGAAAAATACTGTCCCGGGAATGGCTGGATCCGGATCGAGGATATTGTGCCATCTGTTCCGGTGCATGAATGGCACTGAAATGAACAATGCGGCGTCGTTTCGTATTGCTGCTTCACAGAGGTTCTTTATCAAATCCCTCGGCGCTTCTATGTGCTCGAGAACCATGATGCTCACATAGAGATCGATCGGCATCGTCGGAGTATTTGAGGACCACATCGCGGCGTAGGCCTCGAGTCCATTCGTCTCTACGGCATGCTCGATTGCCTTGGCATTCACATCGAAGCCAACGACCCTCTTCCCCATATCTTTCGCGGTCTTGAGAAAGGTTCCGATGCCGCATCCTATATCCGCCACGGAATTGGGCTTAACGCCATGTGAGGCAAGGATTGTAAAAAGCTCGCGAGTTGCTGCGGTGTTCCGTTCGGCTACCGAAAGACCCCATTGATAGTCGAATTCCAGCACACGCGCGTCCTCGCGATAGCCCGAGGGATTCCAGAAGCTCTGGCATTCAAGGCAAGTATACAGGTTGAGGTCTTTTTTTGTTCTGATCGTCGGGACTGTGCGAACAAAAGCGGTAAATGGTGAGGCACAAACAGGGCAATTATCGAACAACTGGCAGGCCTCCGCGATTTTGCGGGAACCAAACCACAGGCCTGACTCTCGCACAATCCCTCATCTGGAGTTTGGCGGCGGACACTGTGGGATCGCCCTTGCCAATTGCACAGGGAGGCGAGAGAAAGAGGGCGCGATCTGCGCGGCGTGAGGCGTCACAGGGAGACGGTTTTTGAGGGTACTGATACTCGGATCAAGCAATGGATTCTTTAAGCCAGGATACGTGCAGGCGATAGCAGATCACCCTACAATCTCCGAGGTTGTGAATATATCGCTTGGCGCGAGTCCGGCTGTGATGGCTCCCTACCGCATGAACGGGATCGATCTCGCCTCATTCGACTATCTGTTCGTGGAAACCCTGATCAACGATGCCGCTTCGATCAGCAACGGTACCTATTGGCGTGAGGCGCTCGCCGATGTGCTGAGATGGATTGTTCATGAGGCGGCGCGTGCGAACACCGTTCCGGTGGGGTTGCTTCTGCCGGGAGACTTTTCGCATCAAGCGATGGAGGGGGTCGCGGAAATACACAAAGCTGCATTCGGCGGGCGGGTTCTCGACATGCTTCCGATTTTGCGGCGGACGGCCGATCCGATAACAAGCCTTATGCATGACGCATCGCATGTGCATCCGAACTTTTCCTATCATGCGACCAAAGCATTTTTAGACCATTTGACCAGCTTCGATATACCGGAGGTCGGTGGTGAAAGTGCAATTCGCTACTCGTATATCTCGGCCTCGGGACCTCGACCCGTGGTTATCTCAACGTCTGTAGTATCGGATGTGGCCTATCGATATGATGAGGGGCAGTCGTTCGCCATACCGGTTGCATCGGGTCAGTCGGCGATCGCTTTGATTTTCAACCAATCGAACACGCGTACTGTGTTGAAGGTTGCTGGCGACAATACGATTCTGAAAGACATCAGATTCGATGTGGATGCTCCAGGCGGTGCGAAGCTTATTGTTTCAGCTATGCAGCCAGTTCAGGCAGGGCACCAGGGAATAAGTTTCCAACTTACCAAGCTGGAGAGCGTTGAACGCAGCTACTTCGTCAAGCTCGATCGCATAGAGATCGCAGGTGTCATCGTCCGTGAGGGCGAATCCGTTTCCGCAATTGGGAACGAGCAACCTGTCGTCGATGTATGGCAGCCGACCGACAGCCAGATCGACCACATCCGCTCAACATTCAATCAATCCATCCGGCCTGCTTAGCAAGTGGCGTCCGAATGGCGACAATGTCCGTTTGAGGCGGAGAGAGAGTCGGATTTGGCATCCGGAACATCGCGGCGAATTCTCGCGGATCGGATGGTGTCGACTTTGGCCATAGGAAAAGCGCCTTCGCTCCGGTGGAAAGCGTGACTTCCCGGTCGATATCCCACATTGAAAGGTCAGGTGATTCAACCTGGGGAACGGCCATATAGTGATGGTCGAAGATCACATAGTCACGATCCAGGAGAAAATCCAGAATTTCATTCTCACCTGAGAATTCGACGTGCAATAGATCAATGCCTCGTTCAAAGCATGCGGTGGCGCCGTTCAGCACGCCAAGCTCTTCTCCCTGCACATCAATCTTCATAAACCTGATCGGCTCGCTTATATGTGCGTCAATTGTTGTAACGGGCGAGACGATTGTCTTGGCTGGGTCTGTCACCCCTGGTTCAATGATGTGGCCGATCGATGAGTAGCCGGACAAGCTCTCCCATCCACCATCTGGCACGGTGGAACCAACGTAAAAGCTGACTTCACCTTCTTTGTCGCTGACGGCTGCCTTTACCAATCTGGCGGGCTTATTTGCCAAGGTTCGTTCATAAAACTGCCAGTTGCCTGGAAATGGCTCAAATCCTACAGAATAGCTGCCTTCTCGCATGAATTTCAGGGCAAGCCAGGTCAAGTGACCTGCAGCAGCTCCGACGTCCACCATCAGCCCGGGTTCGAAACTTCCAAGCAACTCGAAAACACCATGCTCGCGATTGCCGAAGAGCGCTCTGCCGGGTCGGATCATTCTGCCACCTCACATTCTTGCTGGACTAGAAACACGGCGACAGTCGTCGGCGCAATCCCCTCGATCTGAAATTCCGCAGTGGAGCCTGAAAGGAAATTCAACAATGGCAGATTGCATCTGATCATGGTTGATTATAAGCCTTCCTGATATGCGGAATTGTCTGCGAGGGAGGAGAAAATGGTGCGGCGGGCTGCGCCAGGTTTGGCGGGTGGGAACTGTGTCACGCACGATTTGCGGGCGGCGCGTTGACGCGGATCGGGGAGGAGATCAGGCGCGGCGAGGATGACCGGCTCGTCGTCGGCGCGGGGCGGTATGCTGACGATCTCGCTTTGGGCGATTTCGCGCATGCGGCCTTTGCGCGCTCGCCGCACGCGCATGCGCGCATCGTCGCGGTCGATGTCGAGGCGGCGCGGGCGGCTCCGGGGGTGCTTGCCGTCCTGACCGGCCATGATGTCGTTGCGGCGGGGTTGCGGCCAATCCCGCACAGCATCGGCTCGTCGAAGACGGGCGCGGATGTGCCGCTGGCCAATCATGACGGTTCGGAACGGGCGATGACGCCGCATATGGCGCTGCCGGCGGAGCGGGTGCGCTTTGTCGGCGAGGCCTATGCGATGGTGATCGCTGAGAGCGCCGCAGCCGCCAGGGATGCGGCGGAACTGGTCGCGGCGGAATGGGAGGAACTGGAGGCGGTGAGGGAGGCGGTCGCGGCAGCGACGCCCGGCGCGCCGCAGCTATGGGATCATGTGCCGGGCAATGTCGCGCTGGATGGTGTGATCGGCGATGCGGCCGGCGTGGAGGCGGCCTTCGCGCGGGCGGCGCATCGCGTACGCTTTTCCAGCCAGGTGCAGCGGGTGACGGGCGTGCATATGGAGCCGCGCTGCGCGGTGGCTTCGCATGATGCGGCAAGCGGACGTTTCACGCTGCATGCCTCGTCGGGCATCGGCGTGGTGGCGATGCGCGATCAGCTTGCGGCTGTCTTCGGCGTGGGCCCCGAGCTTGTGCGGGTTGTGGCGCCGCCGGATGTGGGCGGCAATTTCGGCACGCGCAATGCGGTTCATCCGGAGTTCGTGGCGCTGACGCTGGGGGCCAAGGTGGCGGGCCGCCCGGTGAAGCATGTGGCGGATCGCGGCGAGTGCTTCCTGTCGGATTTCCAGGGGCGCGACCTGCATATCGATGCGGAACTGGCGCTGGATCAGGAGGGTAATTTCCTTGCTTTCCGGGCGACCAATACCAGCAATATCGGCGCGTATGCGGTATCCTACGTGCCGCTGAACAAGGGCGCGCAGCTCATGACGAGCCTCTATCGCGTGCCTGTTGCCTGCGTGCGGACGCGGGCGGCGATGACCAACACGCCGCCGACCATCCCCTATCGCAGTGCCGGCCGCCCGGAGGCGATGTATGCGATCGAGCGGATGATCGACATGGCCGCACGCGATTTCGGCTTCGACCGCATCGCGCTCAGGCGCCGCAACATGATCGCGCCCGATGCCTTTCCCCACCGCAACCCCTTCGGCATCGCCTATGACAATGGCGAGCATGAAGCGGTGATGGACCGGGCGCTCGAACTTGCGGACTGGGCGGGGTTCGCGGAACGGCGCGCCGCGGCGCGCGAGCGTGGGCGCTGCCGTGGCATCGGCTTCGGCAATTATATCGAGGGGACGGGCGGCATTCCGCGCGAGCGGGCGGAGATCGTCATCGACCCGGACACGGAGACGGTGGATGTCGTTATCGGCACGCAGGATTCCGGCCAGAGCCATGCCACCGCCTTCGCGCAACTGGTTGGTGCGCTGTTCGGCGTCTCGCATGAAGTGGTGCGCATTCGCGCGGGCGACACGGATTTCGTGACCGCCGGCGGCGGGACGCATTCCGGGCGGTCGCTGCGCTTTGCGTCCATCGTGTTCCAGCAGGCGGCGGATGAGGCGATCCGCAAGGGGCGCGGCGTGCTTGCCGGGCTGGCGGGCAGGCCGCTGGAAGAGGTGGAGTTTGCCGACGGGCTGTTTCGCGTTTCCTCCACCAACAGGACGATGACGCTGTTCGAGATTGCACGGCAGATGCGCGATGGTGAAAAACTCGCCGCTGTCGCCGATGTGGTGACGGCGGGGCTGGCCTTTCCCTATGGCGCGGCGGTGTGCGAGATGGAGATCGACCCGGAGACGGGCCAATGGGAGATCGTGCGCTATACGTCGGTGGACGATGTGGGGCGGGCGCTCAACCCGATGATCGTGCATGGCCAGACGCATGGCGGCATTGTGCAGGGCGCGGGGCAGGCGCTGCTGGAATGCATCCGCTTCGATCCTGCGAGCGGGCAGGCGCTGTCGGCCAGCCTGATGGACTATGCGCTGGCGCGGGCGTCGGATTTTCCCTCTTTCGTGACCGATATCAGCGAGGTGCCTTCGGTGAACCATCCGCTCGGCTTCCGGCCGGGTGGGGAGGGCGGCACCACGCCGGCGCTGGGCGTCGCCATCAATGCGATCGTGGATGCGCTGGCGCATCTGGGCGTGCGGCATGTCGAGATGCCGGCGACCCCGCTCGCCATCTGGCAGGCGATACAGGATGCGAAGGCTTCGTAACGGGAGGACGGCGATGACGGATGAGGTGAAGATCGCGCAGCAGGACGACGGCGTGCTGGAAATCGTGCTCAACCGCCCCGAGCAGGGCAATGCGCTGACGCCGGCCATGGCCAAGGCGATCATGGCAGCCCTGGAGCAGTTGGATACCGAAACGCGCGTGGTGCTGCTGCGCGCGGTGGGGCCGGATTTCTGCACCGGCCGCAGCGGCGCGATGCCGGGCGCCGGCTCGCGCGCCACGGCGCTCGACCTGCGCGGCATGGTGTCCGATCCGGTGCTCAACTTCTATGCGGCGCTGCGGGAGATTCCGGTGCCGTTCATCGTTGCCGTGAGGGGCAGGGCGGCGGGCGTGGGATGCGCCATCGCAGCCCTTGCCGATGTGGCGATCGCCGCCGACGGCGCCCGGTTCCAGGTGCCGGAGATGAACCACGACATCGCGCCGACGCTGGTCATGAATGCACTGGCCGACCGGCTGCCGCGCGCGGCGATGGCGCGGCTGGTGCTAACCCGCGACGCGGTGGGCGCGGAGGAGGCGAAGGCGCTGGGCCTGATCGGGGCCATGGTCGCTGACGATGGGCTTGAGGATGAGACAACGCGGGTCGTGGCGCAGCTTTGCGGAAACTCCGTGCCGACCGTGCGCGCGGTGAAGGCGTTTCTTTCGATGGGACCGGAAACCTCTTTTGCCTCGCGCAAGGAGCTTGCTGCCCTGCTCAATTGCGTCGCGACGGCGGAGCGGTTCAGGTAGTTGAAACGTCTGAGGGAGTGTCTTGCCGTAGCCCCGACATCAGGAGTTTTGCTACCGGTTTGTTGCCTTTACCCATGCTGGGCGGCACAGTGCCGGCATGACGAAGAAAAATGACCATGACGCATATATCGCGGCTGCACCGGAGCAGTTTCGCGCCACGTTAGCCCGATTACGTGGGCAGCTGGCGCGGGCGCTGCCCGACGCCGAAGAAGTCATCAAATATGACATACCCGGATTTCAGATCGAAGAAACCATTGTCGCGGGCTATGCCGCCTTCAGTAAACAATGCGGCCTATATGTCGATCCGGGTGCAATTTCTGCCCATGCCGACGAGATCGCGTCTTTAAAACTCAAGGCGACCAAGACGGGAGTCACTTTCTCGGTGAGCAGGCCCATCCCTGATGAACTGATCGAGAAACTGGCAATCAGTTCGCGGCGCAAGAAGGGATTTTAGAGCATTTCCGCTGGAAGCGTTCTGTCGAGTGCAGTTTCGAACCTCATGCGCTTGCGCTACGCCAGCACCAGCGGGCGCAGTGCTTCCTGCGCCGGTTCGGTGATGCCGACGACCTTGCGGCGTTCGAGATCGAGCACGATGGCGATGGATTCCATGAAGCCGAAGGGGCGGCCGGTGACGGCGTCGACCATCCAGTGCTCGATTGCCATGGTGCGCTTGTCGGCGCCGCGGAAGGCGGAGCGGATCTCGAAACAGTCGCCCACCTGCGGCCATTCCAGGTAGATGATGCGGAATTCCAGCACCGCGCCACCGAAGCGAGCAGGGGTGGGGTCGGCATTGTCGACGATGATCTGGCGCAGCGGCGCGGTGATCTGGCGGATGCCGTCGGAGACAGCACCGATGAATTTCTGCGGCAGCATGAGCTGCGTCGCGTCGCAATCGGCAAGTTCCAGCGCGCCGATGGCGATGCGCTTGTGCGCGGCGAGGTCAGGCGCGGTGACCGTGAGCGGGCCGGTGGAGACACTGCGCGCCTGCGCCTCGGCGGGAACCTCCACCATCATGGTCGCGGCCTTTGTTCGCAGTTCGGCGGGCCATGGGGCGCTCTTGCCGTCGGCATCCACATGGCTCAGCCGGAGGCGAAAACTGGCGGCCAGCACGCCGCCATGGCTGTGATGGAGCAGGAGCAGGATTTCGGCGTCGTCCGCGCCGAGCGCGACGAAGCCGCCGGTCATGTGGAGCGCGGTGGCGGCGGGCGCCTCGCGATGGAAGCGGATGTGCATTTCGCGCAAACGCACGGCGGCGGGCCTGTGCGAGGCGATGGCGCCGGGAAGGCCGGCCAAGGCAAAGAGCACGGCCATGCCCTGCATGGAGCGGGCGAGATAGAAGCGCGTGTTCATGTGCCCCATCTCGTCACATTCCCAGCAGTTCACGCCGCCGCGCCAGACCTCTGTGCCGATCTCAATGTCCATCTTTTGCTTTCAAACTGATTCAACGCACCGCCTCAAGCGGCTGATTTCACACCGCTATGTCAGGAGCGCTTGTAGGTGCCGTGGCCGGGGCGGAAGGTCTTCTCGTCGAGGAACTGGGAGAGGCCCTTTTCGCGTCCGCGCTCGGCATCGACGAAGCTGGTCTGGTCGCCCTTGGCTGTGAGATATTCGGCCGCCTGCTCCCAGTCCATGTAGCGCGCATATTTGTAGGCCATGCGTGCCTGCCGCAGTACGGTGGGGTTTTTCTCCAGTAGCACCTTGCAGAGTTCGACGGTGCGCTCGCGCAATTTGTCGGCCGGCACCGCCTCGTTGACGAGGCCGAGCTGCTCGGCCATGCGGCCGCCGAATTTCTCGCCGGTCATGACGTAGTACATGGCCTTGCGGTCGTTCATCAGGGTGGAGATGGCCTTTGAGACGACGCCGCCCGGAATGATGCCCCAATTGACCTCGGACAGGCCGAACACCGCGTCTTCCGAGGCGATGGCCAGATCGCAGCAGATGAGCGGCGTGAAGGCGCCGCCAAAGCACCAGCCATTGACCATGGCGATGGTGGGCTTGCTGTAATGCATCAGCGTGCGCCATTGCCATGCGCGGGTGGAGCGATAGGCGCGCATGCGCTCGACATCACTGACGCCGTCGGTGGCGCGGAAGAAATCCTTGAGGTCCATGCCCGCCGAAAAGGCCTCGCCCATGCCGGTGAGCACGATCACGCCACAGCGGTCGTCGATCTCCAGCGCGTCCAGGATCTGGTTCATCTCCTCGGCCAGCGCCACGCTCATGGCGTTGCGCTTGTCGGGGCGGTTGAGTTTGACCCAGGCGATGCCATCCTCGAATTCGACCAGAACATTCGTGCCGCCGGGCACCGGTTTGTCAGTCATCTTTTCCTCACGCCTGGCTGATCATCTTGGTGACGAGGTAGGCTTCCATGCCTTCGATCCCGCCTTCGCTGCCATAGCCGCTTTCCTTGACGCCGCCGAAGGGCGTCTCGGTGCCGCTGATCATGGCGGTGTTGATGCCGACCATGCCCGCCTCGATCGCGTCCGACAGCATGGCGGATGTCCGGCTCGAGCCGGTGAAGGCGTAGGAGGCGAGGCCGTAGGGCAGGCGGTTTGCTTGTTCGATCACCTCGTCGAAGGAGGCGAAGGGTGCTGTGATGGCGAGCGGGCCGAAGGGCTCCTCATTCATCGCGCGCGCGGTGACCGGCACATTGGCGATCACCGTGGGCTGGTAGAAGTTGCCGCGATTGCTGCCCCGCTCGCCGCCGGTCTTCAGCACGCCACCCTTGTCGAGCGCGTCGGCCACGAAGCCTTCCATTGCCGTGACGCGGCGCGGATTGGCGAGCGGCCCCATCTGGGTTGCCGGGTCGAGGCCGTCGCCCACCTTGATCGCGGCTGCGGCCTTGGCGAAGCCGTCCACGAAGCGGTCGTGCACGCTTTCATGCACGTAGAAGCGGGTAGGCGACATGCAGACCTGGCCGGCATTGCGGTATTTCGCGGCAACCATGGTCTGAACTGCGAGCTCGATGTCGGCATCGGCGAAGACCAGCACGGGCGCGTGGCCGCCGAGCTCCATCGTGGTGCGCTTGACGCCGGCCTGCGCGGCGAGCGTGGCGATGTGTTTTCCCACTGCTGTGGAGCCGGTGAAGGTGATCTTGCGGATCGCCTTATGGGCGATGAGATGCTCCGACACCCTGGCCGGTACGCCGTAGACCACGTTGAGCACGCCCTTGGGCAGGCCGGCATCGTCGAACGCGCGCGCCAGTTCCAGCACCGAGGCGGGCGTTTCCTCCGCCGGCTTGATGACCATGGTGCAGCCGGTGGCGAGCGCGGCGGAAATCTTGCGGGCGGAAATGCCGACCGGCACGTTCCACGGCGTGAAGGCGGCGACCGGGCCGACGGGCTCCTTGGTCACCAGCCAACGCATGCCGGGCGCGCGGGAGGGCACGATGCGGCCATAGGTGCGGCGGCCTTCGTCGGCGGTCCAGTCGAAGATGTCGGCCGCGCCCATCGCCTCGCCCCGCGCCTCGGTGATCGGCTTGCCCTGTTCGAGCACGAGGCGAGTGGCGATCCGCTCGGCGCGCTCGCGCAGCAGGTTGGCTGCCTTGCGAATGATCTGTGCGCGGTCGAAGGCGGGTGTCCTGCGCCAGCTTGCGAAGGCGCGTGCGGCCGCTTCAGCCGCGGCGTCGAGGTCGGCGGTGCTGGCATGGGGCAGGGTGCCGATCGCCTCGCCGGTGGCGGGGTTCACGACCTCCTCGGTGACGCGGTCGCCGGCGTCGATCCAGTTTCCGTCGATGAAGAGTTGCAGCGCGCCGTAGCGCGGATCAGTGGCCATGGTCTCCTCCCGCAGCGTTCCGCTGCAATCAGTCCCTCACGAACAAGGCGTCGAGCGCGACGGCACCTTCTCCTGCGGCGCCGACGACGAGCGGATTGATGTCGACCTCGCGGATCGCCGGATCGGCCAGCATCAATTCGCCGAGGCGTATCACGACGTCGGCAATGGCGTCGATGTCACGCGCGGCTTGTCCGCGGAAGGGGCCGAGCAGCTTTGCCGCCTTGAGCCGCTTCAGTTCGGCGAGCACGCGGGCGCGGCCGGCGCCAGCCGGCAGCAGGCGGGCATCGCTGAGCGCCTCGATCCAGACGCCGCCGAGGCCGACCAGCACGACGGGCCCCCATTGCGGGTCGCGCTTGGCGCCGACGACCATTTCGAGGCCGGGCTTCGCCATTTCCTCCACCAGCACGCCGTCGAGGGCGAGCCCGGGTTTGGCAGCTGCGACATTGGCGTGGAGTTTCTCCCACGCGCTGCGCAGGGCGGTCGCGTCGGCGATATTGACGATGACGCCGCCGGCATCGCTCTTGTGGGCGAGGGCAGCAGCCTGCGCCTTGATGACGACCGGGTAGCCGATGTTTTCCGCGATACGCAGCGCCTCGTCCGCCGACCTTGCCATGCCGCCGCGCGGAACGCGGATGCCGAGCTCGGCCAGTACGCGCTTGCCCTCATATTCGGGGATGGTGCCGTGACCGGCCAGCGCTGCGGCGGGGGTCGCTGCGGGCTTCGCCTCCGCCACCTCGGCCAGCGCGTCGGCATAGGTCGCAACGGCGGCCATGGCGCGCATGGCACGTTCGGGCGAGCGGAAGAAGGGGATGCCGGCTGCGCGGACATCAGCCATGAACTGTTCGTCCAGCGGATAGTCGTCGCCGATGATGTTGAGGATGACCGGCTTATCGGCGGTGGCGAAGACTGGCAGGATCGAGTCCGACTTTGCCACCTGCATCCTTGGCGAGCCGCCGGCATGCGACTGCAGCACCATGCCGACATCCGGTTCCTTCAGCATCACTTCAAGCGAACTGCCGAAGATGCCGGGATTGGCAAAGCCGGTGGTGCCGACGTCGAACGGGTTGTCGACATGGACGTAAGGCGGCACCAGCGCCTGCATCTCGGCTTCGATCGCGGGTGAGAGCGTGGCGAGTTCAAGCCCGACGCGCTCGCTGAAATCGAAGCAGAGGCCGCGAATTGCGCCGGAATTGGTGACGATGCCCGCCTTGCCGGGTTTGGGCGCGGGGAAGCGCGACAGGATAGCCAGCACGTCGAACATCTCGTCGGTCGTGTCCACCAACGCAACGGCCTCGCTGCGCAGGATGGTCTGCATCACCGCATGGTCGCCGGCCAGCGCGCCGGTATGCGACTGCGCCGCGGCGCGGCCGCGCTCACTTGAGCCGGGATGCAGGAGCACGATGGGCACGCTTTGCCTGCGGGCGCGGCGGGCCGTTTCGAGGAAGAAGGCCGGGTTGCGGATCTGCTCGACATAGACGCCGATCGCCGCGTTGAGCGGATCGTCGAGCAGGAAATCGATGAAGTGTTCCGCGCCGAGCGTCGCTTCGTTGCCGGTGGCGATGATATAGGAGGTGTCGATTTCCCGCGCGTGCATGGCGAAGCGGATGTTCGCCGCCGTCGCGCCGCTCTGCGCGACGATGGCGACGCGCCCTTCCGCGCGCGTGATACGGCGCACGTCCACCGGCTCGAAGGTGAGCGGGATGCCGTCTAGGTAGTTGGTGTAGCCCATGCAGTTGGGGCCGAGCAGCGCGATGCCCGCCTCGCGGCAGGTTGCGGCCAGTTCCTCCTGCTGGCGGCGGCCGTTTTCGTCGGCCTCCGCGAAGCCGGAGGTGTAGACGACCACGGCGCCGATGCGCCGCTCGATGCAGGCGCGGACGGATTCCATGATGGCCGCCTGCGGCACGATGAGAACGGCCACGTCGATGCCGGAAGGCAGGTCGGAAATGGATTTGACGCAGGCGCGGCCGCGAATCTCATCGCGCGAGCGGCTGACGAGGTGGATTTCCCCGTCATAGCCGAACATTTCGAGGTTGGAGAGCACACCGCCGCCGATGGAGGTGCGCTCGGGCTGCGCGCCGACGATGGCGATGGAGCGCGGCCGCAGCAGGCGGCCGAGATCGACCGCCTCTGAGTTGATCGGTTCGGCGCGCGCGGCAGCCTCAGCCACGATCATAAGCCTCCAGTCCGGGGCGGTAGGACTTGTCGTCCAGGAACTGCTTCATGCCGGTATTGCGGCCGTTCTCGGGGTCGCGCAGATCCGTCTGGTCCGACTTGGCCATGAGGTATTCGATCGCCTGGTCCCAGGTGAGGTCGCGCGAGAATCGCGCGGCAGTCTTGGCCTGGCGCAGCACGAAGGGGTTCTTGCCCATCAGCGTCTTTGCGAGCTGCCGGGTTGCCTCCTTGAGTTCTGCTGCCGGCACCGCCTTGTTGACCAGCTTCATGGCGGCGGCCTCGCGACCGTCAAACGTCTCGCCGGTCATGATATAATACATCGCGTCGCGCAGGCTCATGGCCTCCATCACTGCCTTTGCGACGATGCCGGCGGGAATGATGCCCCAATTGATCTCCGACAGGCCGAAGGTGGCGTCCTCCGATGCGATGGCGAGGTCGGAGCCTATGAGGAACTGGAAGGCTCCGCCGAAGCACCAGCCATTGACCATGGAGATGGTGGGCTTGGGATAATACATCATGCGGCGCCACTGCCAGTTGGCATTGGCGCGGAACAGGCGCTCGCGATGAATCGGCGGCACCTTGTCGGTGGCGCGGAAATATTCCTTCAGGTCCATGCCGGCGGAGAAGGATTCGCCCGCGCCCGTGACGACCATGACCTTGCAGCGTTCGTCTTCCTCCAGCGCGTCCATGATCGCGTTCATTTCCCAGACGATGCCGGGATTAATGGCATTGCGCCGGGTCGGGCGATTGAGCGTGACCCAGGCAATGCCGTCCTCGAAATCGACGGTGACGTTCTCGCCCCAGCGGCCGGCCTGGCCGTTGGCGGAAGGGTTCTGTGCATTCTGCATGATCAAGGCTCCAGCGTTTCCGCTTCGATATCAGGCAGCCATATATTCGTCAACCTGATATAGATTGGCGCCTTTGTGTCACGCAATTCCGGATGCAAAACCGCTGCACACTTTTTGCTGGAATTGCTTTAGCCGCGTCCGAGGAACGGCATGCCGATGGGCAGAATGGTGGATTCGAACAGGTTCACGTCGTCGGGCAAGGTCGCCATGAGCAGCGCCAGCCGGGCGACGTCCTCTGCCTGCATCGTGTCCGGCCGCTGCTTGTCGGTGACGCCGGGCACCAGCATGCTGACGGTGGAGCCGGGATGCAGCATGGAGACGGCGATGCCGTGCGGGCGGCCGTCGAGCGCCAGCGAGCGGGTCAGGCCCTCGACGGCGAACTTGCTCGCCGTATAGGCGGCCGTGTTCTGGCGCGGAACCTTGGCCGAGATGCTCCCAATATTGATGATGCGGCCGCGCTTCTTCGGCATCATCAGGCGCATGGCCGCGCGGCTGCATAGGAAGACGGAGGTGAGGTTGATGTCGATCACCTCCTGCCAGCGCGCCAGCGTCAAGTCCGGCGTGGGCGTATGGTCTGCGATACCGGCATTGTTGATGAGGATGTCGGGGTCGCCGAAGCGCTCGCTGCAATGGGCGAAGAGGGCTTCCACCTTCGCCTCGTCGGTGACGTCGCAGGGGGCGGCGAGCGCTTCGCCACCGGCCTCGGCGATCTCCCTTGCCAATTCCTCCAGTTTGTCGGCGCTGCGCGCCGCCACCACCGTTTTCGCACCAGCCTGCGCCAGCGCATGCGCGATGGCGCGCCCGATGCCGGTGCTTGCCCCGGTGACGATCGCTACCCTGCCGTCAAGTCTCATATGCTTTCCCCTTCATTGCGTTCGGTTTCAACTAGGTTGCCGGCGCGACGCAGCAGGCCGGCAATCTCGTGCCGGTCGCTGACGCCGAGCTTGCGGTAGGCGCGGCGGCGATAAGTGACGACGCTGCTGAGCGCCACGCCCGTCGCCTCGGCGATTTCTCTCTGCGTGTGGCCGAGCGAGAGCGCCGCCGCTACGGAAGCCTCGCGCTGGCTCAGCCTGTGTTGGCTGGCGAGGAGGCGGTGCGCGATGTCGTGGGCGGCGGGCTGTCCGGTATCGCTCGACGCGGCGACATGGCGCGCGACCAGCGCCATGACGATGCCGGCCGCTTTCTCCAGTGCCTCGATCTCGGCTGGGCTGGAATGGCCGCTGGCGCGGCTGCGATAGGCGCTGGCGAAAATGGCCGGCTCGCCGCCGGCATAGAGCGTCAGGCGCTCCACGATGCCGCCGCGCTCGTAGCAGGCGCGGCGATAGTCCGGGTCGGTGATTCCGTTCCAGGCCTGACGGATGAGATGGACGCCGCCATCCATCCCTGCCAGCGCGCGCCGCATGGTGCGGTCGCGCTGCCAGTAGCCGCTTGCATAGGCGAGCGAGGCGCTTTCGGCGAAATCTGGAATGTCGGCATGGTGGCCGGCGGCGAAGAGATAGCGCAGCGAGCCGTCATGGCCGACCGCAAAGGCCGAGCAGAGATCGGTGCCGGCGAGGCCGCGCAGCAGGGCGAGAAGGCGGTCGGGAAAGGACGGTTCGCCGGTCGCGGATATGGCTGCCGCGAGGGCGGCATTGTTGCGGGCGTCATCCATGGGCGAACTCCCTTTGTCCCCCTGACGGGAGGACAAGGTTCGATGCGCATTGCGCTAGGCTTCGCGCCAGAGAAAACCATATTGCAGAGGAGGACGCATCATGGCTGCCGCACCGAAGATCAAGGGTCTCTATCACTTCTCCTTTCCCTGTCGGGACGGGGAGGAGACGCGGAAATTCTACGAGGACCTGCTCGGCCTGCCGCTGGTCAATTGCATGACGGCGGACAAGGTGCCGAGCACGGGCGAGGAAAAGCCCTATGCGCATTTCTTCTTCGAGATGGCGGACGGCTCCTACATGGCCTTTTTCGACCTCGGCGAGAATGCGATGCCCGAGCCGTCGCCCAACACGCCGGGTTGGGTGATGCATTTCGCCATGGAGCTGGATTCGGTGGATGAGGTGCTGAAGATGCGCCAGCGGCTTGCCGATGCGGGCGTGCAGACGACCGACATCATCGACCATGAATTCATCAACTCGATCTACTTCTTCGACCCGAACGGGCTCAGGCTGGAAGTGACGGCGCGCACCGAGGAGCCGGGCTATCTGGAGAAGGCGGCCAGCGAGGCGCGCGGCAACCTGGACGCGTGGACGGAAAAGAAGGCGAAGATGATCGCGGCGAAGAAGGCCGCTGCCTGACGGTTTCATCGCATATCCTCCCGAACTCCCTCGAATCAGCCCAACCCATCGTTGGGCTGATCCGCCTTTAGCCGCATTTGTGCGACGCCAAGCGATTCCGCTGGCTGCAAAATGCTTGAAGCCGGCAGTCGACTCTGCCGGCTTCGTTCATTCCGCCAGCAGGCCGTGGCGCCGGCTCCAGTCGGTCACGCGGTCGAGGCACATGGCGAGCAGGTCCGGCTGGCCGAGATAATAGTGCGTCGCGCGCGGAATGGTCAGATATTCCTTGTCCGGCGTGGCGAGTGCTGCGGCAATCGCCGGATTGTGCGTGGCCGGCACGGCCTCGTCGGCATTGTTCTCGATCTGCAGCACCGGCGTGCGGCGGATGAGGCGCGCATTGGCCGGGCCCTTGGCGTTGGACAGGTCGTAGCTCCACTGGCTCAGCCATGAGCGCAGCGTGCAGAAGCGGGCAAGGCCGACCGGGCCGACATTCACCGTGCGCGGGTCGCCCATATAGGACCAGCCGGGCTTGCGGTCGTTGGGGTCGATCGCGGTGTCGAACCAGCGCACATCGCACATGGTGCGGTGGACGACGAAGGCGCGCTCCTGCTCCGGCCCGCCGCGCCGGCGCAGCGTCTCCAGCGTGTCAACGCACCAGTCGGTGATCCTGCGGTTGCGGGCCACCTGCGCGGCGCGGAAACGGGATATGAAATCGGCGGAATAAGGCGGCTGGACGGGGCAGTCGGGCGAATAGATGTCGAGGGACAGGTCGCGATTGTCGGGGTCGCGCTCGTCGATGACGGAGGGGTCGAGCCATTCCGTCAGCGTCTCGGCGCGGGACAGATGCGCGGCGATGAAGATGACGCCATCGGCGGGTTGCAACCCGGCTTCGGCAAGGTTCACCTCGTCGCCGGCCGGCGTGTGGGTGATGGTCGGGTTCTCGGCCTGCGCCTGATAGAACAGCGACAGCGAACCGCCGCCAGACCAGCCGACGAGCACGACCTTGCGGTAGCCGAGCTGGTTGCGGGCATGGTCAAGCCAGCGGCCGAGGTCGATCGCCACCTTTTCCATGATGAGCGCGCTGTCGTTCTTCGGGTAGCGGCTCGCCGCGCACAGGACATGCAGGCCGCGGTCGGCGAGCGCAGTCGGCATGGGCAGGAGCTGGAGCGTCGAGGTCGGGTGCATGAACACGTAGACCGTGTCGGACGGGCGCCCGGCGGGACGCAGGAGCTGCCCCTCCAGGTTGACGCGGCCCGAATTGCCGGCGAAGCCGTAGGTCTCGGTGAAGCGCGCCGTGTCCGGGAAGGACAGGACAAGCGGCACCCGCTGCCATTCCACCTTGCTGCCGTCCGACATCGATCTTCCTCAGGCTTTGGGGCCGTGCACCTTTTCCAGCAGGCCCAGCGTGCGCTTCCAGGCGATGGCCGCCTGCGCGGCGTCATAGGCGCTGCGCTCGTCGCAATTGAAGCCGTGGCCAGCGGGGTAGGTGAAGATCTCAGTGTCGGGGCGCTTGGCCTTCACGATCTCCACGTCGCTCATCGGGATCGACTGGTCGGTCTCGCCGAAATGCATCATTACCGGGCAGAGCGGCTTCGTGTCGGCATGGGTGACGATCTTGCCGCCATAATAGCTGACGGTGGAGGCCAGATCGTCGAAGCGCGTGGCGGCGATATAGGCCAGCGAGCCGCCAAGGCAGAAGCCGACGATGGAGACGGGCTTGGTCTCCTCGAGCACACGGTCCATCGCCGCGCGCGTGTCGGCGACCAGCGCCTCCCAGTCGAAGGAGGCCATGAAACCGCGCGCGACGGCGACTTCCTCCGGCGAATAGCCGGATTCGAAATCGCGCTGGAAACGATCGAACAGCGCCGGCGCGATCGCCACATAGCCTTCCGCTGCGAAGCGGTCGCAGACATTGCGGATATGGCTGTTGACGCCGAAAATCTCCTGAAGCACCACGACGCCGCCACGCGGCGTTGCCTGCGGCGCGGCGCGGTAGGCGCCCAGTTCATGTCTGTCGGCGGCACGCAGCCGCAGCATTTCACCCATGGTTTTCCGTCCCTTCAAGCTGGTTTGCGGCGATCATGACGCGGCGACCCGTTCGGGGCCAACCGGCACCGATGTCGCATCATAGGTGAAAAGCCATTCGTAGCGCTGCCTGACCTTCTCCTCTTCCCATTCGGAATTCACATAGGCCTCGGCAGTGGCCGCGTTCGACAGGGCCGGATTGTGGAATCG
Organism: Rhizobiaceae bacterium; assembly: GCA_035555795.1. Taxonomy (GTDB): domain Bacteria; phylum Pseudomonadota; class Alphaproteobacteria; order Rhizobiales; family Rhizobiaceae; genus RCIO01. The sequence goes on along the minus strand of DATMGE010000059.1, from coordinate 27,394 downwards.
CCCGGCATTGGCGGCCGCACCATTGACGATGCGCGAGGTGCGGTCGTTGCGCGCCATCTCGTAGCGGCGGAAGGCTGCCTTGTGGTCGCCGCCATTGGCGGCCAGCGCGCGACCCAGAACGTAGCCGTCCTCAATCGCCATCGCCGCGCCCTGCGCCAGGAAGGGCAGGGTGGGGTGACATGCGTCGCCCAGCAGCGTCACGCGGCCCTGCGACCAGTCGGCCATCGGCTGGCGCAGCATCAGTGCCCATTTGTAAGGCGTGTCGATGCTGCGGATCATCGTGTGCACGTCGTCGTGCCAGCCGGGATAGTCGGCCAGGCACTCCTCCACCGTGCCGGCGACCGACCAGGATTCGACCTGCCAGTCGGAGCGCTCCACCACGGAAACGTAGTTCATCAATTCGCCGCGGCGCAGCAGGTAGTGGATCACATGGCCGCCAGGCCCGATCCAGTTGGTGCCGACGGGGCGCAGCAGATGGGCAGGCAGGCGCTCGACCGGAATCACGCCGCGCCATGCCACGATGCCGCTGAAGGCGGGCTCGTCCGGGCCGAACAGCGCCTCGCGCACGACCGAGTGTACGCCATCGGCGCCAATGGCGATGTCGGAGCGTGCCGTGGAACCGTCGGCAAAGCGCAGCGTCACGCCATGCGCGTCCTGGTCGAGGCCGACGCAGCGCTTGCTGAGCCGGATGGCATCGGGTGCGGCGCGGCGCACGCCGGCGGCCAGTGCCTGATGCAGGTCGTTGCGGTGGATGGTGATATAGGGAAAGCCGTAGCGCTCGACGGAGACCGGCCCGAGATCGAACAGCTTCCATGTCTGGCCGGTGTTCCACAGGCGGATTTCCTTGCCGCCCGCCTCGCTGGCGACCGACATGATCTCCTTTTCCAATCCCAGTGCAAACAGGATGCGGGTGCCGTTGGCGCTGATCTGCACGCCCGCGCCCACCTCGCGCAATTCCGACGCCTGTTCGAAGACCTCGACATCAAAACCCTGTCGCAGCAAAGCGAGCGCGGCGGTCATGCCGCCAATACCCCCGCCGATCACCGAAATTTTCATCGCCTCGTCCATCTTTCCGACGCGGCGGGACAATCCGGTGATGCAATGGCGATGTCAAATTGTTTTGACATAATACAATGGAATTTGTTTTAACCCAATGTACCGGAGCGGGCGCGTCGCCCGCGACGGGTCGAATGGGGTGCAATTCGCCGTTGACATTTGATGTATGGTATCCTGATATAAGGGAGCCATAATTCGAAAGCGTCATCGCTGACGGAGATGTGGCGGATTGCTGGCGTGTGGGAACGCTTTTGCTATAGTCAAATTCCGTTGGGCGACATTGCCCCTGACGAAATCCTGGTTGCCCGGAGGAACGGCCGCGAGACGCGGTCGAGGGCAGCAGGCCATGGCAAGCGTTTCAGCCGCGAACCGGGAGGATTTGATGCTGAGAGTACGAAGCCCGCAGGACCTGGGCGCAGGGATCCTTTTCCTGCTGATCGGGGCGGCGGGGATATATTTCGGCCGCGACCTGACATTCGGCTCGGCGCGCAATATGGGCCCAGGCTACTTTCCCTCGATCATCTCCGGACTGATCATCCTTGCGGGTTTCGTCACCGTCGGAAAGTCGCTCACCGTCGACGGGCCGGCGATCGAGCGGTTCCAGTTCCGGCCGATCTTCATGCTCATGGTGGCGCTGGCGATCTTCGGCTTCCTCATCAGCCAGATCGGCGTGGTCATCACCGCCGTGCTGATGATGGTCGCGGCTGCCTATGCGCGCCCGAACGTCAAGCTGGTCGAGACGATCATCTTCGCAGTCTGCGTCTCGGCATTCGTCGTGCTGCTTTTCGTCTACGGCCTCAATCAGCCCATGCCGCTGTGGTGGAATAGCTAAAGCGATGGAGATACTCGAACACCTCGCGACTGGCTTCGCCGCCGCCGGCACGCTGCAAAACCTGATGTTCTGCCTGATCGGCGTCGTGCTCGGCACGCTGATCGGCGTACTGCCCGGCATCGGCCCGATCCCGACGCTCGCCATCCTCCTGCCCATCACCTTCGGCCTCGATCCGCTTTCCTCGCTGATCATGCTGGCCGGCATCTATTACGGCGCCCAATATGGCGGCTCGACCACGTCGATCCTCGTCAACATGCCGGGCGAGGCATCCTCGGTGGTCACCTGTATCGAGGGCCACCAGATGGCCAAGCGCGGGCGCGCGGGCTCGGCGCTGGCGACCGCGGCACTCGCCTCCTTCTTCGCCGGCTGCGTGGGCACGGTCTTCATCGCCGCCTTCGGGCCGCCGCTTTCGGCCTTCGCGCAGCAATTCAACTCGCCGGACTATTTCGCCCTGATGCTGCTTGGACTGGTCATGGCGGTGGTGCTCGCCCATGGCTCGGTGCTCAAGGCGACGGTGATGGTGCTGATCGGCCTGCTGCTCGGCCTCGTCGGCACCGACACCAATACCGGCCTGACGCGCTATACGTTCGGCATTGGCGGGCTGTGGGAGGGGATCGACTTCCTGCCGCTGGTGCTCGGCCTTTTCGGTATCGTGGAGATCATCCGCAACCTGGAGAATCCGCCGGCCGAACGCACCGCGATCTCGACGCGGCTGCGCGACCTTTGGCCGACGAAACAGGAGTTCCAGCAGGCCTGGCCCGCCGCTTTGCGCGGCACCGGGCTGGGCTCCATCCTCGGCATCCTGCCCGGCGGCGGCGCGGTGCTCGCCTCCTTCGCCAGCTATACGCTGGAGAAGAAGGTCACGCGCCAGCCGCAGAAATTCGGCAAGGGCGCGATCGAGGGCGTGGCCGGTCCCGAAGCCGCCAACAATGCCGCCGCGCAGACCTCGTTCATCCCGCTGCTGACGCTCGGCATCCCGTCCAATCCGATCATGGCGATCATGATGGGCGCCATGATCATCCAGGGTATCCAGCCGGGTGCCGCGGTGATGACGGCGCGGCCCGACCTGTTCTGGGGCATGGTGGCGTCGATGTGGATCGGCAACCTGATGCTGGTCGTCATCAACCTGCCGATGCTCGGAATATGGGTGAAGCTGTTGTCGGTTCCCTACCGATTCCTCTACCCCGCCATCCTGCTTTTTTGCGCCATCGGCGTCTATTCGACCAGCACCGAGCCCTTCATGATGGTGCTGATGATCATCTTCTCAATCTTCGGCTATATCCTGCTGAAGTTTGGTTGCGAGCCCGCGCCGCTGGTGCTCGGCTTCATTCTGGGCCCGCTGATGGAGGAGAACCTGCGCCGGTCGCTGGTTCTGTCGCGCGGCGACCCGATGATCTTCCTGGATCGGCCCATCTCGGCATCGCTGCTTGTCGCAACGGTGCTCATGATCGCGCTGATCGTCCTGCCGCAGTTCCGCAAGACGCGCGAGGAGGCATTCCAGGAGGAGTAGGGAAGCGAAAAAGAACTCTCGATAGGTGGAGGAGCTTTATGAGAGAGTTACTGACGAGCATCACGCGCCGCACGCTCATGGCAGCGGCTGTATCGCTGGCAATGGCCCCGGCAGTAGCCTGGGCCCAGGCCGACTATCCCAATGACCGCATCACATTCGTCTGCGCCTTTCCCGCGGGAAGCGGCGCCGATGTCCTGGTGCGCTATTTCGCCGACAAGGTGAGCAAGGTATCCGGGCAGACGGTGATCGTGGAGAACAAGCCCGGCGCCAATGGCAATATCGCGGCGGAGTATACCGTCCGCGCCAAGCCGGACGGCTATACGGTCTACGTCCATTCCGGCACCTCAACGGCAGCGAACATGTCGCTGTTCAAGAACCCGCCGATCGACGTGGTGAAGGACCTGCGCGGCGTCCAGTTCATCAACAAGCAGCCCTTCATGATCGCGGTGCCGACGAAGTCGCCGGCCAAGGACATCAAGGAACTGACCGAGTTGATGAAGGGGAAGGAAAAGGACGGTGGCGGCACCTATGCGACCACCGCCACCTCCGGCAAGGTGCTGGCCGCGACCTATGCGCAGCTTGCCGGCTTCAAGGCCACCGAGGTGGCCTACAAGACCGCGCCGGACTCGCTCAACGACATCATCAGCGGCGCGCTCGACTTCGGCGCCCTCGATCCGGTCTTCGCGCTGGCGCAGCAGACGGCAGGCAATGTGCGCCTGCTGGCGGTGAGTTCGCCCGAACGGATGAAGGCGACGCCGGATATACCGGCGCTGAAGGAGTATGGCTACGATGTCGACCAGCTCGGCTGGTGGGGCGTTTTCGTGCCGAAAGCGACGCCGGACGACATCGTGAACAAGCTCAACGCGCTGTTCAAGGAGGTGCTCGAACAGCCGGATACCGTCGAGTTCCTGAACAAGAATGGCGGCGACGCCTATATCGGCACGCCGAAGGAGGTCGACGACCTGCTCGCCTTCACGGTCGACGAATGGCGCGACTATGTCCAGCTGGCGAAGATTCCACAGAACTGATCCAAGGAGGAACCGAATGTCTGACAGCAAGATCAAATTCACACGCCGCAAGGCACTGCTGCTTGGCGGCGCCGCGCTGATGATGCCCGGCCTGGCCTTTGCCCAGGATGCCTATCCGAGCAAGCCCATCACCTTCATCTGCGCCTTCCCTGCCGGCAGCGGCGCCGATGTGCTGGTGCGCTACTTCGCCGACAAGGTGAGCAAGGTGGCGAACCAGACGGTGATCGTGGAGAACAAGCCGGGTGCGGCGGGCAATATCGCCGCCGAATATACGGCGCGCGCCAAGCCGGACGGCTATACGGTCTTCGTCCACTCGGGCAATTCGACCGGCGGCAATATGTGGCTGCTCAAGAACCCGCCCATCGATGTGATCAAGGACCTCAACACGATCGCCACGATCAACAAGCAGGCCTTCCTGCTGACCGTGCGGGCCGACAGCCCCTACAAGACGCTGGCCGACCTCGTGGAAGACCAGAAGAAGAAGGGCGACCAGGCCTCCTATGCCGTCAACGCCACTTCGGGCAAGGTGATGGCCGAGGAGTTCAAGCAGCTCTCCGGCCTGCAGACGCTGCAGGTCCAGTACAAGACCGCGGCCGATACGGTGAACGACATGCTGAGCGGCCAGGTGGACTGGGGCGCGCATGATCCGGTCTTCGGCCTGTCGCAGATCCGGGCCGGCCGCTGGCGCGCGCTGGCGATCGGTTCGGGCGAGCGCATGGCCGGCATTCCCGACGTGCCGACCTTCAAGGAGCAGGGCTACGACATCAACCAGCTCGGCTGGTGGGGCGTGATGGTTCCGGCCGGCATGCCGCAGGACGTGGTCGCCAAGCTCAATGGCTGGTTCAACGAGGTTCTCGGCACCGAGGAGGCCAAGAAATTCATCACCGAGCAGGGCGGCGACCCCTACATCTCCACGCCGGAGGAATCGCAGCAGCTCATGGTGGATACCGTGGCCGAGTGGAAGACGCTCGTCGAAGTGGCCAAGCTTCCGAAAATATGATGCGCGGCCGGGCCGGCTCCGTGCCGGCCCGGCCATTTCCGCAAACGTGTCCTGTGCCCGGCTGGAACCAGCCTCGCAATTCTCGCGCGGCTTGCCGGGAAACGGCGGCGAGACAGGAGTGTGAACGGTTGTCCAGCAAAACGTCGCCGCGGCCGCGCGATATCCTGCGCCCGCGGGCCATGTTCTACCTCAATCAGGCGAACCACTCCGTTCGCAGCCGCTTCGAGGCGGCGCTGAGCACGTTCGAGATGACGGCGATCCAGTACACGGTGCTGAGCGTGATCGGCCGGCATCCGGGCCTTTCCTCGTCGGAACTGTCGCGGCGCTTCTATGTGACGCCGCAGACGATGAACGAATTGATCGGCGTGCTGCAGCGCCGGGAGCTCATCATGCGCGAAGCCGATCCGTCGAACCGGCGGATCCTGCGCATGCGCGTCACCGCCGCCGGCGCTGCCACGCTGGAGCGGTGCGATTCCATCGCGGACAAGGTGGAGCGCGACGTATTCGACGATATGTCGGATGCAGACTATGAAGAGCTGGCGCGCCTGACGCGCAAGCTCGCCCGCTATCTGCGCGACCGCGACGAAACGCGCTTATAGGTAAGGCCTGCTCCCTCCTCCCGCGAGGGGAGAAGGGAGGATCGGCTTCATGCTATCTTTCTGTTTCCACACAATTCCGGACGCAGAACCGCTGCGCACTTTTTGCTGGAATTGCTTCAGAGACCGAGCAGCTTCACCGCATTGTCCTGATAGATCTTGCGGCGGAGTTCGTCGGAAATATCCAGCGAGTCGATGACGCGGATGGTTTCGCGGATATACATCGGCCCGCCTTCCGGATCGAAGGGCGCGTCGGAGGCGAAGACGACGCGGTCCTCGCCGAAGAACTCGATCGCATGCTCGATCGCCTTGTGGGAGCCGAAGGAAGCGGTGTCGGCGTAGAATTCCTTGAAGTAGTCGAGATGCGGGCGCTTGAGCGATTTGCGCACGGCGGCCAGGTCGCGGTCGCTGGTGCGCTTGCCCATCTGGTCCCAGCCGGGGCCGACGCGACCCTCGAAATAGGGGACCATGCCGCCGGCATGGTGGGTGATGACCTTGAGGCCGGGGAACTTGTCGAACATGCGCGAGAAGACCATGCGCGCCATGGTGGCTGATGTTTCATAGGGCCAGCCGAAGGTCCACCAGATCTCGTATTCCGAACGGTCCTCGGTCTCGTAGTCGGAAAATTCCTGCGTGCGGGCCGGGTGCAGCCAGATCGGCTTGCCGGCCTTGGCCATATATTCGAAGAAGGGCTCGAATTCCGGCAGATCCACCGGCTTGCCGTTGATATTGGTGAAGATCTGCATGCCGGCGGCGCCCAGATCCTCGATGGCGCGGCGGCACTCCTCCACCACGGCGTCGGGATTGTTCATCGGCGCGCTGCCGATGAAGGCCGGGAAGCGCTCCGGATATTTCTGGCACAGCTCGGCCATGGAATCGGAGCCGACGCGGGAGAGCTCCAGCGCCACCGCCGGGTCACCGAACTTTTCCAGCGGCGGCGAGGCGAGCGACAGGACCTGCTGATAGTCCTCGCCGAACATGTCCATGACCTCGAAACGGCGGTCGAGATTGGTCATCATCGGAACGGCGTTCGAGCGGGCCGTCATCTGCGTCATCGCACCGAGATGATGCACCAGCCGGTCGTGGAACGGCTTCGGCCAGATGTGATTGAAAATGTCGATCTTCTTCATCGCGTCCTCCGCTATGTCAGGTTTCCTGATAATTCGGATATAACGGTTGGCAAGTCAATGAGGCGAGGCTGGATTTCGCGGAACCGGCGGCTTGCCGGCGCCGGTTCCGCCTCAGCCCGCCTGCCCCAGCTTGCCGGGATTCATGATGCCGGCGGGGTCGAGCGCGGCCTTGATCTCCTTCATCAGGTCCACCGCCTCGCCGTGCTCCTTGCGCAGATAGGGGAGCTTGGAGATGCCGACGCCGTGCTCGCCGCTGAACGTTCCATCCATCTCGATGGCACGCGTGTAGAGCCTGTCGGCAAGGCGCTCGGCCTCGGCAAGTTCTTCAGGAATCTCCGGCTTGATGAGATAGCCGACATGGAAATTGCCGTCGCCGACATGGCCGATGATCTTGCCCTGGATGAAGGAAGCGTCGATGTCGGCGCGGGCGGCCACCACGGCATCGGCCAGCCGCGAGATCGGCACGCAGACATCGGTGGTGTAAGGCTTGCAGCCGGGGCGCAGCGACTGGCTGGCATAGAGCGTTTCGTGGCGCGCCTTCCACAGCCGCTCGCGGTCCTCGGCCAGCACGGACCATTCAAAGCCGGAACCGCCGAATCCGGCGGCGATCTCGGCCACGGTGCGCGACTGTTCCTCGACCCATGTCGGGCTGCCGTGGAATTCGAGGAAGAGGGTGGGCGCGCGCTTCAGGCCGAGATTGGAGTGGACGTTGGAGGCATCGACGGCAACCTCGTCCAGGAACTCGATGCGGGCGACGGGGATGCCGCTCTGCATGGTGGCGACGACGGCCTCCACCGCGCCGCGCAGCGTCTCGAAGGTGCAAATGGCGGAGGCCGTCACCTCGGGAATGGGATGGAGCCGCACCGTGACTTCGGTGATGACGCCGAGCGTGCCTTCCGCGCCGACGAAGAGCTTCGTCAGGTCGTAGCCGGTGGAGGATTTTCGCGTGCGCCTTCCGGTGGTGACGATCTTACCTTTCGGCGTGACGACGCGCAGCGCCAGCACGTTCTCGCGCATGGTGCCGTAGCGCACGGCGGTGGTGCCGCTGGCGCGGGTGGAGGCCATGCCGCCGAGCGAGGCGTCGGCGCCGGGGTCGATGGGGAAGAACAGGCCCATGTCGCGCAGATGTGTGTTGAGCTGCTTGCGGGTGACGCCGGCCTGAACCACGGCGTCGAAATCCTCGTGGTTGACGGCGACGATGCGGTTCATGCGCGTCATGTCGAGCGAGATGCCGCCGCTGAGCGGAATGATGTGGCCTTCCATGGAGGAGCCGGCGGCGAAGGGGGTGACGGCGACGCCATATTCATAGCAGGCGGCGACGACGCGCTGCACGTCGTCCTCGCTTTCGGCGAAGACCACGGCGTCGGGCAAATGCGGCGGCTGGCGCGACATGTCGCGGCCGTGATGGTCGCGGACGGCTGCGGCAACGGACAGCCGCTCGCCGAAATGCGGCTTCAAGGCGTCGATCAGGCCGGCAATGTCGGGCATGTCGGGTCTCCGGGCGGTCAGGGTTGCGCGTCGGGGAAGCGCCAGGCGGTGGGATGGCGCAGGGCGGCGGTTGCGGCCTCGGCGGTCGTGACGAGGCCAGACTGGCCGAGCGCTGTCTTGTATTCTTCGATGAAGGTCGCGGCCATGTGGCGGGCGCCGTCGTCGCCGAGCGCGGCCAATGCCAGCATGAAGGCACGGCCGGCGAAGGTGGAATGCGCGCCGCAGGCGACGGCGCGCATCATGTCCACGCCGGACACCACGCCGCTGTCGAGGATCACGGTCATGTCGCGGCCGACGGCGCGGGCGATCTCCGGCAGCACGTCGATGGAGGCCGGTGCGGCGTCGAACTGGCGGCCGCCATGGTTGGAGACGATGATGCCGTCGAGGCCGATGGCGCGCGCTCTTTCCGCGTCGCCGGGATGGAGCACGCCCTTGACCAGAAGCGGGCCGCGCCATTTCTCGCGCAGGCGGGCGATCACCTCCCAGGTGAAACCGCCGCCGACATTGGCGCCGACGAAAGAGGCCGTGTCGCTGCTGCCGGCGTAAGCCTCGATATTGGCGAAGCGGGGCATGCCGCGGCGGGCGAGGGCGAGCAGCCAGGCGGGCGCGAGTGCTGCATCGATCACATTGCTAGTGCTCAGGCGGAAGGGCATGACGAAGCCGTTGCGCAGGTCGCGCGGCCGCTTGGAGCGGTCGGGGATGTCCAGCGTGGCGACAAGTGCCTTCGCGCCGGCCTGCTCGGCCCGCGATGCAAGGTCGAAGCTCAGCCGGTGGTCGTCGCGGGCGAGCGGATAGAGCTGGAACCACATCACGTCGGGCGCCCAGCCGGCGACCTGCTCGATGGTGGACGTGGCGAGCGTGCCGGTGAGGTAGGGGATGTTCATGCGCTGCGCGGCGCGGGCGAAAAGCTCGGTGGCGCCCGGCCACATCAGCCCGTCGAAGCCGATGGGCGAGATGCCGATCGGCGCGGCGTAGCGGTGGCCGAAAAGCTCGACCGAGGTGTCGACGGAGGTCACGTCCAAGCCGTAGCGCGGGATGACCTCGATGCCCTTGAACGCGCTGCGATTTCGGCCGAGGCCGCTCTGATCGCCTGCACCGCCCTGGAGGAAGTCGAAGGCGAATCGCGGAATGCGGCGTTCCGCGCGCGCTTCGAGGTCTTCCACCGTGGGAAGGCGGCGACGGTACCCTGCCAGCCGGGCGAGCAGCGCCGTCTCGTCAGCGGTGTCCGGCTGCGGCGCGGCCATTCAATAGGACACCATGACTTCCAGCATCGCCTGCTGGCCGGAGGCGGTGGCCGCGAGCGCGCGTTTTATTGCCTCCGGCAGCGCGTCGCCGCTCTCGACGCGCTCGGCATGCGCGCCATGGGCGCGGGCGACCGCCGCATAGTCGGGGGAGGGGTCGAGCGCGGTCATCGGCATGACATTGGCGGCGGCGGCGCGGCCGTCCGGATACATTTGCAGCGTGGAGCGGCGCACCGCGTTCCAGATGCCGTTGTTGAAGACGACCGTGAGCAACGGCAATTTCAGCGCGGCGGCGGTCTGGTGGCAGGCGACCGGGTTGGCGAACATATAGGAGCCGTCGCCGACTGTGGCGATCATCTGGCGGTTGCGGTTGGCGAGCTGTGCACCGAGGGCGGCAGGCACGCCCCAGCCGAGGCCGCCGGAGATCGGCGTGAAGAAATAACTGCCGGGTTTTTCGAAGCGCATGGCCGTCGGGTCGACGCCGAGCTCATTGAAGAAAGCGGCGTCGGGCGCGGCGTCGGACAGGCGGCGGCTGACGAAGGTGGGCGACATGGGCGATCCGCTGCCCATGGCGACGCGCTTCTCCAGCGCCTCGGTCGTCGTCGCACGCTGGCTGGCGACATGTTCGCGGCGCGCGGTGAAGCGCTCGTCCGCCGGCACCATGGCGCGCATTGTCTCGTCCAGCGCGCGCAGGCCGGCATTGAGGCCGCCGGCGAGTGAGATGTCGATGCGGAAGCTGCGCATGGGCAGCTTCTGGTAGAGCGGGTCGGGGCCGAGCGCGATGACGGTGCAGTTCGGATCGAGCTCGACATTGCCGGCGACCCACGGGACAGCGGCATTGGCTACGACGATGACGTCGGCGTCGCGCACCCACGGCGTCGGCTCGCGCCCGACATTCATCGGATGGCTGCCTGGCAGGGCCTGCCTTGTGGCCCAATATTCCACGACGGGCAAAGCGAAGCGCTCAGCAAAGCCCGCGAGGGGTTCGAATCCTTCCCCAATCTCCGGGCTCTGGGCGATGATGACCGGCCGCTTGGCGCGGGCCAGCGCCTCGGCGGCAAGGGCGACCATCTCAGGGCGCGGCGGGCCGTAGCTCGTCGGCGCATAAGCGGGGCGGCTGTCGCCGGCGGAGGCGGCAGCGTCGGCCAGCGCCTCGCGCGGCAGGCTGAGATAGACGGGGCCGCGCGGTTCGCTCATGGCGATGTTGACGGCGCGGTCGATGGCCGGGCCGGCCTGTTCGGGATAGCGGAGCTCGTAGTCCCACTTCACGACTTCGCGGATCATCGCCGCCTGGTCGCGCATTTCCTGGCCCCAATGGATCGGGCTCGACCGGCTGCCGAAACGGCCGGTCTCGGTCAGCGGCGTGCGGCCCGAGCACATCACGATCGGCACGGCTTCGGAGGCGGCATTGATGAGGCCCATCACCGAATTGGCGAGGCCGACATTGACATGGACCATGACGGCGGCGGGCTTGCCGGTGATGAGGTAGTAGCCGTGCGCCATGCCGACGGCCACGCCCTCATGTGGCACGATCAGCGGTTCGGGCATGGCGATGCCGGTCTCGGCCGAGCGCGCATAGGCCTCGATGATCGAGGGGAAGTCGGTGCCGGCATTGGCCAGAAGCACGTCGATGCCGGCGGCTTTCATCCGACCGAGCAGCGCTTCGGCGGCGAATGTGTTTTCAGTCCTTATATGATTCATCCGAGCCTCCTCCCGCTCTCAAAACCGACAACAGGATCAGGTGATGCTGAGCGTCTTCGTTACCAGAAATGCCTCGATGCCCTCGATGCCGACCTCGGAGCCGTGGCCGCTGTCCTTCACGCCGCCGAAGGGCGTTTCCGGCGTCGAGATGTTGAAGGAATTGATGCCGACCATGCCGGCCTCGATGGCGTCGCCCAGACGGTTGATGTTCGATGCCGAGGAGGTGAAGGCGTAGGCGGCGAGGCCGTAGGGAAGGCTGTTGGTCTTGGCGATGCCGTCTTCCAGATCGCCGAACGGGTTAAGCACCGCGACTGGGCCGAAGGGCTCCTCATGCATGATGCGGGCATGATCGGGCACGTCGGCCAGCACGGTCGGCGCATAGAAGGCGCCCTCGTTGCCGACGCGCTCGCCGCCGGCGAGCAGGCGGGCGCCCTTGGCGGTCGCGTCCTGCACCAGCGCCTCTATGGCGTCGCGGCGGCGGGTGTGCACCATGGGGCCCATCTGCGTATCGGGATTGAGGCCGTCGCCGACCTTGATCTTTTTCGCGCGGGCGGCGAAGCCGTCGACGAAATGCTGGTAGGATTTCTCTTGCACGAAGAAGCGCGTTGGCGAGACGCAGACCTGGCCGGAATTGCGGTATTTGCGCTGCACGGCGAGGTCGAGCGTGGCGTCGATATCGGCATCGTCGAAGACCAGCACCGGCGCGTGGCCGCCGAGCTCCATCGTCGTGCGCTTCAACCCGTCGGCGGCGAGCTTGATGAGATGCTTGCCGACCGGAACCGAGCCGGTGAAGGAGATCTTGCGGATGATCGGCGAGGCGAGAAGGTGGCGCGAGATCGTGTCCGGCACGCCGAAGACGATCGAGATGCAGCCGGCGGGCAGGCCGGCATCGACGAGGCAGCGCGCCACCGCGAGCGCTGCGGCAGGCGCTTCCTCGCCCGGCTTGTAGACCATGGTACAGCCGGCCGCGAGCGCCGAGCCGAGCTTGCGGGCGGCATTGCCGATAGGGAAATTCCACGCCGAGAAGCCGGCGGCGGGGCCGACCGGCTCGCGCACGACCTGAAAGCGCGTCGGACCAAGCCGGCCGGGAATGACGCGGCCATAGCTGCGGCGGGCCTCCTCGGCGAACCACTCCATTTCCTCGGCCGCGAAATGGGTCTCCAGCTTCGCCTCGGGCAGCGGCTTGCCCATTTCCAGCGTGGCGAGGCGCGCGATGTCGTCCTGCCGCTCGCGCATCAGGTCGGCGGCCTTTTTGAGGATTTTGCCGCGCTCGCGCGGATTGACGTGGCGCCATTCGGCGAAGGCGCGCTGCGCGGCCTCAAGCGCCCGGTCGAGATCGGCGGCGGTGGCGTGGGGAACGACGCCGATGACGCGGCCTGTCGCGGGGTTGACGATGGGCTGCGTCTCGCGCGCGGAAGCCTCGATCCACTCGCCGTCGATGAGCAGCGCCGGCGGCACATAGCCGGCGGGAGACGAGGCTTCGTTCTTCGTGACCGCGTTCATCAGTCGTCCTCCTCGATCCGATGGGACCTGCATCTATCATCAGGTCGCCTGATATTGTCAAGCGCAGCCAGGCTCAATCGCCGGCGGTTTCGTCCGTGCCGGCGAGACGCAGCGGCGCGCGGCTGAGATCGTTGGCAGCGGCGATCGCCTTGCGCAACAGGTCCATGAATCGACCGGATTCGTCCTGTGTCAATCCGATGAGCATGCGTTCCTGCGCGCGCTGTACGGCAGGCGTGACGCGGGCCGCATTTTCGCGCCACGCCTCGGTGACGTGGAGCTCGCGGGCGCGCCGGTCGCGCCCGCTGACGCGGCGGGCGAGAAAACCCTTCTGGACGAGGCGCTCGACCACGCCGCCGATCGTTGCGCGATCATAGGCGATGAGGCCGGCCAATGTCGCCTGGTCGATGCCGGGATTGGTAGCGACGGCGACGAGCGCGGCATATTGCACCGGCGTCAGGTCATAGCCGGCGGCGCCGACCTCGGCATGGAATACGGCCACCGCGATCTGCTGGAAGCGGCGGACCAGATGGCCCGGCATGTCGTAGACTTCGTCAACGGTCGGTTCCACGTCCGCCTCCATATTGACAGTACACATATCATTTGTATACTTACTAATCTGATTTGACCAGACAGCCGGTTCTGCGTCGTCGCGATGCCGTTGTCGAGCCTGACGGCGAAACAGGACCGGCGGATGCCGCAAGGCGAGCTGTTGGAGGATGGAATGCAGTTTCACCAGAACGGGTTTCGCACCGGCGATCCGAATGTGAAGGAGGCGGCGGTGGCGCCGATGCCGCGCGATACGCTGCCTGCCGAGGTCGATGTGCTGATCGTCGGCTGCGGGCCGGCCGGGCTGACGCTGGCCGCGCAACTGGCCGCCTTCCCGGACATCCGCACCTGTATCGTGGACCAGAAGCCTGGTCCGCTGGAGCTTGGGCAGGCGGATGGCGTCGCCTGCCGGACGATGGAGATGTTCAACGCCTTCGGCTTTGCCGAGCAGGTGCTGCGGGAAGCCTATTGGGTGAACGAGACGACGTTCTGGAAGCCCGATCCGGCCAACCGGCGGAATATCACGCGCAGCGGTTGGGTGCAGGACACCGAGGACGGGCTGTCGGAATTTCCGCATGTGATCCTCAACCAGGCGCGCGTGCACGACATGTATCTCGACCTTATGCGCAATGCGCCGACGCGGCTGGAGCCCTTCTACGAGCGCAAGCTGGTCGAGGTGACGGTGGACCGGGCGATGGCCGGTGAGGACGGGGCCTTCCCGGTGACCGCGCGCTTCGACCATAATGGCGGGGCCGAGACGGTGCGGGCGCGCTATGTGGTAGGCTGCGACGGCGCGCGCAGCACAGTGCGCAAGTCCATCGGGCTGGAGCTGAAGGGCGATTCCGCCAACCAGGCCTGGGGCGTGATCGACGTGCTCGCCGTCACCGATTTTCCGGATATCCGCTTCAAGTCGCTGATCCAGTCGGCGGATGCGGGCAGCATCGTCATCATACCGCGCGAGGGCGGTCATCTGGTGCGTCTTTATATCGAGATGGACGAGCTTGCCGCGGGCGAGCGTGTGGCCGGGCGCAAGATCACCTCCGATGACGTGCTGGATGCGGCGCGGCGCATCCTCCATCCGCACACGCTCGACGTGAAGGAGATCGCCTGGTGGTCGGTCTACGAGATCGGCCAGCGGCTCAGCGACCGGTTCGACGATGTGACGGAGGCCGAAAGGGGCACGCGCCGGCCGCGCATCTTCATCGCCGGCGATGCCTGCCACACCCACAGTCCGAAGGCGGGGCAGGGCATGAACGTGTCGATGCAGGACGCCTTCAACCTGGGCTGGAAGCTGGCGGCGGTGCTGCGCGGGCAGGCGCGCGCCGAACTGCTCGACACCTATTCGTCCGAGCGGCAGACGATTGCCAGGGAATTGATCGACTTCGACCGCGAATGGGCGAGCATTCTCAGCGCCCCGGTGAAATCGGAGACAAATCCGGATGGCATCGATCCGGCCGAGACGCAGGCCTATTTCGTGCGTCACGGTCGCTACACTGCTGGCACTGCGACGCATTACGGGCCTTCGCTCCTCACCTTGGCGGGAAGCGAGCAGCAGCTCGCCGCGGGCTTTGCCATCGGGACGCGCTTCCACTCCGCACCGGTGATCCGGCTGGCGGATGGCAAGCCCATGCATCTAGGCCATGCCGCGAAGGCCGATGGGCGCTGGCGCATCTATGCCTTCGCCGATGAAGGCGACCCGATGGAAGAGGGAGTGATCCGGCGTCTATGCGCCTTCCTCGCCGAATCCGCGGATTCGCCGGTGCGCCGCTTCACCGCTTCGGGCGCGGATATCGACAGCGTCATCGACATGCGGGCGGTGTTCCAGCAGCGGCATCGCGAGCTTGCGATCGGCCGGATGCCCGGCTTCCTGATGCCGGAGACCGGCCGGCTGGGTCTGCGCGACTATGAGAAGATGTTCTGCGCCGACCCGGCGAACGACATTTTCGACTTGCGTGGAATCGACCGGCTACGCGGCTGCATGGTGGTCGTGCGGCCGGACCAGTATGTGGCGGCGGTCCTGCCGCTTGATGCCCATGCAGAACTTTCCGCATTCTTCGCCGGGTTCATGTCGGCGCCGGCATGAGCCCGGTTTGACGGAACTCAGCCCGGCGCGACGGGTGGCGGTGGCGGCGTCTCGACGGCCGCCACTTCCGCCCGCTCCATTTCGTGCAGCCATTCGCGCCAGATGGCGACCAGCAGCGCCATGAGAACCGGGCCGATGAACAGGCCGAGGAAGCCCATGGTCTTCACGCCGCCGATCAGGCCGAAGAAGGTGGGCAGGAAGGGTAGCTTGATCGGGCCGCCGATCAGCCTCGGACGCAGCGTCTTGTCGACGATGAAGAGCTCCGTCGCGCCCCAGGCGACGAGGGCGACGCCTGCCACCGGCGAGCCGCTGGCGACGAGATAGATCGCGACGAGCGTGAAGGAGAGCGGCGCGCCGCCGGGGATCAGCGCCATCACGCCGGTGAGCACGCCCAGCGTGACGGGCGAGGGGACGCCGGCGATCCAGTAGGCGATGCCCAGCACGATGCCTTCGCCGATGGCGATGAGGGTCATGCCCATGACGGTCGAGCTGATGGTGCGCGGCACCACGCGCGAGATACGCTCCCAGCGGCCGGGCAGGACACGTTCGCCCAGCTTGTCGAGCTGCGCGGCGAAGCTTTCCCCGTCGCGATAGATGAAGAACAGCGCGATCAGCATGAACAGCAGGGTCAGGAACAGGTCGAAAAGGCTCGATCCCGCCGCCAGCACGCCGCGATAGATCGAGCCGATATTGGCGCCGCTGACGATCTGCACCAGTTCGCCGATGGCGCCGGGATGGCCGATCCAGCGGATCCACTGCTCGTTCAGCCACTCGCCGATGCCCGGCAGGGCGACCAGCCATTCGGGCGTCGGTGCGCCGGTATTGTTGGTGCGGACGGCCCAGGAGAACCATTCGCCGACCTCACCGATCGTATAGCTGACCGCAATGACGATCGGGATGATGAGGAAGCTCAGGATGAGCAGGATCGCGATGGTAGCGGCGAGCGTGCGGCTTCCGCCGATGGCATAGCGGAGATCGCGGTAGAGCGGCCAGCTGGCGAAGCCAATCACCAGCGCGGCGAGCACCGGCACGAGGAAGCCGTGGAAGAAATAGACGCCGGCGAGAATGACCAGAACGAGCAGCCACCGCGCCACTGAAACGGGTGCGACGAGGGCAGTGCGCGGCGACGCCGTTGCACCGAGCCAGCGGGGCTCGGGCTTCGGGGGCTGCGTGCCGTAATGTGTGTTCATGCGCGGCGCGGTTCCTGTGTCTGCGGTATGAAATCCATATGCCGCCGACAATGAAGGCTGGATGAAATTCCTGTCAGCCTGCCGTCATCAAGCACCAATGGCACAAGGATGGCAATCAGCTATGGTCGCGGGGACATATGTACCAGTGGACCTGGAAATATTCCGCTTTCCGTCCGATTTAAGCCGATGCCATGTTATCGCTGCATTAACGCGGCAAGCGAATGATGCTATCCGGATGCCGCGGACAGGTCGATAGTCGCGCTTGCGGCATCGCTCCATGCATGGTCGGGTAGTGCCGGAAACGGCGGGAGAATCGTACCATATGCCAGGATTGAAGTGGAAGCCCGCGCTCGCCGAATCGCTCGGACCATTGCTGCGGCGCTCGCTCGAACTGGCCGAAGCTCATGCGGGGGATGAGCAGGGCGACGATGCCGCGCCACCCGATCATGATGCGGTGATCGCCTCCTACAATGTTCACAAATGCGTGGGGCTCGACCGTGTGTTCGATCCCGTTCGCACGATCGGCGTGATTGCCGAACTGTCTGCCGACATCGTCGCGCTGCAGGAGGTCGACGAGCGCTTCGGCGACCGGGCGGGACTGCTCGACCTTGATTTGCTGGAGCGCGAATGCGGCCTCGTGCCGATCCCGCTGAAGCCGACCCGCAAGGGGCATGGCTGGCATGGAAATCTGGTGCTGTGCCGGCCCGGCGCGGTGACCTCGGCGCGGCAGATGGCGCTGCCCGGCGGCGAACCACGCGGCGCGCTGATCGTCGATCTTTCGCTGGAAAAGGGACCGCTGCGGATCGTGGCGGCCCATCTCGGCCTGCTGCGCCGCTCGCGCGAGCGGCAGGTGGAGGCGATCCTCTCGGCCATCGGCTCCAATCCCGAGGTGCCCACATTGCTGATGGGCGACCTCAACGAATGGCGCCTCGGCGCGCGGTCGTCGCTGCGGGCGCTTGACTCGGCCTTTCCGGCTCCGGCGCCGCTGATGGCGAGTTTCCCGTCCCGCTATCCCGTCCTTGCGCTCGACCGGATCATGGGCAACCAGGATGGGCTGGTCGTGCAGGCTGCTGTCCACGACACGCCGGTTTCGCGGCAGGCATCGGATCATCTTCCCATCAAGGCCTGGCTGCGCCTTGGCGATGCCGCCCGAAAGCGCTCGCCCTATACGGAAATGAACGACGCGGCCTGAGCGCTTGCCTCCGCCATCGAGAGGGCGTTCTGCCTCTTCCGTCCTGTATACATCAGGCGCTAGAATAGGCTGCGGCTGAAGCGCGTCGCGGTCCTCGGATTCGCTCGACCTCCACTCCGGCCATTGTTTCATCCATGTCCCGACCGGCCTGTCCCGCTCCGGAGACATGCTGGCGGGAGAGATTTCCATGCATATTGCCTTTATCGGTTTCGGCGAAGCCGCCCGCGCCTTTACGGCGACGTTGCGCGAGGCGGGGGTGGATCGCTTTTCGGCCTACGACATCCTGACCGCGCGCAAGGCGGACGGACCTTTGCGCGAGGCTGCTTCCGCGCTCGGCGTCGCCGTGGCGGAAACGCCGGCCGCGGCGATCGACGGCGCGAACTGGGTGATCTCGGCGGTGACGGCGGCCGACAGTCTCGATGCCGGCCGCTCTGTTGCCAGGCATCTGCGTCCCGGACAGGTTTTCGTCGACATCAATTCGGTGTCTGCGGGAAGGAAGGTGGAGACGGCGGCGCTGATGCCCGGCGGCGTCGCCTATGTGGACATGGCCGTGATGGCGCCGGTGCATCCGAGAGGCCACCGCACGCCGGTATTGCTGGCGGGCGCGCTGGACGAGGGTTTCCAGGCAAGTGTCGCATCGCTTGGTTTCGACCACGATTTTGCCGGCGCCGAGATCGGCGCGGCGACGACGATCAAGATGATCCGCAGCATTTTCGTGAAGGGGCTGGAGGCAATCACCGTGCAGGCGCTGATGGCGGCGGGGCAGGCGGGTGTGCTGGACCGCATTCACGGCTCGCTGGCCAAGTCGTTCCCCGGCCTCGGCTGGCCGCAATTCGCGCGCTACGAGTTCGAGCGCGTCGCCACGCACGGGATCCGGCGCGCCGCCGAAATGGTGGAATCGGCGGCGACGATGGGGGAACTGGGATTCCCGGCCGGGCGCGAACTGGGACTGGCGATCGCTGCCGTCCAGCGCGAACTCGGCTCGCTGGGTGTGCGTCTGGAGGAAGAGGCGGATGTGGCGCAATCCATCGAAGCCATCGCGTCGGCGCGCAGAAATTGAAACGCGGCATGCGCCGGAACGGCGCAATTCCGCCCTCCCGCAAAATATGGCTGACAAGCCTGTAGCTTGAACTTATGGATGGGGCGCGCCAATCTATTGGCATGGATCAAGGCGAGGAACTAGTCTTTCGCCGAAAATGCCGAATTGATCGCGCCGATTGGCAAAACAGCCGTCACATCGGGCGGGATCGAGAACCGGTAACAGAAGGCGGGGCCGAACGTGCTTCCGTCCGATCAGGAGGAAACTTATGGCCGAACCCTGCTATGACGTTGCGCATCTGGCGCATGTCGAGGTCTTCACCGACAAATTCGATGAGAGCCTCGACTTCTTCACCCGCGTCTATGGCCTGAAGGAGAGCGGGCGCGACGCGACGTCGGCCTATCTGCGTGCCTGGGATGATTACGAATTCCATTCGTTGAAGCTGACCAAGTCCGACCGGACCGGCGTCGGCCACATTGCCTACCGCGTGTCGTCGCCGGAGGCGCTGGATCGCCGCGTCAAGGCGATCGAGGCCAGCCCCTACAAGAAGATCGGCTGGGTCGAGGGCGACATGGGGCATGGCGGCAACAAGGCCTATCGCTTCGAGGATCCGTTCGGCCACGTCTTCGAGATCTACTACGAGACCCGCCGCTACGAGCCCGATGAGAAGGACAGGTCGGCGCTCAAGAACTATGCCAGCCGTTTCCATGCGCAGGGCGTCAGCCCGCGCCGCATCGACCACGTCAACCTGCTTGGCGCGGATGTGAAGGAGTTCCGCAAGTTCGTGGAGACCTGCCTCGGCTCGCGCGTGACCGAGATGATCCAGCTCGACAATGGCCGGCTGGGCGGCGTCTGGTTCTCCTGTAACAACAAGACCTACGATCTGGTTTGTTCGGAGGAGCAGGGCGGCGGCGATGGCCGCCTGCACCATGTCACCTATGCGACCGACCAGCGCGAGGACATTTTGCGTGCCGCCGACATCTTCCTGGAGAACGGTGTGCATATCGAGACCGGCCCGCACAAGCATGCGATCCAGGGCTCGTTCTTCCTCTATGTCTGGGAGCCTGCCGGCAACCGCGTCGAGCTCGCCAATGCCGGTGCGCGCCTGATCCTCGCTCCGGACTGGGAGCCCGTCGTCTGGACCGAGGCCGAGCGCAAGAAGGGCCAGGCCTGGGGCCTCAAGACGATCGAGACCTTCCACACGCACGGCACACCGCCGGTCGTTCTCAAGAACCACTAAGGAGAATCCCATGTCGCAGAAGACCGCGCTGATCGTCAGTGCTCATTCGGCCGACTTCGTCTGGCGCTGCGGTGGCGCGATCGCGCTGCATGCCTCGCTCGGCTATGACGTGACGGTGGTATGCCTGTCCTATGGCGAGCGCGGCGAGAGCGCCAAGCTGTGGAAGCAGAAGGACATGACGCTGGAGAAGGTCAAGGCGGAGCGCCAGCGCGAGGCGGAGAATGCCGCCAAGGCGCTGGACGTTCACGACATCCAGTTCTTCGATCTGGGCGACTATCCGCTGGAGATGGACCGCGCTGCTAAGGACAGGCTGGTCGACGTGATGCGCGCCGTGCAGCCTGCCTTCATGATGAGCCATTCCAAATATGACCCATACAATACCGACCACATGTATGTGTCGGAATGGACGCTGGAATGCCGCGCCATCGCGCAGGCCTGGGGTCACAATCCCGGCCAGAAGATCCTCGGCGCGCCGCAGGTCTATCTGTTCGAGCCACACCAGACCGAGCAGATGAACTGGAAGCCGGACACCTTCCTCGACATCACCCCGGTGTGGGAGAAGAAGTGGGCCGCCATCCAGTGCATGGAGGGGCAGGAGCACCTCTGGCATTACTACCGCAACGTCGCCGAGAACCGCGCCAATCATTTCCAGCGCAATTCCGGCGGACAATCGGGCGGCCGCCAGGCGAAGTACGCCGAAGGCTTCCAGTCGATCTTCCCGCGCACCGTGGATGAACTGTGATGGCTGTCGTCGTCCGCAATATCGAGCGCGCCAGCGCCGAGACCATCGCGGGCCTCGCCGAATGCGGCGTGGCCACGGTCCACGAGGCGCAAGGGCGCAAGGGCCTGCTGGCTTCCTATATGCGGCCGATCTATTCCGGCGCGCGGCTTGCCGCGAGCGCGGTGACCATCTCGTCGCCGCCCGGCGACAACTGGATGGTGCATGTGGCGATCGAGCAGGTGCAGGCGGGCGACATTCTCGTGCTCGCGCCGACCAGCCCCTGCGAGGACGGCTATTTCGGCGACCTGCTGGCGACCTCCATGCAGGCGCGCGGCGGCGTCGGCCTCATCATCGATGCGGGCGTGCGCGATATCCGCGATTTGACCGAGATGAATTTCCCGGTCTGGTCGAAGGCCGTCTATGCGCAGGGCACGGTCAAGGAGACGCTGGGTTCGGTCAATATCCCGGTCGTTTGCGCCAACCAACTGGTCAATCCGGGCGACGTGATCGTCGCCGACGATGACGGCGTGTGCGTGGTGCGCCGCGAAGAAGCCGAGACGGTGCTGGCTGCGGCGCGCAAGCGCGTGGCGGCCGAAGAGGACAAGCGCAAGCGGCTTGCCGCCGGCGAACTCGGCCTCGACATCTACGACATGCGCGGGCGCCTTGCTGAGAAGGGGCTGAAATATGTCTGATATGGCTTCCGCCGACGGCGTCCGCTGCATGTGGATGCGCGGCGGAACGTCGAAGGGCGGCTATTTCCTCGCCGCCGACCTGCCGCAGGACACGGCCGCGCGCGATGCCTTCCTGCTGCGGGTCATGGGTTCGCCCGACCCGCGCCAGATCGACGGCATGGGCGGCGCGCATCCGCTGACCTCCAAAGTGGCGGTGGTGAAGCCTTCGGCGCGCGACGATGCGGACGTGGACTATCTCTTCCTGCAGGTCTTCGTCGACAAGCCGATCGTCACCGACGCGCAGAATTGCGGCAACATCCTTGCCGGCGTCGGACCTTTCGCGATCGAGCGCGGGCTGGTGCCGGTCTCGGGGGAGGCGACGCCGGTCCGCATCTACATGGAGAATACCGGGCAGACGGCAATAGCCACCGTGCTGACGCCCGGCGGACGCGTCGCCTATGCCGGCGAGGCGCGCATCGACGGCGTGCCGGGATCGGCGGCGGCGGTCGATATCATCTTCAAGGATACGGCGGGTTCGAGCTGCGGCGCCTTGCTGCCCACCGGCAGGGCTGTGGACATGATCGACGGCATCGCGGTGACCTTGATCGACAACGGCATGCCCTGTGTCGTAATGTCGGCCGCAGACATGGGTATTTCCGGACAAGAAGCGCCGAAGGAACTGGAGGCGAATGCCGCGCTCCGCCAGCGGCTGGAATCGATCCGCCTCCAGGCGGGGCCGATGATGAATCTTGGCGATGTCTCCAAGAGTTCCGTGCCCAAGATGACGATGGTGAGCCCGGCGCTGAATGGCGGCGCGATCTCGACGCGCACCTTCATTCCCCATAGCTGCCACGATGCGATCGGCGTGCTGGGCGCAGTCAGCGTGGCGACCGCATGCCTGCTGCCGGACGGCCCGGCGGCGGATATCGCAGCGGTGGTCGAGGGACAGCGCAAGAAACTCTCCATCGAGCACCCGACTGGCGAATTCACGGTAGTGGCCGACGTGGACGATCAGGGCGCGGTCGTCGAGGCCGGTGTCTTGCGGACTGCGCGCAAGCTGTTCGACGGTGTCGTCTTCTAGAGCATTTCCACTTCTCACAGGTTCGCAGAAATGCTCTATCCCTTTGTCTTTACGCAATTCCGGACGCAAAACCGCTGCGCACTTTTGCTGGAATTGCTCTAGCATGCGAGACGGCCGGAGCGGATGACGAGCGGGGATAGCCAGCCTGAGGTTGCCGAGCGCGCGGATGGTGGAAGCCGCGCCTATCCGAACCTGCGCCATATAAGGCTGCTCGACTATGCCGCCTCGCTCGGCTCGCTGTCGCGCGCGGCGGAGGCCGTGCGCATTTCGCAGCCCGCCGCCTCGCAGGCGATCTCGCGGCTGGAAGAGCTCTATGGCGGCGCATTGCTGGAGCGCAGGGGCGGCGGCGTGCTGGTGACCGAGCGCGGTTCGCTGGTAGTGGCGCGGGCGCGCCGCGCGCTTGACCTGCTGCGCGAGGCGACGGCGCGGCTGGGCCGCCAGCAGCGCACGGCCAAGCGGCCGGCGGGCGATCTTCTCGAAACCCACGCGACCATTGCGCATCTGCGGGCGCTGGCGGGCTTTGCGGCCGCCGGCAGCTTTTCGGGTGCCGCGCGGCGGGTGCAGCAGGCCGAGCCTTCGGTGCAGCGCGCTGCGCGCGAGGTGGAGCGCATCTGCGGCGTGCCGCTTTTCAGCGGCCGCCAGCAGGGTATAAGGCTGACGCCGGCAGGTGCCGCGCTGGCAAGCGCCGGCAGCCTTGTGCTGCGCGAGCTGGAAAGCGCCGTCGAGGAAGTGCGCGAGCTGGACGGCAGTTTCGACGGGCGCGTGGTGATCGGCACATTGCCCACTGTCCGGACGCGTGTGGTGCCCGATGCTGTGGCGATGCTGACGCGTGCGCATCCGCGGGCCTGGATCGAGATCGTGGACGGGCCTTACCAGACGCTGCTCAACAGCCTGCTCATCGGCAGCATGGATATGCTTGTCGGCGCGCTGCGCGGCGATTCCAGCGCCAAGGGGATCGGCGAGGAGGCGCTCTATTACGAGGATCTTTCCGTCGTCGCGCGATCGGGCCATCCGCTGATCGCCCAGCGCCAGGTCACCTTCGCAGATCTCGGCGGATATTCGTGGATCCTGCCGCGCGCCGGCACACCGACGCGCGGCATATTCGAACGCATGGTGCGCGACCATCAGATCAAGCTGCCGGATATGGGGATCATCGAAACGGGTTCACTGGTGGCGCTGCGCGGCATCCTGCTCGAGACCGACCGCCTCACGCTGATCTCGCGCCGCCAGGTGGCTTATGAGGAGATGACGGGCCTGCTCGGCGTCGTGCCGCTGCAACTGCCGGAAACCGAACGGGCCATCGGCATCACCACCCGCCGCGGCTGGAAACCGACCAAGCTGCAGGCCGAACTGGTCGATCAATTGCGCAAGGCTGCCAAGCGCGCGCACTGATCGGCTGGACGCGATGGCATGAGGGCTATATTTCAGTTTGATGAAGAATGATGCACAGCCGCTGCCGGAAGGCCCGGTCGAAATCGACGAAACGCGCCTGGCGGCGGACGGCAAGACCCGCCTCGGGGTGCTGGAAGACTATATCGGCTACCATCTGCGGATCGCGCAGGCCGCATCCTTTCGCGCCTTCTGCCAGCGGACCGGACGAACCGACGTCAAGCCGGGATGGCTTACCCTGCTGATGATCATCGCGGAGAATCCCGGCATCGCGCCGGTCGCGCTCAGCCGGGCGGCAGGCCGGGACAAGTCGACGCTGACGCCGATGCTGCGCGACCTGATCAAGCGCGGCTATCTCGTCAAGGAAGAGCGCGAGAACGACCGCCGCAGCTACGGGCTCAGCCTGACGGCGGAAGGCCGCGTCGGGCTGGCCGAACTGGTGGACCATGCGGCGGCGCACGACCGCGAGCTCGACCGGATCATCGGCTCGATGAAGCCGAGGCTTATCAAGATGCTGCGCAAGATCGCCACCGACCTCGGCTGATCGCTTGCGGCGGCATATGACGGTTCGCGACGAGCGCGCGGATAATTCTTGCGCCGGCTCGCGCAAAATGTTTGGGTTCAAACCAGTTTGCGGCTGAGGAAAGCGTATCGCCGCGACGCGTTTTTCGGAGGATGACATGCTGGACCGCTCGCCCCACCACGAACTGCATTCGGATGAAGGCGAGATGACCGCCGGCGCGGCGCTGTTCGGCAGGCTGAAGACGCTGGGCGTCGATTATGTATTCTGCAATTCCGGCACCGATTTTCCGCCCATCATCGAAGGGCTGGCGGAAGCGGCGGCGAAGAACATCCCGCTGCCGGAAGCGATCGTCATTCCTCACGAACATGCCGCGCTTGGCATGGCACATGGCTATTATTTCGCCACCGGCAGGGCGCAGGCGGTGATCCTGCACACCAATGTCGGGCTGGCGAATGGCTCGACGGGCGTGATCAACGCCGCGGCGGACCAGATTCCGATGATCGTCATGTCGGGCCGCACGCCGGTGATGGAAGCCGGCCGCTTTGGTGCGCGCACCGTGCCCATCGGCTGGGGGCAGGAGATGCGCGACCAGACGGCGCTGGTGCGCGAGGCGAGCAAGTGGGACTACGAATTGCGCTTCCCCGAGCAGATCGCGCCGTTGCTTGACCGGGCGCACGCCATTGCCAACACCGCGCCCAAGGGCCCGGTCTATCTCAGCCTGCCGCGCGAGGTGCTTTGCGAGACGACGCCATCCGCGCTGCTCGACCAGCCGCCGACGATGCGCGCGGTTTCCGCCGCACCCTTGCGGGCGGATATCGAGCAGACCGCGAAGCTGCTCGCCGAGGCGCGCAATCCGCTCATCATCGCGCAACGCGGTGCAGGCTCGCAGGCGGGCTTCGATGCGCTGTCGAAGCTGGTGAGCGAGTGGTCGATCCCCGTCTGCCAGTGGTGGGCGGTGGCGACGGCCATCGCGACCGACCACCCCTGCCATGTCGGCTCCGACCCGCTGCCATGGCTGGAAGAAGCCGATGTGGTGCTCGTCATCGACAGTCTCGCGCCGTGGTGGCCCGACCTGCACCAGCCGCGCGATGATGCGAAGATGATCCATCTCGGCCCCGATCCGCTCTTCTCGCGCTTCCCGGTGCGTACCTTCCGCTCCGACATTTCCATCGGCTGCGAGACGGATGAGGGGCTCGCCATGCTGGAGGAGGCGATGCGGCCGATGCTGTCGCGCGCCGTGGGTGCGCGTATGCGGCGCAAGGAGGTGCTCGAAAAGCGTGTGCCGGAGATCCGCGAAAAGCTCGCCAAGGCATCGGCGCCGAGCCACCCGATGAACAAGTCCTATGTGGGCAAGTGCATTTCCGACGCCATTGCCGGCAAAGACGCGACGGTGCTGTCCGAACTCGGCGCGCCGCTCGATCCGATCGTGCTCAAGCGGCACAATTCCTGGCATCAGGAGCCGCATTCGGGCGGTCTTGGCTGGTCGTTCCCGGCGGCTCTCGGCATGCAGCTTGCCGACCGCTCCAAGCTCGTCGTCGCGACGCTGGGCGACGGGTCCTATATGTTCGCCAATCCCGTTGCCTGCCACCAGATCGCGGAAGCGATGGAACTGCCGGTGCTGCTGGTGATCGTCAACAATTCCGAATGGGCGGCGGTGCGCTATTCGGTGCTGGGCATGTATCCCGACGGCTATGCCGCGAAGGCCAACCGCATGCCGCTGACCTCGCTTCAGCCAAGCCCGGATTTCACCAAGGTGGCCGAAGCGAGCCGCGCCTATGCGGTGAAGGTGAGCGACCCGGCGGAACTGCCGCGCGAACTGGAAAAGGCGATCCGCCACATCGAGGAAAAGCGTACAATGGCGCTGGTCGAGGTGACGATCGGGTAGGGCCCGGCTCAAGAGATATCGCGTCTTATGTGAGCCGGAACGGCCGAGAGAATAGCGACGCGACGTCCTCTACGCGAACACCTCGCGCGAAAGGTCGCGCGCGTTGGGGCAGCCGATGAGGGCGAGGGTGTTCTCGATCTCGGCCTTGAGATAGGCGAGCATCTCGTCGACGCCGTCCTCGCCGCGCGCGCCGAGCGCAAAGAGCGGCACGCGGCCGAGGAATACGGCAGAAGCGCCCAGCGCCACCGCCTTGACGATGTCGGCGCCGCGACGGAAGCCGCTGTCCACGAACAGCGTCCGGCCTTCCGGCGCGGTGGCTTCCGCCAGCAGGTCGATGGGGGCGCGGCTGTCTTCCACCTGACGCCCGCCATGATTGGAGAAGCCGACGCCGTCCACGCCGATCTCGAAGCAGCGCCTAGCGTCGTCCTGATGCATCAGGCCCTTGACGACCAGCTTGCGCGGCCATGCGTCACGCAGCGCCTTCAGATCGTCCCAGGCATAGCTGGCGTCGATCTGGCGCAGCATCAGCATGGCCTGCTGGTTGGTGTCGGAGGCCTCGGCGCTCTTGAGGTTGCCGAATTCGGGCAGGCCGTTGCGCAACTGGCTGATCGCCCAGGCGGGATGCAGCGCGCAATCGGTGAAGAAGCGTGGCGTCATCCTGAAGGGGATGCCGAAGCCGTTGCGCGTGTCGCGCTCGCGCCGGCCGCCGACGGCGGTGTCCACCGTCAGAACAAGCGTCGAATAGTCGG
>DATMGE010000058.1:0-1678 GCA_035555795.1 Rhizobiaceae bacterium | reverse complement strand
GCGCGTCGACCCAGATCTGGTGCTTGCCGCCCGCCGGGCAGCCGACCGCGCCGGGTGCCGGCATCGTCTCCGCGAGCGCGCCGCCGCCGAGGGGGGCCGCCAGCATCATGGCAGCGGCCGTCCACCGCACCGAAACCTTCGAGCAAGTCATGGCTCCCCCCTCTGCTTTTTTGATCAGTTGGATTCGGATTCGCTTGCCGACCGCTTCGCCACTTCGCTCAGGACGGCGCGGAACGCGCCGGCGGCAGTATCGGTGTCCAGCGTCCCCTCGACCACATAGTCGAGCGCGCCGAGCGCTGGCAGGCCGGCCTCCTTCGGCATCTCGTCGAGCGTGGGCCGATGGAAGCTTCGGCCGATCGCCATCACGCCGAGCCCTGCCTTCGCTGCGGCCAGCTTGCCGAGCAGATTGCTGCATTCGGCGACTTCCACCCACTGACGCCGGGCAGAGAGGAGCGCGGCCTCGGTGATGCCGCGCGTGATGCTCGGCTTCAGATAGGAGATGAGCGGCACCGGCTTTGCGGGATCGATCTGCAGCGACGGGCTGCCGATCCACACCAGCTGTTCCCGCCAGAGCGGCACACCACTGCCGGCGTCGTGCCTCTTACCGAGGATGATGTCGACTTCATGCGCGCGCAGCACGTCGCGCAGATGCTCGTTGCGGCCGGTGATGAACTTCAGCCCGAAATCGGGAAACTGCATCCGGAAGATGCCGAGCACCTCCGGCAGCCGGGTGGTCGCGAACTCGTCCTCGATGCCGACCTTGAGGATGCCCTTCAAGCCGGGCCGGGACAGGCGCAGGCGCGCCTCCTCGGAAACCGCCAGGATCGACCGGGCGTAGATCAGCATGGCCTCGCCATCGGGCGTGAGGTTCACCTGCCGGGTCGTGCGACCCACCAGCCTCCGATTGACGCGCTTTTCGAGGCGCGCGATGCGCTGGCTGATCGTCGATTGAGAGCATCCGATCTCGGCGGCCGCCTGGCTGAAGCTGCGCCGGGTCGCCACCACGTCAAAGGCCCGCAACTCGTCGATATCGACGAGACTTCCATGCTCCTGCATTGCCAACGCCCATGCAATTCCGTGATTCCTGGATCTTTATGCCTCACGGGCTGCGCGACTGACCAGCCTTAATGCCGAAAACCGGCCAGTTATCGCCAAATATGCGCGCATTAAGAGCAATATATCCCAGATGGGAATATATAATATTAGCCATTACTCAGAAGCCCGGCATGGACTACGATCCGAGACGCAGGGCAAACGGAATGCCGCGCTCCCCGTGTGGGCTAGTTGTGCCTTCGCCGGTGCTTCGCGACGGCGAGGGGTGCGGATCGCAGATGCGGTCAATTCGCCGCGCATCGACCCGCCACGATGGCCGAACCGGCTCCACAACAAATCCGTGTCATCAGGGCTTGTCGCGCGCAAAATCGCATGCGTATGATCTTCTTGTTCAAAATTCATACTCAGGATCTGCCGTGAAAAGCCTCATTGCGACACTCGCCCGGAGCGCCGCCTGTCTGATCATCGGGACCGCGCCGGCGTTTGCCCATTTCCAGGAAATCATCCCCTCGGCCGACGTGCTGCCCGAGGGCGGGAACGTGGCGCTCGACCTCGTCTTCACCCACCCCTTTGAGGGCGGGCCGGTGATGGACATGAAGCGACCGGTGCAGGTCGGCGTCCTCTC
>DATMGE010000057.1:0-1549 GCA_035555795.1 Rhizobiaceae bacterium | reverse complement strand
GGCCCGCTGCGTCTGCGACCTCGGCCGCGGCAATGCCGTTCTCCAGGCCGTAGAGGCAGAGATCCATCTGCTCGTAGGGGAGCGCGAAATAGAACTCCTCCTGCGTCTGCGCCATCGACCACGTATCGGTGGTCGGCGGCCGACTGCGGATCTCCACCGGCACCCCCAGCTCTTCGGCGAGCTGATAGACCTGCGACTTGTATAGATGCGCGATCGGCTTGAAGTCGGCCGCACCGTCACCGTTCTTGACGAAGAAACCCTGATCGTACTCCAGCCGGTTCGGCGTGCCCGCAACCGCATAGTTGAGGCGGTCGGCATGGTAGTATTCGAGCTGCTTGCGAATGCGCTGCTTCATATTCGTCGCCGCGACAACAGCCTGATAAACGCCAATGGGCATGCGTGCCTCACGGCGTTCGCCGGTCGGCGTTTCCACGACGAGCCGTGTGAGGCTGTAGCGATTGCCATGCAGCACGTTCGACAGCACGACCTTGCAACTCCAGTCGGAACCGTAGTCAGGGAAGAGTTCGCGGATGGCGCCGTCGCGCCGGAGATAGCAGCCGGCAGCGGCGAGTGTCGGCGCGATGTCTTCCACCACGTGCCCAATGCCGTAGGTCTCGGCGACAAGCCGCCCGAGGCGTAGGCTTTCCGGATCAGAATCCTTCTCAGGCATCAGCACTGCCATCACGTTTGCCGGTCCGAGCGCCGCAGCGCACAGCGCGGCCGTCACGCTGGAGTCAATGCCGCCCGACAGTCCGATCACCGCACCGCGGCGGCGCAGGCGACGCAGCACTTGGCTCGAGATGCCCTGCGTGATGAAACGCACCGTCGTTGCCGCGTCGAGCCGCAGCGTTTCCGGCGAAAGCGGCCGCTTGATGTGGGTGATATTGTCAGTGCGATGCATGTTGTCCCCTCCCCGCCTCGCCTTCGCTGACGAGCCGCCGGCTGATCTTTCCCGAGTCCGTCTTCGGCAGTGATGGACGAAACTCCACAAACTTCGGAACCATATAGTCTTCAAGGAAGCGCGCGCAGTGGCGCACGATATCCGTCTCGCTCACCTCGGCGCCCTGCGCCAAGGCGACGACCGCCTTGATGGCATGGCCGAGGATCGGATCGGGGACGCCAATCGCCACGACCTCCGCCACACCGGGCAGCGCATAGATGACGTTTTCGACTTCCTTCGGCGCAACCTTTTCGCCCCGCGACTTGATGATGTCGTCCTTGCGTCCGACGAAGTAGAGGAAGCCCTCCGCATCGGCGCGGAACAGATCGCCCGTGTGAAGCACCTTCTCCCACGGATGCGGGCCGGGGCGCAGCGCCCGCGCCGTCGCTTCCTCGTTCTCCCAGTAGCCCTTCATCACGTGCGCGCCGCGGATCACAAGCTCGCCGATAACATCGGGGCCAACACGGTTGCCGTTATCATCCACGACATAGGCTTCGGTGCCGGGAATGGCGATGCCGACAGACGTGATGCGCTTCTTGAGCTCGGAAGGCGGTAGCCAGGTGCAGCGCTTGCACTCTGTGAGGCCGTACATCGAGTAAAGCGCCACGT